>NZ_AP025481.1:600000-1200000 GCF_024347435.1 Vibrio cyclitrophicus
ACCGAAATGATCATCGGTACTTTGGTGTTGTTCATACCTTCACAGAAGCCGTTCAAGGTGTAGAACAGGGCAATACCCGGTACACCAAAGGCTAGGGCAAACGCATAGTCACTGCCAATTGGAATGATCTCAGCGGCTACGCCAATCCATTCTAAAATCGGTTTCGCACTCACCAAGTAAGCGATAAGCAGTACGCTAGCAATTAATGCCAACCAAACCATCTGGAAGAACTCGACAGAGATACTTTGAAAGTCGCGTGCGCCGCGGTGGTAAGCGACAACAGGCGTTAACGCCATAATCACCCCACGCAGTAGCAGCAACACAGGAATCCAAAGGCTGGTGCCAAGTGCAATAGCGGCGAGATCGGCAGGGCTTACTTGGCCAGCCATTGTCGTATCGACAAATCCCATCGCTTGGGTCGCTATTTGAGTCAAAATGATTGGAATCGAAAGATGCATAAGCGCACCCGATTCACGAGTAAAAGGACGAAATTTCGTTAGCATGGAAGTTCACAACACCAATATAAATACACGAATGATGGCAGGATAGCCGGTGTGTATTTTAGGATGTGCCCGTTGGGCGGGCGACAATATAAACACCTTACCGTATAGGGTCAAGCATTGGATTTATAGAGTTTAATTTGCTCTGACATTCGGATAGGTTCTGATGGTTACAACACGGGTTTAACGCGCGTAAGTTAATGATTTAGTGGGAATCATACTAGAAAAATAAATTCTATATTTGCCACGCTAATCACTAAAGTGACGGTATAAGTGATTGTTATGGAAAGACAAAGACCAGTACAATTGGTAGCATAAGGAACTAGATAGAAAATTCTGTATTTAAGCGCAAAATCTTTCTATCTAATAGCTGTTAGGGTTATGGAGGAAAAATGAAGCAGCCATATGAGAATATCTATATTGGAAATTTTATCTTTTCATTGGGGCACTACAGCGCTAGCGCTGGGAATGGATTAAGTAACAAAGCAGTTCAATTAGTGCAGCAAACGCCAGATGAAAAGAAGCTGAATGACTTGTTTGTAAACTGGTCAGGGAAGAATTATATTTTTGAGTTCAAACGCAATCCTGACAGTATCAAAACAGAGTTGTATAAAGAACCTAAAAGAAAGCTTAACCAAGCTCTTAATAATAGTTACAACATAGAAATGAGAGAGTTAGCAGATAAAGGTCATTTTTTAGGCTTTGGTTTGAATGACGGCATTGGCTTTATTTCTTATAGTGATGTGGACAAACCGCTAGACAGATACTGTCCACTTAATAAATTTTGTCCTGCATTATTGAAAGGTAGTTTTGGGCAAACATATGATGAGTTCTGTAGATATATACGATTTATTGAACAATCGACAGAGTCAAAGTCTGAGGGTTGTGGTGGGTTTGTGTTAAACATATCTAAAGACGGTGATTTGAATATGCTACCTTTTGAAAACGTAGAATTACTATCAAAGTCGCTGGATGTCAAAGCTGACCCTCCTGCACCAACTCCTCCTGCACCTTCTCCTTACGACGATTTTAGCCCTGGTGGGTGGTGATGGTATAACCCTAACAAAGCGTTAAGCGTAATTCAGTTGGTAATAAATAGGAAAATAATAATGAACGTTTTTATTGATACGAATATCTATTTCACATTTTATAATCTTAGTTCAGAGAGCATAGAAGAGCTCAAGAAAGCGCTGATTTTACATAAGGAGAAGAAGATTACGTTATGGTTACCAGAGCTTATTATTAATGAATTTTGGCGGAATAGAGCTGGTGAAATTGGACGATTAACGAAGGATTTCAAAAAGAACATTACACTACAAATACCTCAACTAGTATTAGCAGATGAAAAGTCTCCGGAGCTGATTGAAATACAAAAGCAGTTAAATAAAACCAAATCAGAAATCGCTAGAAACCTTGAAGATAAGATCCTGTCTGAAACTTTAGATGCAGATATAGCAGTCAAAGAAATATTTGAGGCTTCTAATCGTTTAGACAATACGGACAAGTTAGTTACGAAAAGCATTACTAGATTTGACCTTGGTAATCCTCCCGGGAAAAATGGGTCTTATGGTGACTCCGTTAATTGGGAATCGTTACTTGAAAACCTTCCTGATGACGAAGACCTTTATGTTGTTTCAAATGATGGGGATTACTATAGCCCTGTAGATACAAATGCGATTAATGAATATCTCGCTCATGAATGGCAAGCAAAGAAAGAATCAAAAGTGATTGCTTATCGTCGCTTATCTCAGTTTATAGCGGCACACTTCCCGGAAGCTAAAACGGCGGCAGAACTAGAGCGTAATATTGCAATTGATGTATTAGATGAATCTACATCATTTAGTGATGCGCATGACGCAATAAAAAGACTTACAGGTTTTGAGGAGTACACTCAAGCGCAAGTTGTCCGAATTATCAGTATTTACCATGACAACACTCAGGTTCGTTGGATCGCAACAGATACCGATATAAAAGCATTTGGTAAACACTTAATAGACACTTACCCAGAATATATTGAGGCTGAAGCTCTCGATAGATTTAGAGTGCTAATAAATTACGCTTAACAAACGGCTATGGTGCCAATACCAACTTGGCGCTATTTATCTTGTTCATACCATCACTTCTTAGCTTCAAACCTAGTGTGCATTAGCTTCTTACTGCCACAAAGCCAGCAGAAACACGAAAAGACCAATCCCAAGCGTGACTTTTAGAAGCAGGCCAAGAGGGGCTCCACCTTTTGGCGCTTTGTTACAACATCCCATAATTGATTCCTAATTCAATGTTGGTTTAGATCAACCTTAAACCTTTCCCTTACGGTAAGGTCAATGCATTTGTTTACCTTGAATTTCGGAAAACAAAAAGGCGAACCGTTTGGTTCGCCTTTGTTATGTTTCGCTGCTTAGCTCCGCTACTAATTAGTCTTCGTAGTTATCGATGCTTGGGCAAGAACAGATTAGGTTACGGTCGCCGTATACGTTGTCTACACGGTTAACTGTTGGCCAGTACTTCGAGTTCTTCGTTGCTTTCGATGGGAAGCAAGCCAGTTCGCGAGAGTAAGGGCGATCCCATTCTGCGCCTGAAAGGTCAACTTGTGTGTGCGGTGCGTTCACTAGAGGGTTGTTGTCTAGTGGCCATTCACCCGCTTTCACTGCTGCCATTTCGTGACGGATTGCGATCATCGCTTCACAGAAACGGTCTAGCTCTTCTAAATCTTCAGACTCAGTTGGCTCAACCATTAGTGTGCCAGCTACTGGGAAAGACATAGTAGGCGCGTGGAAACCGAAGTCCATTAGACGCTTAGCAATATCTTCTTCGCTGATGCCTGTGTCTTCTTTAAGTGGACGAATATCGATAATACATTCGTGCGCTACGCGGCCGTTAGTGCCACGGTAAAGAACAGGGTAGTGAGGACGTAGTTTCTCCATCACATAGTTCGCGTTAAGAATCGCTACTTTCGTTGCGTCTGTTAGGCCAGGTTCGCCCATCATTGCGATGTAAGCCCAAGAGATAGGTAAGATTGAAGCACTACCTAGATCTGCAGCTGATACCGCGTAGTCAGAACCTTGTACACCGTTTTCGATGTGACCTGGTAGGAAAGGTGCTAGGTGCGATTTAACACCGATAGGACCCATACCTGGACCGCCACCACCGTGTGGGATACAGAATGTTTTGTGTAGGTTCAAGTGAGATACGTCTGAACCGATGAAGCCAGGTGAAGTTAGACCTACTTGAGCGTTCATGTTCGCGCCGTCTAGGTAAACCTGACCGCCCGCTGCGTGTACTTGTTCACACACTTCTTTCACTTGCTCTTCGTATACGCCGTGCGTAGAAGGGTAAGTGATCATGATGCTTGATAGGTTGTCTTTGTGCTTCTCGATTTTCGCTGCTAGGTCAGTCATGTCGATGTTGCCATCTTCATCACACTTAACAACCACTACCTTCATTGAAACCATTGATGCTGTTGCAGGGTTAGTACCGTGCGCAGAGCTTGGAATCAGACAAACGTTACGGTGAGCTTCACCGCGGCTTGCGTGGTAACGTTGAATTGCGATTAGACCTGCGTATTCGCCAGATGCACCAGAGTTAGGCTGTAGTGAGAAATCGTCGTAACCAGTGATTTCACATAGCTTCTCTTTAAGATCTTTCGCTAGCGCTGTGTAACCAGCTGCTTGCTCTAGAGGTGCGAATGGGTGAATTGAACCAAACTCAGGCCATGTTACTGGAATCATCTCAGCAGCAGCGTTCAGCTTCATCGTACAGCTGCCCAGTGGGATCATGCCGTGCGTTAGTGAGAAGTCTTTGTTCTCAAGCTGTTTTAGGTAACGCATCATTTGCGTTTCGCTGTGGTGCGTATTGAATACTGGGTGAGTTAGGAACTCTGATTCACGACGGCAGTTTTCTGGAATTGCTGCAAACTCGTTTGATGCAATGTCAGAAGAGAGTGCTTGAACGTCTTCTTTCACGTCGAAGATTGCAAACAGTGAGTTCACGTCGTCGATCGTTGTAGTTTCATCTAAGCTGATACCGATTTTACCCTTGAGAAGGCGAAGGTTGATGTCTGCTGCTTGTGCTTTCGCATACAGTGCATCTGTCTTCTCTTCAGAGTTGATCGTGATGGTATCGAAGAAGCTGTTGTTTGTTAGCTCGTAACCCGCTTTAGTCAGGCCAGCCGCTAGGATAGCTGTCATGTGGTGTGTACGACGAGCAATAGTGCGTAGGCCTTCTGCACCGTGGTAAACCGCGTAGAAAGACGCCATGTTTGCTAGAAGTGCTTGAGCTGTACAGATGTTCGATGTCGCTTTCTCGCGGCGGATGTGTTGCTCACGAGTTTGCATTGCCATACGTAGTGCTTGGTTACCGTGAGTATCGATAGATACACCGATTACACGACCTGGCATTGTACGCTTATGCTTTTCACGAGTACCCATGAATGCAGCGTGTGGACCGCCGTAACCCATAGGAACGCCGAAACGTTGCGCTGAACCGATGACTACGTCTGCGCCCATTTCGCCAGCTGGCTTGAGTAGAGCTGAAGCAAGTAGGTCAGTAGCAACTGTTACCAGTGTTTTGTTAGCTTGAGCTTTCGCAATGATGTCTGTTAAGTCGCGAACTTCACCCGTTGTACTAGGGTATTGAAGAAGCGCACCAAATACGTCTTGCTCAGGAAGTGTTTCAAGAGCGCCAACCATTACTTCAAAACCGATGTACTCAGCACGAGTTTTAACAACTTCTAGTGTTTGAGGGTGAACATCGTCAGCAACGAAGAATACTTTGCTCTTGCTTTTGCCAGCACGCTTACACAGTGTCATTGCTTCGCCAGCCGCTGTCGCTTCATCAAGAAGGGATGCGTTCGCGATTTCCATACCTGTTAGATCCATTACCATTTGTTGGTAATTTAGTAGAGCTTCAAGACGACCTTGAGAAATCTCTGGTTGGTATGGTGTGTAAGCTGTGTACCAGCCTGGGTTCTCTAAAACGTTACGCAGAATAACGTTTGGAGTGAATGTGTTGTAGTAGCCTTGGCCAATGAAAGTACGTTTTACTTGGTTTAGGTTCGCGATCTCCTTAAGAGAGGTCAGCATGTCCATTTCGCTCAGTGGCGCAGCAAGTGTCATTGGTTTTTCAAGACGGATTTGTGCAGGAACCGTTTCATCGATCAGTGCGTCTAAGCTAGTCGCGTTGATCGCTTCAAGCATTTTTTGCTGGTCTGCTTTATTAGGGCCGTTATGACGAGCAACAAACTCGTTTTGAGTACCCAGGTCTTTCAGTAATTGGCTTTGAAGTAATTCAGTCATGATATGTTCTACTTTCTCTCTGGAGCCGTGAGCTAGCCCCTAAAATTAAGCTGCTCACAAGAGCAGCTTTATCGTAATGAGGTTACCTATTAATCTTCTTCGATAGAGCTTAGGTATTCTTCCGCATCTTTAAGGTTGTTTAGTTCAGACGCATCAGACATCTTCACTTTAACAATCCAGCCACCTTCATAAGATTCTTCGTTAATTAACTCAGGGCTATCTTCTAATTCTTCGTTGATTTCTACGATTTCGCCAGAGATTGGTGCGTAGATATCAGAAGCTGCTTTCACTGATTCAACGAGAGAGAAGCTTTCACCAGCTTCTATTTCGTCTCCAGTGTCAGGCAGGTCAACAAACACAACGTCACCTAGCATTTCTTGAGCGTGCTCAGAAATACCGATAGTCACAGTACCGTCACCGTTGTCTTTTACCCACTCGTGGCTGTCTGCAAACTTTAGTGTATTGTCCATTGCTTATTCTCCAAAAATTTATGAGGTTTTAATTTAAATCTTAAAAACGGTTTAACGGTAAAGAGGGAAGCGCTTGCAAAGCTCTTTAACTTGTTTGCGAACACGTTGCTCAACTTCAGCGTTGCCTTCAGGGCTCTCAACTAAGCCATCAAGTACATCACCGATCCATTCACCGATAAGTTTGAATTCTTCAGTGCCAAAACCACGACTGGTTCCAGCTGGCGTACCTAAACGGATACCAGAAGTAATCATAGGCTTCTCTGTATCGAATGGTATGCCATTTTTGTTACATGTGATCCCTGCACGTTCTAATGCTTCTTCAGTTACGTTACCTTTCAAGCCCTTAGGGCGAAGGTCAACCAACATCAGGTGCGTGTCTGTACCGCCAGTCACAATGTCACAACCGCGAGTTTGCAACACTTCAGCGAGAACTTTTGCGTTGTCGATCACTGAATCAATATAAGTATTAAATTCTGGGCCAAGAGCTTCGCCAAACGCCACAGCTTTAGCCGCGATAACGTGCATTAGTGGGCCGCCTTGAAGGCCAGGGAACACTGCAGAGTTGATCTTTTTGTTGATGTCTTCCTGGTTAGTAAGAATCATACCGCCGCGTGGGCCACGAAGTGTTTTGTGAGTTGTTGTAGTAACAACGTGTGCGTGTGGTAGTGGGCTAGGGTGAGCACCTGTTGCGATGAGGCCCGCGATGTGTGCCATATCTACCATTAGGATTGCGCCAACTTCGTCAGCGATTTCACGGAACTTGGCAAAATCAATAACGCGTGGGATAGCACTACCACCAGCAATAATCATTTTAGGTTGGCTTTCGATAGCTAAAGCGCGTACCGCTTCATAATCGATTTCTAGAGTATCGCGGTCTACACCGTATTGTACTGCGTTGAACCACTTGCCCGACATTGCAGGACGTGCACCGTGTGTAAGGTGACCACCAGCGTCTAGATACATACCTAGGATAGTGTCGCCAGGTTGAAGTAGCGCAAGTTTAACTGCTCCGTTTGCTTGAGCGCCAGAGTGAGGCTGCACGTTTACGTATTCACATTTGAACAGCTGTTTAGCGCGTTCAATCGCAATAGATTCAACGGTATCTACGTGCTCACAACCACCGTAATAACGACGGCCTGGATAACCTTCCGCGTATTTATTGGTTAGGCAAGTGCCTTGAGCTTGCATTACTGCTTTAGAAACGATGTTCTCAGAAGCAATAAGTTCGATTTGTTCGTTTTGACGAGTGTTCTCTGCTTGGATTCCAGCAAATACAGCGTCGTCAGTACCAGATAGGTTTGTAGAGAAAAAACTGTCTAAGCTATGGTTTTGGTAAGCGTTCATTGTCGAGACCTTTCATTAAGCTAATGGTGATTGTTTTTATAGTCCATTAGGTCTTACGTTGATTTCTGCATCGGTATCGTTTGCGCTATATAGGTATAAATAAACGTGAATAGCGTTATAAATATACTCTTACAGCGTCTAAGCGATCGTTGTAGGGTCAATGCAGCACGAATTGTTTCCCAAAAAAGTTCGGGTAAAAACAGCTCTTACAAATGTTAAATTTATCATTTGCAGCAAGCTGAAGTAGCATCTCTTCATCTAACAAGTCGATAACATAGCTCCGTTAAATTCAATTTTCAACAAAAATTTCCAATAGGAAACAACTTTTCTGGTTTTGCTACGGGGAGCACGCTTTATTTCTGTGTGCGCTCTTTAATCAACAAAGCGCTTCATGCAACAATGAGTTTAATAGACAGGAAGTAAGAAATTAATGAGGGACCTATGTCAGAAGACATTTATGATGAGTACCCATCTTTAACGTTGGCGAAAGAAACGTTAGACCAGAATATTGAACCACTTAGGCTCGGTCAGCGTATTAAAGATATTCGCAGCAAGCTTGGGATTACGCTAGAAGAGGCGAGTCAGCGTACTGGCTTAGCTCGTTCTACGCTCAGTAAAATCGAGAACGAACAAATTTCGCCAACCTTTCAAGCTATGCAAAAATTAGCGATGGGCTTGCAAATAGATATGCCGCAACTATTTGAACCACCTAGAAAAAAAGTTGCAACAGGTCGGCGAGATTTAACTAAAGTCGGTCAGGGTAAACCTCATCCAACCCCAACATACGAGCATGAACTGCTTGCAACAGAGCTGTCTAATAAGAAGATGATGCCATTTAAGAGCCGCGTGAGAGCTCGTACTTTTGAAGAGTACAATGATTGGGTTCGTCACGACGGTGAAGAGTTCTTAATGATTATCTCCGGCGATGTGATGTTCTACTCAGAATTCTACGAACCGGTGCCTATGAGTGAAGGTGATAGCATGTATTACGATGCCAATATGGGTCACATGCTTATCTCGACTAGCGCAGAAGACGCGCTCATTTTGTGGGTGACAGCAAAATAAATTAACAAAGATCGAATTTCTTATAGTGGATGCAAACGTTTGCTTTTGTTTCTAACGTTTGCCAAATGACGCGATATTGATGTGAAAATCATCAATATCGCGTTGTTGTATGCATCGAATAATTGTTTTTAAATTGTTAAATGTCACATTTTGAGCTGTTTTAATCTTGTTAAGGGTGTAAAACTGACTCAGCCTTGTTTATTATAGTGAACACGGTTTACTCATGTTGATTGAAGTTTACTGAAGTGAATTCTTAGAAAGTGAGTTGTAGAGTTTTTGTACTGCTGTCTGTTTTTATAACGCTAGCTTTATAAACCTATATAAAAGACATCACTTTTTACTATCTACTGTTTCTAACGGTAATCACTATCGTTAGGGCGACTCTAAATAGAGATATAAGCGGCAGATTCGATTTAGGAAAGCCTGCAACGCTTCATGGAGAATAAAATGACTCAAGAACACGCAAATCAAGACCTACTAAAAACACCACTGCATGCACTTCACGTTGAAGAGGGCGCAAAAATGGTTCCTTTCGCTGGCTATGACATGCCAGTTCAGTATCCATTAGGTGTAAAGAAAGAGCACTTACACACTCGTGATGCTGCCGGTCTTTTTGATGTTTCTCACATGGGGCAACTTCGTCTTCATGGTGAAAACGCAGCTGCTGTCTTAGAATCTTTGGTTCCTGTAGATATTATTGACCTTCCTTCTGGTAAGCAGCGCTACGCGTTCTTTACTAACGAGCAGGGCGGCATTATGGATGACCTGATGGTGGCAAACCTAGGTGACCACCTGTTTGTTGTCGTGAACGCAGCATGCAAGACACAAGATATCGACCACCTAACGGCGCACCTTCCAGCTGACGTGGAAATTGAAGTTATTGATGATCGCGCTTTATTAGCACTTCAAGGCCCTAAAGCGTCTGAAGTTCTTGCTCGTTTCCAACCTAGTGTTGCAGATATGCTTTTTATGGACGTTCAAAAAGTCGATATCGATGGCGTTGAATGCATCGTGAGCCGTAGTGGTTACACGGGCGAAGATGGCTACGAGATCTCTGTACCGAACGATCACGCAGAAGCGTTAGCGCGTAAGCTGACTTCAGAAGCTGAAGTTGAGTGGATCGGCCTTGGTGCTCGTGATTCACTTCGTCTTGAGTGTGGTCTTTGCCTATATGGTCACGATCTAGATACAACGACAACACCAGTAGAAGCTAGCCTTCTATGGGGTATCCAAAAAGTGCGTCGTACTGACGGTGAACGTGCTGGCGGTTTCCCTGGCGCTGGTATCATCCTTGAGCAAATCGCAACGAAAGACGTACAACGTAAGCGTGTTGGTCTTGTTGGTCAGACTAAAGCGCCAGTACGTGAAGGCGCTGAGTTGTTTGATGCTGAAGACAACAAGATTGGCGTAGTAACAAGTGGTACTGCGGGTCCTAACGCTGGTAAGCCAGTTTCTATGGCTTACGTTCGCACTGACCTAGCAGTTATCGGTACTGAAGTATTCGCTGAAGTTCGTGGTAAGAAGCTACCAATGACAGTAGAAAAAATGCCGTTTGTACCTCAGCGTTATTATCGTGGCTAATCTCTTCTGAGAGAATTATTCCACATTAACAAAAAGCCTATTGTGTTTTCTCTGGATGAAGAAATAAGACAATGGGCTTTTTTGTTATTTGTAGCGTATCTAATCCACTCAGCTTGGTTCGAAAATCAGCTTAAATAGTGAGATGTGTGACCATTTCGTTATAAATACTTACTATACTGATGGTTATGGCGTGTTATGGTGGCGACTCATCATTTTTGTGTATAAGTGGTAGGGGTTACAAGGAGTTAACTATGAATGTGAACCATACAATGAGCCCGGTTCGTAAGGCCGTTTTAGGACTTTTAGTACCATTGATTTACACATCCAGTGTAATGGCAACGGAAAGTGCGTTCGAAATTACTCCTGATGCAGGTGTAACACCTTATATTGTGAATGGCAGTAATGCATCAGTAACTGATTTCCCTTCGATGGCGAGCTTGTTCATTGATCGTATTGATTATGACGGTGTTTACTCTACAGGGCCTTACTGTGGAGCAACAATTTTAGATCCAACGCATATCTTAACGGCAGCGCACTGTATTTACGGCGATGAGAATGCTCAGTTGTTTACGGTTGTTGTCCCTCAACTTGAAGACACTTCTTTATTTCCAAATGGAAGCATTGAGAAAGTTCGAGTATCTGAGGTGTTTTATCCTAGCAACTACTCAAATAGCTTGAATGATTTGTTACGTAATGATGTTGCCATTTTAAAACTTGAAAGTGCGCTTAATATCGATTCAATTAATGATGTTGTGAAGCGCCCAGATGACGAAACTTATCGAAGTTCCTTACAGGCTTTTACGGCTGTGGGACATGGAGATACTGAATCTGGTGTCGATACTACTACTTTATTACAAAAAGCATCGCTGAATTATGTCGATAATACGACATGTGCAGCGGCATTTTTCTCAGGTTCGAACCTAACTGATAATCAAATATGCTTTATTGGTGACTATAGCGTTTTCTCTAGCTTATATGGCGGTACTTGTCAGGGTGACTCTGGTGGGCCTGTTTACTGGAAAGATGGTACTGATTATAAACAAGTCGGTATTACAAGTTTTGGTCCTGAAACGTGTGGTGGTGGCAACATTACTGAGGGCGTTACCGTCACATCAGTATTCACTGAAATCTATAATTATGAGAGTTGGATTGATAGTGTGATTGCAGGGACTGAAACTGCTAAATTTGTTTCAACAGACGCTAAGCGCGCGGCTTATGCTGGCACTAGTTCATCTGGTTCAAGCAGTGGTGGTAGTGTTTCATTTGGATTGCTCGGGATGCTGATGTTGCTTGCAGGCTTGAGATCTACTCTATCACGCAGAACTTAATATAATGTGTAAGTCGACATGATGTCTCTGGATATCGTCGACTTACCTGTTGTTCGCTTTTTCTCTCGACTATGCACCATCCCCAGATGGTAGCTCAAACCTTCTCTGTTAGTTCAATTCTAGGGTCGATTTACTGCCGTATTTCTCAATGATCTCATCGATCTCTTTAACAGTATCGTTAATTGTCTTGATACCACTCTTTACTAGCTGTTTCTCTGTTGAATTGAGTGCTTCAAAAGCTTGCTTCATTTCCTTGTCATCCAGCATACTCTGGTGAAGTAATACTTCTTTATAAGTTAGAAGCCTATGTTGTATTGCTCTGATCTCACTTAGCGCATACTTTGATTTTAAAGCCTGTTTGATACAAGAAAAAGCCAATTCATATTGACTCGCAATTTCCCATTCGACATTTTTTTTATTCGCAATTTGCAATTTTAACTACTTCCCAATACTCGAATATTCAAGTTTTTAGACTGCTCGTTCATCACGGTTAATGTGTGAAGGTTTATGAAACATAACGCTTTTTATAGGGCGAATAATATGCCTTTGATAGCTTATGTAAACTGTTGTTCGTCAATATGGTCTGTTTCTTGCTGAAATTAGGTCATAACTGTCCATTTAGGAATAGATAATGTCTCAAGAACCTATCGTGATAGCGCTGATTGAACGTAGAAAACAAGCCAATTTATCGCAAGAAAAATTAGCTTTCAGTTCTGGAATGAGTTTAAAAACGTACCAACGTATCGAGCGCGGTGAAGCGGATATCAAAATGTCTCAATATCGTTCGATTATGAGAACCTTGAAAGTAACGGATTTGGATGTCGTTCTTGATGTTGTTGGGGCATCTCAACCGACAGAGGCAGACGTAGCCGCGGCGAGTCGCTTGTTAAGCAGTGAAGAAAGAATGTTGTTAATCAAACTGATTTTGTCTGTCAAAAAGCAGCAGTAGTGTCGGTTTAGTTATTCTTAAGGAACGTTGATTTACTATGTTTAGATATTCAATATTAGTGATTGTGTTGATGGTTCGATTTACTTGAATAAACAGAGCTGTGCTGCAGTAGAGTGGTGTTCTATAGACGGCTTAGAATCGCCTAACTTACTCTTCCTCGGAGTTGTTTTGTTGTACTTCTTTGCTTCTTACTTTCCAAACGTCTCTTTTGAGATCCACGCGTCGGCTTAGTTGCTCTTCTGACTTTTTGCACTTTAGTCGCCTCCAAGATCAACTCCTTCAAACGCAATAGGGCATCATCTCGATTTTGTTCTTGAGTCCTATACTGTTGAGCTTTAATGATAATCACGCCATCTTTGGTGATGCGGTTATCTTTATGTGCTAACAGTTTTTCTTTATAGAAATCAGGTAGTGTTGAGTGGTTAATGTCAAAACGCAAGTGTATCGCGCTGGATACTTTATTGACGTTTTGACCGCCAGCTCCTTGTGCTCTGATCGCAGTTAACTGAATTTCCCAGTCTTGAATTGAAACAGAGTTTGAGATTTGTAACATAAACATCCATTTTGAACGGTAATATGGAGTCATGATACTGAATATTGGTTATGGTATCAGTAACTTTCTTAAAGAGTGGTAGTAGTGATGAAAATAGATTTGGCTGCATATGAAGGACTAATCTTTGATATGGACGGGACGCTGATCGATACGATGCCTGCCCATGTACAAGCATGGCAAAAAACGGCAGAGCAGTTCGGCTTTCATTTTGAGGCATCTTGGCTGCACAGTTTAGGCGGGATGCCTAGCTATAAAATAGCAGGTGAAGTGAACAGTAAATATGGCTTATCGCTTGACCCACAGGCTGTATCTACTTTTAAGATGGCTTCATTTGCGGCTATTGAAGACAAAGGCGATATTATTCCTTGTACGCATTCTTTGTTGTTAGAACACTTGGGTAGTAAGAAAATCGCTGTAGGGACGGGGAGCCAACGTAAAAGTGCCGAACAATTGTTAGAGAAAACCGATATTCTAAACAAGCTTGATATTTTAGTGACCGCCACGGACGTTAAAAATCACAAGCCAAACCCAGATACATTCCTTGATGCTTGTTTTGGAATGGGTTTGAAGCCGGAACAGTGTGTTGTGTTTGAAGACACAAATCTTGGTAAGCAGGCAGCTCACGCGGCGAACATGGACTGTATTCTTGTGGTCGAAGGGAATAACTTAGAGTTTTATCCTGCGCCAAATTGAATGAATTACTAATAGGTGGGCAAGCGCTTTGGTTAACAACCTAAAGGGACGGCCTTGATTTTCTGTTAGGCGATTTCACTCATCTCACTGTCTAGGAATAAACATACGTTGTTTCGACCCGCAGCTTTCGCTTCGTATAGGGCAAGATCAGCACACTTGTAATTGAGGGCAGGGTCGTTCGTTAGGTTGGTAATTCCACCACTAATGGTAACGACGTTGTCCAGTTCGATGCACACAGCGATTCTTAAACGGTTGAGTACGTATTCTGCTTCTTCGGTTGTGGTATGCGGCAGAATGATGCCAAATTCTTCACCGCCGATGCGCGCAACAACATCGGTTTCACGGCACTCACGTTGTAGTACCTGAGCGACTGTTTGAATGACGCGGTCACCGTAATCGTGCCCAAACCTGTCATTTATACGTTTGAAGTGATCAATATCTAAGATCGCCAAGCAAGATTGCTCTCGGGTTGGGTAACGGTTGACACGGGAACATTCATCGCGAAGTTCAAGATCGAATTTACGTCGATTCCAACACTCTGCTAGTGCATCTTTTTCACTCAGGTTTCGCAGCCTTTTCTCAAGTTCTTTGTGTTTACTGATATCAACAAAAGACGCGACATAAAATTGGATGACACCTTTAGAATCTTTAATGGTCTGAATTCGAAGTATTTCAGTAATTAAGGACCCGTCTTTGCGACGATTGACTACTTCACCTTCCCACATGCCTTTTTTCTGAATTACGCTCCACATTTTAATGTAAAACTCTTGATTATAGCGTCCAGAAGCAAACATTGATGGTTGGCGGCCTTTTACATCTTCCAGTTCGTAGCCACTGACACGAGTAAACTCTTGGTTCACCTTGATGATTCGGTTGTTTCTGTCGGTGATAACCAATGCAGACATACCGTTCATTGCTGCCTTGGCTAATTGGCTTTCAATACTATTTTTTTTATGGTTTATATTCCAAAGCACGAAACCGATTGAAATCATTGATATTAATACAACTAAAGTAATCGTCTGAACCAGGATTGAGTGTTGCTCTCGTTGGTATTGACTGTTTACTTGCTGATTTTTTATATGAAGAACCATATAAATAGGCCCTTCAAACTGTTTTATTTTTGGACTAATGTTTGAATGGAAATACCAGTTTTTGCCATCAAAATAGCTTGAAGAGCGATCATCTTGAATCGCTCGCCAAAGTTCTGGATAAAGCTTGGCGTAAGTTTTATCAGCACGAGACTCAATAAGGTGTCCAAATGATTCTTCAATATCGGGCCCCATGATGACATGCCCCGTTTGGTTGAGTATGACGGGAACAGCATACGATGTGCCGATTTGATACAGAAGGCGGTCGTATATTTCAAGCATGTTTAGGTTGGCAATAAAATATCCGAGAATACGGTTGCCTGAAGCAACTGGCGTCATTATTCGCAGTGCTGGGATCAGTGGGTGGACGATCTCACCATTTTCAATCTCCAGATCAATCCCATTAGAGCTAACTTCTCCAATTTTTAACTGCTGAAGTGTTTTAAAGTAACCACGAGCTGATTTGTCTTGTAACTTGTTATTTGGAACTATCTTTGCTTTTTTATTGTTGTAATTTATACGAAAAACTTCATTACCCTCTAGATCGAGATAGCGAAGTTGAGAGTAATATTGTTGGCCACGAGCCAGCATTACCCAAAGATCTTCTAATGTTTCTCTATTGATAGTTGAAGGCTCTTCAATTGCGCGTAGCAGTGTCCGTGAATCGGCAATGGCAGGAACAGAGTTTGAGATTTGATCGACAATAACAGCAAGCTCATTGAAGCTATATTCGATTTGATTTTGGCTAGACTGTTTAATATTTAACGCGTGCTGAGCCTCGACCCTATCAAGCTCGGAGTTAATATAGAGGGCAGGGACTAATCCTAGCGCAAATAAGGTGCACAGAAATTGACTGATTAGCTTTTTTATACTCGTATTCATCGCTGTCCTTAAAGAATCAGCGCAATACTATATATTTTATAGGGTTTTTAATGTGATCTTGACCCAGAACTTAAAACAAGATTTGCATATTATTATGGTTTTAGTGCAACTTTTTGCAATTGGGGTTGCTAATTGATTGATTAAGTAATAATAAACAACGCTAAATGATGCCTACTCGTAACAGGCTAATTCGTTAGATGGCGAGTAGGCAAATCGTTGGTGAGCTTCTCAATTGAACTAAGATATTGTATTGATTAACTTAACCCGATGATGTCCCCTTTGTCATCAATATCCAACGACATAAATGCAGGTTTATCAGGTAACCCAGGCATGGTCATCACATTGCCACACAAAGCATAAATAAAGCCCGCACCAGCACACAGTTTTAATTCTCTAACAGGAACGTCAAAATGAGCCGGCGCTCCTTTTATGTGTGCTTCTGTCGAGATAGACAACGGCGTTTTTGCCAAGCAAACCGATAGGCCGTTAAAGCCGTGTTTGTTAAATTCCTCAAGCTGTTGTTTCGCAAGAGCTGATAATGTAATGCTTGATGCCCCGTAGCCAACTTCAGCAACTGCCATCAGTTTCTCTTCCAAACTCTGTTCAGATTGATACAACGGCTTGAACTCATTGTTATCTTGGCAAGCTTTTACGACGGCATGCGCTAGTTGAGTGGCACCTTCACCGCCTTTGCCAAATGCTTCGCTTATTTCAACGCGAACACTTGGGTCAAAATCGATGATCATCTGTTTTAAAGCGTTTAGCTCTTGAATTGAGTCTTGTGGGAAGCGGTTGATTGCAATAACAATAGATACACCGTACTGTTTGACATTGTTGATATGCCATTTAAGGTTTTCAAAGCCTGCTATCAGCGCGTCTTGGTCATCACTAAAAATTGAATCTGGTAAGGGATTCCCTGGTCTTAAATCGTATAATCCAGAGTTCGCCTTTAAGCCGCGTAATGTTGCAACGACAACTGCGCAGTCAGGTTTCTTGTTCGACGCCTTCACTTTTATGTTGCACGCTTTTTCAAAGCCCATATCTGAGCCGAACCCACCTTCAGTTACAACAAAGTCACTAAGCTTCAATGCTATTTTATCGGCAATGATGGATGAGTTGCCATGTGCAATGTTTGCGAATGGCCCAGCGTGAATTAACGTAGGAACGCCTTCAAGGGTTTGCATCAATGTAGGCTCGATAGAATCTTTCATTGTTACGGTCATCGCCCCTGCAACGCTGAAGTCATCTGCCGTTAGCGGTAAGCCGTGCTGGTTATACGCAAGTACCACTCGACCGATACGTTTACGCAAGTCTTGAAGGTTATTCGCCAATGCGAGTATTGCCATTAACTCTGAAGCTGCTGAGATATCAAATCCGTCTTCACGCTCAAAGCCATTAATCGTTTTACCGGCTTCATTTTTTCCAACGGTGAGCATACGAAGTGCGCGGTCATTGTGATCGAGCACACGACGCCACACGATTCTGTTGGGATCGATATCTAAGGCTTTTAAGCCAGAGCGCGCTTCAAAAGCTCCTAAACCTTCACGTTGTTCGTGATACAAACGTGCGTCAATCGCGGCAGATGCGAGGTTGTGAGCAGCTGTTACAGCATGAATATCGCCAGTCAGATGCAGGTTTAATTGTTCCATTGGGGCTACTTGAGAATATCCACCGCCTGCAGCACCGCCTTTAACGCCGAATACTGGACCCATTGAAGGCTGACGAATACAGGCCATTGCCGATTGGTTAATCTTAGCGAGCCCTTGTGCTAGTCCGATTGTGGTAACGGTTTTACCTTCACCGAGCGGCGTCGGAGTAATCGCTGTTACGACAACCAACTTACCATCTTGTTGGTTAGCGAGACGCTCCAGTGACGTTAGAGACACCTTTGACTTATATTGCCCTAGTGGCTGGTGTTCGTTATTTTGTAAGCCAGCGTGTTTGGCAACCTCACTGATGTTTTTAAGGGGAGTTGAGCGACAAATATCAATATCAGATAGCATATTTGATCCTTATATCAGAACCGAAAGGTGGTACGTAAACGTTTGCGTGGCGATAGTACTGTATAAATTTGCCAAGTAAAGGCAAACCACACGAATTATGTGCTGGAAGATAACAGATCTAAAGAGTCATTGCGCGAGATCAAATCTTAAACGAGCAAAATATTCGATTTGATTACCTTCGGTTGTACTTACATTATCGTTTGATACTAAAAGGGCTGCATATAGCAGCCCTTTTAGTTCTGGAAAGTCTCACCAGCTAATAAAGCTAATTAGCTAAAGCCTGATTAACGATCCCAGTATGTTTCTTCTAAACTATCTTCGCGTTCTGGTAGCGCGCGAGAAAGGCGAGGAGAGTGCTGAGTCAACACTTCGTAGCTTACACGGTTTGCGTACTTACAAATTTGGGACAATGACGAGTACGTTAGGCACGTGTATTCATGTTTTTCTGAATTCGGCACGTTCACGTGGTGGTAGCTGTTCGCTGCCATATCGTGTAATAGAGCAGAAAGCGCGCCATCGCCAGCACCGTTGGTGTTTTTAATCTCTAGTGGACCACCTAAGTAAGGGCCGATGTGAGAGTATACTTTCACTGGGTCTTGGCAGTCTTGCTTACGCATTGCACGGCTGAATTCATACTTATTGAACTCTGGGATGTTACCAGGTAACAATGGCAGAGTCGTTTCACGCTTCGCTAACTCGTCTGTGTAGCCAGCCATGTAAAGACCGATTGGGCCAGCAGTACATAGCACTAGGTCTACCCATTCAAGTGCTTTATTAGCCGCAAGTAGAGGATCTTTCTCGCCAGTTAGAGCTTCACCCTCATCTTCGTTCATCGCAACGATAGTAACGTTTTCTTTTAGGTATTCTTGCCACCATTCAGCATTTCCTTCGATCACGTATTTAGTACCAAGCGTGAGTACAACAGGCACATTGTGCGATTTCGCGTATTCAATTGCTTTTTGCACGGCTTTTGGCATTGGATCTTCTGGCTTACCGCGCATTAAGTATGAAGAGACGACTAACGCTGAGGCCTTTTCGAAAACCTGCTCAGGAATGCTTTCAGGAAGCAGTTGATTCATGTGTCCTTCGTTGATCGCGAATGTACGTTCGCCATCTTCGGTAATGAGCGTATAACAACGACCAATAGGACCATCAACAGTTTGTAGGTGGTTTAAGTTCATACGAGAAGAAGTGCGGCATAGGTAACGATAACCAAATGAGCCAACTTCAATTTTCTTAGACATGACGCCAAGCAGAACAGATTTGCTGTCTGCGAGTACGGAATAATTGTGCAGTGTATTACCAATAGTATCGCCAGGGTATTGATGTGTGATCAAACCGCGCTCAACTAACTCTTCATATAGCGCATCTGCTTTACTTTCTTCCAATACTAGCGAGTGACCTTTACTCAGCTCGTATTTTTCTAAGAACGCGTTATCAACACGGGCTTCGATATCAACAATCGTTTGACCAACACCGACAATTGTTGCGCGGTGTAGCTTGGGTGTTTGTTGAATTTGGTTGACCAACGGATCACGTGCGTGAGTTGGAAAGTAGTGCTTAGATTTACGCTGTCCAGGAAACTTCATATGAAAAATACAGTGAAAAAATTTTGCCGCATGATATCACATTTTATTTCTGTTTCTTTCATTTTTATTACATTTTGAATCACCTGTACAATGTCTGTACAGGTGATTCGCTTGACTATTTACGTAAGACTATTCGCTTGTCGCTATTCTGTTGGTACTAACGTTGCGGGATCAACGTAAGCCTTTGTACCCCATAGCGGAACAGTTGAAAGGCTGTGTTTGAAGCTACCTTCTGTTTCCTTTGTAGTGTAAGACAAGTAGAGCAGTGATTGATTCTCTGCATCGTAAATACGGCGAACCTTCATTGTCTTGAAGAAAATACTCTTTGATTTCTTAAATACCACTTCGCCTGACTTGCTTTTGTCAATTTGAGCAATCATTTCTGGTGTGATTTCACCTGTTTGACGACAAGAAATAGAGCTATCACTTGGATCAGAAAGGCTGAGGTTTGCCTCTATTGATGCGATATGGCAAGTCACACCTGCGATCTTATCGTCATCTAAAGAAGACATCTTGATATCTTTCATTGTGAAGAAACCCAGTGAGACGTCGCCAACCTCGTTGTCCGAACAGCCAGTTAACATTGCGATGATACCTGCTGTTATTAAGGCTTTTTTCATAAGAAGTCCTTTTTATTTATATAGTTCTGTTTACTATAAGGATATTGAAAGCTTGAATACGAGTGTAGAGCTTTTCGTTAAGTTCTTAAAGGATGTTGTTGGATAATGAAAAAGATGAAGCATTTAAAGTACTTGTTGGCTTTGATCATGCTCTGTATCCTTTCTGCTTGTAGTTCGGCACCTCAGTCGACCATATGTCTTCCAAATAACTGTGATATTTGGGGATACTAACCGTGGGTACTAAAAGAATGAATAACGAAATACCTGAAATTGCACACCAGAAAAATAAATGGCTATTTAGTCAACTCGATATTGCATATCCTGCAAAAGAGAGCCTCCTCGGTCGAGACATCTATAAAAACCAACTTTCTCAAAAGACTTACCAACTCCTCCCGCAAGACCAAACTCCTACTCAAATTGATGAATTGCACAAAGTCGACTTCCATAAACTGACCGTACTTTTCTCTCTTAACCAAGCCAGTGCCTATCAAAATGAAACCGAAAGAGCGCACATGTTGGAATTCTTAAGCCAGATAATGCTGTCGGACGAACATGAGCTTTATGTAGGGACAACAAAAGGCGATGTTGTGGCGAGTGCGATTGTGACTCAAGGTGCAAGTTGTCTGTTGATATCGGATGTTGTTAATAAGAATGATCAAGATATCAACGGCTTTGCTAAACAGTTACATGATTTTTGGGCACAAGATCATGCTTCTGGCGATCAAGTATGGGTTGAGAACTAAAGATTCTTTGAGAAAGCGTTAATCTGAGTACAATACCCCATCTTTTAAAAAGGGTTTTGTATGTACAAGCTATTGATATCAATCGCTGTATTGTGTGTTAGCGCTTTTTCTCCTGTTACACATGCTAAAGACTGGGATATTAAACAAATTCTAGTTCTGCACTCCTACGAACCTTCCTACCAATGGACCGCGGATTTCCAAAAAGGAATCGAAAACGCGTTCAAACACTCAAAAGCTGAAATAAAGCTCTCTGTAGAATACTTAGATACCAAGCGTATCCATAGCCCTGAGTATTACGACGCTTTGGCAGCATACTTCGAAACTAAATATTCGGAGTATAAGTTTGATGGCGTCATTGTCACTGACGATAACGCAGCAAATTTTCTTAAGTCGTTAAGCTCAGTGATTGATCGTTCGACACCTGTTGTTGCTGCTGGTATCAATGATATTAGTACTGATATGTACGCGGTCACCGACAAGGCGACCGTGCTGTATGAGAATGACCATATTGATATTAATATTGCGCTTATTGCGCAATTAAGACCAAACCTTAAGAACTTATATTTTGTAAATGATTACAGTGTCACGTCTGAGTTGATACGAAAAGAAGTGCATAAAGTAATGGCTGGATTTCCGCATATCAACTTGATTGAAATTGGAAGTCAAACGCTTGAACAAGCGAGCCAATACTTAAAGACAATTTCTGTTGATGACGCTGTGTTACTCAGTCACTACAACACAGAGCTACATAAAGCAATTTACCACTCTTACAAAGAGGTAGCGGAGATCCTGTCAACTTCGAGCGCGGCACCTGTATTTGCGCTTTGGCAATTTAACATCTTAGGTGATGTATTCGGTGGCTATGTAAATCATTCACAAAGTATGGGGGAAGAGGCGGTCAATGCTTTGGATAAATACGTGCCGCTCGGATTTTCTGCCCCTTTAATTCCGGGTGATAATATACGTTTTGTCTTTAATTACCCTGCAATGAATAAGTTTGGTATTAACAAGAGTGCACTTCCTGAACAATCGGTAGTCATCAATGAACCAGCTTCTTTCATACGTAAGAATTTCCAAATACTGTTGGGTTTGATCATGGTGATTGCAGGGTTGAGTCTGATTATCGTAATGCAGTTCATTACTTTACGTCAGAAGAAAGAGTTAGCGAAGAAGAACAAACGAATCCTAGCCCTTCAGAAGCAGACACTAAATGTTCAAAAGGACATGATTCATGTATTGGGTGAGGCCATTGAAACCCGCTCTGGTGAGACAGGGAATCACGTTAAACGTGTCGCTAAATTATCAGCATTACTCGCCAAGCATCACGGCTTAAGTCATCGTGAGGTCGAGATGATTGAGATAATCAGCCCGATGCATGATGTCGGAAAAATTTCGGTACCGGAATCGATCTTGGATAAGCCTGGCAAGTTAACGCCACAAGAGTGGGAGGTGATGAAATTACATACTACAGCTGGCTACAACTTATTGAAAAGCGGTGCTGGTGACATTACTAACCTTGCTGCGATCATTGCTAACGAGCACCATGAGCGTTGGGACGGAGCGGGTTATCCTAGTGGTAAGGTTGGTGAGGAAATTCATCTGTTTGCTCGCATTACTGCAGTGGCTGATGTATTTGATGCACTACTTAGTACTCGTTGCTACAAAGAGCCATGGCCATTAGAGATGGTTGTGGACTTGTTTGAGCGAGAGTGTGGTTATCAATTCGACCCTAAGCTGACCAAGATCTTATTGAATCACTTAGCTGAGTTCGTCGCGATAAGAGATACTTATCCTGATACCGAGGATTCACGTCACGTGATCAATTTACAAGGTCCCGTTGATTTACACGATCCTGTTGATTTACAAGCTACTGTCGCTCCAAAAGATGCAACTGACCTACAGCAAACAGTGTCTGCAAAGAGTGAGTTAAGTACTGTGTAGGCGATTGCGGCCATCATTGGCTTAAGTAGATGCTCTCTTTAACCTTTATAACACTCTCCAGTTGGCCCTTTTCTTCAGAACATTAGCCAAGTCCCTTTATATTTTGAACTGATATTCATTTGCTTTTGTAAACATGGCAGCATTTGGTTCTAATAAAGTTGATTTAATTTGGTGAAACCTGTTGCTTAACTTTAGCTATTAAGTGATCAGCTGCATATTTTGCGAAGATAAATAAGTGCGCATCGGTAAACTGTTACCTAAGTCATCTCTAGCATTAAGATAACCCTATAGGATAAAGCTTGGATTTGATGTGAGTGAAATACCTATGCGGCTAGAACAGACTAAATGTGTGATTTTTGATTGTGATGGAACGCTGATTGATAGTGAGAAGCTTTGCTGCCAAGCTTTAGTGAATGTGTTTGCTGATTTTGGAGCTAGTTTAAACGTCAATGATTGTTATGCTCACTTTCAAGGCGGGAAGTTAGCCGATATATTGATGGATACACAGGAACGTTTAGGGCTTTCTATCTCGATCGATACGCTTGAGCCGTTATATCGAACAGAACTAGAAGCATTGTTCCAGCGCCATTTAAAGCCAATGGATGGTGCTATAGAGCTTATTGAATTCCTTAAGCGACAAGATATCGAATTTTGTATTGCTTCCAATGCACCTAAATCTCGAGTTGAATCTTCATTAGCGATGACAGGTATGCTTGACGACTTCAAAGGCAAAGTGTTTTCGGCTTTTGACGCCAATAGCTGGAAGCCAGAACCTGACCTTATTATGTATACAGCTATGAATATGGGCTTTTTACCCAATGAATGTATTTATGTGGATGACACTTTGAAGGGGATTGAGGCTGGTGTGCGTGCTGGTATTCAATCGTTCCGACTGCGCCCAAGTATTGAAGAATTAAGCGTATATCCAGAAGCCGGCTCTACAGAACTAGCGGCTCAGGATATATACAGTTTGGAAGAAATTTCGGTTTGGATTAATGGCAAGCACTGTTCAAGTGGGGGTATACCGAGTTCGGGAGCTTTGGTGGGGTAGAGCCGAGCTCAAGACTAATGACTTTACTAAATTGTTTGGTATGAAAACCGCAAGATGCGCAAGTAAACTTCTCTCCACTTTCTGAAAGCAGATATTCGTCGTGTTGGCATAAAGGGCACGTGATGTTTTCGGTGTTCGGTGCTTCTGTTTTATTCATTATGTGTCACCTGCAGCAAGAGGGTAAGCGAAAATAAGACCCGTACTATTAGATTACTCCTAAGCTCGATTATTAGACAGTTTTGACTGCTTATAATCTCTCCTTTGCGACTAACTTCATGGTAATGATAATCTGATAGTTAACGGGCATACAGGTGGCCATGTTGCATTGTTTTTACTCTGTGAGTTTTCTGAGTAATGGGTTGCTTAGCAGTCTAACGATGTCTCTTTGAAGCATTCTGGACCAATTTTTCTTGTTTATTTTCTGTTTCCTTTACCCGCTATATCCCCAGTACTTAGTATCTTGCGACGCTAAGCTTAGTTATCAATGGTTAATTAGATACAAAAACCCCAATAAAAAAGGACTCTTACGAGTCCTTTTGGGTTAACTGATTTTGGAACAAGTTGCTTCACGCTGCTTGTCTCGTATATCTCGTCGTTAAGTGCGGTATCTCGCTAGTGTCTGAGACAGAGAAACCGATGCTTCTGTCAGCTTAGATACACCATTTGAAGAATTCTGTGCGACGTCTTTAATTACATCAGATTGGCTGCGAATATCATTAAGCTCTGCAGCAATCGTGTTCGCAACATTACTTTGTTCATCGGCCGAGGTCGCTATTTGAATACTCATGTCCATTAACGCTTGCGCTGAGTCAGCGATAGAGTGAACGTCATGGCCAATATCCGAAATTAGATGACTACTGGTTTGTGCTTGGTCAACGGTTTGTTCGGTAATCTTTGCAATATTTTGGCTTTCTTGTTGAAGACGCTCAATCATTGTTTGGATCTCAACTGTAGCAGACTGAGTTCTACTTGCTAGGGTTCTTACTTCATCAGCAACAACAGCAAAACCACGACCTTGTTCACCCGCACGAGCCGCTTCAATCGCAGCATTTAATGCAAGTAAGTTAGTTTGCTCTGAAATAGCGTTGATCGTCGTGATGACTTCATTAATTTGACTAGTGTTTACGTTGAGGCTAGTAACAGAAGAAGAAGTTTGCTCAATCAAAGAAGAAAGGGTGGTGATCTCTGAGATGGCTTGCTGAACCTTAGCGTGGCTATCGTTAATTTGTTGTGCGTCTTGTTCTGTTTGTTCTGTTGAACGAGCTGAAATATTAGAAACTTCATTGGCTGACGCGGTCATTTGGTCCATTGCTGTTGCAACGGAATCCAGTGACGCGTTTTGGCTCATAATTTGAGTTTCACTGCGTTTCATCTCTGTTTCAAAAGATGCAGACGTTTCGCTTAGTGTCGCAGCGCTGTGGTATACATTGTCTACGAGCTCGCTAAGTGTGTCCATTGAGCGGTCGAGTGCACAACCAATCGTACCGAACTCATCACGGCCTGGGTGGAAACCAAGTCGTGAGGTTAAGTCACCGTCACCAATCTTTTGAGTGGTTGAATAAAGTACCCAAAGCGCGCCGCCTAAGAAGGTCGCTACCCAATAGCAGAAAATACCAAAAGGGACACACCATAAGAGACTGAGTAAGAAGGTGTATAGTGCTTGTTGCTTTTGATTTTGTGTATTGATATCGGAAACAGTCAGTGAGTAGTAGTTACCATCTTTCGCTAACGCGGTTGCCGTAACAGAACCATTGTTGAGTACATTGGTTTCTTGAGGGCGTGATTGTTGGCGAACTGAGTCGATAGAGGCAGGTGATTCTGATGCAGACAAAATACCTTTAAGTTGATACTCAACCTGCTGTTTTGCACTAGCGTCAATTTGGTCCATTTTACTGACGTAGTTTAAACCAGATAAGCTTACCACTGCGGCCAAAAATATTAAGAAAATGACCCAAAACTTATCGTTAATAGACATTTTGATAAACAACTTGTCTATCGTTCGAAACTGTACTTCTTTCATAAAAACTCCACGGTAAATCCTTTACCGTGGACTCTAAATAACCGACCCTAATAAAAATGTGATCTAATCCAGGTAACTGTGAAAATTAATGATATGGAGATATCAATTATGAGATATCGATCAACTTATTCAATCTCAGATCCCTTTATTAGCCAAGTGACGGTAATAACCCTACTGAAATCAAGATTTGGATAGCAATGATAAATATACCAATAGTGCCAGCTAAAAACAGTGCTTTGCTTCCACCTAATACTTGGTAAGTCGTTCCTGTCCCTTGCGATTGAACAGAGAAGTCAGTGTAACGAATCTTGTAAACCATGACGGTAGGTAAAAGGATTGCCAGCACAGAAAGCGCAATAGCTGCGTAGCCCAATGCTGTGATGAATCCTTGAGGGTAAAACAGAGCAAAACCAAGTGGTGGTAAGAAGGTGATAACCGCTGTTTTCGCACGTTTGCCGTTGCCAAGCTTATTGCTAAGAGAATCACCCATGAATTCAAATAACCCTAAACTTACGCCAATAAAAGAAGTCAGTAGTGCAAGGTCCGCGAATACACCGACGATCACGCTCAGGTTGGATTGGTGAACGGTTTGCGATAGAGATACTAAAAGCGCGCCCAAGCTTGTATCTGACAATAGTTGTTCTTGGCTAATCACACCTAAAGTCACACTCTGCCAGAAAACGTAGATAACTAAAGGTAGTGCTGAGCCAATAATCATTACTTTACGTAAAGAGCGAACATCGCCATCTAAATAGCGAACGATCGATGGAATGCTGCCGTGGAAACCGAAAGAAGTAAATACGACAGGAATTGCTGCAACAATAAGACCTTGCTGCAATGGCATACTCATTAGGTACTGAGAGGTAATGTTTGGTGCTAAGAAACTTAGAACTAAAACCATTGCGATTAGCTTTAACCCAAATAAAACGCGGTTAACTTTGTCGACACTGTGTGTACCAATAGTTACAACGCCTGCAACTAACAGTGTGAATAGAAGAGTGGTGATTTGAGAGTTGAGCTCGATACCCGCGATATCCGAAATACGTTGGTTAAACTGGGCACCACCGCCCGCGATGTATGCCGCACATAAAGCGTAAAACAGAAACATCACCGCGAAGCTCGCAATCCACTTTCCTTTTGTCCCTAAAATTGTGTGAGCTAAAGTGTGTAGGGTTGCGTCAGATTCTGCGAATTGATGAAGCTCTACCATTAATAGAGCCGTAAATGCCATTAATGCCCACAAACCCAACATCAAGAAAAGTGAAGTGGAAAAGCCGATACCTGCAGAAGCAAGGGGAAGAGCGAGCATGCCAGCACCAATCGTGGTACCAGCAATGATCAAAGTACTACCAAAAACCTTTGATTTATTCATTGTATATAATTCTTTACGTTAGAGTATATTTTCATTGTAATTCTTCTAGCTTAAGTGCATAAACCCAAAGAATATCTCGATTTTCAAGTATTCTGATTGAGTTTAATTCCAAATGCAATGCTTTGTGTAATTAAAAACATCCAGTGTAAATCTTGGTTTACACTGAGGCGTATTTTCAAAAACTTGATGGCCTAAGCAAACGTTTGACTATGATCTGGTTCAAAATTGTTAGAGTAAATGGTTGTACTTAGTGTAAGGTGGCAGTACATATGTCGTTCGCGTATACCCCTTTAGCGTAAAAAGGCGCTGATGACCGCGAGTAGCTTTAAGCTATAAATATGGAATGGGTAAAGTAGAGTGCGTTCATCAAAGTGACATAATATAAGTCCAAGATGGTGCACTAGTTAACAGGACATTATGTCCACACCAAGGAATAGAGGGGGCACTATGAGTGACCAATCTTTTAATGACGAAAGTCTTGAGTTGTTAGATGCCATGGAAATTGGTATTGATTTATCTGACTATGAGCAGACGGTTAAACAATTAGCAGAAGAACTTTTTAACTCTTCAAACTAAAGTTTTATTAAGTTTTGGGTATACTAAAGCTCAATACTTCCATAGCTCAATGTTTCCCAAATTAGACAACTCTTAAACTGAGCAAACCTCATTTGCTCACACGTCAATCAAAACTATCCTCATTAAAGTTCGCGAAGATAAACGAGTACGTTTACCATATTACTTAGTTCTCGATACTTTAATGAGGTTCAATGAACTTTCTCGCACATCTTCACATCGCGCAACATTGCAAGAGTAACTTGGCAGGAAATCTGTTAGGTGATTTTGTTAAAGGCGATCCGAATAAGCATTATTCAACTTCGCTTGCAAATGGCATCAGACTTCATCGATTCGTGGACAGTTACACCGACCTCCATGATGTGTCGCGCTCAGCCAAATCACTCTTTTCAGTTCAAACACGGCGCTTTGCTCCTATTGCTCTCGATGTATTTTGGGATCATTGCTTAGCCAATCATTGGGAGCAATTCTCACAACAGACACTGGAACGTTTTTGCCTGGATTCCCACCAACAAATTTTCGCACATCAAGAACCACATTGGCCTGAGAGTTTTATTACTATCCATCAGAAAATGGCGGAACAACGATGGTTAGAAAGTTATCAAGACATGTCTTCAATCGATATGGTACTGCAACGAATGGCTATAAGAAGGCCCAAACTAGGCATGCTCAAAAACTGTTATGCTGACCTTGAGTACCACTATGATACGTTGCAGTGTCACTTTAATGAGCTTTATCCATTGGTTTTAGAGCAAGCTAACCAGTTTAGTACGCTTCAATTGAAGAAAAATCAAAAGGAAAGGTAAACAGCGTAATGCAGGTTTGCTACAATCCGCGCCTATTTAATCGTTGAGCATCATACTATGTCTGAATCTACCAAATCTTTTAACCAACTTGGATTATCTGAGCACCTTCTTGCTACGTTAGCAGAGCTTAATTTTACGGCTCCTACCAGTGTTCAAGAACAAGCGATTCCATTGGTATTAGAAGGCAAAGATGTATTAGCTGGTGCTCAAACGGGTACAGGCAAAACAGCGGCATTTGGTTTGCCGATTATTCAAAGATTAATCGAGACCAAAGACAACATTATTCCAAATCCAAAATTAGTGCGTGCGCTTGTGTTAGTGCCAACGCGTGAATTAGCACAACAGGTGTTTGATAACGTAACCGAGTACGCAAAAGGTACCGATATTAAAGTCGTTGTGGCTTATGGAGGCGTTAGCATGAAGGTTCAAACTGATAACCTGCGCGGCGGCGCTGATATTCTTGTAGCGACGCCTGGTCGTCTTATTGACCATATGTTTACCAAGAACATCATGCTAAGCCATACCGAAGTATTGGTACTGGATGAAGCGGATCGCATGTTAGACATGGGCTTTATGCCGGACATTAAGCGCATTCTTTCTCGCATGAACGAAGTTCGTCAAACCTTGTTCTTCTCAGCAACGTTTGATAACAAAATCAAAGCGATTGCACATCGTATGATGCAGTCGCCAAGTGAAATTCAAGTCACGCCAAAAAACAGTACAGCAGAGACAGTTACCCAAATGGTTTACCCTGTAGATAAATCGCGTAAGAGTGAACTGTTGGCTTACTTAATCGGATCGAAGAACTGGCAACAAGTGTTGGTGTTCACGAAAACTAAGCAGGGCACTGATGCTCTAGTTAAAGAACTTAAGCTAGATGGCATTAAAGCGGCATCTATCAATGGTGATAAGAGCCAAGGCGCGCGCCAAAAAGCATTAGACGATTTTAAATCGGGTAAAGTACGAGCGCTTATTGCGACAGACGTAGCAGCTCGTGGTATCGATATTCAGCAGTTAGAACAAGTTGTGAATTATGACCTGCCATTCAAAGCAGAAGACTACGTTCACCGTATTGGACGAACTGGCCGTGCAGGCAACAGCGGTTTAGCGATATCTTTGATGAGTCAGGATGAAGCTTATCTCCTGGGTGACATTGAGCGATTACTTGATACACGCTTGCCTCAAGAGTGGTTAGAGGGCTTTGAACCAAGCCTTGAAAAAGACGTGGCACCAGAACGAGGGGGTCGTAGTAAGAGTCGTTCATCAGAAAAACGTAAGATGAAAGCAAAGCTAAAAATTCACCAAAACCGCGGTAAAGCGCGACGCTAGTCTTGTTGGAGTTGATGTTTATCGCGTTTATTAATTCGAAAGTATTAACCTGAGCCAATATAAAAATGCCCCATGACTGTCATCAGTCATGGGGCATTTTCGTATCAAGGCAATTTAAATGTCGAGTACAAAGGCCTCAGCGTTACTTAGTCTTGTTCGCACTTCCATACGCAAGGTACGTCATAAACTAATTCTTCGATCGAGGTAGGATTCAGTGCCCATTCTTCATTGATGTTGAACGTGCTGAGCATTTGTGTGTTGAATAACTGCCAATGTTTTAATAATGCTTCTTCAGGTGTTGACTGCATCTCGCCTTCGTTCCATGTGCTTTCCATGAACGGAGTTAGGCATACGGCTCCATGCGCGTACATGATCATTTGCCACTTAATCTCATAAATGTTGATCAAGTTTTCAGGATTCGCCTCATTATACTGCTCAGCTAGCATATTGATTTCTTTTTCAACATTGCCAACATTGTCGATAAAGTAATCAACTAAGTTATCTTTTTGGCGAACAGAGTCGGTGATAAGTTGCATCGGCTTACGTGAGTGAATCATGTTGCTAAAGAGGCGCATACTAAATAAATAGATAGTAATGTTTGGCGCTGCATCTTTTGGAAGCTCATCCATGATTTTAGCAATATAAGACTGAAAATAACCATGTAAACAATCGCTTATAGCATGCCAAATCTTTTCTTTGCTACCAAAGTGGTGGCGGATAAGGCTATGCGATACGCCTGCTTTTTCACTGATGTTACGAAGCGAAACGCTATCATAACCATGCTCACAGAACATATCCGCAGCAACCGTCATTATCAAAAATCGCGTCTCCTCCGCGTCTTTTGCACTTCTTCTACCTTGTTTCTTTTCTGTCATCTTTACTTCACACATTTACCTGATTACCACATTCTACACTGTTTTTATTAAAATAAAAAATACTGCACAGGTGGAAAGTAAAGCTTGAGAATTATCTAATTTTAAATATACTGCCCGCCTGTGTAATAAAACATAATAATTAAATGGAGAAGCATCATGCAATCCAATTTGTCTATCGAAACTAGTTTAAGAAAGAATGCGTTGCTAGCGATCGCCACGATCATGCTTGCGGGTTCTCTAACTGGGTGTAATAAAGCCCAGTCCGAAGAAACTATTCAAGTTGTTAAACCTGTAAAGCTTTTTGAAATTCCTCAACAAAGTGATGTTGACCTAGATAGCTTTATCGCCAAAGTTGACGCAACCGATCGTGCTGCGCTTTCTTTCCAAGTTAGTGGAGACATTGAAATATTTTCTGTTCGAATGGGGCAGGAAGTGAAGAAAGGCCAAGTATTAGCAGCGTTGGATGCAACGGATTACCGAATTGCGCTTGATGCGGCTCAAGCAAGATTTGACTTGGCGAATAGCCAGTTCAAACAAGCTTCAAAGTTATACGCGAAAAAGCTAGTAAGCACTGATTACTATGACCAAGCTTTAAATACATTTACTGCCGCTGAAGTTGAGTTGGACCAAGCAAAAACAAACCTTGGTTACACCACATTAGTTGCTCCATTCGATGGCGTAGTGTCTATGGTGTTCGGTAAGCAATACCAATTAATCGCAGAAAAGCAGCCAGTGCTTAACATTTTGAATCACAGCGAAATGGACGTGACGTTCTCTATCCCGGTATCAAAGCTTGAAGACCGTTCTATTCAAGACCTAACCAGTTCAAACATGTGGGTAGTGATGGATAGCCACCGAGGCATTCGTATTCCCACTCGTTTTAAAGAGATATCGACTCAGCCCGACGAAGACACCAACAGCTATCAAGCGGTTGTGTCTATCGTAAAACCTGACGGGATAAATCTGTTGTCCGGCATGACTGCCCAAGTTGAAGTTCAGAAAAGTAAATCTCAGCTAGGCATCGGAATCGTTGACTCTGCATGGTTAAGCAGAGAAACGAACCACGGCGAGCTTTGGCGTTATAGCCCAGAGTCTCAATTGATTTCTAAAGTACAAGTATCTCTTGACCCACAAGGCAACGTTATTGATGGCTTGTCTCCTGGCGACCTTATCGTTGAAGCGGGTGTCGATGTTTTATCTGAGGGCCAGCAAGTCAAGGCGTGGCAACGTGAGGGCGGTATTTAATGAACCTTTCTAAATTATCATTTGTCGTAGCATCTACTTTGTTTCTTCAAGCCTGTAACAGCGAGGCTGATCACCGCGAGCAACCTTCTCTTTTCGTTTCTACCTTTGAAGTTGGTGCTCCTCTCACTGAACAGTTCAGAAGCTTTAACGGTCAAGTGATGCCTGCTGAGTTAACGCCTTTATCTTTTAAGCTGCCTGGTGAAATTAAGCGAGTCTTGGTCGAGGCCGGAGACAGAGTAGAAAAAGGGCAATTGCTCGCAACGCTTGATAACGATACCTACCTGCAAGGTTTGACGGACGCTAAATCTCAATTTGAGCTAGCGAGTAAGCAACTTGCGCGTGGTACTGAGATGTTCAGCAGCAAGATGCTATCTCAATCTGAACACGATCAACTAACCGCTAACTACAAATTGGCATCGGCTAACTTGGCTGCGGCAGAGCGTAAGCTGAGTTACACCGAGCTTTTAGCACCATTTTCTGGAACGGTTTCAACAGTAGATAAACAGCGCTTTGAAAATGTAACACCGGGTGAAACTTTATTGAGCTTGTATCAAAACGAAAAGGTGTATGTGCGAATTCAAGTCTCAGATTCAATCTTAGCGTCAATCAGCCCAAATATGCGGTCAAACAGTTACCGCCCTCAAGCGACTTTCGGTGGGCATACTGGTCAATATCCATTGACGTATTTAGAACACACCAGTGAATTACACCCACAATCTCGTACTTATGAATTTTGGATGCAGATGCCACAACCTAAGAACGAAGTTTTACCAGGTACAAGTGTTACGGTAAATGTAGATATGGCTAAAGCGGGTCTAAGTGATGTTCAAGGCTATGAATTACCCATGACAACGCTACAAGCTGGGGGTGAAGCAACCCAGTTTTTTGTATGGAAACTCGAAGATGGACAAGCGTTCAAAAGCGAAGTTGAAGTTGAAAAGATCAGTGGTAAAGGCGCACTTGTCGCTCACGGTGTTGAGCAAGGTGATCAACTCGTAAATTCAAATTTAAGAAAACTCCGTGACGGAATCAAATTGTCAGGAAAAGCAGAATGAACATCGCAGAATATTCAATAAAGAACAAAGTAATCAGTTGGTTGTTTCTCGTCATTTTGGCCATCGGTGGTGTCACATCTTTTGGTAATCTATCCCGTTTAGAAGACCCAGCTTTTACCATCAAAGATGCCATGATTATTTCAACTTACCCTGGCGCCACATCAATGGAAGTTGAAGAAGAGCTGACGTATCCACTTGAAAAAGAGATAAGACAGCTCCCTTATATCGATAAGATTACGTCGACCTCATCGAGTGGCATGTCTCAAATAATGGTCAGTATGAAGATGGATTACGGTCCGGACGAGCTACCACAGATTTGGGATGAGATGCGTCGTAAAATTAATGATCTTCAACCTACGCTTCCAAGTGGTGTTAATTCTGTTCAGATTATCGACGATTTTGGTGATGTGTTCGGCGTCATGATTATGCTAACGGGGGACGGCTATGATTCTGTTGAATTGAAGCAATACGCTGACTATCTAACACGTGAAATTGAACTTGTAGAAGGCGTTGGGAAAGTCAGCATTGCCGGTGATCAACAAGAACAAATGTTTGTTGAAATGTCACTTGAACGCTTAGCTGCGTTGAACTTAGATATGTCGACCGTAACCTCTTTATTAGCACAGCAAAACAGTGTGGTATCGGCTGGTGAAGTGATGCTAAACGGTCAAAGCTTAACGATTAGACCTAATGGTACGCTCAATACCGTTGAAGAACTTGAAAACCTGATCATTCATGGTCGTGACACGGGTAACTTAATTCGCCTTAAAGATGTCGCTGATGTTACGCGTGGCATTCAAGAAAAGCCTGGCAATGTGCTTACTTACAACGGCAAGCAGGCTATAAACCTAGGTATCGCCTTTTCGTCAGGTGTAAACGTAGTCGAAATTGGCAATGCGCTTGATACGGAGTTGGATCGCTTAGAAAGCATTAAACCTGCCGGTGTAGAATTGAACTACTTCTATAACCAGGCACAAGAAGTAGACAAATCAGTTGCAGACTTTTTGATTAGCTTAGTTGAAGCGGTTGCTATCGTTATCATTGTGCTGCTGTTTGCAATGGGTTTACGCAGTGGCTTAATCATTGGTTTGGTACTTTTATTGACGGTGTTTGGTACCTTCATTCTTATGGACTACAACGATGTAGAACTGCACCGTATCTCACTGGGTGCACTGATTATCGCATTGGGTATGCTGGTGGATAATGCGATTGTTGTTGTTGAGGGTATTCTGGTTGGCTTGAAAAAAGGTAAGACCAAACTTCAAGCAGCGAAAGACATCGTGACACAAACACAATGGCCACTATTGGGTGCGACCATTATTGCTATCACAGCCTTTGCGCCTATCGGCTTGTCGAAAGATGCAACAGGTGAGTTCATGGGCTCGTTGTTCTGGGTACTGTGTTTCTCGCTATTCTTAAGTTGGGTAACGGCGCTAACATTAACGCCTTTCCTTGCTGAAATGTTGCTTAAAGAAGAAGACAAAGTTGATGAAAACGAAGACCCTTACAAAGGCATCTTGTTCGTTGTATTTGGTGTGTGTCTGAAAGTAGCGCTTCGATTTAGATGGCTTACTGTTGTCAGTATGGTTGCGCTATTAGCAGTTTCCGTAGTCGGCTTTGGGATGGTGAAACAGCAGTTCTTTCCACCATCAAACACACCAATGTTCTATGTAGACATGTGGATGCCGGAAGGCACTGATGTTCGTGAAACGATCAAGCAGACCGAAAAGGTTGAAAGTTATATTCGCCAGCAAGATAACGTGGAGTTTGTGACAACAACGGTTGGGCAGGGTATGCAACGTTTTGCGCTTACATATCAACCAGAGAAAAGTTACGAAGCGTACAGTCAGCTACAAATTCGAACGACTGACCGTGACACCATGTTTGAAGTGCTAGAAGAGTTAGACAAGGACTTAGCCAACCAATTTGAACAACCGACGTTCCAATTCAAATTGATTGAGTTTGGCCCGTCACCAGCTTCAAAAATAGAAGCACGTATTAGTGGCGCAGACCCACAGATACTTCGCAGCATCGCGGTTCAAGTAGAAGATATTTTGTTAGCGGATCCGGGATCTCGAAATGTTCGTCATGACTGGCGTGAACGTACTAAAGAGTTAGTGCCACTGTTCAATGAATCAAAGGCTCGTCGTCTTGGCATTTCAAAGACTGATTTGTCTGAGACGTTACAAATGGCATTTGGTGGTTACAACATTGGGTTACTGCGTGATGGTACTCATATGTTGCCTATCGTAGCGCGTTTGCCTGAAGCCGAACGTTTTGATTTTGAATCACTGAATAATGTGAAAATCTGGAGTCCATCGCTGCAAACATACATTCCCGTTGAACAAGTGATCGATGGGGTTGAACTTCAATGGTCTGAACCGCTGATTCAACGTCGTGACAGAAAACGCACGTTAACCGTACTTGCCGACCACGATGTGTTGGGTGACGAAACGCCAGCTAGCTTGTTCGCTAGGGTAAAACCAAAGGTTGAAGCACTCGTTCTACCTGCAGGTTACGAGATTAGTTGGGGTGGCGAGTACGAAAGTTCCAAAGATGCGCAAGAATCTCTATTTGGTTCACTACCAATGGGTTACTTGCTGATGTTTATCATCACAATGCTTCTGTTTAACTCGGTTCGTAAGCCGCTTGTGATTTGGTTTGCGGTTCCACTTTCAATCATTGGTGTTTCGATTGGTTTGTTAGGTACCAATATGCCATTCAGCTTCACTGCGTTCTTAGGCTTACTAAGTCTAAGTGGCATGATTTTGAAGAATGGTATTGTATTGCTTGACCAGATCAACACTGAATTATCAACCGGTAAAGACCCATACTTAGCGGTTGTGGATAGCGCGATCAGCCGTGTGCGACCGGTTTCTATGGCAGCGTTAACGACTATCTTAGGCATGATACCTTTGGTATTTGATGCATTTTTTGGCTCGATGGCGATCACCATCATGGCAGGCTTAGGTTTTGCTACAGTACTAACGCTAATAGTAGTACCAGTGATGTTCGCTATCCTTTATAGAATCAAACCGTCCACTGCGGGTTATTAGGGATTGATATAAAACAGATTCTTTTAAGCCAGCCCAGTCATCTTGACTGGGCTTTTTTATAAGTGCTAGATAAAAACACAAGACGAACGAAGTGCTAAGGCTAAGCGTTAGGTCTATAAAAGAGAGTTAACCAACAGGAGTTAAAAAGCCGCTAATCAATGGAAAAGCAGCTTCTATAGATAAGCGGTTTTAGATAGCGAGGCGTATATCCAACTCAATCGGCTCTGGCATGGCTAAGTGGTAGCCTTGATACATATCGAAGCCTAAACTTTGCATTGCAACGAGTTGTTGCTGAGTTTCAATTCCTTCAATTACGGTCTTGGCGCCAATTTGGTTAGCAAGCTCTAGTACTAAGGTCATTTCACGAGTGTTGCCTTTTTCGAAGTCGAGCATAACAGATCGGTCTATTTTTATTATATGAGGATTGATATGACGAACGCGTTGCTCGGTTGAAGCTTGTGTTCCAAAATCATCGACCGCGATTTGAAATCCATTTTGTGCGAGTGAGTGGGCGGCGTCTTTCAAGCGCTCTTCACTTTCTGCATTAAGTTCAACCAATTCCATTACTATTTGAGACGATGATAGGTTCAGTTCATGGAGGCGTTTAGCCAACAGACTGTCGCTTACTTTTTCTGCGGCAAACAGCTCACCAACGTTCGGGAGCACGTTCAAAAACAGGTGTAAGTGACGAATTTTTGATTGTGCAAAGTTGCGGATATGGATAGCTCTACTCAGCCTTTCTACATTGATCTTATCAACGCATAAAGTTTCGTCGGAATGGAAGAAGTGATCAGGACGAACAATTTCACCCTTGCCGTTCGATAGGCGAACTAAAGCCTCTACGCCTATCTGAGCCATAGAACAATCAAATATCGGTTGATAGACACTTTTAAGTGTTAGATCTTGGTATTTAGCAATAAACTGCATATCGGTATCCACGGATATACAGCTAATAAATTCACTTCTGTTTGATAGAATCATAGTCGTTAGTAAAGGTGTTTATTCAGTGACGAAAACATTCGCCATGGCTGTCACAATATTGACAGGTGTTAGTAAATTGTCAATTAATAAAAATTCATTTACAGCGTCAATATTTAAATAAATATAATTAACGAAAAATCAGGATGATAAATGATATCAGTAATTAGTCTCAATTATCACTTCCTGCCATTTCATTGCCGCAGTGAATTTAATGGCTAAGGAACCTATCGCATAGTAACCACAACTAATATAAGGCTAGAGCACCAGTACACCAGAGAAAAGTAGGGTTAAAGACTTAGATTTTGGGAGGGCATCAAAGTTAAGAATTAAAGAGACTGTACCAGTTACATAGAAATGATATCTATCTCTCATAATCGATAAAGTTAGCGTAAAGGTTATTAATCATTCAAAATTGACATTTGGATAATTAATGAACACAAGAAAAGTTTTCGGTTATAAAATACTTTGTGAAAGTCAAAAATTTACTTTAAATATTAAATTTAAAAATTGACTCGTATTCTTATTGCCATTGAAGTACTGCATAAAGTTGTAAGTATTTACGAACTAATTGTTGATTTCCTGACCGTTTTAAAGGATGTCCGAATTTAATAAAGCACGGGCTAATTCTAAAATTACGATTTAAATCAGTAGCAAACTGAGATTCGCTCTCTCTTAATGTGATGCCCTGTTGGTTGTATTCGGATATTTCGTCAGGCAACTCTCCCATCCACCAGTGCAAAAGCTCACCGCTAGTCTTACTTCTGCTGATCCAATGGTCAGAGACAATAATCAAAAGATCGTTAGGTTGAATGGCAAATCCGTACTCTGATTGCCATTTATGAATGTCTAGCATTAACTTTTTGCGGCACGTTTTTCCGGCGCTCACCATATGATGGCTAATCATCCAAACCGTACCAATTTCAGAAGAAATTCGGAAGTGACGAGGGCTATCACCAGAAGAGAACATTTCGAGTGGGCTGATGTTGCTCACATGATTAAAACTCACGAAGGTGTGTTCCATTCGTCGAGCAAACGCTTTTCCTATGTGGTGTTCACTGATCCCTTGGTTGTGTACGGTAGGGTAATGGTGTTCACAGAGCTTTAGACAGTCGTCTTGAAATTGATTAACGCTTTTAATCACGAGATCTAATAACAATGAAGTCCCTTATACATAGTTACTATCTTATTGATGGGCAATAGTACGGTAATTTGTGTGCCATTACCTATGAGCAAAACGTGAGTTCTTGATCCCTCTATCAAAATTAGCTATTCCAAGTCTTTTTTATGGATAGCACTGGCAGTCTAGTGGTCTGTCTTCTAAATTATGTGGAATTATAGTGAGTTACTAGGATTACAGTGAGCAACCAGAATTGTAGCCATCTCTCATTATCAATTGCGTTTAGCTCACCTAATCTTAGTCAGCTAATCACAGTTCTTCTACTCGTATTTATTCGGAAACATTTATGACTATTCAATTAGATTCAAAACAAAAGTCTGAGCTTACTGATGCTCTTCAAAAGTATCTGCAGGATGAGATCGATATAGAAGTAGGGCAATTTGATACCGAGTTTATAGTGGACTTCATCAGTAAAAAATTTGGTGCGATTTATTACAACAAAGGGATAGAAGATGCTCAAAAAGTGATGGAACGTAAAATGTTAGATATTGCAGATGAGCTTTACGAGATTGAACAAATCGTTGAAATTTAAAAACAATGCGCGTTGTTCAGGTAAAAGAGTGACTGGTTCAAGAAAATAGCCACTTGTTCAAAAAATTTGAATAACTCGTTTAGATTGAAATGATGTAACTAATGTAAAGCTTGGTAAATAATATGTTACACAAACTTGGTGTAGGGTACGCTTTTTAAAACTACACTACTCGTTAACATTCGGAAAAGATGCATGGACAACAACGTTAGAAATTACAACCCTTTAGCACGAGCGATGCATTGGATTTCAGCTCTAGCAATTTTTGGCTTATTTGGTGTGGGCCTGTGGATGGTTGATCTTTCGTACTACAGCGAGTGGTACAAAACAGCACCAGACTATCACCGTTCGGTAGGTATTCTTTTAGCTACAGTGACCGTTGTTCGCTTGCTTTGGAAACTAGTTACCACGTCACCCAAGGTGGAAGGTAAAAGCTATGAAGTCGCAGCTGCTAAGATTGCTCACGGTTTTATGTACATAAACTTAGCGGTTTTATTTATTTCAGGTTATTTGATTTCTACATCAGATGGTCGCGGGATAGAGGTATTCAATTGGTTCACTGTCCCAAGTATGGGCGAACTGTTTGCAAACCAATCTGATCTTGCAGGAACGATTCACTACTACGCTGCATGGGTACTGATCATTATGGCATCAGTACACGCCTTAGCGGCGATAAAACACCACGTTATCGACAAAGACGATACGCTACGAAAAATGATAGGAGCTTCAAAATGAATAAGTCAATTATCGCTACAGGATTAGCATTTGCTATGGCAATGCCTTTCGCTGCGAACGCCGCTGATTACGTGATTGATACAAAAGGCGCACATGCTTCAGTTAATTTTAAAGTTAGCCACTTAGGTTACAGCTTTATCCAGGGTCGTTTTAATACGTTCTCAGGTGATTTTTCATTTGATGAAAGCAATATTGAAGCATCAAAAATAAATGTAACTATTGATACAACAAGCCTAGATTCAAACCACGCAGAACGTGATAAGCACATCCGTAGCTCTGACTTCATTGATGCAAGCAAATTTTCAGATGCCACTTTCAACAGCACAAAAGTGGTTGATAAAGGCGACGGCAAACTTGAAGTAATGGGTGACCTTAAACTTCATGGTGTCACTAAGCCTATCGTTATCGAAGCTGAATTCATTGGCGCTGGCCAAGACCCATGGGGTGGTGAGCGTGCTGGTTTTGTTGGTACGACTCGCCTAGAACTTGCTGACTTCAATATTCCTGTAATGGGCGCTTCAAGCTATGTCGATATGGATCTGCACGTTGAAGGTGTAAAGAAGTAATCTAGCTATTCACAATGGTCGTCTGATATCAACATTTTAAAAAGTATCAAAAGTTTAATTGATATCAAGAAAGCGACAGTTAGAAATAGAGAAAGGCGCAAAGTTTTCACTTTGCGCCTTTTTTATTGAGATAAATGGCAACGCGTTTAGGTCTGTTTTGTGTCAAACCTTTTATTACGTCAAAAGCCACCATTTGCCTCTAGCCAGTCAACGTTGCTATGACTGAGTTATCCAGTTGAACTACTAATCCCTAATAGTTCAGCTTTAGATTCGTTAATCTGTTTCTAGCTTTGCAAGTAGCCGTTAGTTAAGCCGTTTCTAGCTCAGCTTGTGGAACCACGTTTAGTCGGTCGCCATAGATAGGACGCAGTGCTTGCATAACTTCAATGCGAGTCAGTACACCTACCATCACGCCATTTTCTAGCACTGGAAGCATGTGTGGTTGGCTTACTTTCATCGCTTTTGCACGCTCTTCTAGAGAAAGAGAAGTCAGGCGAGTGGCGAAGCCCATACTTGTTGTTGGGTATAGTTGCTCTTTGTCGATACATAAGAACTCAGCAACATCGACTAGCTTGTCGTTAGCATCGATAGCGACTACGTCACGACTCATTAGGTCTACCACTTTTTGACCTTTAGTAGGGATGTAATCCTGGCACCATAGGTCAACCATTACGTCATGAACAGAGAAGATACCTACAAGGCGGCTTTCAACATCACAAACAGGAGCGCTAACAAGTTGAGCGTCTAAAAGTGTATCAATTGCAACAGAGGTAGGCATTTCTACGCTAAGTGTTATTGGTTGAGTGTTCATGATTTGCTTGATAGTAGTTGCTGTGTTCATAGTGATTTCCTTAACTGACGTGATTTCTGTTGTTTGTGTAATTGCTGTAATTTTTGCTGCTTTAAGTTGTGGGCGACGGTAGATGCTCCAATTAGCTAAGCCGACTAATACCGAGCCACCTACGATGTTGCCTATTGTCACTGGTATTAAGTTTGCGGTAACAAATTGCACGACATTAAGGTCTGCGTACTGAGCTGGTGTCGCGCCAATCTGCATCCAAAAACTCTCTGGTGCGAACGCTTGAATCGTGATGCCTAGTGGAACCATGAACATATTTGCCACACAGTGTTCAAAGCCTGAGCTAACGAACATCGCTACGGGTAATACGGTCATCATTGCTTTAGTCATCGCATTCGCAGAACTAAACGTTAACCAAATTGCTAAACACACCAGTAAGTTACAAAGCACACCCAAAGCAAAAGCTTGAACAGGGCTGTGGTGTAGCTTGTGCTGAGCAATGTTAAGGGCGTTTAAGCCCCACTGTCCGCCATCAAGTTGATACAAGCCTGCGGCGCTGACTAACGCCAAAAGGAACATCGCACCAACAAAGTTACCTACGTAAACCTTGCCCCAGATTGAAAGCATCTTGGTGAAAGTAATCTGCTTGTTTGCCCATGAGATGCTTGATAACACCGAACTGGTAAACAGCTCACCACCACAAATAACAATTAAGATTAAACCCATACTGAATGCTAGGCCGCCAGCTAAGCGACTTAATCCCCATCCCGCATCAGCGCTACCGGTGGTAACCGTGATGTAGAATAAAAAAGCAAGCCCTATGAATGCACCAGCCATGATTGCCAAACTCAATGTCATGCTGCTGGTTTTACTTGCCTTACTTAGTGCAAACTTCTCTGCTTCCGCCATCATTTCTGTTGGTGAGAACAGTTGATGATTTTCAGAAGTGCCTGTTGCCATATTCCCCCCTTGAACAATCCGTCATGTTTAATTCCTAGTGTTAATGACTGAGTTAATCAGTAGTGTTTTACAGGGCTCGTTGTGTCCTGCCATTACAGATTAGGGGGTTGAGAGGTAGAGGTAAAATTGATAATTTTTAGAAACCACATCAAATTTATTGATATAGATTTGGTTACGCGTAGAATGAAATTGATTGCTCATCGGCTTTATAAAAAACGAGCATTTGGACACAAATAATTAGAAGCATTAAGGATCAATTTTGCGTTATTCATTGAAGCAACTCGCGGTATTTGATGCAGTAGCAGATTCCGGGAGTGTTAGTCAGGCAGCAGACAAGTTGGCGTTAACTCAGTCGGCGACAAGTATGTCTCTTGCACAGTTGGAAAAAATGCTTGGCAGGCCTTTGTTTGAAAGGCAAGGCAAGCAAATGGCCCTTACTCATTGGGGCATGTGGTTGAGACCAAAAGCGAAGCGTTTACTGCAAGATGCGCAGCAAATTGAGATGGGTTTTTATGAGCAGCATTTACTAAGTGGTGAGCTCAAATTAGGTGCAAGCCAAACCCCTGCGGAACACCTCGTCCCAGATCTCATCAGTATTATTGATAACGACTTTCCTGAGATGCGAATCTCACTTGGGGTGCAAAGTACGGATGCAGTAATAGATGGCGTATTAGATTATCAATACGACTTGGGCGTAATCGAAGGTCGTTGTGACGACAACCGTGTTCACCAAGAAGTATGGTGTACTGACCATTTAACGGTGGTTGCGTCGGCTCATCACCCGTTTGCCAAGCGAGAACGAGTAAGTTTGGCGCAATTAGAGCAAGCGAAGTGGGTATTACGCGAGCACGGCTCAGGTACCCGCAAAGTTTTTGATAGCTCTATTCATCATTTAATTGGCGATCTCGACGTTTGGCGAGAGTACGAACACGTTCCTGTTTTAAGAAGTTTGGTTGCAAACGGCCCATATTTAACGTGTTTACCTTATCTAGATGTCGAACAATTTGTTGAGTCAGGCCAACTGGTGACGTTGAATGTTCCTGAGCTAGAAATGGAAAGAACGCTGTCTTTTATTTGGCGTGCTGACATGGCAGAGAACCCACTCGCTGAGTGCATTAAGCGTGAAGGTAAACGCATGATGAAAGGTAAACGGTCGGTTCTGTAACCTAGATTTGATAAAATACTAATAACCAAATATGTTGAATAAGCGATTTCGGTCTCTATATAGTGATAAATGCACATTCGCATACATTATTAATGTGATCATGATCGGCTAAATCAGAGCTCTCTTCACATAATATACTCACTTGATTTTAAGTGAGGCTAAATCCGGTTGTAGAAACCCTACAGTTAGGCTTTAGAAATAGTATGAGTACATTAGTCGCGATTTCATTAACAACAGGTATCTTGTCAGGTCTATGGGGGTGGATTGCTATCTCTTTCGGTCTGTTGTCATGGGCAGGTTTCTTAGGTTGCACCAGTTACTTTGCTTCGCCAACGGGCGGTGTAAAAGGGCTAGCAAGCAGCTTATTAACCAATATGACAGGTGTATTCTGGGCAATGGTGATTATCGAAAGCTCAACCTTCGCAGGTCTAGAGATTTTAGGCTATATGATTACCGCTATCGTTGCTTTCTTTATGTGTATTCAAGCGAAACAAGCGTGGCTAGGTTATATCCCCGGCACCTTTATTGGTTGTTGTGCTACGTTTGCTGCAGGTGGCGATTGGCAACTTGTAGTGCCGTCTTTGCTGCTTGGTGGTGTATTCGGATACTTGATGAAAGCAACGGGGCTATGGCTTCACGAGAAATCGACTCAATCTTCGGAAGTTGTTGAACAACACGCTAAACAGGCAAAGGCTTAATAAATACGTTAAGTATTGACGCTTTAGTCACGGTTAACTCTTGCAAGATAATCCCCAATTAATTTGTATATCGATTTATACAGGCACACCGTTTGGTGTGCCTTTTTTGTTTGATTGTTATTGTGATAATAAGCTTAAGTATTTGTTTAAAATTGAAATTATAACATCGATCAGACAAATTGAATGCTAGGTGCTAGGTGCTAGGTGCTAGGTGCTAGGTGCTAGTTATTTAAGTATTCCCGTTTGCCATAGTGATGACGCGTTTTAGGGTCCACCTCAGCAATAATGGAATACATTCTTGCCCCTGATTTTCGCAATGAGAAACTATCGCCAATGCAAGGTCGGGTTTTGCGTGTTTTTTGAGTACCTTAGCGACTACTTTCTTTGGAGGAATAGGGTGATCGTATGGAATTTTCACCATGTCACGGAAAAAGTTCTCGAAGCCGTTCATATACAAGTAATGTTCTATGTCTTTATCAGGTAATTCAGTTAAGCGGTGTCGTTCTTGGTCATTACCAAGCTTTGATAAAACGGTCGCTGCGTATTTTTTACCTGCCGCGTCGCCATCGGTCACTACATGCCAGTCGATACCAAACTCTTGTGCAACCTTAATGAGCGCTTTAAGACCTGACTGAGCGAACTCGATAATTTGAACACCTTCAGCGGCAAGGTTATAGCCACATTGGTTAGCTAATTCGTTGAATAACCAAACTTCGGTTTCACCTTCCACTAATAACCAGCAGCGGGCAAACAATGCACCAGAGCGGTGGAAACGAATATGGAAACCAATTCGTCTCAACTCATCTTTGCTGAAGTGATTCATGTTGAGTTGGTTAGCGATGGTTTTGTCTGAATGGCGAACCAATCGACGAATCGATTGTAGAGGTACCGCAGCTAGAAGGTCACCACTGTTGGTGGTGAGGATTTTCTGCATCGGTAATTTCTGCATCAAGCTCCAAGCCCTTGCCAAGTGCGTTGGGTGTAAGCGGCCTTCTGGATCTTCGAGGATCAAAAGGGGGCGTGCACATCGCCTTAATTCATTCGGCCCTTTTGCTTGAAGGTAGGCATTGAGCAAACCCATGAATAATAGGCGAGTTTGTTTGTTTTTAGTTTCTTCTACAAGCTGATGAATGCTCTTATCGTTTGCGCCTGCAGAGTAGAGTAAACCGTCCCTCGGTTTTCTAGGGTTGCGGCGAGCAGTGCTTTTGAAAGAAAAGTAATGCTCAATTAGGCTTTGCATAGACTCTAGACTGCTACGCATTTCGCCTTTGTTTACATGGCCAGGGATTGCCATCAATCGTCGGCATGTATTATCAATTCGTTTCTCTATTCGAGCTTGACGCCCATTGCTATTGTGCCCGTTTCCATGACCAGTACTGGCGTGGCTATTCGCGCTACCATTTTCGTTGTTGCCGTTACCATTATGCCCATTGGTATGGAGATGAGCATTGTGGTTGAGTGATTTACTATTGAAAGGACGATCAAAATGTCTTGCATCACGCAGACGGATCACTGGGTGCAATGTCATCAACTCTTGAGCGAGCTTTTCAGAATGGTGCAACTTTAGTGGGTTTCCCTCTATATTTAAGAAAGCATAATGAGTGGTGGCTTCATATTGCTCTAACGTCGCACTGATTCGGTAATAGATACGGAACACACCGAACTCATCTTGAACCCAAATGGGTTTTAGTTTGCGATAACGCCCGGCATTTAGTTCACTTTTATCGCTGGCTTTTAATGCGAGAACTATTTGGAGGTGTTGAGATTGTGGGTGTGAAACAGAGTAATCGACATGAAAATCGGTCATTTTAAAATGATATGGAACGCCATCTGATGGAAGTACGACGGATAGAGCATCCAATAATGAAGACTTGCCCCAAGTGTTTTCACCAATCAGCGTGGTTAACTCATCAAACGCAAGAGACATGCGCTTTATACCTCGAAAGCCAGAAATCTCGATTCTTTCTAGTTGCATAGGCTTACTCCTAACGGAAGGCTCTGCTAATTGTTTGAAAGCTAACAGATATCTTTAATCATAATCGAAAAACACGTGTTCAGTATGTTCGCTTGTCACAAAAACCGCTCTTTATTAATACGGTGCAAAATCAGATTTTTGATCTATATCGAGTATTTTTTTGCAGTGCAGTTTCATAAAATTCACGATTCTGTCATGATTCTCGACCTAGTATGAAGGGACAAAGAGAGAACACAATATGACTAAAAATAATAAGCCGACCAAAATAGTGTTGGCACACATTAACGACACCCACTCATACTTTGAACCAACGTCATTACAGCTATCACTTAAAATGAATAACCACATCATTGAACCTTATGTCAGTGCTGGTGGCTTTGCTCGAATCTCAACGCGCTTTAAACAAATAGAACAAGATGCGCAACGACAAAAGGTTGGAACCTTGTTTTTGCATGCTGGAGACTGCTTCCAGGGCACCTTATACTTTTCATTATTTAAGGGGAAAGCAAACGCCGATCTGTTGAATGCTCTTAATATTGACGCCATGACGCTCGGTAATCATGAACTTGATATGGGTAACGAGCCAGTTGCAATCTTCGCCAAACGAATCAAATTCCCACTGTTGGCGGGTAACTGGAACTTATCGAATGAGGATATCAATAAAATTCATACTTTAGCGGACAACGACATTGTTAAGCCTTTCCTGACTGAAACCCGAAGTGCTTCTTTTATAACGAAAGAGTTTGATGGAGAGAAAGTTGCGATATTCGGTTTAAGCATCGACAAGATGGCGGGTATCGCTAACCCTGATATTGACACACCATTTGAAAATGCATTAGAAACGGCAAAAGCCACAATAGAGCAAATTCACCAAACGGGTATTAATAAGATCGTATTACTCAGTCACCTTGGTTATGAAGCTGATTTAGAATTAGCGGCAAACGTTACAGGCATTGGCGTGATTGTTGGTGGTCATAGTCACCGCCTGCAAGGTGACTTCTCTGATATTGGTTTAGTTAAAGATGACGATTATGGTGTGAAAGTTGGCGACACGTATGTGGTTCAATCTGGTTTTCACGCAATGAGCCTAGGGCACTGTGAAATCGAGTTCGATTCTAAAGGTAAGGTGACTCACTTTAATGGCAAAAACGAATTGCTGTTGGGGCGTCGACTGTTTATAGACGCTAAATTAAGTGAAGTAGGTCAAGACGATGCCCATGATATGGCGTGTGAGTTCTTGAACAACCACCAGAATATTGCGGTATGTAAAAAAGATCCTGAACTGCAAAGCATACTTACTGACAAATATCAGCCTAGAGTTCGAAAACTGCAGAAACAGGTTATTGCTCATGCAGATACGAAACTGCGTCATGTGCGCATTCCTGATGAAAAAGGGCCAAGCCAACTGGCACCGTTGGTTGCTCAGTCTTTCCATTACTTGATGAACGAAAAAGGTCATCAAGTAGACTTCGCTATTCACAATTCTGGCGGCGTTAGAAATTCGCTCAACAGTGGTGATGTTTCGGTTGCCGATATTGCCGGAAAACTGCTACCGTTTGCCGTACCTATTGGTGTATATGACGTAAAAGGTGAAACGATCGCGGGTATGTTAGAAGGTGCGATCAATAATGCGTTAGACAATGGCGTTGTTGGTACTGGCTCAGGTAGCTTTCCTTATACTCACAACTTGAGATTTTGTTATCACAAAGAGGCGCCATTAGGGCACCGAATTCACCACCTAGAAATACACACTGATGAGGCTGGTTGGCAAGATGTTGATCGTGAACAGGTATACCGCGGCGCATCGTCTGCCTACACAATGAAAGGTAAAGAAGGTTATGATGCAGTATTAGATATGATAGGGAATGGTACAGTGACCACCGATTCAATGTCAGACTGTTTTATTGCGTTTCTTCAAGACAACCCAGAGTCACTTCAGCAGAGCGAAATATTGAATTGCATGGAGTGTTTTAGGTAATCCCATTTAGCCTATTTAGACGTATTATTATTGCTTAAGTAAATCTATAAAATTGGCACTGTTTATGCTTAGTTTTCCATGTAACTTTCTGTGGAGGCAAAGCATGGATAAGAAAGATTGGTTCGACGCTGCAGCTGTTGTCGGTTGGGTGTCTGTTTGGTCTGCATTGGTGTACTTAGTACCTACTGCAGGTTTATAACTTGTCGATTTTATAACTTAACAAAGCTATAAGATGATTCGGTTTGAACGCGATTTTCAAACCACAACAACATAAGGGTTGCAGGCTTGGAATGACACTCAGTTTCAAAAATCGGTGAACCTCTTAGGGGGATTATTTGAATCAATACAAGTGTCGCTTTGATAAGCTTACAGCAATAAAAAAGGAGCCTTGTGCTCCTTTTTTATTTATTTTTAAAATTTATCTAGACGAAACAATGTTAGAGGAATATTATCCACGCGTTTGGGGAGTAGTTAGCGCAAGTTTACATATCGTCATCTCGTTAGGCCAAGAGTCTATCCGGTATGTAAAGGTGAAATCCCATATTTCACTTCAACGAGACCAACGCAATCACAATCAAGATCCGTCGTGGAGCTTGATATGTTTTGTTTGCGGAAGGTCTTTGTAAAGTTCTTCCGCCCGGAGGAATAATGAACTCAACTCAATCTCTATTATCTACCAATAGTGAATCCTTTTTTTCATCGCCAATCATGACGACATATGCGGGCTTTTTCCTGCTGACTGTGATTCTTGTTTCTATTGATATCTATCAGACTCGCGGAGGTAATGTCACCATCAAGAAAGCGGTGATCTGGAGTGTTTTCTGGTTTGTGCTCGCATTTTTGTTCGCTGGTTCTATTTACTTGTTTTGGGACCTCTATGCGCCGAATAGTGAATACACAGCTCAAAAAGCAACCGTGTCATTCATTACCGGTTACTTGCTAGAAAAATCCCTTAGCGTAGACAACCTATTTATATTCGCGATGATATTCGCTCAGTATCAAGTTCCAGAGCACTTAAGACCGCGTGCGCTTCTTTGGGGGGTTATTGGTGCGTTGGTACTTCGTGCAATCATGATCGCGTTAGGCGCGCAATTATTAGCTGAATACCACTGGGTACTTTATGTATTTGCTGCGTTTTTGATTGGGACTGGTATCAAACTGGCGTTAGATAAAGACGAAGAAGAGAGTATAAATACGCTACCTGAAAAGCTATTACGTAAAGTGATGCCGGTTACTGAAGACTTCCACGGCCTTGCATTAATGATTAAACAGGGCACTAAATGGGTCCTAACACCAATGATGCTGGTGATCGGTGCAATTGCAGTGATGGACGTAATGTTTGCATTGGATTCGATTCCTGCGATTTTCGCCGTTACGCGAGAGCCATTCTTAGTGCTGGCTGCAAACGTTTTTGCGTTACTTGGCCTTCGTTCACTGTACTTCGTACTCCAAGGTATGATGGACAAGTTCATCTACTTGAAGCCAGCGCTTTCATTCATCATGGTCTTTATTGGTGTGAAAATGCTGCTAGTTGATAGTGAGTGGGCAATCCCTACGCATTGGTCACTTTTGGTACTTATCTCTACGATGGCCATTGCTATTATAGCGTCGATTTATGCGAAGAAACCTGCCATTGAACAAGTAAATTAAACCAAATATAATTTATCGAAAACTCGATAGTAAGTCCGTGGCCGATGAAGTGGATAATTTATTTATGTAAATTTTCTGTGACATCGTCCGCTTTGTATAGGGGGTTATTTGCTCTAAATGCATGATTTTAACGTCTAAGTGAATTTATAAGCATAGTGGGTGAATATATATTTTCCTGGCTTGTTAATGGTTTGTTTTATTAGAAAAACTAATCTGAATTTCCAATTTTAGTCATTTTTTAACGGGTAAAATATCACCTATTATTCTTGTCATCAGAACGAAATACTTAAACAAGTTTATAGAGAGGCAATCATGGCTCAAGCAATGCAAATGAATACTATCGCTGTTCCTAACTCTATGGATAAGAAGACCTACTCGGTTAACTTCAAAGGATTGATTGCACACATTTTCGATATTCTTTTCGTAGACAACTCTCCACGTAGTTACTACGCAAGCGACCTATCGGGTCACATGCAGCGCGATATCGGTATCAACCGTTAATCTCAGCGTAAATGCATAGAATTAAAGAAATACAGAATTAAGAAACGCCAGCTTTTGAAGCTGGCGTTTTTGTATCTGAAATAAACTCTATCTTTTCGCAAACTAAGCTCCTGAAAGAAAAAGCTAGGCGTAACGGTCTGTATTTGAGCGCCAATCAATTCGCTTTGTACAAGGAGCTCGGTATGTCACACGCCAAACTCAATCCATCATTGATTAAACTTTGTTTATTTGCCTTACCGATCAGTTTGTATTCCTCAGTGTCGCTTGCACAAACCTGGAGTAATGAAGGGCAACCTGCTCAGGTGATCGAACTGTTCACCTCTGAAGGTTGTTCGAGTTGTCCGCCTGCTGATGAATACCTCAGCACTTTTGAAGAACATCCGAAACTCTGGACACAAGTTATTCCGCTCGCTTATCACGTTGACTACTGGGATTACCTAGGTTGGGGAGACAAGTTTGCCAGCAAAGCGTTCAGTCAGAAGCAACGTTTATACAAAGCTTATGGGGTAACAAGTGGCGTTTATACGCCAGGCTTTATTGTCGACGGTAAAGAGTGGCGCGGTTATTTCAATTGGCTTGATAGAACGCTGCCTTCGCTCCCCCAACAAAATAACCCCAAGCTTACAGTCAATCATAAAGGCGACACGTTCAGTGTCAGTTATGAAGGAAAAGGGGACTATGTCGCTCATATTGCCTTGTTGGCGATGAACGAAGTCACCAGCGTTAAAGCGGGCGAGAACAGAGGTAAGAAACTTGAGCACGATTTTGTCGTGGTTTACGATGGCTACCAACGTGGTGAGTCTGAATGGCAATTCAATATCGACTTCTCCCCGTTAGTTGCCACACCTGACGCAGTAGCCGTGTGGTTAACAGAGCCTAACTCGTATGAACCGGAACAAACAGTAGCAGGGTGGCTGAACTAAATTTGCGATAACTTGGTATCTGGATGTGTTTTAGAGGGGCTTAATCGCTGAAACACGGGAGAAAGGGGCGATTTAGTTACGTAATACGGCTGAAATACGTTAGTATAGCGCGCTATTATTTTAGCTTTGAGTTCCTGCAATTAATGACTAACACCACAACACCAACCAACTTTTCTGATCTTGGCTTAATTTCACCATTGATGGCTCGTCTTACCGAGCTTGAATACCAACAGCCAACGCCTATCCAAGCGCAAGTTATTCCGAGTGTGTTAGCAGGACGCGACCTAATTGCAGGCGCAAATACCGGTTCAGGTAAAACCGCGGCATTTGCACTTCCACTATTACAGCAGATCCATGAAGATGCACCTTTAGACCGTCGTTCGGGCAAAGGTAACTATGTTTCTGGCCTTATCTTGGTTCCAACACGTGAGCTTGCTAAGCAAGTTGCCGATAGCGTTAAGTCTTACGCAGTGCATTTCAACGGTGCAATTAAAACCGTTTGTGTATTCGGTGGTGTGTCGGTGAACACTCAGATGCAAGCGCTACGTGGTGGTACAGATATCTTGGTGGCAACACCAGGCCGATTGCTTGACCTGATCTCAAGCAACGCTATCAAACTCGATAAAGCAAAAACGTTAGTACTTGATGAAGCTGACCGAATGTTAAGCCTTGGTTTTACAGAAGAACTAGACGCGATCTTGAAACTTCTGCCAAGCAAAAAACAAACCTTGTTGTTCTCTGCGACTTTCCCCGAGCAAGTTAAAACGCTGACTCACGAACTACTGAATGATCCAATTGAAGTTCAACTTCAAAGTGCTAATGCGAGCACATTGGTTCAGCGTGTATTCGAAGTAGAAAAAGGTCGTAAGACAGCATTGTTAGCGCACCTGATTCAACAGCACGAATGGCGCCAAGCTCTTATCTTCGTAAACGCGAAAAACAGCTGTGAGCACCTTGCAGACAAGCTATACAAGCGCGGTATCATCGCAGAAGTATTCCACGGCGATAAAGGGCAGGGTTCACGTACTCGTATTCTTGAAGATTTTAAATCTGGCGAGATTGACGTTCTTATCGCGACAGACATCGCGGCACGTGGTCTGGATATCGAAAAGCTACCAGTAGTAATCAACTTTGATTTACCGCGTAGCCCATCAGACTACATGCATCGTATTGGCCGAAGTGGTCGTGCGGGTGAGGTTGGTCTAGCGCTATCTTTGATCGACCACGAAGATTACCATCACTTCACAATCATTGAGAAGAAGAACAAAATCCGTCTTGAGCGTGAGCAAATCGAAGGCTTTGAAGTAGATTCCGAAGCGGTTGCTGAGCTGGTTGCAGCGCTCAAACCTGTTGCGCCACCTGCTGGCACAGGCAAGAAGAAAAAGAAGAAAGCACCTAAAAACCAAGATGTTTGGTTGAGAAATAACTAATATAGAGTCAGTAAAAAATAAAATTTATAAAGGCGCTTAATTGCGCCTTTTTTGTACTTACATTTTGGCTCTGGTAATAACCTAATCTTAGCAAAAAGCCCGGTCGCTAGTTCGTAGGGTCAGATCCTCCATAAGTGATTCAACGATTTAACGGTTTGCTCATAACCTGTTCGGGTTTTGAGCAAATTGGGTAACCGCGTGAAGACCTCGATTAAACAATTAGTGCTGGTAGCTTCATTTTTCCTGTTTACCCAACACTCTTCGAGAGCTGCTGAATTTGAGACTAAAGGGGTTAATAAAACTCTCACCGAAAACGTAGAATTATACTTAGAACCTTTGGTTGATGTTCCTGCTTCACAGCTATCGAAAACTAAGCTATCTAAACGTATTCAAGATGCGCTCAATCCTTATGGTTATTATCACCCTCAGCTAGATATCGAATTCAATGATTCTGATAACGTGATCATTAACATCGATTCTGGCCCTGTCATGCGCATCGCAGAATCGATAGTAAAAGTCACAGGCGAAGCGAGTAAAGATGAAGAGTTCATCAACATACTCAATCATAGCAAGTTAGGCTCAGGTTTAACTTTGTCTCATCAAGAATACGACCATACTAAGCGTGCGATTTTTTCTTTAGCGAAGCGGAAAGGTTATTTTGACGGTAGGTTTATCGAGTCAAAGATTGAAGTTATTCGCAGCGAGAACATCGCCAACATTTACCTGCACTTTTCAAGTGGGCCACGATACAAGTTTGGTTCTATAAGTATTCCAGATGATGGCGTTGATCCTACCCGTATCGAGAAAATACCAACTTTCAAAAAAGGTGACGACTTTGACACCATCAAGTTAGGTGAACTGCAATCCGATTTGTCTGACACTCAATGGTTTCGAAGTGTCATCGTACATGGTGACTTTGATAAGCTTGATGACAACCTAGAAGTTCCAATTGATATCATTGCCGAGCCAAGTTCTCGTAATATTGTGCAGGTGGGTGGCGGTTATTCTACCGATCTCGGTTTACGAGCCTCGCTCAGTTGGTCAAAACCTTGGTATAACCGAAGAGGCCACAGCTTTGAAACACAGACATATTTGTCTGAACAAGAGCAATCACTGCAGTTGGGGTACAAAATCCCAACGGAAAAGGTCACAACTGATTACTTTGGTATTCAGTTTGAATCGAAACGAATTGATCATCGAGACACCAATAGTCTTACAAACGATCTTAAGTTCGAACGTTACTGGCAATTAGACAGTGATTGGCAAAGCACCATTTACGTCAAGTACTTGCACGAACAGTACATTCAGGCGTCTGAGGAAGACCAATCGCAATTGTTGCTACCTGGCATCAGCTTCTCTCAGGTTGATCGTAAAAATGATCAATTGGAGATTAATCATCGACACATCTATTCTATTGAATATTCTGACCCTAATCTGTTCTCAGATTCAAGGCTGTTGCGGTTGGAAGGAAACAGTGTAGTTTCGTGGGATATTAGTGAGAATCAGAAGCTCCATTTCCGTTCAAACGTTGGCATTAACATTGCGAAATCATTGTTGGACGTACCGTCTTCACTGCGTTATTTTGCTGGTGGTGATGGAAGCTTAAGAGGTTATGGTTATGAATCGATTTCTCCGAAAGACGATAACGGCGAACTAACCGGCGCGCGCTACATGTTAACGGCAGGCCTTGAATATCAGCATCAGGTGTATCAGTCAATTTGGATGGGCGCGTTTCTCGATGTTGGTGATGCGTTTGATGATGAAGCAGATTGGAAGCGTGGCACAGGCCTTAGCTTGATTTGGAAATCACAATTCATTCCTGTAAAACTCGATTTTGCATACGGTTTAGATGCCCCTGAAGGTGATGAGTTTCTTATTCACTTTTCTTTGGGTACTCAATTCTGATGCTCGTACTTTGTTTGAGCTCTCGCTAATGGGTATTCAAGCCAATTAAAGAGTCGAACCCAGAGTTGAAAGTCGGTATTTATCAACGGCAGGAGGATGTGAGCATACTTACGAGGCGGACCTACTAAACTACGTTAGAATGGTCAATAACGTGGACAATAGAACCATTACACCAAGCATGTAAGATTAGTTTTTCTTCAGACAAAGAAACCGCGCATGTGACGCGGTTTCTTTGTTTTATGGTTCAGAGATTAGTTTACAGAGTTTTGCTCTAGCTAAGACAAGGATTCAGCCATTGGATTACAGCTCAAACTCGCCGTTCATTTTTCGAAACAACCAATCCGGAAATTTATTCAATGGACTGTAGTTTGGGCTCTTCGTGTGTGTTTGTTCGCCTGAAATCCAAATGGTCTCGCCTGATTGGGCTCGCGAAACAACCCAGAACAAATCCTCTTTCTGACGCGTTAAGTAGTGTGTCACTTGCTTCGCAAACTCTTCACTCTCAATCAACACACCAAACTCAACGTTCAAAAAGTCTGATCTTGGATCGAAGTTAGAAGAGCCAATATAGGTCACTCGTTCATCTAAAATGACGGTCTTGTTATGGTAGTAGGTATCAACATGAAAGTAGTGATCATCATTGATAGCTTGGCTTTTGTACTCATAGACACTTACGCCTTTGTCGAGTAAAGTCTCACGGTGTTTTTCGTAATACGCTGGCACAAAGCCTGAATCATTGGAAGCAGATGAGTTGGTTAGTAAGGTTACTTCAGCTTGGTTCTCTCTAAGCGCACCGACAAACACAAACTGGTTATCGCTTGGCACCATATAAGGCGTAGAAATTATAGCCTTAGATGGGGTCGCCACTTTTTGCTTCATTAAGTACTCTGTACGTTGACGAAAGTAGGGTTTGTTGTCATCGAGCTTCTTTAACGAATCAAATAGAGGAGTAACCGATGCCTCAATAAAGTTTGGTTCACCTAGGTGATTTATCTGTTTCTCAACATCGAACGTGATCTGTTCTTTATTCTTTTCGCCATTGTTCATTGCTTTAATAAATGCTTTGTATTGACCTTTGACTTTAATTCGTTCTTGAATTGGCACAACATATTCGCTCTCCCAAAGTGCTTGGTAGTTGCGATCGAAAGACGCTATTACCGTACCTCGAAATAGAACGTCCATATCAAAGAAATTGGCATTTTCGCTATAACCAAAGTAATCATTACCGATGTTTCTTCCGCCCAAAATCATCGATTGATGGTCAACATTGAAGTACTTCTCGTGAAGTCGATTATCCAGTCGCTTTTGGTGAGTCGAGAAGTTGAACGCACGGCCAACCCAGCCAGCTTTACGTGACTCAAAAGGGTTAAACAGTCGAATCTCAATATTGGGGTGTGAGTCCAATTCCGCTAACCATTTATCATTAAAAACCAGTAGGTCATCTAAGGTCAGTCGGATGTGAACCTCACGATCCGCTGCTTGCTTTAGCTCGTTTAGAAGCATCAAACCTAGCGTGTCACGTTCCCAAGAGAAGTAAGTCATATCTATCGAATGTTGTGCTCGGCGAACGAGGTCGATACGACGAGCGAAGGCTTCTGGCGCAGAAGGAATCAAATACACTTCTGCTTGGTGTTCGGTGCTTTGCCAGTTTGCTTCGAAGTCTGTTTCAACATCGGGGTAAGGTTGGGCACATCCTGTGACCAAAGCAATTAACATCATTGTGCATGCTGTTTTTAGTTTGCTAAGTGTCATAACTAACCTGCGTTTGAGCGTAAAATTGGATATAAAAACGGCCAGCGAGCTGGCCGTTAAAGTAGGAGGGGGGGAATATGTTTAGTTTAGGTACCAGTCCCAAGGCATAAGACCTTGCTCTGTTAGACCCGTTAAGCGACCTTCACGAAGCTTAGGATCAAAACCTGGGTTTGTGACATAGTCCCAGTCATAGGTTGTGTTATCGCTAAAGCCTTGAGATTCGATAACTAATACATTGTCGGCAGAATCGCTGTACTGGTAGTTAGTGAATAGTTCTTCGCTAAACCATAGGCGTGACATTTCGTTCATCAATGCCTTCTCATTACTTGTTGGGTGAATCTCACTACCGTCAAAACGTACAGCTTTGTTGAACATAAATGGTAGTTCTGAACCGTTACATGCACCGCTGATGCAACCAATCGTTTTGAATAGATCAATGATTGACAGTTGGTCGTATTCGCCCGTTTCTTCATTTAGAGCTGTTTTAAAGTTCCACATGTTAAAACTTGGTTTGTGCTCAAAGTAGTATAACGTTGCTTGTACTTCGCTGTTTGCTGCCATATAACGAGCAGGGCCATTGAATAGTGTGTCATTTAGCAAGGTTTTAAATTGCTTCATGTTCGCTGTTGCGTCGCCCAGAGTTGCTTCTGAGTTAGGGTAAAAATCAGTTAGAGCCAGAATGTCTTTGGTTTGTTGGTGGCTAGTTATATCAACAATGTCGACCAAGCAACCTAAGGTACCCGCAATATCACTGGTATCAATGCATCCAGTCATTTCAAGTAGATCTCCTTCTAGCTTGGCACCATAAAATAAACTCGTTACAGCGCTGTAAGCGCTGCTTGGCAATACAAGCTCTGCTGAAACTTCATCACTTGCTCGCTCAGATAGTTTTTGCTGAAGAAGAACGATGTTGTTTTGATCTTCTAACCAGTTAACCATTGCAAGTGCAAGCTGTGCTGGCTCTTCGTTAGTAAGCAGTTCAGGCTCATCATTTGCTAGTAGTTCAATGACTGTCGGAATCAAGAACGTTGTAGTAAAGAGCATGCCAAAGCTGTTCGCTTCATGTGCATTTTCACCGAGGACAGTAGGTACTGAGAAGCCTGCTTGTATTGGTGATTCTGCTGATTCGCTACAGCTACCAAGTAAGCTAGTTTTTTCACACAAGATGTAGGGAGCAAAAGGCATCAGGTTTGACATTGGAGTTTCATCTGCTGCTGGGCTCAGAATTGGGATTTGCAAAGAACCTAACAACCAATTTTTTAGCTGTTCAATACCATTCAAAGCTGTTTCTTGCGACGCCATGATCTCGTCGATCGAAGTGTTTGCATCAAAATCATTGTTGCGGTCCTTAGCCACGTCATAGCTAGCGTACTCAAAACCATACGGGTTGCTCTGCATGATGGAACGTTGGAAATATTGACCTGCGATATCGTCATCTTGCTGCAAGAAACCAATAGACATAGCACCTGAGCCTTGCCCAATAACGGTTACATTTTGAGCATTACCACCGAAATCGGTAATATTATTGTGTACCCACTCTAAGGCGCGCTTTTGGTCACCTAGGCCATAGTTGCCATCTTCGTTTGCGCCTTTAATCCATTGAGTACCTAACTGACCAAGACGGTAGTTCAAGCTTACATAGATGAAAGGCTTACCATCGTCGCTTCCTTGAGCAACCACGGTATCACCGTGCACAAGTGCTTCAGAACCTGAGCCATATTCAAAGTCACCGCCGTGGATGAATACATAAACCGGTAGATCTGCATCAGCATCTAAGTCTACTGGACGCCAAATGTTAAGGTTCAAACAGTCTTCAGATTGTGTCTGTGAAACGGTCTTCAATTGAGGGCAAGCATCACCAAACGCAGTCGCATCAATGTCAGTCACAAGATCGATAAGTTCACTGTGCTCAAAGCGCTCTGCCTCAGCAAATTTAATACCTTTAAAAGACTCAACAGAAGTCAGTTTGTTGTCTTCGGTATTTGAAGTAATAACCAGTTCTTCTTTGGTCGCTTTAATCGTTACGTCACCGATTTGAGCGGTAAAAGGTTCAACAGGTGCCGGAACTAGCGGTTCTGGTTTGTCTGGCAATGGAACTGTAGGGGCAGTATCAGTATCGCAACCTGCTAACGCAGCAGCAATAGTAAGGGCGATCATAGAGCGGTATGCAATAGTCATAAAATGAGTTTCCACAATAGTATTCGGCGTAGTCTGTTTAATCGTCATCTACGTAGATAACAGAGCTACAAAACTTCTTATCAAGAACAACTTAGTTTTGAGGTTAGGCTGGTATCCCAAGCTCAGTGACTAGAATCGGTAGCCAAGATTCAGCGTTACAGCCGAACGAGTTTCACCTTTGTTGTACAACACGGTCATGTTGTAATGCTTGCCGATCTGTTTGTTAACCCCTGTTAGGAATGCCCACTGATCGATGTCGACACCAACGTCATAATCAAATTCGATGTCATCAGTTTTTACAGTGCCTTGCATACGAGAATTTAAACCTTGGTATTCAGCGCCAACGAAAAACTGAGCTCGATAATCGACTAATTGATAACCCAACATAGGTTGAACCGTAACAATGCCATCGCCCCAATCATCCATTCCTTTCAGGCGTGTTTGTGAATAGGTACCTGTGACTGAGGCAAAGAACTCTTTGTAACCAACAGATAATGTGGTGCCCGCACCGCGTAAGTCATATTCAAGATGAAGTGGTACATTCAAACGGCCACTGTTACATAAGGCAGAGACACCTTCGCAAAGTGCGTTACCTAGCCCAGGTAATTTGTCATTGAGTTTGTCTTTTAGGTATTCACCTGCTGCGCCGGTATAAGCCGCATCCACATTCGCATCAACGTTTACCTTTCCTACATATCCGAATACATTCCAGAATGGCAGGATATTAACGTCACCACGTATAGAAAGACTCTCAGCCTTAACCGTCGCAACGCTATCTTCAGGATCAAATAAGTCGTTCAAGCGAACACCACCAATCACGTAATCAGTCATTGGAATGTCCATGTCTTGGTTGCGATAAGCCACTGATACGCCGAATGGAAGAGGTAAATCAATGCCTTGACGTCGTACCATGTCACCCATTAACGGAAAAACTCGGTCTAGCTTGACGCTCGCTTCTAACATTCTTGGGTCTGATACTTCTTGAAGCCTCGCTTCGTTGACCACTTGTACGCCGTTATCCTCTTCATAAAACGCGACTGGTTCGATGATGCTCGTCATCTTCATTGGCTTGTTCTTGGTTGTACCAACCACTTCAGTTGTTTTATTTGCGATGACTAACTTATCCGTCGGTAAAGTGTGAAACTCAATCTCTTGCTTATAGCTTTCTACCTTGTAGGTATGGTGTTTGAACGGCTTGTCATTGCTGATCAGCATTCGTTTTGGTTCACCGTCGACTAACTCAATGTCGACATTCAAAAAACGGAAATATGCGATATCTTGAGGGAGTCCATACTTCGAATAATCGAAGCTGATGATTACTTTGTTATCGTCGATTTCTTTTACTCGAACCGAAGATGAATCAAAGCTTTCTGCATAGTGACGTAAGCGATATTCGGTACGTGTGAAGGCTTCTATTTCATCGAGTAGGTTTTCGTTATCATCCAGCTCATCTGGGTTATATTTGATACGAAGGTCGATGTTGCCTTTAGTGTCGGTGTTCTTGACGAGGTAGACGCTTGAGTCACGAACATCATCACCAACTTGCAGTGTACGATGTGCGTGTTCAACTAGGTGCTGACCTTGTACTAGTGAGCTTATTGCTAGCTTTGGCAAGTCATGACTTATGCCATATTTGTCAAACAGTACTCGACCTTGCTCTTTGACTTCGGTGTAAGTCTTGGTTTTTGCTGCTGACGCAAAAGTGGGAGTAATAAGTAATAGGGCGCTCGCTAACATAGAAAGAGTATGGGTCTTACAGGCGCTGGTGCGTATTTCAAAAAAACTCATGACGGTTTCCACGCTGAGTGGCCTCAAACCTTCGAGACTCAAACAGTCGATGTAATACTGAACGTCGTGTTCAGTTGTTATGTATTTATCCGTTAGGATTGCTAGTGTGAATGTCGCGACTAAAAATGCATTGCGTCAATCAATGAGAGGATTTTAAGAGGAGGTGGCAGATCGCGTTAATCGCGTTTGATGGACGCTATCCTACTTTAATTAATAACTACTCTAACATTCTGATTTATATGATTTATATAAGATAAAAAACGGCCTGCTAAGTAAAATACTGGGCAGGCCGTATTGTTGAAGTGGTTTATGTATTGAGCTTTAAGCGGTGACCTTCACCCTAAATAGATCAGTAAACAGCTTGGCTATCATTAAAATGATTAAGATATTAACCAACATTAATAGCGGTGTTTCAATTTGGTAAACGGGCGTAAGGTTGAGAGCTCCAGATGTCAGTACGACTAACAAATTAACACCTAGTATTCGATGCACCATGAGTTTAGGCGTGGCGAACACTTTCCATATCACCATAATGTTAAGGAAGTAGAATAGACCGAGCGCCCATAACTCCGTCATTGAGGGCATCACAAAGATGTACTGCAACAGAATCACCGATCCTGTGCCCAAAACACCATAGAAGGCATCCTTAATAACGCTTGGTGGCATTGTCGGCACCATAGAAGAGAATACACCGGCTAACATAGGAAAGATAAACCCGCCCGGCACTGGAAGATAAATCCAAATCAATAGTGATGTGATAAACATCGACACGCCTTGCAGCACTTTGCGCCCATCTTCATTCAAATGTTCAACAAACGTGCGATGAGCATGATGCCAAGAAACTTCTTTATGATCGCCCATTACATTGAGTTCGCCTTCAACAAGAGATTGTTCTGGTGTTAAGACATCGAACGTCTTCAAGTTCTTAATAATAACCGACCACTGGATACCCAAGTTAGGTTCACTGTTACTTTGTTTGATTAATGCATCTTGGAGATGCGCCATTTCATCGATACGCAAACGCCATGTTTGGATGTTCTCTTTAAGATGATAACTTCCGGTCAGTGGTAAATCTAAAAGTTGATACAGCTTATCAATATTTGCGGTGTTGCTTTCAAGTGCGGCAATATCGATGTCGTCTGATTTTTCCATTGCATCTAACAACGCTTGTTTACTTGTTTCGAAACGTTGTACAAAGTTGAGCTCAGTATTCACAGGCCACACGATGCGATACACAAAAGAGAAGACCACAACTCCTAGTAGTGTCTCTTGAAGCCTAAGAACAGCAAAGTGAAAGGTGGTTTGGCTATCAAACCCGCCCATGCATGAAACAATTGAACACACGGCAAATCCAATTGAAAAGATATAACCGTACTTCTCGTCGCTCGACATGAAGATACACACCCCAAGGAACAGCGTAAAAAATGCTAGAAACAAGAAACGATCTTGAGAAAACATGGCGATAAGGAAAAAGGCATAACCGGTCCCTAACAAGGTTCCCATTAACCGGTTATGGCCTTTGTTTATTGAATGGGCGAAGCTTTCGTTCAATGTCATCACTGCAACGGCTATCGCAGCCCAATAGGGTTTTTCCCAGCCAAACCACAACGCTAGGCAGATTGCAATAACGATAGACAGTGCGGCTTTAATCGCGTCTTTAGTCGATGCAGTGAACATTAGAACCACCTAGCTATTTTTGATTATTTTAATCGAGGCAGTCATACCAACACGCAGTTGTACGTCCTCAGGTATTTTGTCTAACTTAACTTTGATAGGAATGCGTTGAGCGAGACGTATCCATTGGAAATTTGGATTCACATTTGGCAATAAATCATTACCAGTGCTGCCGTCTTGCTTGGCAATACCAAAGCCAATACTTTTGATATGTCCTTCTAGTTGAACATTGTTGTGCATCATTAAGGTCACATAGGCAGTGTCCTGAACGTCGACGCCGACTAAATCAGTCTCTTTGAAATAACCTTCAATCCAAAAGCTATCTTCATCAATTAGCGCAACCACAGGTGAATTTGCGACGACTTGAGAACCCACGCGTAGGGTCAGGTTAGTAATATAGCCGTTAGTAGGTGCATATACCTTGGTGTACTCAAGGTTAAGATGTGCTTCTTCTACGTTAGCTTTTGCCAGTTCGACATTCGCGGCGCTTGTTTCTACCGCGTTGTTTAAGTTGTTTAGAGTAAGCACGGGCACGGCACCGGGCGTTCTTTTCTCTAAATTCAAGGCGCGTTGTTCTTCATTTTTGGCTTTGGCGAGTAGGGCAAACGCTTGTTTTTGTGTGGCAAGTGCTTTTCTGTAGGTCGCCTTGTAAATACTCGGATCGATTTCAAAAAGAAGATCGCCTTTTTTCACTTTAGAGTTGTCTTCGACATGTACTTCAATCACTTGACCCGTTACTCGAGGTGTAATCGAGACAATATAAGCACTCACTTGCCCGTCTCTGGTCCACGGGTTACTTGAGTACGACTGGTAATAGCTATAAACCACAGTTCCCGCAGCAGCCAATAATAAAAGTGTGATGAGATAACGTTTGATCAAAGTAAGTGCCTCAAAAAATGGTAATAAAATGGCCGATAGCGCCAGTAAAAATCACGATCAAGCTCAGTTCTGCTATTGCAGGAAAGGCGACGTACTTATGAAGGCCAAACCTGGTAGCGATTGACCCTGTTAGCATTGTCAATATGTAAGCCAGTGCGATAACCAATAACAGCGGTGGGAAGTAGACTTCACCCCACACAAGTTCATGTGGCATTGTGTTCATGGTTCTTTTCTCTATTTGTTTGATGAATACAAAGATAACGGAATTCGATTTATTGTGATAATCGCGTATAGAGGACCGGATCCATCAAAAAATCGACTTTACTAGGTAGCTATGCCAGCCATGTCTTTCTTTAGTATCGCAAGCCATTAGAACAAGGCCAGGTAGGTTACCGTTCAGGGTTTAAAAACAATTAATCGCAATTTATTTCGAAAATAACTCATTTCTGCTGGTGCCAGATGAATGCAGTTAAAACAACGACTTTAGAAGTAAATTACGCTTTAAGAGTTATCCAAATAGTCAAAGTGATGATCTGATCCATCAAATGAGATTACATATTAAAACCTTTTGTTCTTAATATTCGGTTCGAAGCAACGAGATGCTTTATTTATTTTGAATAATCCAACAAATATCATTATTAAGTTATTCGTTAGATTATTTACTCCTTATATTTAGTAACAAGAGTAAATTTGTCATGGACATTATTTCTAATCTGTTTGACATGGCACCATTTGTCGCACTATTTATTACACTCTCATTGGGTTATATGGTTGGTAAAATTACTATCGGCCGATTTGTTTTAGGCGGGGTAGCCGGAACATTATTAATGGGTGTAATTATTGGGCAATTTGGTGTTCAGATTGATCCCGGCGTAAAAAGTATTTTCTTTGCGCTCTTTATTTATGCTGTGGGTTATCAAGGCGGCGCGCAATTTTTTAAAGCCCTTAACTTCAGAACCATTAACATTCTGCTCTCTGCGGTTGTTATGACGGTTTCAGGCTTATTGTGTGTGCTTGCTGCCGCGTGGTTATTTGATCTAGATAGAGGTACAGCTGCAGGTCTAGCGGCTGGTGGCTTAACTCAATCCGCGATCATTGGTACTGCAGGCGATGCGATTGCACGTTTAGGCGGCGCATCTGAAGAAGCCAAGCACCTGATGCAAACAAACGTAGCGGTTGGTTACGCGGTAACATACATCTTTGGTTCTTTAGGACCAATCTTGATGGTGACTTGGGTATTCCCAACACTGATGAAATGGGACATTCGAGCTGAAGCGATAGCCCTAGAAGAGAAAAACTCTAACGGCAAACGCGATTTAGCAGAAGGCGAATTTAACGCAGTCACCGCTCTAGTGACACGTGCTTTTAAAGTAACTCACGACGATAAATTGGTTGGGAAAACGCTAGCACAACTGAATCAATCATCACTTGCTGCGTGTATCGAACTTATTGAGCGCGATGGAAAAGAGCTAAGTGCAGACAAGTTCACTGCGCTTAAAGCCGGCGACCTTGTTGTGGTTACCGGCCGTAGAAATGCGGTTCATGAGCTACAGAGCAAGGCACAAAGCAATGAAGTAGCATTACCGGAAAGCTATGAAGTTATTGAAGAAAATCGTCAACTTATCGCTGATAACCGCAAGCTAATAGGTCGCTCGCTAAAAGAAATCAAAGACAGCTCAAACGAACGCTCATTCCGTGGCGTGTATGTGACAGACTACATGCGTGCAGGTACTTCAGTGGCGATTACTGAAGACCTTATTGTTGAGAAGAACGATGTTATCCAGCTAACGGGTACCGCTCAAGACATTAACCGAGTTGAAAAATACATCGGTAAGCGCATGGGTTCTGCGACTATGACTGACTTCATCGTACTGGGTTTCGGTATGGTGTTGGGCCTTCTTATTGGCTTAATTAGCTTCAAGATTGCAGGCATTCCCGTCACGATTGGTTCTGGTGCAGGTTGTTTGATCTCTGGTTTACTTGTTGGTTGGTTACGTAGCCGAAACCCACATGTGGCTCAGTTCCCAGTGGGTGCAGCAAACTTCATTCGTGACTTTGGTCTAGCGGCATTTGTAGGTATTGTTGGCCTACAAGCAGGCCCTCAAGCGGTTGATACCATCAAAGAACACGGAATGTCACTTCTGTTCTTGGGTATGGCAGTCACCATCATTCCACAGATTATTTCATTCTTCTTCTCGTACTTTGTGTTGAAGATCAAGAACCCAGTAGAAGCTTTAGGTTGTGTGACTGGTGGTCGAAGTGCAAACCCAGCATTCGCAGCATTGATGGAGAAAACAGGCAATGCAACGCCAGTATTTTCGTTCACCGTGACTTACGCTGTAGCCAACGTGTTACTGACTCTATGGGGACCAATTATCGTCGGCATTATTACCGTTAATGCGGGTATGTAATTGAACCTAAGAATTCATTACAGATTTAAAAGAGACTAAAAAATCATCACCTTATTAAAAGACCTGCCCAATAACGAAATAGGGTAGGCCTGAATAATCACACTTAAGTAAAACACTTCATTCTAATTGAAAGTGTTTAAAATTAAATTATTAGGTAAATATCATGACTACACAAAATACAACTATCGACTTTTCTAAATTCGCTGATTTAAGCCCGTTTGAATTAAAAGACAAATTAATTGAAGTTGCGCAAACAGTGCCAGACCGTACTTTATTAGATGCAGGTCGTGGTAATCCAAACTTCCTAGCAACATTGCCACGTAAAGCATTTATTCGCTTGGGTGAATTCGCAGTAATGGAAGCGGAGCGCACATACTCTTACTTAGACGGAAGTTTTGGCGGCATTCCAGATGGTGTTGGTATTGTTGAGCGCTTTGATTCTTACGCAAACAACAATCAACAGAACCCAGGTGTTCAATTCATTGAAAAAGCTCTGAGCTACGCAAAAGATCGCTTAGGTATCGAGAAGCAAGTGTTCTTAAATGAGCTAGTGAATGCGTATTTAGCGTGTAACTACCCAGTACCACCACGAATGCTGACGAATATCGAAAGCGTTGTAAAACAATACATTGCAGAAGAGATGTACGGTCCTATGCCAATGACGACAGATTTCGATCTGTTTGCAACGGAAGGTGGTACGGCATCAATGACGTACACATTCCAAACCATGTTTCACAACGGTCTACTAAAGAAAGGCGATAAGGTTGCGTTAATCACACCAATCTTCACACCTTACCTAGAAATCCCTGAGCTTTCAGAATACGAACTTGAGATTGTAGAACTTCGTTTAGATGAGACAACATGGCAGCTACCTATGTCTGAAATCGAGAAGCTTGAAGACAAAGACATCAAACTGCTATGTGTGGTAAACCCAGCAAACCCTGCATCAGTGAAGTTCTCTGATGAGACTCTGAATAACCTTTCAGACTTCGTTAACACACAACGTAGTGATCTGTTCATTATCACCGATGATGTATACGGTACATTCGCAGACGATTTCGTTTCACTGTTTGCCAAACTTCCATACAACACGCTTTGTGTTTACTCATTCTCTAAGTACTTTGGTGCGACAGGCTGGCGCCTTGGCTCGATTGCGATTCAGCACAACAACGTGTTCGATGATGCAATGCGCAGCCAACCAGAAACTCGTCAGCTGGAACTGGATGATCGCTACAAGACGCTAGACCCGGAACCACGCGGCATTAAGTTCATTGACCGTATCGTTGCAGACAGCCGAAGTGTTGCATTAAACCACACTGCCGGTCTTTCACTACCACAACAAGTTCAAATGGCGCTGTTCTCATTGAACTGCCTAATGGACTCAGAGCAAAACTACAAAGAAGCGTGCAAACGTATTATTCGCGAGCGTTACAAAACTTTGTACAAAAATATGGGTATTGAAATTGAAGAAAACAAAGACCGTGTGGACTACTACACATTGCTTGAGCTCGACACTTTGGGTGGCAAATTATATGGCCCAGCTTTCGTTGAATGGTTCAAAGCGAACGAGAAGGGTAAAGACTTCCTGTTCCGCCTTGCACACGAAACTGGCGTTATCTTGCTTCCTGGCAAAGGTTTCGATGTAGTGCACGCCTCTGTTCGTGTATCACTGGCTAACCTGACTCACCACGAGTACGAACTGATTGGCCGCGCAACACGCAAGGTGTTAGACGAACACTTCGCTGAGTTTCAAGGCGAATAAGTTTTAGTCAAACTTAAAACTGAAGACTCGATTTTAAGTCAATGACGTTCAACTCACTAAGAATAAGCCTCGGCGATGTCGAGGCTATTCCGACCAAATAAGCACAGTGGTTAGAAGGCAAAAACTGCCTATCTTGACGTTCCGTTGTGTTTATTTAGTCGTCTTACCCTAGTAATCCAAAATCTAATTAAAATTGAAAAAAGAGCGGCGTATGAAAAGCATTATTTCTATTCAATCTCACGTGGTTTATGGGCATGCAGGCAACAGCTCTGTGGTTTTTCCAATCCAAAGAATGGGGCTCGATGTGTGGCCAATCCATACTGTACAGTTCTCTAATCACACTCAATATGAACAAGGTTGGACGGGGCAAACATTTAGTTCGGACGATATTCGAAACTTAGTTCGAGGCTTAGACAACATCAGTGCGTTGAAAGATTGTGGGGCGGTCTTATCGGGCTATCAGGGAAGTGCAGACCAATGCAAAGCGGTTGCCGAGGCGGTGAACCTCATCAAAGAAAAGAACCACAGTGCGCTCTATATTTGTGACCCTGTAATGGGAGACCCGGACAAAGGTTGCATTGTTGATGTAGGCGTTAAAGCGGCTGTTGCTAAGCATTTGCTACCTATAGCTGATGTGATCGTACCAAACCAATTTGAGCTGAGTGAATTGACCGACACCAAAATTCACTCGCTTTATGATGCGGTTACAGCCTGTAAGAAAGCTCTGGAGCTTGGGCCAAAAATTGTGCTAGTGAAACATCTACACTCATTACCGGACGACGCATTCAGTATGATCCTCGCAACGAAAAAAGCATGCTATTTAGCTCAACGACCGAACATCGAATTTGATAAACAACCGGTTGGTGTTGGCGATCTTATTTCGGGCTTATTTACTGCAGGATTAATGAAAAAAATGTCTCCGGTGGCTGCACTCCGTCACGCAAACAACGCCGTCTACGGTGTATTGGAGCTGACTAAGAGCTATGGCACTTGGGAACTACAAACGATTAATGCTCAATATGAATTTGTTGAGCCTACTCACGACTTCAACGTAGTTAAAATAGGCTAGAGCGTTTAACTCCAACAGTGTTTAAGACGAAGGCTAACAGGGTGACTATTCGATGGATAGCGTCCTACAAACGAGATTACGAGTTAAGCCCGATTCTAGCTATATTACGACCACAAAGAGATGGACTTCACTTTATCCTATTTATTAACTTCTCTGCTTTTTAATTTTATTAAACAGAGTCTCTGAATCACGTTAGAGAAAATTAAATGAGCCTAAATATGAACCGTCTAATCTCTTCGGGTCTTACCGTTGCTTTGTCATTTCTAGTAGTGGCTTGTAGTTCACCTCACACACTGGATGTACGCGTAAACAAAGACAATTACAAAGACGTCATTGTAGAAGATGCATCATCAGTAGAAGAGCCACTGCGTATTTGGGCGAGTGAGGCGCCAGACTTCTTATACTCTGCGGACGATCAAACCACGCCGATTACCGTATCAGGCGATCAACTGAACATCTTGGCATTGTCAGGAGGTGGCGCAAACGGAGCTTTTGGTGCGGGTATCTTAATAGGGCTTGAAGAATCAGGCCAACTGAAGGACTACTCGATAGTGACTGGCATCAGCGCAGGAGCATTAATGGCACCGTTTGTGTTTATCGGGGGAGATGCGTTTTCGAAGATGAAAGAAGTAATGTTGAACATCAATGATAAATCAGTGCTTGGAAAAAAGAACTTTTTAAATACTGTCTTTAAAGATGCGTTTACCGATGGAGAACACTTGTACCAGTTTATTGCTGAGGCTTTCCCTGAACCGATGATTGAGCAAATTGCAACGCAACATCGCAGCGGCAAACGTCTGTTTATTGGCACCACACATTTTGATTCTGGCGAGCTTGTCATTTGGAATGTGGGCGCAATAGCAAACAGTGAAATGCCAAATAAGTCTGAACTCATTTATAAGGTCTTGGCGGCAAGCGCTTCCATTCCCGGAGTATTCCCACCGCAGTTTATCAATGTGGAACATGAAGGTGTAATTTTTGAAGAGTTGCATGTCGATGGCGGTTTAGCGACTCAAGTGTTCTTCAATCCATCTAACTTCGATTATCAACAGATCTCAGATTCACTTGGGTTAGAGACATCACCACAACTCGATATTATTCGAAATGGCTCGCTGAAAGCACCGTATCACTCACTCAGAGATAAGGGGCTCGATTTGGTAGCAAAGAGCGTATCAAGCCTGACTCTTGCTCAAACACGTGGTGACCTATATCGAATGAAATACATCTGCGAAATCAACAATATCGATATGCAATTTACTTATATGGAACAAGACTTTAGTTATGCAAAACGCACCAAAGACATGTTTGATGAACATTACCTATTAACCATATACAAATATGGTTATCACAAAGCAGCACGCGGGAAACCTTGGGTAACCGAATTACCTTAGTTAGGGATATTAGAAAATGAGAAAAACAACATTAGCGATACTTTTAATGACAACGTCTACCTGTGTAATGGCCCAAAACGCGACCTTAATGGAACAACAGAAAGTCGATAATGATATGCTACAACTGGCCGACGTTCAGCAAGAAGCGGCGTTGATCATAGTTGAAGAAAATTCAGACTATGTGGCGATTGATTACATTGGTCTGTGGGTTGAAGTGAACAATTACGTTACACACAAAGAAGCCAAGCAACGCCAGCTTCAAAAAAAACACCAAAAAATACATTTACTCGCAAACGGGTGAAACTCTAGAGTCCATTGAGCAGCGTATTGCTGAACATATTCAAGCGGATCAACCTAGATATTTTAGTGTCGATGTTTACCGCAATTACCACGGTGATTCAGGCAACTTTAACTACTTGGCACGAATTATCGAATACATTTAAGTATTCGTTACACGTCAATGATAGAACCTACTGACTTAAGTAGGTTTTTTTTTAAACCAGACAAATTCATTTCACTATTATTATTCTGACAAAGTAGATATTTCGTCAACCTGTGATAATTTAAATACATAACAACTAAAAGTAAGCACAACAAAATGAATTTCAGCATTGAACAACTTCTCGCGTTTGTGACTGTCTATGACCAACTGTCTTTTAGCAAGGCTGCGGTAAAGCTTAACAAGCACAGAACAACAATCGGCCAGGTTATTACTAACCTTGAAGACCAACTCGCGGTAAGTCTATTTGAAAGGATTGGAAGATCGGTTAAGCCAACAGAAGATGGGCACCATCTCTATCACTATGCTAAGCAAACGATTGAACAAGCACGCACTTTCGACAAGGTAGCCTTGAGCTTGTCTTATGGCGGTTTGGAAAACATTACTTTTGCTTATTCAAGTGTGATACCTCATCAAATCCTTGTGGATATTCGAAAGAAGTTGCGTCGTGATTTCCCGATGATGCGAGTGAATTTTCTTGTACGAAATAAAAAAGACATTAAGCAAGGCCTTCAGAGCGGTGAGTATCATTTTGGATTGGTCAACGTGCATGACAGTCGTGGAATACACAGTTTTGATGCCACCTTTTTAGGCCATATAGAATTTTTTCCTTTCGTTCAAAAAAATGGTGAGTTTTCATCTTTGGCAAAAGAAGATGTACTTTTAGCGCTAAGAAATGCGAAGCAGTTTGTCTTAAAATCCTTCATTGAAGAAGGAATGTCCGAAAAAATAACCGTTAGTTCTGACAATGAAGAAGTCGACCAATTAGCGCTAGTTATCAAAATGGTTGAAGCAGGTCTAGGATGGGCACTTCTACCAAAAACGTTCGCTCATTCTGAATTTTCGCATTACGACATCGAACCTATACAATCGTCTGAAATGGAACAAGGATTTAAATTTGGCTTTGCACTATGGTGCCCTCATTCTAAACAAATTAGCGAAGTTAAGTCATCAGTATTATCAGTTATCAAAGAAAACGTAGAGCGATTGCTAAAGCGAGATTAATGAACCAATAACACAGTTTACTTGTTCACAGAGGCTCATTTATATGAGCCTTTTTCGTATTTGTCATCTTTAGAATGATTTGATTTTGTAGGGCTAGATCCTCCATATGAGAGTAGGGCAATGCCACAGTTTGACCTACTCTAACCCAGTCGATTAAGGACCCCCTTTATTGGCAATAAGTGTTTAATTTCTATGTTTATTGCAAGGAAGCAAACTTTCGGCCGGGTAATTACCCGGCCTTTTTTATTGAGGCCAATCTTATGAATCGCTGCGGCGGCTTTGCTCTTTTTTCTTGCTCTTTGCTTACGATAACACCTTCCTTTGCATCGTTTTATGATCCTGTTGATAGTCAATTTGATATGGGACATCACATTGCAGAAAATGCAACGGGGTTTTTACCTATACCTATACTAATTACCGAGCCTGCGGTTGGTTATGGTGGTGGTGTTGCTGGGTTGTTTTTACACGAGGGCGAAGAAGAAAAACGAATCCGTAAAGAAGCAGCGTTAAAGGCTATTGATGGTGGTGCGCAACTTGTTCCATCTGCGATGAGTGTTGTTGGTGCTTTAGGAACAGAAAATGAAACCTGGTTTGTTTTTGGTGGCCACAGACGTTCATGGATGAATGATTCAATTCGTTATACCGGTGGCGGTGGTTTCGGTGTTGCGAATATCGATTTATATAAGCAACTTTCTTTTGGTGGCAAAGAATTAGACTTGAAATTTGGCACATCAACGTCGGTCGCGGGACTTTCACAAAAGGTGCAATTTAGAATCGGTGATACACCTTGGATGATAGGTTTGAAACAGTTATTCGCCAAGTCTAAAGTTGAATCTGATAATCGTTTGGTCGACAAACTCATGGAGTTTACCCTAGGCACTGAATCAGTGACATCTGGTTTAGGTATTGAAGCTGAGTTCGATACAAGGAACAATTTGTTTTATCCAACAAAAGGATATCGATTCTCTGCAGACTACATGGTATTTGACGAGGTGATTGGTAGTGATTCAAACTATCGAAACTTAAATATTGAAGGGGAAGGTTACATTCCAGTGTCAGAAAAGTGGACACTTGGGTTAGCGGGTAACTATCAAAATTATGAGCAAGGTGATGGATTTGTGTCTCCCACAGCTAAGCCCTATGTTGAATTAAGAGGTGTGTCTTCATTTCGCTATCAAGGGGATGAAGTTGAAACCCTTCAAGGGCAGCTGAGTTACAGTATCAATCATCGTTGGAAAGTATCAGGCTTCTATGGTTCAGGAAAAGCAACGGAGCGAGCTGATCAAAGTAACAAGGTGAATGCGGGTGGAGTGGGCTTCAGATATCAAATTGCGAGACGTTATGGTTTACACCTTGGTATGGACTACGCGCAAAGCCATGAAGAACGCGCTATCTACTTTAATATAGGCAGTGGTATCTAGAACTACTAAATCGGTTTGATTTTTTCTAATAAAAAAGGCGCTAATTATTCATTAGCGCCTTTTTAGATTTTGTTCAGCTAAAAGAATAATTACTTTTTACGGCAGAACTCAGCGATTACGTACATTGATTGACCGCCGTTTGTTTTACCAGAAACAAGCTTAGGATCGTCACCAACGCTGATACCACGGATAACAGTACCTTGCTTAATCACTTGGTTAGTACCTTTGATTGGCAGATCTTTAATTACTGTTACGTCGTCACCTTTTTTTAGTTCAACGCCGTTCACATCAAGAGGCTTGTCATCAGCAGACATACCGATTTGTGCCCAAACTGATGTTTCTTCTTCAAGGTACATCATATCTAGCGCGTCTTGAGCCCAGCTTTCAGAGTTCAGACGTGTTAGTTGACGCCACGCCATTACTTGAACTGGCGCTTCTTGGCTCCACATGCTGTCGCTTAGGCAACGCCAGTGGTTGATGTCTTTAGGATCGTCAATCTCACCAAGGCATTTGTCACATACCATGATGCCGTGATCCACTGTTACGTGGCTGTGTGGCGGCACTGCGTATGCAGTAAGAGAAGAATCAGAACCACATAGTTCACATTTAGATTGGCAGCGTTCTAGCATAGTAGCTTCAGAAGACATAATGGACTCACATTTATTAGGTATTAAATTACGAGGCTATTATCCACTTTATTTACAATAAAGAAAGAGGTCGTACGGTATTCTGTCTTGATTAATTTTAGCTGAGATCAACCATTTGTGTTTTAAGGTTCTATGCAAACGGTTAACGAGGGAGATTGTTCGAACGACAGATACAAAAATGCCAGCGGTTAAGCTGGCATTAGAGGGTGGTTTATCTCCGTATGCGTCTACTGAACATTTTTAGAAGCATCCAGTAGAGTATCGTCTACTGCTAACGTTCCAGTAGCGTTACCTTGAGTAAGAGTAAACTGGATGATTTGAGAGGTCATTTCTGTATTTGCAGCAACATCTGTACCAGTAGTGCTCGCTGAAATTACAGTTGAATGCCCAGCTGAAGAGTTTGCGTCAAAGTAAGAAGCAACTCTCGTCCCTGAAGCATCGATTGCAGTATTAACCAAGGATAATTTCTTAAACAGTGGTTCAGTTCCGGCTGTTGGAATCTCAGCAACAGAGTTTGGTATTGTTCCATCACCATCTGCTTGAATACCAAGTACAGGTCCGGTAGTTGTAGATGCAATATTATATGGGTCAACGTTATCTAGAACTGTTTGCGCAGCATACATGAATGAAGTAAGAGTAGAGTCAATTGTCGCTTTAATTGCTTTATCTGAACTAGACGCACTGTCACTACTTAAGGTCGTGTAATACTCATTAAAGCAAAGGCCACCAGATTTACTCACTGGAACACAGTTACTTGAATAGTGTGCTTGGTACTCTGTTACACTTGATAGGCTAACGGTATGCTTGATCTCAGGAGAGAAAGAACCTGAGTTAAGCAAGAAAGGAGCAATACCACCACCTGGGTTAGCAAGGGTTGCACTTGTATAACTAAACATAGAATCGATAGCAGGGTTCAACACAGTATTACCTACCGTGTAAGAGTTGATTCCTGTAATAGCCCCAATGGAATGCCCAAATAGAGATACATTTGTTTTATCTAGGTTACTGAATGCAGCATCGGTAGCTGAATTTAAAGCAAATCGAACCCCAAGCCCATCAATTGCACTTTGGCGAATATTGTCTCGAGCAACAGGCAAGTACTCAAGATTCATGTATACGGTAGGTGACGTTGGTGTCGTCACGGCATCCGCACTTAGTGCGCGTTGACCGTGAAGTGGTTGATCAATAGCGATAATTGCATAGGGTTTGTATGGCGCTGTTCCAGTAAGTGCGCCGCCAATATGCTGAATCGCGAAAGCATAAGCACTCTCTTTGATACTAGTGATACCGTGTTGATACTGTAAAATTGGTAAACTACTGTCGATAGCTACTCCTTCAGGCACAAACATAACGAACGGCACTGACGTTACTGCTCGAATTTGCGGTACAGCGCTGTATTTAGTCATGATACGCGCGCTGTCTAACTGTTCTCCATCTGCGAGGGTTAACTTTTCTCCAATGAGTAATTGTTGGTACTCTGCTTGATAGAGTTGAGTAGTAGGCTCAGTAATCCCTAAACCTGCTAGCTGTGTAGCAACGGCTGTTTTGTCCGCGTCACTTCCTGAGCTGAGTACACTCAAGATAGTTAAAACACTAGGCATAGCACTGCGCCAAGGCGTTGTTTTCCATTCATCGTCTGTTAATGAATTAGACAAGAAATATGGCAGTTCAACTGTTCCGCGATAAACTTGAATAGAAGCAGCAGCTGGTGCTGAGAAGTTAGCGTTGTAACCAGCCGCTAATTGTGTAGCAGCATCGTCACCAAATGCGCTCTTAAACATCGCGTCAGCTTGTACAGCTGTAGCAAAATCCTGTTTCGCTCCATCAACTGTAAAAGTATATAGCTTATCGAGATCAGCTACCGAAATATTATTTGGATTCGCTAGGTTCTTCCATATATCAGAAGGGGTAACTGTGGGACTAATCGTTTGTGCAATTGCAGCTTTAGCACCGTTCATAACGTTACCAGCTGAAGCAGTCGTAAACCAAGATGAATAGATGATCTCATCTGAACTTGACACTTCACCATAGCCAGCGAATAACGCTTCAACTTGATGGATGATTTTTTGTGGTAAATCGAGCGAGCCTGCTTGGTCTATATCTGTAGTTTTTAAAGACGCGTAGGAGCTTGATGTTCCTAGTGGTTCATCTGCGCTATCAACAATTGAGTCAGTTAATGCATAGATGTAGTCAGAGCTAGGATCTAAACCTTTAAGAGGTAAAACTTGTATGGTCTTAAAATCGTTAGATGCCACTAAATAGTCAACTCCAGCAGTTAGCGCAGTAAAGTTAGACATTACACCGGTGCCCAGATCAACATCCACTTTAGCGACTTTTACGCCAGCATTTAAGTGCGCGCTAAACGGTGTCGTCCCCATCATTACGACATCATTCTTCAACGTTCTGTCATTAGAAAGGTTCACATTGATGGTGAACGGCATGATAGTACTCCAACCATCTGCTTCTCCCATCGCTACTTTTGGATCATTCAATAACCCCGTTGAATTTGAATCTAACGGAATGTTCAATGTGTGATCATTGGTATCGAATAGAAAGAAAGAGGGAAGAGGAACATCCGCTTCACTACCTAAAAGCGTAAAGCTAATTTTAGAACTTCTAGCCAATGACTGATTGATTGCATCGGAATAAGGTGCAGCCGTTGAATCGCCAGAGCTTTCACTGTTGTCCCCACAGCCAGCAAGAAGTAAAGCTGAGCATACGAGAGATAAAGAAAATTTGTTATTCATGTAATTATTCCCGTACGGTTAGTTGAACGTGTAGTTAAGTTGTATCGCTGAAAGGTAAGCAACGCCTTCAGCATCAAATGTAAGCTTTTGTCCTGCTGCATCGGTTTCGGTAAACGAACCACTTTCACTTTGTACTAACGCAAATGCTGCATCGACAGTCATGTTTTCAGAAACTGCATAAGTTAAACCGGCTGAATACCACATACGGTCGCTATCGGGGATGCTTAACGTTGCTTCACCAGCTTGTTCGTCATATGCCAAACCGGCACGTAGAGTCCAGCTTTGGTTAACCATGTAAGTAGCACCTAAAGACCATCTTTGGTTGTCTTCGTAATGCTCGGTTTTTAAGAAACACTCATTATTTTTACAATCTGAACTCGTTGCTTTTAATTCTTTGAACTTACTCCATTTGGTTAATTGCCAACCATAATGTATTGCCCAAGCATCGCTAAGTTGATGAAAAGCAGATAGTTCAAAGATATCGGGTAGTTCAATTTCTAAGCGTCCGGTTGTCTTACCTGGAGCACCACTCTCCATTTTTAAGCCGGTGTAATCCGTGAACTCTCCGTCATCAAAATCAAGTTCAACAGATGAGCGATAGCCAAAACCAAAACGGTTATTTTCATTCAGTTCGTACAACGCACCCACATTCCAGCCAAAAGCGAACGTTTCACCAGTCATTGATATCAGTTTGTCACTTGGCGATCCGCCAACAGGCAGGCTGCCTTTGTGTCTATTTAACTCAGCTTCCGCATATACCAGATTGATACCAGCGCCAAGGCTTAAGCTTTCATTTACTCTGTAAGCAATGTTTGGATTTAGGTTTACGGACACCAAAGATGTGTCACCAGCTAAATCACCTGCATAAATATCGTCGGGATAATCAGTAGCAACGCCATATGTAGTGAACATGCCAATCCCCCATGCCCACTTTTCATTGATTGGACTGATGTAGTAAGCGGCCGGGACTATTTGCAAAGGGGCTACGTCAGAAGACTTCTGATTGAAATCGCTATCATTAATTTTGGTTTGAGTGACGTTAACCTCTGGATCAACGATAGAAACCGCGCCTGAAAATTGGGCTGTATCAAATAGGGTCATCGCGGCGGGGTTTCTCGCTAGTACACTTGCGTTGTCCGCTACCGCGCCTTCACCTGAAAATGCGCGACCAAGACCTGAGGCAGAGTGCTCAGCAACTTGGAAACCAGCCGCAAGTGAGTTACATGCAAATAGCACAGAAAGTGAAACGAGAGAGCGTTGTATTGTTTTCATCCTTGACCCTCCTAGGGCATCAAATCTCATTCTTATTGTTGAAAACACAGGGAGCATTCTTGTGAACGATGCTCTAATGTAAATAACATGTTAAATTCATGTTTCATGTAAAGTCAAAGAGTGAGTTGTCATTTTGTGAAGTTATATTTTTAGGGAGCGGGACTTTAACATCAATAATATGTATGCAATCAATGATTTATTCGTGGTTGGAGGTGTGACCAGAATGTTTATGCGCACTATCGGCATAAATAGTGTCCAATTGCTCAATATGTAACAGTTTTGTTTATGTTTACCGTTTATCACTAAATCGGCATAATGTTGATTCGTTTTGAAAGTCATTAGATTGGAATTTAAATTTGGAATTACTCGCTGTAGAATTTCTTGGGAAGCCACTTCGTTTAGAAGGGTCAATGGCAGGATGGCAGCAATTATTTTGGGACAATACGTTAGTGTCGCAACTTGATGCAACTACGGAGTTAGATAACGCTCGAATTCATACATTTACGCTACGTGCTGGTGAAGATACGTTGCAGTGTCACGTTGAAGCCTTGGTTCAATGGCAACCGTTTGAGATGACGTATAAAGCGTCAGTTAATGGCCAAACCATTACTGAAGGCACTCGTAATACTAAAGATATCGAGCAACAAACACCCGTTGTAGCACCTAAACCAGAGAAGCGTTTTAGCTTAATCGGTTTAGTATCACTTGGTATGAAAGCGCTCAAAAGCGCTAAGTTGATTAAAGTAGTTTTAGCCTCTGCAAGTTTAGCGGCTTATTCATGGTTGTTTTCTATTCAGTTCGCCTTGGCCTTGATCGCTTGTCTAATGTTTCATGAATATGGTCATATCAGAGCGATGAAGTACTTTGGTATGAAGACTAAAGGCATCTATTTAATACCATTCCTCGGTGGCTTGGCGCTCTCTGACGAAAAGATTAATACACGCTGGCAAGACGTGGTGATCTCGATTATGGGACCACTGTTTGGGTTGATATTGTCGTTGGTATTTATGGTGTTGTATTGGGCAACTGGTGAGATGTTCTTTGCCGGGCTTGCAGTATTTAATGCCTTGTTAAACTTATTCAATCTGCTACCGATCTTGCCTCTTGATGGCGGCCACGTGTTGAAAAGTATCAGCTTTTCGATGAACAGCGTGTTGGGTATTGTACTCTGTGTCGCAGCCGCCGTTGCAGGTGTCGTGTTGAGTTACCAATTGAACTTAACCCTGTTTGGTTTCCTATTAATTATGGGTAGTGTTGAGATTCTGTTCGAATGGAAAGGGCGTCATCACAGTCACTTGCTGCCGTTAGATAGGTATGGACAAGTAGTGTCATTCGTCTGGTATGTTGGTTTGGTGAGTAGCTTGATTGGCGTTATTTGGTATTTCGCGTCAACAGGTGATGAACTACTAAGCCTTCCGTTACAAATTCTAGGCACTTAATCTGTGAGTTGAACCAGTTCGAATAGCTCATGAAACCAACAAAAACGCCCTAACCAAAATGGATAGGGCGCTTTTGTATTAAGCCATGTTACTGATGGGTAAATTATGCTTTGCAATTTGGTTTCGTGGCACCAGACTGAGGTAACGTTTTGATGGTTGCTTGCAGATCCTTGATACGCGTGCTGTGAGAAGGGTGCGTAGACAACAGTTCTGGCGGTTGACTTCCACCTGATGCTTTTGCCATGTTTTGCCACAAGTCGACGCTCTGGTTAGGATCGAAGCCAGCCTGAGCCATATACTCTAAACCTACGACATCGGCTTCTGACTCTTGAGTTCGGCCATAAGGTAGAATAACACCGTATTGAACTCCTAAACCTAGGGCTGCCATCGTCATCCCTTGGTACTGTTTGTACTCCGAAGCTCCCAAGGCGACGCTAGTGATAGATAAACCTGTATTAGCTATTTGAGACTGAGAAAGACGCTCATTACTGTGATCCGCTAATACGTGTGCAACTTCGTGGCCGATAACTGTCGCCAATTGGTCTTGGTTAACCGCAACATTGAGCAAACCCGTGTATACGCCAATTTTTCCGCCAGGTAGCGCAAAGGCGTTCACTTGGTCGCTATCAAAAACAACGACTTCCCATTCACTAAAGCCTTGTTTAGGAATGTGTTGAGTAATACTGTTCGCTACACATTGAACGTACGCGTTGGTTTTTGCATCTTTACTGATTGGTTGTTCTTTCTTCATTTGTTCAAAAGACTGTGCTCCAAGCTGAGACATGTCTTGATCTGAAAAAAGCAGCAATTGGTTTCTTCCTGTCGGGGAAGCGCTACATGCGGTTAGGCCTGCAAGTGTGAGAAGCGAGGCAAACTTCATCCATGACGTCATACAATATCCTCTGTATATTCGGTTTTTATGCATGTTAACATCAACTTGCGTAATAACTAATAGTTGTAAGATAACTTATAGCTTTAAGACAAAAAAAGCGGCTCACGCGATAGCAAAATCAATAATTAAGGACCCAACATGACGATCTGGAAAAAGCCCGTTGACCTCGATATTTTCAACGCGACCTCAAAGAATACCTTAATTGAGCACCTCGACATTGTTTACACTGAAGTTAACGATCGTTCTTTAGTGGCAACGATGCCGGTTTGTCACTTTACGCACCAACCGCTGGGCATGCTTCATGGCGGTGCATCGGTAGTTTTAGCCGAAACGCTAGGTTCACTCGCAGCAAACTTCTGCGTTCCTGATGGTTACTATTGCGTTGGATTAGACATTAATGCCAACCACGTTCGTTCAATGCGTGAGGGCCATGTTATCGGCACTGCCGAGCCTATTCACCTTGGCGTGTCTACCCAAGTATGGCAGATAAACATTACTGATGAGCGTCAACGCTTAGTCTGTACAAGCCGGCTAACTATTGCAGTGAAGAAGCACAAACGTTAATTCGATAAGAAAGGCTGGGGACAGGAATCAATCCATCCTCAGCTTATTAACCTCATATAAACTGTTTATTTTAGTTAGAGAAATCCATGGTCATAACGTTTAAAAGTGGAAAAGTCATCGCAACAACACATGAGCTAGTTGTTCGTCTGAATGGTGAGCATAGAGTCACACTACAAGCGCAAGTTGATGCGATTCAACTGATCGGAAAAGGGGCAAACGTTATTTCTGCCAACGGTTCAGAATGTAAATGGTCGATTAAATTAGACAATGAACAACAGCTCCGTGACATCGCCAATGAAATTGGCTGCGATGTGATGTAATTACTGGCTATGACAGCGTTTATTCAAACCTTTCGCTTTCTGTTAAGGATACTAAACCGACTCACATTCATAATCTCTTCGTAATAAATCATAAGTTCGATTGATTTTGACTCGTAAAATAGGGAAACTGAATTCAATATCCTTTGAATAAGTTTTCCTCTTTATGAGTAGCCCAAGACTTCGTGTTCAATTTGAAACTCTATTTGAATATTTTGACGGTAAAGATTCTGATGTTCAGTTAGACGACATCACAGATGTCCTTTGTTGTACGCGCCGAAATGCCCGAATGGTTCTCAACAAGCTCGAAGAAGAAGGGTGGGTAGAGTGGTTACCTGCTGCGGGGCGGGGTAAATTATCTCAACTTATCTTTAAGCAGAATCGTTGTGATGTAAGCGAAAACTTAGCTACGCGCTATTTACAAGAAGGCAAAATTGGACAGGCACTTTCAGTGCTCGACCACAATGCTGCAAAACTCACTCAAGTTATACAGAACTATTTAGGTGTACAGTATCAAGAGGGTGAACAGGTCATACGTTTACCTTATTATCGTCCACTATCAATGCTCAACCCTACCAAATCAATGCGCCGTTCTGAACAACACATTGCTTGTCAGGTTTTTAGTGGTTTAACCCGCCTAGACGAAAATGATCAACTACAGCCGGATTTAGCTCACTCTTGGCAAAAAATAAATGACTATCAATGGCGATTTTTCTTGAGACCGGGGGTCCGCTTTCATAACGGAGAACCGCTATTAACTAATCATGTAGTGGATACGCTTTTACAACTTGAGCCGCTCAATATGTTCTCTCATATTAAAGATGTCTCATCGCCAGCAAATTGCGTCGTCGATGTTTTTTTAACGCGTCCGGATAGGCATTTCCCCCTCGCTCTCACTGAATCGGTTGCTAAAGTCACGTTACCGATGACTTTACGTGGCGAAGATTATGATATTAGACCTATCGGCACCGGCCCGTATCGCGTAGAGAAGAACGACGAAAAGCAACTCGTGTTAAATGCTTTTAATGGATACTTTGGTTTTAGGCCTCTGATAGACCGTGTTGAAGTTTGGGTTGTCGATGAGGCGTATTCATCAATGGTTTATCCAAGTCTTTCTAAGCCTGTGATGGCAGACCGTGGCGACAGTGATGAAGTTGAACTTGATCCTGGTTGTACGTATTTGTTACTGAACAGAAAAAAGGGTATTGCAAAAGATCCGGCGTGGGCAGAGTTTTTATCGAACACCTTGAATGCGGCTGATCTGTTTGTGCATATTCCCAAAGAAACTGTCATAGACCTGGGCGTACTTCACGCATATGGAATCAAGCCTGGTTGGTATGACATCAAATTGAAGACTCCAGTTTGTCCACCAGCAAACAGTAAACCGACTATAAGACTGGCGTACCAATGCCAGCATCCAATGTTTCCAACGTTAGCAAAAGCGATTGTCACAGTATTAAAGCAATACAATGTTGATGTTGAACTTCACGGTTACAAAACCGAACCACCACATGCCGATGACGTTGATATTTGGATCAACCCAATGGGTATTGCTAATAATCGAGACGATGCGTTGGCGGGTTGGTTGATGGATTACAGTTTTCTCGATGAATCTAGCCCAGCGGACGATTTTGACCAGTGGTGTCATATGATTGATCGTTGGCGGTCCGGTGAATTTGAGCAATTCCCTGCAAGACAACTTGGTAAACAACTCGTACAAAGTAATCAATTGATACCTATGTTCCATTGCTGGTTAGGTGTTAATAAAGATCAATGCGGTACGCTGCAAAATGCCAAGTGCAATGCACTTGGTTGGTTCGACTTTAGCCAAGTTTGGGTTAAGCCTGAAGTTGATTGAAATACTAGAAAATGCAATTAGGACAAAACAATGCAAACTGCGATGATCACACTTATTACGCTGGTGGCCTTTGCTGCCAATTCAGTCTTGTGTCGCTGGGCATTAATGGATCAAACGATTGATCCTTTGAGTTTTTCGATCGTGCGTATCTTGTCTGGTGCGGCGACACTTCTGATTTTATTAACCTTATCTTCCCAATCTAAATCGACATCTGAACCTAAGCTTGTGGAGTCAAAAACAAGTGCATCCGCTCTCACAAAGCTTAGGTCTCAATTTCAATTGACTTCAATATTGTCGCTGCTCGTTTATATGTTTGGTTTCTCGTTTGCTTACTTGGAACTTGGAGCCGGGCTTGGTGCTCTCGTGCTCTTTGTCGCTGTGCAATTTACTATGATTGCGGCACACTTGTTGTCAGGAAATAGAATGTCATCACTTGAGTGGGGGGGATGTCTATTGTCTGTCGCAGGTCTCGCTTACTTATTGATGCCGACAGGATCTGCTCGTTCACCAGATTTGCTCTCTATTGTATTGATGTCATTAGCAGGAATCGCGTGGGGTATTTACACGTTAGCAGGTAAAAAATCCACAGACGCTCTTCAATCAACGACTGCCAATTTTGCATTCGGTTCACTAGCCATTATCGTAGTGTTAAGTATATTAGTTGTTCTACCTAGCGTGTTACCTCAAATATCTATCACCGAACAAGGCATGATTTACGCGGTTATGTCAGGTTCTGTTGCTTCGGGAGTGGGTTATAGCGTGTGGTATTACGTCGTGAAAAAGCTCAATACTGTGGTTGCGTCGATCGCGCAGCTTTCTGTGCCAGTAATAGCAACGCTTGGAGGCGTATTATTACTATCTGAACCAGTAACCATGCAGTTTGTTGTTTCATCTACGGTTATTTTACTTGGGATCAGCTTGGTTCTTGTCGCACCTAAACTTAAGAAATAAAGAGTTGAATCATTAACTTCTATGGCTAAACCAAATAAGAAACAACCGATCAAAACGGTTCAGATTTTCTGTGCGAAATGTAAAACGCAACTTTTTAAGTATCGCAAAGGTGGCAAAGGTGCACTCGTGAAGTGTTTTAAGGAGCGTATTGTTGAAGACTTCACGACAGAGCCATGTGTGTGCCCTGAATGCGGGGTTGAATTTGCGCGAGACACCTTGGTTCGAGGGACGCCTGCTTACAAATTTGTTGGTGGAAAGGTCACAATGAAATAAACAGTCATTATCAAATACCAAGTATGATGACCCACTAAAAATGCCACAACACTGTTTGTGTTTGGCATTTCAACGTTGCTTTTGATACTCAGAATAAAAGATTGAGCTCAATAAGCTCTGACAATCCCTTGAAGCTTAAGAAGCAGTAGTGAAACAATTGCACCCGTGGTATCACACAGCATGTCTTTCTGTGCATCCCAAATATCACCTTGTGAACCAAGGAACGAGATACCTTCATCACCACCTGCAATCTCCGCGTACCACCACTCTATAATTTCATAACCTGCAGCCACACTCATGATCGCAAATAGCGCAAAGAAACAGGCCAATATCGGTTGAGCCAGCTTTTTACGAATCAAGTACTCAGCGAGTGGGTAAGCATAAAGACCAATAGAGAAGTGCGCCACGCGGTCAAAGTTGTTACGTTCAGAACCTATCATGTTATTGAACCAATCAAATGGCACTTCTGCGAAAGTATATTTCGCGCCAATCGTGTGCAAGATAAGCCAGATAAACATTAGAGCATAAGACGTTTTTGAGAAAGTAAGCTTAGTCGAAAGCCACCAAATACCAACGAGAATACATAATGCAGGTACAATTTCCGCTATCCACACAGCTCTCGAAGAAGGCGAAAATGCAGAGAATAGAAAGATAACCAAATAGAAGGCGGTTAACGTAAGTAAAGGTCTATTTTGAACAAGTGGTGTAGTTGTCATCATCAGATCCCAATATAAGTTTCATTAATAGTTACACAATTTTGAACGCTGTTCAATTGGGGGGTGTATTACCAAATTTGTTGAAAATTAGTGTTGTAGCCCAGTATCTAGACAAACGATTGCGAGAGTTTCACAAAAGTTTGATTTACAACAAAGCGAACCATAAAATCTCTCAATCACTACATAACAAGAAAGAAAGTCATGAAACTGGAAACTGTCGATTATCTTGCTGACGACGCAGCAGAACAATTTGTTCGCTCTCTACGTGAAACTGGATTTGGCGTACTAAAAAACCACCCAATCCCGAAAGAGCTTGTTGAGTCTATTTACGAAAACTGGTACCAATTTTTCATCTCTGAAGAGAAAGAGAACTTCCACTTTAATATTGAAACACAAGATGGATATTTTCCACCTTCAGTGTCTGAAGTTGCAAAGGGCCACACTGTAAAAGATATCAAAGAGTACTTTCACGTATACCCTTGGGGTCAGATTCCTGATCAGTTGAAAGAACAGATTCTAGATTACTACCAACGTGCTAACACTTTTGCTCAAGAGCTATTGGGTTGGGTTGAAGCGCATGCTCCTATAGAAGTACAAGAGAAATTTTCAATTGCTCTGTCTGAAATGATTAACGGTAGCGAGCAAACATTACTTCGCGTACTTCACTACCCACCAATGCAAGGTGACGAAGAGCCAGGCGCTATCCGTGCAGCTGCACACGAAGATATCAACCTACTGACTGTTCTTCCTGCTGCAAACGAGCCGGGCCTTCAAGTTAAAGCTCAAAATGACGAGTGGTTAGATGTTCCATGTGACTTCGGTAACATGATCATCAACATCGGCGACATGCTTCAAGAAGCGTCAGGCGGTTACTTCCCATCAACGACACATCGCGTGATTAACCCATCGGGCGAGCGCCAAGAGAAGTCACGTATCTCTCTTCCGCTATTCTTACACCCGAAACCAGAAGTGGTATTATCAGAAAAATACACTGCGAATGAATATTTAATGGAACGTCTACGAGAGCTTGGCGTTATCTAATTAAATAAGTTTTATTTTCTAAAGGGCCAGCGTAATGCTGGTCCTTTTGCTTATATACGTTTAACTGTTTGAATTTTTTTTATTTGAAACTCGACAAATTTCCATAAATCGCTTTCAATTAAAGAACTTCAGGTACTTGGCCACGGGCCCATTCATTATGCTAGACAAGCTAAATACATCGAGCAATCAAGACATAAGCTGTAGTTTCCAAGCTCATATGGAAAACCCTTTGCTTTGGCCAATTATGGAAGTACTCAAACATAAGCCAAGTGGCTGGAAAGTGCATACACTAGCAGCGCACCTCAATGACCTTGGGCTTGTTCCAGTGTTAGATGCTGTGGCTGAGAAAGAGTTGTTCAAAAAGAACTTCCTCATCATGAATGCGCTTTATCAGCTTCAAGAAACCTTACACCCTGATAGCTGGCTGCAAGTCCAAGCGATGGATATCGAATTGATGAATGGTCGTTATCACGAAAGCAGTCACTGCATCGATCATCAAGACCCACTTAGAGACTACTACATTAACTGGGTTAACTATGAAGCTGATGAAGGCGAAGTCAAAAGGCTGTTGAACGAATTTTGGACTCGATACAGGAAGTTTGTTGGTGGTGATGAGCTCGATATGGATCGAAACCGAGCGTTGAGCTTATTTGAGTTACCTTTAGACGCCACTCACCATGAGATTAGAAAACGATGGAGACAACTGGCGTTGAGATGGCATCCAGACAGAGACGAAGGCAACACGGCAAAATTTCAAACGCTCTGTGAAGCGTGGCATGTATTGCGAAGCTCGTAATCGAACGTAACTTTTTGATACCTAGTTGATTTGAAGCCCAAAATAGAAGGCCCTACCTAGTGAGTGAAACAAGTAGGGCTTTGTCGTCATTACGTCTATGTGCTTTAACATACGTTATGTGTTGGTGCTATTTTATTTGTTAGTGCTAGGAGTGATCTTTGTTCTGACCACTTTTATGCTCAAAAGCATAATCCAGAACTTTGCGGATATAAGGCGCACCTACTTTTGAACCACCGTTACCATGTTCAATTACAACAGTTGCGACATATTCAGGGTGTTCATAAGGTGCAAAGGCTGTGTAAAGAGCGTGGTCGAGTAGGTGCGTTGCGAGCTTTTTAGAGTTGTAAACTTGATCCTTCGCCAGATCAAACACCTGTGCCGTCCCTGATTTCCCACCACTAGTATAATTAGTTCCCTTAAATGCACGTCTGCCGCTGCCTCTACTACCGTGGTTTACGAGTCGCATTGCGTTGATCGGCACATCCCATATATTATCTGGCACCTCAGTGATAGACGGCATTGAATCAGATTTAACAAGTTGTTGCGTGTCAAAATCTTCTCCGTGATCTAACGTTGCTCGTAAAATATGGGGAGGCATGACTTTACCGTGATTAACCAAAACTGACGTTGCTTTAGCTAATTGTAGAGGTGTAGAAGTCCAGTAGCCCTGGCCAATACCGATTGGAACTGTATCACCTTGATACCAAGGCGTACGATAGCGCATCATTTTCCACTCACGTGTCGGCATATTGGCGTTACTCTCTTCATAGATATCAATTCCTGTTGGTTTGCCAAAGCCAAAGCGATTCATCCAAGTTGAAATACGATCGATGCCCAGATCAAAAGCGGTTTGATAAAAGAATGAATCAACCGATTCTTCAATCGCTTGTGTCACATCGACAGGACCATGTCCCCAACGCTTCCAATCTCGCCATGCTTTCGAATTGGATTTAGAACCTGGAATTCGCCATATACCATGATCATTACGAACGGTATTTTCTGAAATGACATGCTCTTGTAGCCCAGCAACGGCCATAAATGGTTTAACTGTAGAGGCGGGCGGGTACACGCCTAACGTTGTGCGATTCACCAAGGGATGAGCAGGATCGTTCAGTAATACTTGATAGTTTTTACTCGATATACCATCAACAAACAGATTTGGGTCATAACTAGGACTGGATGCCATCGCTAAAACACTGTTGTCTTTCGGATCAAGAATCACAGCACTACCAGTGCGATTTTCGAGTTGCTCGAACACGTACTTTTGTAACTCGATATCGATGTTGAGAACGATGTCTTTACCTGCGACGGGGGGGACGTATTGGATTGTTCTCACAACACGACCACGGCTATTGACTTCAACTTCTTGATAACCTTTTTGTCCGTGGAGTAAGTCTTCGTAATATCGCTCCACGCCGAGTTTACCTATGGTGGTAGTGGCTTGATAGTTAGCGTCTTTACCTTGTTCTTCTAGCTTTTTTAGATCGCTATCATTGATATGAGCAACATACCCTAAAACATGAGTTAGTATTTCACCGCTAGGGTAAAAACGTTTTAGGCTGGTATTGATGGATAAACCCGGAAATTGATATTGATGAACAGAAAACTTAGCGATTTCTTCTTCTGTGAGGTTTTCCAGTATTGTTACCGACTTAAAACGGCGAGTGTTCTTAAAGCGCTTTGTGAAACGAGCGATTTGTTCCTCATTTAGAGGAATAAACTTATTGAGCTTTTCGATCATCAACTCAACGTCATCCGTTTGTTCAGGAATCATTGTCAAATCATAGACGAGTTGGTTTTCAGCCAATAGCACACCATTGCGGTCGTATATCAGCCCACGAGTCGGAGCGATTGGCAGTACTTTGATTCGATTACCATCGGCGCGAGTTTGGTAGCTCTCAAAATTTTGGACTTGGAGTCTATAAAGATTTCCAATCAAGACGAGGGTGAAGATCACAATCCCGAAAAATGCCACGATGACACGATTTCTGAATAAATTTACTTCGCTTTTATGATCACGCATTTTTACGCGTTTGTGGTTCATCAAAACCTCAGTCAGTTACATTTAGTTACATTTGTCGAGGCAGGACTTTATCTGAATATCACCATGGCTTTGTAAAAGCTGTGTCATTATTTACAAGATTGTCTGATATTACGAATGCAATAAAGAAAACTGAATTAAATTAGACGGGGATCCACGAGAAATTTAGAGAATACACGCGAAAAAATGGCCCTCATGAGTGAGAGCCGAAGATATGTATTAGTGCTGTTGGGTATATCTAGTTCGAAGGTTTGAACTGAGATTTACGCATACGGTTTAGAGCCGCCATTACATCGAGTATTCTTGGTTTTGCTAAGTCACCATATTTCGGCATGTTTGCGTACCATTCATCACTTAGAATTGCGTTGAATTCTTTTGCAGGGTTGTTTGACCAACCCGGCGTTTGTGCAAACTGGAACCAAGCCCAACCAATCGCGTTCACTTCTGAAGTCGACTCTAATTGCTCTAATGCTGAAAGGTCTGCAAATTCCTTACCAAAACGCAGTGACTCTTTGCCTTTCGCGTTAACTCGGAATTTTCCGTCAGTAAGAATGTTCATTAGTGCAGCGCGGTTTAACGAGCGAGGAACAAACGTTTCTAATGCAGTCTCACATTCGTTAGTTCGCTGAGTAGGATGTTGAGCGATCACTTCTTGAGCTTTTTCAGTGACGTCTACGGCTTGGTAGTCGTGCATTTGAATCACAGTATCTGCCACATCTAAGTAATCGCCAGAACCACCCATTACTACGATAGTTGATATGTCCATCTCTTCGCGAAGTTGACCAATACGGTCAACAAGTGGAGTGATAGGCTCAGCCCCTTTTGATACCAGCGCTTGCATACGCTCGTCACGAATCATGAAATTAGTCGCTGACGTATCTTCATCGATAAGGAGCGTTTGTACACCCGCTTCAATCGATTCTTGTAACCAAGCAGCTTGAGATGTAGAGCCAGAAGCATCTTGAGTACTAAAATCAGACGTATCTTTTTGCATCGGTAAATGGTTGATGTAGTTAGATAAGTTCAAGTTATGTACGCATCGGCCATCTTCCGCTCGGATCTTCATTGTATCCGTAGCAGTAACAATGCCTTCACGACCATCACCAGGAATATGGTTGTAGATAGAACGTTCTACGGCGTTCAATAGTGTAGATTTACCATGGAAACCACCACCAACAATCAGTGTGATACCTTTTGGAATACCTAGGCCTGTCACATCACCTTGGTTTGGTGTGTTTAGCGTCACACTCAAAGACTCTGGTGCTAGGAAAGGAACCGCACCTTTCATTGGCAGGTCACAGTTACCTGCAATACGAGGTAATACACTGCCATTTGCAACGAATGCCGCTAGGTTGTTTTCTTCTAATTGAGCACGTAATGCGTCTTGGTCTTCAACAGCTTCACAATGTTTAATCATCGCTTCAATGTTGAGTTCGCGTTCAAGCGTTGCGCGACGAATAAACTTAGGCAAATAGAATGTAATGATGTTAATTGCTTTCTTTGCAAGAATACTGCGACCATCAGCAGGTAGGTTGATACGAAAACGAATTTCGATACCGTGATCAGTGAAAACAACAGCAGTATTGTCTAAAACGGTTTGACCTGTCAGTGCAATAGAGACCGTCGCTTCTTGCTTAGCAAACTCAGAGAAGCTGCGTGCAATAAAATCACGAGCTGCTACTTGGTATTCATAAGATTTTTCTTTAAGCCAATCTAACCCTGTTAACGACCAGGCGCGTGTTGCGCGAAAACGTGAAGATGATGCATACGGGTCACCTTGAACGTGGTCGATGTGTAATTCGAAATCAGCAAAGTCGTATTGACCTTTAATTTGTTGATATGCGCGGAAGTTTTGTTTTTCGAGCTTTTTAAGCTTTGCAGTCAACTGATCCATAACGAGGAATGCCTATATAAAGGGAAGATAAAAACAGAAAGGCGGCGATTATAAAAATCACCACCTTTAGAGTAAAGAGAAAGTAGGCCTAAATCCAAAACTAACTGATCTTTTTCGCTTTAAGCGTAACGAGTTGTCCCTAAATAGTTTTGATTGATTAAGCTGTGTTCGAATTCTTGGCTCGGCATTGGTCTACCGTAAAGATATCCTTGAGCCACATCACAACCCTCATCAATAATAAACTTCTCTTGAACTTCAGATTCTACTCCTTCAATCGTCACTTTTAAGTCGAGCTTTTTGGCTATTTGAACAATAGATCGGACAATTTCTGAGTCTTCATTTGAGTTGAGCATTTGGTCGATGAAACTCTTATCAATCTTAATAACATCAAACGGAAATTTCTTAAGGTAACTGAATGATGCGTAACCGGTACCAAAATCATCTAGTGACAATGTAACGCCAATGTCGTGTAGTGATTCCAATGTATTCTTGGCAACAACTTCATCTGCAATCAGTCCACTTTCAGTGACTTCCAGTTCTAATAAATAGGGCTCAAGGTGGTAAGTTTCTAATAGGTGAACGACTTGTTCTGCAAAGTGGACGTTCTTGAGTTGGACTGCTGACACATTAACAGCCATTTTGAAGTCTTGAACGTGTTCCGACCATTCTTTGGCTTTTTCGATCGCATGACGTAGAACAAAGCTACCGACTTCAAAAATCAAACCGTTTTGCTCAGCCATGTGTATCAAAGTTTCGTTGGAGATGTCTCCCAAAACTGGGTGACGCCAACGTAGTAGAGCCTCTGCACCAACCCAGCGATGAGTTAATGGACAGACTTTGGGTTGAAAATAGAGCATGAGGTCATCATTACGAACGGCCTGTAGTAGGTAACTCTCAATCTTATTGATGTGACTTTGTTCTTCGGCATGGGTTTGCGAGTAGTAAGCAAATTTTTGTCCTGAATCTTTACAAGCAAGCATCGCTTCTGATGACTTTTGCAATACACTTTCCGCATCGTCTTCACTATCCGTTACCGCAATCCCAATAAATGCATGTAAGTGAATTTTATCGTTTTCAATATCGAACTCGGAATGTCCCACTCTAACCAAAGTTTGACAAAGCTCTTCAAGGCGATGGTCTAAATCTTTAACACTGAACGCAAGTACGAGGTCAATCGAAGTAGGGCGCGCGGTTAATACCTCAAGATCGGCTATGCTGTCGATTCGTTGTCGATATTCTACGAGCACTTGATCTAATGCGTTGTAACCATAGCGTGCTTGGATGCGTCTTCCGTTAGTAAATCCAATATGGACGACAGCGAATGAACGGCCAGTTAGCGTTGTTTTGGCTGAAAGTTTGTTGTTTAAGCGGGATTCAAACGCATTGCGGTTTAAAAAACCGGTTCCTAAATCATGATTCTTTTGGAAATTGATCTTTTGCTCAGCGGCTTTTCGTTTATCAATTTCTTGATTTAAGGAATAGTTGAGGCTTGCGAGATCCTTGGTTCGAGTATAAACGCGATTTTTCAAGTCTCGATTCATTTGAGTCAGCTTAGCGTGTTGAAACAGGGTTTTTAGCTGAGATTCTATAGAGATTCGAAAGCTTTCTAACAGCTTGATGTAGGTAGGTGTGTAATGGTTTTCTTTAGAATCTAAAATACATATGGTGCCGAAAAGCTCACCATTAGGCCATAGCAGCGGAATACCACAGTAAGAAACTAAGCCGAGCTCGACATCTGGGTTGTTTTTCCATTTTGGATCGGCCAAAGCGTTGGGCACAACGAGCTGTTGTTGAGACTCCATAACGCTTTCACAATAAAGCCCGTTTCCCAATATTTCTGTATCGCCTTTCTTATATGGGTTGTTTTCACTGCTGCTAGTAGAGAATACTTCAAGGTAATTGGTGTGAACACGCATGATGAGTGCAGCGGGCACTTGAGTGATTTGAGCTAAAAGGTCAACAATATTTTGCCAACTAGACTCCATATCGTCTGGGATGTCTAAATCTAGAGTTTTGATTTTCTTCATATGACTCCGAGTCTATTATGCTAAATGCATCAACACATCCTGTGTCAATTATGATGAACCAAAAACTGTGAATCTTACGTAAACTAAGTATAAGAAATGTTATAGAAAAAAACCTCTGCAATTTCACAGAGGTTTTCAAATATGAATCTGGGTCTCAGTAATGAGATAAGTTTCAATTAAGGCTTTAACTTTATAAAATCTTCAGTGTTAAGTTTCTGATTATAGTCTACGGATGGCTGAGCAAATCCATTTAACTGCAGAAACTCCTCTTTAAACCCTTTGTAGTCACCCAGGGTTTGGAAGTTATTTCCATCCATAACATCAAGTAACTCTGCAACATGCGCTTGTGTCTCAGGATCTAACTCCCAATCATCCATTCTTATCAGGCGTTCACCATCAAGTGGTACTTTTGATTGGCCATATAATTTGCTGCTAAAAAGACGCTGCATCTGCTGGATACAACCTTCGTGTGTCTCCTTTTCTTTCATTACTTTATACAGAGCAAGTAGGTAAGGACTTAATCCTGGAATGAATACGCTTGCCTTAGTCACCAATGCCTTACAAACCGTCGCGTAAGCGTTACCATCAAAGTTTGCCAACTCAAGGTTGAGCGCGTGGCTGGTTTGGTGAAGATCTATCTTGGCACGACCTAAAGTGCCGTCTAGATAAATAGGGTGTGTCACTTCTGGGCCAACATAAGAAAACGCAATTGTCTTACACCCTGGGGCAATAGATTCTGCGTTAATGAGCTCATCTATCCAGTTTTCCCAATCTTCTCCGCCCATTACCTTGAGTGTACTTTCGGCTTCTTCTTCCGTCGCAGCTTCAAGCGTATTGGTCACCCAGTTGTCATGTTGAAGAGAGATGGTGGCTCCGGTAACGCTTTCGCCAATAGGTTTAATCGCGGAGCGCCAGAATTCATCGGAATCGGGTTTAGGTCTAACGCCAGCAGCTAAGCTGTATACAATGAGATCGACTTCACCTTCAAAGTAAGTCTCAATGGCTTCAACAACTTGTGCACGTGTTTCTTTTGAAAAAGCATCTCCAACGATGTTTATCGCAGTACGTTGTTCACGTTCGGCTTCTTTTTTGAAATAGATGTTGTTGTACCAACCGGCGGTCCCTAGCGATTTTTCATTAGGACCACGTTCAAATGAAACACCGATGGTGTCTGCGTTAGCCCCGCCAAAAGTAAGAGCGATACGAGAGGCGAGGCCGAAGCCCGAGGAAGCGCCGAGAATCAGTACTCGTTTAGGGCCATCTTTGATTTGCGGCGCACTCTTAACAAATTTAATTTGTTGCTTGACAGCTTCTTGACAGCCGAGAGGGTGTGCGCTTTTGGCTACCACACCCTTGATAATAGGTTCGATCAGCATAAATAACCTTACAGTTAACGGTGATATGCACTCAGGCTAACGTAAAGCTGTGTAAAATTTATTGAGCTAGACCATTAAAACCTAAAGATACTGATATAATTCTTCGGCGACAAATTCAGCGATCCAAGGTTGAGCTTCAGGTTTTGGATGCAATCCATCGTTCATCATCCACTCAGGTTTAAGGATGATATGCTCCAGGAAAAATGGCAAAAGCGGTACATTTTTTTGATCAGCAAGTGACGTGAAAACGTATTCAAATTGTTGGTTATAACGCTTACCGTAGTTAGGTGGGATTTTTATCTGCATCATGATTGGTGTGGCGCCCGAGGCTTTTATCTGCTCAATGATTTGGTCTAAATTTGCAGACATAAGCTTAGGTGGGAAGCCACGAAGTCCGTCATTCGCTCCTAGCTCAATAAGAACGGTGTCAGGCGCATGCTCTTCAAGTAGCTGCGGTAAACGTGCTAAACCGTTGCCTGTTGTGTCACCAGAGATACTACCATTAACCACGGTAATCGCTTTATCATGCTTCGTAAGAGCGTCCGGCAGCAAACTTGGCCAACTCTGTTTGATATCCATGTTGTAGCCAGCACTCAAACTATCGCCAAGTATCAATAAAGTAGCGCTTGGATCTAACGTAGGATTTCGAACTAGCTCAGTATTTTGAGCCAACGAAGCGGTTGAAAATAAAATAAAAAATAAAAAGGAAATTAGTCGAGTCATGCATACATCCATCATAAAAGCAGAAGCTGTTTCCAAGACAGTGTCTACTAATCAAGAACATTTAACAATCTTAGAACACGTCGATATCGATATTCGTGAAGGCGAAACTGTGGCGATTGTGGGGACATCCGGTGCTGGTAAATCGACCTTAATGACTTTGCTTGCGGGTCTTGATGTACCAACAATGGGCGAAATCAGTTTATTAGGTCAGCCTCTATCACAACTTGATGATGAAGCTAGAGCAAAAATCCGCAGTGAATCTGTCGGGTTTGTATTTCAGAGCTTTTTGTTAATCCCAAGTTTATCTGCACTGCAAAATGTCACACTACCTTGTTTGCTTAAAGGTGAAGACGAAGACATCGAACGTGCGACCGCTTTATTAGAGTCTGTCGGATTAAAAGACAGGCTCGATCACTTACCATCTCAACTATCTGGCGGCGAGCAACAAAGAGTAGCTTTAGCCCGTGCCTTTATGATCAAACCAAAAATCTTGTTTGCCGATGAACCTACCGGCAACCTAGACCAACAGACGGCAGCAAAAATTATCGAGCTGTTGTTTGAGCTCAACTCTTCCCACGGAACAACGTTAGTCTTAGTGACACATGATCCTAAGCTTGCACAACGTTGCCAGCGAACTTTGAAAATGCACGTCGGTCATATAGAGGAAGTCTAAATTGAATTCATCAAAGGGACTCAACAAACGCCTGTTTTCATGGAGTATAGAAGAGATTCGACACGGACAACTGTGGCCAGTATCGATCGCTTTAACGCTAATTATTGCCTGTGTATTCGCGTTGTCAGCGTTGGCGGAGCGTATGGAACAAGTCATTGTTAAGCAGGGAAAGGATGCTTTAACAGCGGACAGTGTGTTTATTTCGGCGAACCCAATCCCACAGCTCTTACTCGAACTCACTGAAGCTGAGCAGTTAGAAAGCTCCCAATTAACCCGTTTTTCAACCATGGCATTTAGTGACCACTCAATGCAGTTAGTCACGGTTAAGGCTGTTGAAAGCAATTATCCATTACGCGGCGAAATGATACTTCAGCAAGCTAATGATACGTTTAGAAATCACGTAGAGCCGGGGGAACTTTGGCTGGATGAACGTATATTTGCTCAACTTGAAGTTGAAATTGGTGACAATGTCACGATTGGCGATGCGGATTTAACGATAACAGGGCGAATCACCCAAGAGCCTGGGTTGAGCTTTAACCCATTCCAACAGATGCCTGCAGTATTGATACACGAAAGTGATATCGATGCCACAGGTGCAATTCAACCGGGCAGTCGCGTTAGCTTTAGATTGTTTTTGAACGGCGATGAAACACAGCTTAAATCCGCTCAAGACAGTATCGAATTAACACCAAGCGATCGATGGCGCACGCAAGATTCAGCAAGCCGCACCAATGAGATGTTTGAAAGCACCACGCAATACCTGTCACTGACCGTTGCCATCGTGGTGATTATGGCTGCAACGACTTTAGTTTTAACTTGCCAGCACTATGTGGCGAGTCGTCGTAAAACCATCGCGATGCTTAAAAGCTTGGGGGCGAGTAAGCAATGGATCATTAAATGGCTGTCAGTACAGGTCTTTCTACTTGTGGTTATTGGCGCAGTATTAGGCATCGCTATAGGTATAGGCCTAGAGTTTTTGCTTCGAATTCCGCTCGGAGACTTACTGCCAACGCCGCTTCCTAGCTATGGTGCAGAACCTGCTATTTTGGCCATTTTATCTAGTCTTTTGATTGGTGTTCCTGCACTCGGAATTCCATTGATTGGCTTGGTCTCGACCTCAGCAATCAGCGTGATTCAATCGAGCCACCAGTCAAACGAAAGTTATAAGAAGTACTTGTTATTGCTCGTTCCTATTATTCCAATGATGTTGATGTACGGCGATAACTTGTTGGTATGGATAGTCTTAGTGGGTATTGCATGCCTGTTCCTAGTGCTAGCAATAGTGAGTACGGTTGTTCTTCGCCTATTCAGTAAGTTGCCAACGTCAACATCGATGCGCTTGGCGTTAAGCCGAATTAATCGGACACCATTAGCAACGGGCATCCAATTTGGCTCTTTGGCTTTGTCTTTAATGTTGTTATCGATTATTTGGTTAGTAAGAAGCGATTTATTATCCGATTGGCAACAAACCTTACCTGAAAACGCACCCAATGCTTTCGCACTGAATATTGCGAGCTATGAAAAAGACAGTTATCTCGCGACCATTGACTCGAATGAAGTAGAGCGTACTCAAGCGTTTCCAATTATTCGTGGACGATTGACGACAATCAATGGCGTAGAGGCAGCAGAATACAGCGATACATCTGATCAGACCGACGCCCTTAGTCGTGAGATTAATTTCACTTGGGGTGATAGTTTGCCTGAATACAATGAGGTGCTAGAAGGCAGTTGGACACAAGAGCAGGGCGTGTCTGTTGAATCTGATGTGGCTGATCAACTTGGATTGAAGATTGATGATGAACTTTCGTTTACCATTAATAGCCAAAGCGTTTCCGCAAAAGTGAATAGCATCCGAGAAGTAGAGTGGCGCGAAATGAAACCGAACTTCTATTTTATCTTTACTCCTGATGTTTTGAGTTCGATTCCGTCAACCTGGCTAGTGAGCTTCAGGCTCGAAGAGCAACACAATCAAATGCTCAACGAACTGTCCCGAAAGCATCCAACCGTCAGTTTGATGGATATTCGTAAAATGGGTAGTAAGATCCAGGAACTACTCAAGCAGATTGTTTGGTCTATTACCGTGCTTGCGGCTTTGGGTGTTGTAGCGGGGCTGTTACTCATTTTTACCTTACTAAGGTTGAGTTTATCCCAAAGACAACAAGAAATACGCTTGTATCGAACTCTAGGGGCAAGTAAGAAGCGGATTCTCAACACGATTTGGTGTGAATATGGCTTAATGGCTTTAGTCGCGGGTTCTATTGCTGCTCTAGGTTCAGAACTTAGCGTAGCCGGTGTAATGAACTTTGGTTTTGAGTTAGAACCATCGCTTCACCCAATGCTCTGGGTTGTTTTACCAATTCTTACTTTCATCACGCTAGCTGCTGTCGTGAATAGTTTGATTAAACGATTGTTAGCGCCAATGAACAAAGATTTTGGTTAAAAACCAACAGACGGCAAGTAAAGATTAAAAATTAACGAAATCGAGTCAAACGGTCTAAAGTGAATTTTTTATACTTAATCATGCACTATCTATAATACACCGCTTTAGATCGTTTTTTATTTGACCAACTCGTAGTATAAGTAAAAAATTTCACACCTTAAAATCGACATTTTTTAGCATTAATTAAAAGTTATTGAGCAATAATGCCGATTTAATGAACAACGGTTAGTCCCTGTAAACAAAGGGTTTGCGCAACTTAGCAAGAACGTTATCAACAGTTATCCACAAAAACGGTGGATAACTTTAGGGATAAGTTAACATCATTGTTTTACAAGTATTGAGGCAGCCTTTATGTGGCGTCACTTAGGGCAAATTCGACTGTTAGAATAACCTTTAAAACTCTATCTGGAGTTATTGAGTCAAGAGATTATTTATATTTTTTACATAGATATTAATAAGTGCCCAACTAAGACCTTGATAAAAATGTGTTTTAATTCGTCGCAGAACAAAAGTAGAATAGAGACAGTTAATCATATTCTACAGAACACGATGAACCACAACAAAACGGATACAAATCAACCTTCTATTGCCATTGTTGGTGGCGGCATTGCCGGAACGACAAGTGCGATTCACTTTAGTGAGTTGGGTTTTAATGTCACTATCTTGGAAAAAGGGCCGAGTTTGGTTAATGGCCCACCTATTTGCCACCTGCACGCGGGCGGCAATTTGTATCGAGATATTTCTGTAGAGCAATGTCTACAACTTCTCACTCAGTCTATTGATACCGTCCGTTTATTCCCACACACCATCAATATACGCCCAACAATCATTGCTGTGCCGCATAGTGATGGTGGGGAACCAATGGATCTACTTCCTCGTTTAAAGATAATCAAAAACGCTTACGCTGAGCTTGTTAAACAAGATAACAGCAATCAAGTGCTTGGTGACCCGGATGAGTACTACAAACTTTATAGCAAAGATGAGTTGTTAGCCCTTTCTACAAAAACTCAGCCTCTAAAACCGATTTCACTCGACGACTGGTGCATTCCTTTTGCTAAGCATACTAATTTAGATACGCTTAAATACCCGGTCGCAATGGTTCAAGAGTATGGCTGGAGTGTATTTCGACTTTCGGCGACGGCTCAACTGTCTTTAGGTAAGCAACCGAATTGTACTGTGTTGACCAACAGTCGCTTAAAGTCTGTTGAATCGACAGGACAAGGCTGGTCTTTGACTTACTCAGACCATGAAAACCAAAACCAACATCTGACGACTGACTACTTGATCAATGCTAGTGGGTTTGAAACAGGTATTGTGGATGATTTTGTCGGTTCGAAACAACAAAGACTTGTTGAGTTCAAAGCTGCATACGTGACAGAGTGGCCATATTCTCAAGAATGCAAAGAAGAGTGGCCAGAGGTAATCTTCCATGGCCCGAGAGGCACCCCGCAAGGTATGGCGCAATTAACGCCGTATGCTGATGGTGTGTTCCAACTTCACGGTATGACAGAAGGGATTACTCTGTTTGAGGGTGGGCTAGTTTCTTCATCAACAGATTCGTCCCAGCCACAGTTGCCTTCAAAGCTTCTTAAGAAAATCATATCCGGTTGGAGCGAAGAGCAACTTGAATTAAGAACTCGTGCTGCAATTACGCATATGTCTCAGTTCATCCCAAGTTTTAGTTCTGCAATGGTTGGTGGCAAACCTCTGTTTGGCGCGCAGCAGATTCCAGGAACCGATCCGAGTCTAAGAGCTTCAGATGTTTCATTCTGTGGTGATCGCTATGCTCGACTTGAAGTCGTAAAGGCGTCTTCAACACTAGAGGCCGCGCAGAAGGTTGCTCAACGTTGGTTTGGTGTGACCGAGACTATGCCGATTGAAAGCGCACACTCAGTGACAATGTCACTTAACATAAATGATATTGAAAACAGAGCGATAGACTTGACCAAGGAACGTGGTTACCCGGACGCTCTTGCTAAAATATCAGGGCAAGAGCACCACTAAAAGCTTATTCAGCCTTGTTTGTTACCCAAACCAAGATGCCAAAAGTCAAACCCAGCTTACTAGCAAGTAGTAAGCTGGGTTTATAATTTAAACGCCTTTTTATGCGAACATAGTCGCGGAAGCTTCGAATAGCCATTCTAAACAGAAAAGATCAATAACCAAAAAACTGCGCCCACTGACACCATACATCTTGAAGCCCCAAGCGATCGCCTCTACTAAACGAAATTGGATGCCCTGGTTTGGCTTGTGCCAAGCGCGGTAAGTCGATTCTCGCAACACATCCAATCTTTGGATAACCCCCAATGGTCTGTCTGTCATTGAGCAATACGATCGGTTGCCCATCTCGTGGGATTTGAATCGCACCAAGGGCGATACCTTCGGACAATAGAGAAATATCAGGGGAATCGACTGGCTCGCCATTGAGTCGATAGCCCATTCGATTCGAATTCTGGTCAACGTTATATTGCGTATTATACAACGTCTCTTTTGCTGGTTCTGAGAAGAGGTTGCTTTGGTAACCTTCAATAACTCTTAAATTTACTGGTAGGTTGTAATCCGGTTTATAGCGGAAGGTCACACTCAACGCTTTAAAAGGGCGAGTAATACGATGCTTGGAAAAACCAATTTGTTGCCCTTGTTTACAGGGTTCTCCATCTTGATCAAGCCCACCAATCTGTTCTCTCGTTACAGTCGAACAGCTATGAAGGGTGGAAGGAACATCGAAGCCTCCTTTAATTGCCAAATACGCTCTTAATCCATTTTTAGGTAGACCAAATGAGAGGACTTGTCCTTTAAAAGCTTGGAAAGTACTCCAGTTCCCTAAAAGCATACCATCTAACTTCGCTTGTAGATCGCCGCCGCATAACGCCATCTCACAATCAAAATCTATTTTTAGCGCACATTGACCGAGTGTAACTTCCAACGCCGCTAAGTTAACGGCATTTCCTAATAGATAATTAGCCCAACTATAAGAGTAATCATCAACTGGCCCGCCTTGTGTCAACCCAAGGTGAGCGACACCAAATCGGCCAAAGTCTTGAATCAAACTCAAAGGGCCTGGTTTAACTACTGTAAGCGTCGGTTTATTATTTAATTTACCCATATGTGATATCTCCACCAAGCGCTATAAACCTAAGATCCATAAACTCATGTTTTGATATCGCTTTAAAACGGACAGTATCACCTACATTCAGCAGTGATAGCGGAACTTGTGTAGTATCTGCGTTCTTCAATTGGCTGTGGTCAAACAGCGACAAAGGGCAGTTGCCAATAATGTTCCAACCACCTGGTGACTCCGATGGGTAAACCGCCGTTTTTGATCCTGCAATTGCGATACTTCCTTTAGGAACACTTAAGCGCGGGGTTGAGTGACGTGGTAACGCAAGCCTACTCACCACATCCGACATAAAGGCAAAGCCGGGAATAAATCCTATCGCGCTGACACTGTAGGTCTGAGAGGTGTGATATTCAATGATATCCTCAATCGACAAGCCTTTCACCTGATACCTATCTAAATCAAGCGCGGTTTCAGGTGAGTAATAGGCGGGTAGTTCAATAACATTGAGCGCTTCCTGAGTCTCTGAGAAGGAAGAAAGCGCTACAGCTAATAGCGAATTAAGCTGTTTGATAAACTGTTGCTCTGAGATTCGATAAGGTAAGTAGTCAACCAATATAGTGTGGTAAGCGGGTGTCACATTCATCAATACAGTTGTTAAGTTCTGGCGAATGGCATCAGAAAAATGAGCCATATACTGCGCATTGATCGCATTAGTATCACCTTTTAAATGCGGCAACGTTAACGTGATTAAAACGCTACATTCGGCAACCGGCGCTATATTAAATTCAATCGGATTCGTCGTCATTTCGTTTCCATACATTTTGATATTCTTGTTTTTCAACTTAGCTTTAGCTTTTTAACTTCCATGTCCTAAGTCACATAGGATTTAACAATCATTACTTAATAATTAGCGTGCGATAGACTTACGCTTCGTACTAATTAAACGTATTAAGATCTTGTCTGATTTTTCTAATCAGAGCGATGGATTGAGGGTTATCACCATGCACGCAAATTGTATCTGCCTCAATGGGCAGTCTTTCACCCTCAATCGTCGTTACTGAACCATAATTAACAATTTGCATGACTTGGTTATAGATGTCATCTTGATTAACGTAAACCGAACCTTTCCGGGTTCGCGGCGCGAGTTGGCCATTATTCAAGTACGCTCGATCTGCGAAAGCTTCAAACAAAAGAGGTAAGTCGTGATCATCAGCAATATCTAAATACTGTTGGTTATCAGAAGAAGAGAGAATCATCAGAGGAATATTAAACTCAGCTACCGCTTGAGCGACTGCGTTAAAAACATCGGTGTTCGCCATCATATCGTTATAAAGGGCACCATGAGGTTTCACATACCCAATAGAGGTATGGTGATAGCGGCAAAGCGCTTGTAATGCGCCCACTTGATAACAAACTAATTCACTTATTTCATCCATCGTATGCGGGATTGAGCGACGTCCAAACCCAACCAAATCTTGGTAGCCCGGATGAGCACCAATTTGAGTATGGTAATGCTGCGCAAGTTTGATTGTCTTTGACATCACGTGAGGGTCAGACGCATGGAAGCCACAAGCAATGTTTGCCATATCGACCCATTCCATAACCGACTCATCATCGCCCATTTTCCAGTTGCCGAAACTCTCTCCCATATCGCAATTAAGCAAAATCTTCGTCGTCACTTGTCGCTATTCCTTTAGGTTTGGGTATCTGATGACACTCGTATATATGAATAAATTAAACAGTGACCGAATTCAAATTTTTACTACTGTTAATCTAGCACTCATTATTAATGCAGAGTGAACGCTTAATGTTCGGTTAAAGAATGTTCGATTCTAAATTTTGTGACTGGACCACTCAACATAATCACACGATATATTGAGCCAAATGAAAAGAATATGGCCAGTTGATGCTCTTTAAAGAGCATCAATGAAACTAGGCGTTTGTGAACTCACTGTAAGTTGTTGTATCATAAGTGATAGGTTGAATATTTTAATTAAAAGGTCTGCTAAACATGAATGTTTTAGTTACAGGTGGCATGGGCTACATTGGTAGTCATACAAGTATCCAAATGATCAATGCAGGCATGACGCCTGTGCTTTTTGATAACTTGTACAACAGCAAACCAAGCGTTCTAGAACGTATCGAGAAAGTGTCTGGTGTTCGCCCTAACTTCATTGAAGGTGATATTCGCAATAAAGCGCTTTTAACTGAGACGATGAAACAACACGACATCGAAGCAGTTATTCACTTTGCGGGTTTAAAAGCAGTTGGTGAATCAGTTGCTAAGCCTCTTGAATACTACGACAACAATGTTAATGGTACGTTAGTTCTTGTTGATGCGATGCGCGAGGCTAATGTTAAAACGTTGGTCTTTAGTTCGTCAGCGACCGTTTACGGTGATCCTGCAAGTGTACCAATTACTGAAGACTTCCCAACAAGTGCGACTAACCCTTACGGGCGCAGTAAGCTAATGGTTGAAGAGTGCTTAACAGATTTCCAAAGTGCAAACCCAGATTGGAGCATCACTTTGTTGCGTTACTTTAACCCTGTTGGTTCTCATCCCAGTGGTGAGTTAGGAGAAGATCCGCAAGGTATTCCAAACAACCTAATGCCATTCGTATCTCAAGTAGCTGTTGGCCGACGTGAATTCCTGTCTGTATTTGGTAGCGATTACCCAACAAAAGACGGTACTGGCGTACGTGATTACATCCACGTTATGGACCTGTCTGATGGGCACATTGCAGCACTGGAGAAAGTAGGGCGCAAAGATGGTCTTCATATCTACAATCTTGGTACGGGTAACGGTTCAAGTGTGTTAGACATGGTTAAAGCATTCGAACAAGCAAGCGGTAAAGAGATCCCTTACAAGCTAGTTGAACGCCGTCCTGGTGACATCGCAGAGTGTTGGGCAGATCCAGCTAAAGCTCAGAAAGAACTGGGCTGGAATGCAAGCCGCACATTGGCTGAAATGACCGAAGATACATGGCGCTGGCAGTCAACGAACCCGAATGGATTCCCTGGTTAACCTAGTGGTTTCGTGAATGATTCAAAAATTAAAAGATGCTTTCGGGCATCTTTTTTGATCTTAATCGAATAAAAAGTAAATTAGTGGTTAAAAAGTATCATTCTGTATCCGCTGTGTTATTATGCTCGCGAATTATATGTTTAATGTTAATTTTCTTTGGAGTTAATCATGGAACTAGGCCTAATCATCACTTTCATCGTTGCTGCTGCAGTAATGGTTAAAAAAGAGATGGCAGAGAAGTAATTTCACTTATTACCTTTTTTATACAATTTTTTAGTGAAATAAATTAAAAGCCAGCAATTAAGCTGGCTTTTTAGTTTCTGCTGTATCAGATTCTGTCGTTAAGTTTTCTAACGAGTTAGAATTCGTATTTAGCTGAAATACCGTAGTTTCTTTCCGCTTGAGTGTTCTCTTTGTAAAGTTCATCATCACCGCGAATATCATTCCAACGGTAGTACTCTTCGTTAGTTAAGTTGAACACACCACCACGAATCGTCAGATCCTTCATTGGTTTGTAGTAAGCTGTTAAATCAACAACTGTTGCGCTTGGAAGCTCAGCCTGGCCTGCGTTACCGCCACTTTCGTCATCGAAGTTGATGTCTGAACCAGATTTGTCAGCTGTGTAGTTTAACTTAACGCTAGTACCCCAATTTTGGTTTGGTGCATCATAGTTAAGACCTAACACCGCATTCCAAGGGTTAACACTATTTAGTGCATTTCCGTTTCCGTCCTCACCCTCTGTGTATGAAGCTACGAAGTGAGTTGAAATACCCTTAGGCGCACCAACCAAGACATCCCAAAGTAACGTGTTCGAGAATTCAATCCCCTTTATCGTTGCCGAATCCAAGTTAACGTTAGAATAGTGCGTTGTTCCACCAACCTTTTTCGTAACCACTGTCTCGATAAAGTCATCGTAGTCACTGTAGTAGGCCGCGATTTCAGATGATGAAGCTTGAGTGTTGTGACGATAGCCTAGCTCGTATGAAATACTGGTTTCTGATTTAAGATCTGGATTTGGATCATTTACGTACCCATGTCCAGGGTTATCATATGTATAGTAAAGTTCATCAAAAGAAGGGGCTCTAAAGCCTTGGCTAATTTGGCCAAAAATAGTGCCTGTATCTGTAAGTTTGTATGTTGAACCTAAACGACCAGTTACCGCAGAATCTGAGAAATCACTCAACGTCTCAGTGGTGTTGTTACCAGGATCAGTTGAGAAATAGTCAAAGCGTACACCAGGGGTAACAATAAGTTTGTCATTCACTAAGCTAATTTCGTCTTGAATAAACAAGCCAAATTTTTGCTCCTTAGCATCTGGAGTATATACATAAAGTTGGTTATCAGTAGCAGGATCAGAGTTATACTCCATATTGGTGTTGCTGATGTCACTATGTGTATAAGTTGCACCATACACTAGGTAATGGTTATTAATTTCTTTATCTAACTGAGTCTCGATTTCAAGCTTATCTTCAGTGTACTCGTAGTCTTTTGTTTGTAAGTTGTCGTTGTTAGCTGGTACCCAAGGTGGCATACCTGGGCCTGCAGGTTTAAAGCGCTTAGTTACACCATTCTCTTCTTTGGAAATGTACGATACTTTACTCGTTACAGTATCGGCAATTGTGCCATCAGCGAACCAAATGTGCTTAATAGCGAATCGATTTTGCGTTGTGTCATCAGCACCTGTATAGCTATCGTAGCTTGAGTGGTAGATGTCAGAGTCTGAAGTATCTTTGATTAGCTCAGCTAAAAACTCGATACGATGACTTTCGTTTAACTGATATTGCAACTTAACCAAAAGATTATCTGCTGAAGTATCTTGACCTTCTACAGCGTAGTTCTCTAAGTCGTTAGGGTTACGGAAGTTTTGCAACTCTTCACCATCTCGACGAGTGTAGGCTACCAATGTTTCTAGGTCATCGAATCGATTAGCTAATGCAACGTGCTCACTGAAAGAGTTATCTTCTGAAGAGTAAGACAGTTTCGCTTGACCGCCAAAGTCTTCTCCATCTTTTAAGAAATCAGATGGGTCTTTAGTTTCAAAGGCGACAACACCACCAATAGCGTCGCTTCCGTGTAAACTTGAAGCCGCACCTTTGATAATTTCGACACTTTTCAGCATATCGGGATCGATTGAAATACCGCTAGAGTTAATAAATGCGTAAGGGCCACCATCAAATGAACCTGGTTGCGATGAGCCATCCACTAAAATCTTTACGCGCTTACCTTCCATGCCACGAATGTTGATGGTTTGTGCACCTTGTCGAGAGCTCGAGTTCATCGTTACACCTGGAGTGTATTCGAAGATTTCGTTAACATTTTTTGCCATGTTCTCTTCGATTTGCTCATCGGAGATGACTGCAACAGAAGCCGCTGTATTGATAAGTGTTTGATTCGTGCGCGTCGAGGATACAACAACCTCATCAAATAGGGCATAATCTTCAGCAAAGGCTGACGTTGATGAAAGCGCTAAAACGATTGAAGCAGAGAGTAGGGATTGCTTATACATCTGATAGTTACCTTAGTTCCATAGTATTATCTTGATTTGCGAAGATGATATTGGATCCAAATGATAATTACTATTATTTGCATTTAATTAATTTTCAACTTTATCAACTAATTCATAATTAATGCTCTTAATCACTTGTATTAAAAAGACTTATTCAGTTCCATTCATTTTGTGAATGCTTCTGTTTTTGTGATGTAAATCTCAATTTATAGTAGGAAAGCTATGCATAGCCCAATAACACTTGAAGCATTACACATACTAGATGCTATCGATCGTCGTGGAAGTTTCGCCGCAGCAGCGAATGAAATGGACCGAGCGCCATCGTCATTGAGTTACCAAATTCAGAAGTTGGAGCAAGATCTAGACATCATGATTTTTGATCGGTCTGGGCATCGTGCAAATTTCACGGAAGCGGGGCAGTTAATACTAGAACAAGGCAGGATAATTCTTGGTGCGACTGAACAACTCGTTAACGATGCGAGTATTCTTGCTAATGGTTGGGAGCTAGATCTAACTATCGCCTTTGATGGTATTATTCCGATTAGTAATTTTTTCTCACTGGTTGATGAACTAGGTAAAATCAGTAAAACACGCGTTCGTTTACAAGAAGAAATCTTAGCTGGATGTTGGGAATCTCTGGCCGATGGCCGAGCTGACTTACTTGTGTGCCCAAAGCTTGATACGATTCCAAACGACATTAAAAGTGACGTAATAGGTAAAATAGAAATGGTTTGGGTGGCAGCATCAAACCATTATGTTCACAAACGTTCTGGTGAGTTCGACCAGAAGGCCAGAGAAAGTTACAGGGTTATTGCAATTGCCGATACAGCACGCGATCAACCCGCACTAAGTATTAATATATTAGAAAAACAACCACGCTTAACCGTAACGAGTTTCCCAGCAAAAGTAGAAGCTCTAACAACAGGGTTAGGCATAGGCACTTTACCGAGTGTTATCGCGGAACCACTGATTGAATCTGGTGTGCTTCAGCGAATTGTAGGAACGGAACCCCAAGCTATTGATATCGTCATGGCTTGGCGACGCAATAAAATGGGCGACGCCAAATCATGGTGTATTCAGCACATTAAAAAGACATGGTCACTCAAGTAACGGCAACACCATATCCGCAGTACCGTCTTCAAAACTAATATCTAGCTCAAACCCCAACTTTTGAGCTAGTGTTAGCATGCCTCTGTTCGTTGGCATCGTCATCCCAGACATTTGCTTGGTCTGCTTTGCTCGGCAGTAGTCGATAACTTTAGTCAGAAGAATTCGACCTAATCCGACACCTTTCAGATCAGACCTAATTAATATCGCAAACTCTGCATCTGTGTTTTCTGGGTTAATTAGCGCTCTTGATACACCGATAATAGCCGGAACACCTTGTTCTTTGCGAACAACCACAAAAGCAATTTCTCTGTCGAAATCAATCTGAGTAAAATTAGCCAATGCCTCATGATTGAATTCACCCACATCACTAAAAAAACGCTTATAAAGATCTTCTTTCGATACTCTATTAATGAAGTCTGCGTGAAGTGGTTCATCTTCAGGGAGAATAGGGCGTAACAGCACCTCTGTGCCATCCTTGAGTTGAATGTTTTCTTCGAGCTCTACAGGATAAGGACGTATTGCCAACCGTTCTTGAGGATCACCTTCATAAGCTTTCAAGATAATATCTGCGTCTAATATTGTGAACTTGTCTCCATTGGCTAGTACTGGATGGATATCCAAATCATGTATTTCAGGGCAATCAACCACCATTTGAGATATACGAACCAGCAGTTCTGAGAGTCCCTCTATATCAATCGGATTAGGAAGCTTTTGCAGACGAATTTTGCCACTTTTTATTGCTCGAATGATTAGGTAACGAGCCAGTGTCATATTAAGTGGTGGAAATGCAGCTGCCGCATCAATCGATTCATCCCACTCTGAACCTCCTTGACCAAGTAAAATAATAGGGCCAAAAGTCTCATCGGTCGTGACCTTTACACGTAGTTCTTGCCCGCCCGCGAGTTTCGCCATTCCTTGAATCAACAAACCATGTATATGCGCCGTAGGGTACGACAGCTGAGAACGATCAAGGATCGCTTGAGCAGCATTAGCCACTTCATTACTGTTTCGTAAGTTGAGCATTACACCTTGCACATCTGATTTATGCGCAATGTCTGGAGAACGAAGTTTAACGGCAACTGGGTAACCAATCGTTTCAGCAATGTGTACCGCTTCACTTGGGTCTGAAGCAATCCAAGTTGGTAAGACATCAAGATTGAAGTGTTTGAAAAACTGACTGTTTTGGTGAGTATCAAGACTAACTGTTTCTTTATCCAGTAGTTGTCGCTCTATCCAATTTCTCGCATCAGCTAAATCTTCAATATGAACTTTCTCAGCTGTGGTCGGTGTTTCCATCAATTGGCGTTGGTTACGTCTGTATTCGACCAAGTGCATGAAAGCAACGACTGAACTTTCTGGTGTTCGATACGTTGGAATCCCGGCTTCTGTAAAAAGTTTTCTTGCAGGCCTTGCTGTCAGCTCGCCCGACCAATTGGTTAGAATGTTAAATCGCTTATGTCGAGGGTGTTTTTTAATTGCTTTAATAATTCGCTCAGCTGTCTGGGCTGAATGAGCAATCGCAGAAGGGCTGTGCATAATAAGAATTGCGTCAGCTTCATCCCCGTCGAGTAGTGCATTTAGTGTATCGATATAACGCTGATCACCCGCATCACCAACAATATCAATCGGGTTGCTGTGTGACCAACTCGATGGCAAGACTTTGTTTAATTTTTCTAGTGTTTGTTCTGATAAATCAGCGAGTTTGCCGCCACGATCAAATAAAGTATCCACGGCCATAATTGCGGGGCCACCACCATTGGTAACAATAGCAAGACGCTCGCCACGTAAGGGCACCGAATGAGTCAGTGTTTCTACCGCGGCAAACAGCTCATGTAAGTTCTTAACTCGTAACATACCGCTACGTCGAATAGCTGAGTCATAGATAATATCTAATGTGTCAGCACCACCAGTATGCGCTATGGCAGCGGCTCGACCTTTCGCTGTTCGACCTCCTTTCAACACCAGAATTCGTCGGTTACGAGATGCTGCACGCGCAGCCGAAATAAAGCGTCTTGCATCTTTAATGCTGTCAACATAAAGCAAGATGGCTTCAGTGTGAGAATCAGTACTGAGATAATCCAACAGTTCAGAGAACTCAATATCACTGCCGTTGCCGATCGAGATAAATGCAGAAAAACCGATTTCTTTGTCGTTCGCCCAATCGAGAATGGTGGTACAAACAGCGGCAGATTGAGAAACAAAAGCAATTTTACCGGGCAGCGCAGTCACGGGAGAGAAAGAGGCATTCAACTTTAACCACGGAACAATGATGCCAAGGCTATTTGGGCCAAGCACTCGGATGTTATGTTTTTTGGCTATAGTTAGGCATCGAGAATCAATTGTTTCGCCGTTGTCACTTATTTGGTGCATGTCTGATGACAGAACGATCACGGAGGCAATGCCTTTCTCAGCTAACTCTTCAAAAATGGCAACATTTCGCATAGCATTAGTACATAAAACCGCGAGGTCAGGAACGATAGGAAGCGATAGAATGTTCTTGTAAGAAAGTACGCCAGCAACAGAGTCGTATTTTGGCGTAACAGGCATCACTGCACCTTTGAAATCCCCGTGTAATAGGTTGTTCATAACGATATATCCCGCTCGTGTTTCTTGTTGGGAAGCACCAACAACGGCAATCGAACGGGGTTTAAGTAGGGGATCAAGATGATTCATAGACATATCCTAGCAATGCACGTAAGTTCATCGTAACTTACTTTCCCCTTGCGGGTTGATGGCAAATTCACCGAATTAAGATGAATAAGCAAACACTGCATAAAGTTTGTGAAATAGGTCACCCACTAATGGTGTATAATATCAAAGTTAACTTGATTCTAAACCGACGTATCGGCATGATTTATAGTAATTATTATTAAGGATATAGAGCTTTCCATGAAAAAATTTGCAATTGTGACTTTGCCACTGCTCTTGGCTGCATGTGTATCAGACGATTACGTTACAAATGTAACTTCAGATAGCTATCAAGAAGAGTACAAAACTGCCAAAGTTGAAGCTCCAGTTGTATCTCAGTCTGAGCAAACAGGCGTTGTAGAAGAGAATGTCGTCAACGTTATTAAGTCAGAGCCTGTTGAACAAAAAGTGACTCAAACAACGAGAACTAAGCCAGTAGCAACAGTGACTGGTCCAACTCAGAAACAACAAGATATGAACCAGCGCTTTGGTTACACGGTTCAAGTCGTTGCTGTTGGCAGCCAGAGCAAGGTCGACTCTTTCGTGAAAATGCTACCAACGACTTCACAACCCGTTTGGGAAAACTACAAAATGGTTAACGGTACTAAGTGGTTCACAGTTCTTTATGGTGACTACGCGACACGCTTAGAAGCTAAGAAAGCAATTTCGACCCTGCCAGCAACTTTCCAAAATCTGAAACCATTCGTTAAGAGCATTGATGACATCAAGAACTCTGAATACCCAACGCTTAACAAGTTAAACTAAGTTTTAATTCAGAAAGAGGGAGCAAATTGCTCCTTCTTTTTTTTTATGACGAGCCGTTTTGTCTAATAGTTAATCGCTCGATCTTTAGATGGCGATTTTAGCTTTCAAAACACTGTACCTATTTCGACTTTTGTTTATCATTGAAGTCAGTATTCCTAGTTTCAAGGACCGAATTTACCCATGAACACCACAAACATCCTTCTTCTTTGCGGCGGTGGATCTTCAGAGCATGAAGTGTCTTTAGTTTCAGCCAATTATCTTTTTGCACAGCTCGACAGCGTTGCTGATTTTAACGTTGTGAGAGTTGAAATTAAGAGTGAAGGTTGGTGTCTAGATTCTGGTGAATTAGTTTACCTTGATATTAACGATCAAACACTACGTGGCGATAACTTCGAGTCTAAAGTCGAATTCATTGTACCTTGTATTCACGGGTTTCCTGGCGAAACAGGTGACATCCAGTCATTGTTTGAAATGGCTAAGATTCCGTATCTAGGTTGTGGCTCTGAAGCGAGTAACAATAGCTTTAACAAGATCACTTCAAAGCTTTGGTACGATGCACTTGGTATCCCAAACACACCTTACTTGTTCCTATCAGACAACACAGAACAAACACACGCACAAGCAACCCAAGCTTTTGAAACTTGGGGGAAAGTCTTCGTAAAAGCCGCTCGCCAAGGCTCTTCTGTTGGTTGTTACCAGGTAAATGAAGTTGAAGAACTGAGTGAAGCGATCGATAAGGCGTTTACCTTCTCAGATCAAGTACTTATTGAAAAGTCAGTCGTACCAAGAGAGCTAGAAGTTGCCGCATATGAAATCGATGGTGAGCTACACATTAGTAAGCCAGGCGAAGTGATTGCACCAAATGGCGCATTCTACTCATATGAAGAGAAATACAGCGCAGACAGTCACTCAATCACTGAAGTGGAAGCAAGTAATCTAACGGATGAGCAGCGTGAATTGATTGCAGACAGTGCACGCAAAGTATTTACACAAATGAAGCTACGTCACTTGTCTCGTATTGATTTCTTCTTAACGCAAGACAACGAGATCTACCTAAATGAAGTCAATACTTTCCCAGGTATGACGCCAATTTCTATGTTCCCTAAAATGGTTGAACACGATGGACATAAATTTAGCCAGTTCTTAGAAAACTGCGTAAGAACCAGTCTTGCTTAGTTCGCTTTATACCAAACGAATCTAAACGGTTATCTGCATAGTGCCTTGAGCTTGATCAACAAGGTACTAGCCGTTTTATAACAAGTCATACCTTGGGTCACGCGATAATTTGATCGTTATGCGTTTGCTGATCTCGTTAGCGGTTGTACCTTTGCATTATCAACTTATTGCCAAGGTACAATCGCTTTAAATTTCATTTTCTCGCTCTCAGCAGTACCGGTATAGCCCACATATTGCGCGGGCATTGCAGGACTGAGCCAACGTCCAAAATCCTGAATCTCTCTTACCTTAAGACCCTGTTTTGATAACTCTTGTGCGGCACCCACACGAATCGAGTTACCTGAAAAATGGTGGTTATCTGCTAAACCTAGTATATCACTCGCTCTTCTTAATATTCGGTATATAGAAGAATCATCCAAAGGTTGAAGCCTAATATTTTCGTGCTTATCTATTGCACGAAACATAGGAAGTTCATCTTCTGAACCAGTAAAAGAAAGCCATCGCTGTAGTGCAACACTAGCCACTTGTGACAGCTTGTAAGCCGAATCCTTAATGGTTATCTGATAGCCTTCATCGTAACTCTCGATATCATTCATCTTTAACGCTTTAAGCTCAGAACGTTTTAACGCACACTCGAACATCACATTATAGATAGCAATATCACGAACCTCTTTTAAGTTTGCTTTTTGATGAGAAAGCAACATGTTCAATTCAGTCAGGTGTGCAGATGTCATCGCATTAGTTTGTTTAGCGTCACCGGCCATTTGAGCTTGCAAGTGGAGTAGGGTAAAGCGAACTTGCCTATGTTTAATCGGGTTGGCAAAGTTAAGCACAGTATGCAACAAACTAAGTGTTGCAGTGTAACGTTTTAGAGAGGCGTACTTTCTGTCATTGGATTCAGTTTCGAGGAAACGACGAACAGCAGTAATAGATGCAGGGAGTGTGTTGATACGATGTTTAGTACAGAACGCATGGTAGCGATTCCAATCACTATAGATACCTAACAGTGAATTATGAGAGTACTGATGTCCTGTTAACTCATCTATAATTTCAATTGTCGCTTTGCTGTTTAATTTTTCAACAAATGAATTAATTGTCACAAAGTCAGTTAAAATAGGGACTTTTTTTCTCAAATTACCGTACCTGAACAGCTGTTTTTACCATATTATGCTTGATATCATTAAAAGTATACTTATGATTAATGCAGTGAAAACAAAAAGATGATTAATAGATATGGCTAATTCAATTTACCGAAGCGTCCATCTTCAGTCGATAGATGCAAATAACACGGTTTGGCGTGCGAAGTTAAAAAACAATGTTATTCAAGGCAATCTAGCTGCCGTGAAGAAGAGTATTGATTGGTGGATTGACACCGCATCTATTATTGATCCAAAAGAGTTCACAGCGTTAAGTAAGTCCAGAGGAGCTGGCGGCGCAAGTGAAAACTTTAACGGCTACCAGATAAAGAATGACACCGGAGAGCCTAATGCGTGGTATTGCATGTTTAACGGTCGCTTAATTAAAGGCGGCAAAATTGCAATCCAACGTCATATAGAAGCTTACTTACTCGCTAAACAAAAAGCAGAGCAACAAAAGAAGTAATTTATGAGCCTAGTATATTCAACAGAAACAGGTCGCATTAAACCTGAAGAAGAGAAAGTCCAACGTCCTAAAGGCGATGGTATCGTTCGAATCCAAAAAGAAACCAAAGGCCGCAAAGGCAAAGGCGTTTCTGTCGTAACAGGCTTAGATCTAGATGACGCACCATTGAAACTAATGGCTGCAGAACTTAAAAAAGTATGTGGTTGCGGTGGCTCTGTAAAAGATGGCAACATAGAGATTCAAGGCGACGCTCGCGACAAGATTAAAGCGCACCTTGAAAAGAAAGGCTACAAAGTTAAGTTTGCTGGCGGTTAAGCTCTAACTAATGCCAGGGGTAAAATCGAAGATTATTATCACTGGTTATTAGGTATTTTATGGTAAATAGCCAACATGGTTAAATACACAGTATAAATCAGAGAATACCGACACCAAATAAAGGCAGGGCATCACACAAAGATACCTGCCTTATAAACGTCAAATCATATTTAACATAACGTACATAATGCGCAGTGATGGACATTGAAATCTGAGGGGTTTCAGTACCTTAGTCCTTACGGATTTTGCACACAACGCCGGATTAAGTCCTTAATGTTGTGGGTTTTATGGAATTTGACTGCACGTTTATGCGCGTTGAGTTTGATATTGTTGGCTATACTTGGTTTTCGTATCTCTGATTTTTGCGCTCACGTGTCGCCGTTTCCAGAAAATTTCGACTACAAACACACTTTATAAGGAGGTGTCAGCGCCGATGTAAAAATGACCCACTAACGCCGATTTAAAATTGACCCACTTGAGGCAAACTATCCGTTCGTAAATGGACAAAGCGGCGGATTATGATCAATCAGGAGCAACTAGTGGAAATACATGTTTTACATCAGCAAGGGTGCAGCATCCGCCGTATCGCCAAGGATTTGGGTATCTCAAGGAATACCGTTCGTAACTATCTCCGTGATAGAAGCAAAGCCCTCGTGTACCCCGAGCGTCAATCGCGACCAACTAAACTTCAGCCATACCATGACTACTTGCGTACTCGCATTGACGCAGCAAAACCGTATTGGATACCAGCAACAGTCCTACTTCGTGAATTAAAAGCGCTTGGCTATGAGGGCGGTATAACGATGCTCAAGGAGCACATCAAGCAATACAAACCTAGCACGCCAGTCGACCCCGTGGTTCGATTCGAGACAAAGCCTGGTGAGCAGATGCAGGTCGACTTCACTACCATCACGCATTACGGCGTACGTGTTAAAGCCTTCGTTGCAACGCTTGGTTATAGCAGAGCGACCTTCGTTCGCTTTTGCGAGCGAGAGCGACAAGAAGACTGGGTTGAAGGTCTTGAAGAAGCGTTTGAATACTTCGGTGGCGTACCCAAAGAAGTTCTCTTCGATAATGCAAAAGCCATCATGATAGAACGAGATGCTTACGGTGAAGGTGAACACCGATGGAATCCTATGTTGCTCACTGCCGCTAAGAAGTACAACTTCAAACCAAGAGCTTGCCGCCCTTATCGCGCAAAGACCAAAGGGAAAGTGGAGCGATTTAACTCTTACTTGAAAAGTAGCTTCGTTACTCCGCTTGCAGCGACACTCAAACAACACGGACTTAAAGTCACCGTCGATGTTCTTAATGGGCATATCGGCGCGTGGTTAGAAACCGTCGCTCACCAACGGATCCACGGTACGACGGGTACAAAGCCTCAAGTTCTCTTAGATGAAGAGCGCTTTACACTTCAACCCCTCACGTCACCGACACGCCTAATGGTACCGCTAACAATGGGTGATAATGTAATGCCAGTTGAGAGCTTCCAACACCCACTCTCAACCTATGACGCGCTGTTGGAGGTACGAGTATGAACCTTCAAATGAATCGCATCGAAGCGGCCTGTGCAGCGCTGAAGTTACAAGCTATAGGTCAGGACTGGCCAAGACTGGCAGAAGTCGCTAATAGTCGTGAGTTCAGCCTAGCCGATTACTTAGAGTCACTTCTCAACGCAGAGCTTGATGCGAGAGCTGAACGCACAAGAGCCACGCTGACCAAATTCGCCAGCTTCCCTATGGAGAAAACATTCGATGACTATGACTTCAAGTTCGCAACAGGCGCTCCAAGAAAACAGCTTAAGGAGCTAACAGGGTTAGCCTTTATTGAGCGAAAGGAAAACGTGATATTACTTGGCCCAAGTGGCGTTGGTAAAAGCCACCTTGCTGTGAGCCTTGGTCAAATAGCGGTTCAAAAGGGTCTAAAGACACGCTTCATCACAGCAGCAGACTTAATGCTTCAACTGTCTACAGCAAAAACTCAAGGCAAGCTTGAAAGCTACCTGAGACGAAGCGTGCTCGCTCCAAAGCTTCTTATCGTCGATGAAATCGGATATCTACCGTTCGGCAGAGAAGAGGCGAACTTGTTCTTCAACGTCATCGCTAAAAGATACGAGCAAGGCAGCATTATCGTGACCAGTAACTTGCCGTTCTCTCAATGGTCAAATGCGTTCGCCGACGATACGACACTGACGGCGGCGTTACTGGATAGACTTCTTCATCACTCGCACATCGTACAAATCAGTGGAGAAAGCTATCGATTACGAGGAAAGAAGGCGGCTGGAACCATACCAACGGTTCTAGAGAATCTATCTGAAAGTAGAAGTTAATTACGTGGGTGGGTCAGTTTTACTTCGGCGATAACGTCGATAAGTGGGTCAATTTTAAACTGGCGTTGACAGAGGAAAAAAATTTTGCACGCTTGTCTTAATTTTTGAAGGAGATCACATGCTCACGCCACACTTTGCGGATCTCGTGCACGATCACTTTGGTGATATCCACGACGCCGCGGCCTTTTTTCACGTTCAACCAATCACCGTTCAACGATGGCTCTCAGGTGAAGTCCCTGTGAACCCGATGGCCGAAAAATTGATGAACATCCACGCTCGCGGTTATTTGCCGTTAGACTATCGTTGGAATGGATTTAAGGTGCACTTTGACCGTGCTACCTTGATCACGCCTGAACGACGCGAGTTTAATCCGAAAGAATTGCTCAGTTTTGCGTATTGGCGCGACGAACATCGTCAGCTCGTCGAGCGCCACGGTCGAATTGATTCCCCAAAGTTTTACCCACCTAAAGATCATCCATTACCGTTTCGTGGCGGCCGCCGTATGCCCGCGAAGCCTTGGGTGCCCACCAAGTTCAAGTAACATTTCACGCAAACCTTAGGGAATTACCATCAGCATAATAAGAACCCAAAATGCGAATTCATGGTAATGAATCCCTATTGTAAGGTACCAAGAAAAAGGTATGACTCTCCTATCCCATTTTATACGCTGGTACTTTAAACATCAGGTTTAAATCCATCCCTGAAACCATATTAGATATTGCTTGGTACACGAGAGCAAAAACTCGACATTAGATCTTTTTGTCACAATACACGATTATTGTAATTGAGGTTTTGTAAAACTTATTTCTACTTTAAGCTGAAAGGCTCCATCCCAATCTTATAGTTTGAATCATATTCTTCTATCTTTTTTAAAAAATTATCAAAGTCATTTTTGTCTTTAACAAGTAAGTATTCTGAGTAAAGCTTATAATAGCTTTGCTCTCCTATATAAGGTCGAACAATATGCATACTCTTAACTGAGTACTGTCTCACTTTAAAAACTGACGTTTGTTTAGATAACAAAAACGTTGAAAAAACAAATAGAGAAAATCCTATAACTAGGCCACTCCATCCCTTTATATATGAGGAAAGTACCATATTTGCGAATTTCGCAATGGCAATATGTTCAAGAGATTTTGAAGAACTAAATATACAAGCTAAACCCAGAAAAGTCATACCAAACAGAAACATTACACCGGATTGTCCTTCATACGAAACTGTTGATGCGTTCTGATATATCGAATCTTCATATGTCGATGATATTATTGATAAAACATATGTAATCGCTCCTAAGAGATAGCTTAACATAGGTGACAGTAGTTTTTCCCAAACTCCGCTCCCAATAGCACCGACAAATATAGTTCCACAAAAAGCCAGACAGATTTTTATTATTTTATTCATTTAATAGCAACAATTCTTAGAAATTAATTTTTAGTCAAAATTATTATTTGTATAAGATAAAGGTCACCACTCCGATTAAATGTAGTCGATGCAGTAACCCCACTCTAAACTAGACTTAGATTTTTAGACGACTTTATCACGCTCACACATTTGCAGTTTTTGCGTCAAATAACGTTACTTTACATTTGAATTTACCCTTAATTTTTTCAATGTATTTTCTATCATCATCACTGTATACACCGATATAAACACTAAAAAGTTTGTTTCCAGCAGGTCTACCTTGCTTCGCGGCAATATTTATTGCGTCAATTATATGATAATCATACTTGCCAAAATTAAATCCAAATGTAACTAGTGAACCCTGAATTTCACACAATGAATCATAGCAAAATGTTAAATATCGGTTATGAAGGATATGCTCAAGCTTCTCTTCACCATTGCCTGACGCTACAAACACTGGGTAATGCCCATGATCAATCCTACGCTTGATATTCTCGAGCAAGTACTTCGTGCCTGTATACTCTTCTTTGATAATATGGACACCTTCATCAAAGATGGGTAATGCTCCATGAAGATAATAGATATTTTGGCTACTCTTGTTATTACCCCACCTAAGTTCCGAATATTCAGGCTCATCGCCATCACCCCCGTCATTTTCTCGATCTCGCCCAAAGCCATCTATCGCATTTTTAGCGCCTTTTCTCATAAGAACCCAATATAGCAATAAGTCATAATTGGTACTGAATAATGAACCTTGGTTGTTGATGAAAAATGATAAAAAACCAGAACATTTATCTATCTGATTTTCTTCCAACTTAAAGACATGCTCAGGGTGTAGTGATTCAACTGCATCGATCAGGCTTTCTTTCAACCGTTCACTCGCTAATTCAACTTTTTCCAACAATTGGTCATCGGTACCAAATGCCTCAATAAGTTCACCGAAATTATCTAATTGTTGCATCACCAATTCGAAGTTTTTGGTTTTTATTATATTAAAAAGTGAGGATATCAATGGATCTTCTTGCTTTTCAATAAATTGATGCAAGGCGTTATAAGAAAAGATTTTATGGTTATAGGCCATACTAAAGCCGTTACCCAACAGCAAATGAGTTGTTCTTTCTTTTTTTTCCAAATACTCTTTAACTTCATTAAACGTTTTTAGCTTACTGCTCATTCTGACCTCTAGATAGAAATATCAATCCGCATCTCACTCCCAAATAGGAGTGCTTTCAGCTCGATAAAAGTGAACATTACAAGTTTCAAAGAAAGATGCAGCATTGGACTTAGTTCTTCTGTTCTGTGCTGAATTGTCATCTCCATAAATACTCACGTAAACATCCGTGACTCCACTTGAATCTACTTGTTCAAAAATATGAGTATCCGTGTCATCCATCGAATGACCAAAAATGATTAGATTGCCATTCATTTTCCCCAGTTTTCCATAGCAATAATTTAGGTATGGATTATGAAGTATTTTATCTAGCTTTTGGAAGTGCGTAGGTTCAGACACAAATATTGGGAATTTATTAGAAGCTAGGTTTGCTCTAACCTGGTCTATGATCGTATCCCCGCTCTGGGTATAAGCGTGCTTTTTAATCACCCCACCTTCATCATATAGGTGCAACCCACCATGAAGAAAGAACACATTTTGGCTAGTATCACTACCAACCCAAGTTCGATGCTGACGAAAACCATCATCGCTTTCAAACCCTGCTGGATCTAGTTCAGATTTGTTCCGAGCCCAATACATTAGTAAATCGTAATTCAAGGTAAAAATACTACCGAATTGACTTAGAAAATTTCGCGCCATTTCATACTGTTCGTCAGTAACCGCACTTGGTAAGCTCGGATGCGTCTCTGCGATAGCTGTCACTAGCGATGATTTTAAAATATCAGCATCATTTCGAATTGCAGTTAATAATGCAGTACCACCACTATATAATTCGCAGATATCCGCACTTACAATCAAGCTTTGCATCACATTTTCAAAATCATATGTTTCTAACCGGTTAAAAATACTTTTTATCTCAGTATTTCGCACACCAAAATTAGCCGAATCTAATAGATTCTTGTAGTTAAATATATCGTAGCGCCACGCTTGCGAAAATCCATTTCCGATAAGGAGATGTCTATGACTACCTTCCGTCTCTTCTAGTACTTGTGCAAATGTTTTCAATCTATCTCCTAATTTCAAAAGTAAGGAAGACTCTAAGCAATACAGATGTTTTCAAATAGAGCCTTCATATTTAAAATTAACGCATGGTAAATGCCATACCTAAGGAACATTTTCTTGCGTAACCTGTCATGTTATTTTTTTGAAAACTTACCAAGCGTCTTTTGTAAATGGTTGTCTAAGTGCGCTTGAACTATTCTTAGTCCCTCTTCTCCCGCTACGTCTAGCAACGAATCGTAGTCATTTAACTCACTACAATTTTGACATTTTATTAAATCCCCAGAAGAAAATTCCTGATCAGAATCTCCCTCTAAATGACAATCACAAAACAAGCATTTAAGCTCAATCGTAAAATTGCCATCTTCCATTAGTAATACCCTTTAAGTTTCAGGCCGAGTGTTGCTAAGGCTAAAAGAAAACCTAAAACGAGAAAAAGCCCCTTGTGCTCCTCAATATAATAAGAAGTTTTCTTCAAAAACGACCTGTTTGCTTTGAGTTCCTCTGAACGCTTTTTAGAACGAGCAACACCTATTCCTTTGGGAGTTATTTGTAACCCTTTGTACTTATCACCTCCCAAATACGTATGATTGAGCCACTCATGTGCTAAGCACTTGTCTGCTGCCTTTTCTAGTTGTTCAAGCGTAAAAGGGCTTTTTTTGGCCTCGTTGATCTCTTGCAACAATTTTTCATCTATACCGAGATTAACGGTTTTGTAGGTACGACCGTGTTCTTCCATATAGTCGATAATATTATTTAATAACGCATATTCAGGCATTTTATCCTCCGAAAAACATAACGCCACAGTACTCAGTTGGTTAAGATAGAGCCATGCAGAACGAGCCAACTGCATAAATCGACTTGATTGCCTCGTTATGAATCTTTTTCTCCAACCATCGCCTTTTCAAACCTTAGATTCATTCGATGGGCATAGCTTCTATTTGTAAACGAACTAGGTTCAATCCCCATATAACTTGATGAACACCCGGGTGACACTAAAAATTCGATCTCATTATTTAATAATGTATCTACTATGTTTACATATGGTTCTGTATCTTCATGGAAGTCAATCGCATATAGTCCCCAGCACTCATTAATAAATGGGTCTATAACACCGTAAATAAAGTCAGTCGATGTACAACTTGAGTTTTGAGGGATAGCAAAATGTTGTATGGAGTTTCGCAGCATTCCAAACTCTTTATATAAACCTAAGTTTGGTAACTTTATTCCTGCTGTAGCCCATAACCTTTCCGGTAGCTCGGAGTACTGAATAGTTTTTGCTTTTTGAACAAGCGCTTTAAAGTCCAAGGTTTCTCCATCTACCTGCGTAGAACGCGGTATTTGGTCAAATATGAGTAACGGATGCTCTTCAGCTATTCTTGCTTTGATTAAAATTTCTGCTGCATGTGCAGCCTGCAAAACTGATAGCTCAGACCACTTATCATTTTCAAAACTATAGAAATTCGCATGCCAGTTTGCATGAGCCAATGCTGCGAGTCCGAGTTCTAGCATATCCTTTGGTACGTTTTTCAATTCTTGTTGCATATGTTTGACTCTGATTAAATTCGCAACAGTCTAAAAGACTGAGGGATTTTGCATTTAAATACAGTTTTTCTGGCTAGCCTGATTTATGCAATTGATTATAACCATTAACCCTATTTATAACAGTGATTTAAATCATTAGCTGTAAAACTAAATGCTAAGCGTCTAATTACTTATAGGTGAGATGCAAAAAGAGCCTCTTTTATAAGAAAGTGGCTCTTTTTATTGGTGAGGTTTACTGTCGTTTCTTGTAGCGTTTTCGTGTAGTGTTTGCCCTCACCACGCGCCCATTTCTAAGCGTGTAGCCTTTCATTAACTGGCCGTTTTGCTTTCGGCCTTTGCATTTATAACCTTTCTTAGCCATTGGGATCCTCCAGTTTTCGTATCCGTTGCTCTTGGTCTTGCTGCACTCGTTTAATCCAGTTGATGTCTGTTTTCAAAGCCGCAATCGTGCCAAGGCTTGAGACTCCACCTGTGATCAAAGCGATGATTAACGCATCGAGGTACGCCATCACTTTTTTTTCCATCGAGATGCGTAGTATTCAAGTAGGTATCGCACCATGGCACGCATGCCTAGCGTATCGACAACAACAGCACCGACTACAAACCAATAAGGCTTGGGGATGTTCTGCAATGCATCGAACCCTTGTTCGACATATGGCGCGTAATTGGAAATGAAAGACAAGATGACTGGTACGAACGCTCTCATAGACAACAAAGTGTTTCGATAAAATTTAGGTTAAAAAGTGACACTGCAACATAACGGCCCTCGACTTTAATTGATGAACAGTAAACAGTGGCCTTGTGACTCGTTATCACAGCAAGCCATAAAACTCGCACACACCACTCTGATTACACAAATCGAGCCACTTTAAATTTAACTGTATAAATATACAGTTAAATTATTACCCCCGTAAAAACCGTACTTATTGAGCAAATAACATTCAGAATCAAGAGTCTGCGTTCAATTTTTAAACTTGAATTTGGTCTAATGGTGCGCTTTCCTGTATAACCGTCAATTCTGGATCAGTTTTGGGTATAGCAATTTTATCAATGCTAATACTCTAATCTCCGATTGCGCCAACTCTAAGGCATTGCGCATTACATTCGAATCACGTGTACGGGTTAGTATCATGAGCGACAAAGCATTCCGAAAACTCAACATATTCCTTTCGATTTTTTGCCTAGCAATCACGCTAGTGTCGTTGATCTCATTTAATACGCTCATGAATAAAAGCTACGTTATTACGCCAGACAAATACTCTACACGCGTTAACACAGACAGAGACCACGATGGTGGCACCGTAGGTTCATTACATAAGTCAGAAGATGGAATTGAGTTACAGTGTGACTTTGAGCGAACATATAGCTTGCCCTTCTGTGAAATTGAATTCGTTATATCGACACAAGGTAAAGGGCTCGATCTCTCTACGTTCGATTCTGTCACCATTAATATGGATTACCAAGGCCAAGAAGACCCAAGGCTTCGCTTCTACATTCGTAATTATGACAAGAATTACAGCGTGAAAGGCGATGCTATGTCGAACAAGTTCAATCGCTTAGACTTCTCGCTACCAGATAAAAACCACATCGACTTAAACTACTTCAACGTCCCTTTTTGGTGGATCGATCATTACAACCAACCTATTACTAGTAGCGCGGTAGACATTACAAACGCGGTTTCTGTTGAGCTCGGGCTCGGAGCCAGCACGCTTGATGGGCACCATTCAATTAAGATCTCGAGCATTGTTTTCCACGGTAAAATCATCAGCAAAGCTTTGTTAGGTGAACTCTTAATTGGATTATGGGTGACCTATGCCATCTGTTATGTAGGTTGTGCGTTACACATCGCACAGCGAAGCAGAACGCGTGCAGCAGAGCAACAACGCCATTTGACCGAAGAAATTGAAGAGCTCAAGGTAAAGGCAACAACCGATCCGTTGACCGGATGTAGAAACCGAACCGAAGCGTTAGACACCTTCTATGATTTCGAATGGCTGGCGCAACAAGGAAAAACGATTCACATCGCGTTGTTTGATTTAGACCATTTTAAGCAGATCAATGATCAACATGGCCATGAAGTGGGTGACAAAGTACTTATTCAGTTTGTCGCAACGGCGAACGAGAGCCTTGGTGAGCAGTACTTGCTTTATCGCTGGGGTGGTGAGGAGTTTCTACTCGTTTGCCTCGAGCAAACTGCGCTACAGTGTAACGAATCTATCGATAATTTTTACCTAGCAATGGACCAAAGCCTATGGCCTAAAGCGCTTAAAGTCACGGCTTCGACTGGAGTAACGGAGCTTAAAGAGCATGAATCGATACGTACTGCCATCAAACGTGCAGACAAGGCACTTTACCAAGCGAAAGAAAACGGACGAAACCAAGTCGTTACGTTTTATTAAGGCTCGCTAGACTGGACCGCAGCTAAACATTCAACTCTCTGCTAATACTCAATCAACACGCCATTAATACCCTGTCGATATCTACTCTCCACTTAAGCACCCGTTAGATTCTTAAGTGCTGACCAAACAAGCCCATAAGCTTTGCTGTCTCATCAGAACCCAAATCCATTCGTATGCCTATAAGCGCACTCTCGCCATCTGCTATAACACCGTTTGCTAGAAAACCATCTGTAATAACGCAATCAATAGCATTCTCAGGTTGATACGTATCGTTCCTGAATCGCTCTATAAACAGCTCTTCCGTACGCCTCTAAGCTTCCTAAGCACTTGTTTTAAAGTGCACATATTTGGCTAGTAAAGCGTGCTCTAACCAGTGGTCAGTCACTCGCAGTATCGGTTTTGAACATTACCGTCGTCACTTATCTCGCGCTGTTCTTAGATGAAATCCTCATTTGTCTGCTTCTGAACATTCATCCACTCGTATCCGCTAAAAATAGAAGTCACAACGTCACCAGCCATAAAAAACGCAATATATTTAACCACTTAGACGTGGTGACACAAATGCTGACACCTAAAATAGCAATTGTTTTACTTTCAGATCTTGCTGTAATTTAATTACAAATATAAACCAAGAAAAGCCTGTAAAGTAAATTACTCCGCTGTAACTTGCTGAATTGACTAAATTTAAGGATTTTGATTAGGCTGGAAATTAGGGTGACTAAAGAGTGGGTATGTACGAGATAATATGCTAGAGGGCAATATATTTAGTTATAGTGCATTAAAGTGTTAAAAAAGAAGGGCTGATGCCCTACTCTTCTTTTTTACTCATTTCTTCACGAATTTGCTCAGCAACCATTTTGATAGCTTGTGCTGTGCTGATGCCCTGAGTCATCATTTCTTGAATTCGTTCAACAGCTTTCTGTTGTTCTTCGTGAGAAAGGGTTGGTAAGTCGTTTAACATGCTCTGCTCCTTTGTTTAGGAGCAGAATCATATAAGGAGTGTTAGTAACTAGCAAGGAAATTGATTGAAGCACCCATAGCGTTTTCATTCGTGTAGTTAGCACTGATATCTAACTGGAATAAATTTAGCGGTGACAAACCAATACCGGCTGTGACAGTACCTTCTGAGTCAGAGTAAGCGAGGTTCTTGTAGTACCCTCCCCTTAGCTTTAGCTGACGCAACAGATCAACTTCGGTACCGATACGAATCATCTGTTCGTTGTCATCAAACGATGTGAATTTTTCAGTCTCATTCAAATCGTAATCAACACTTAGCGTAAAGTAGTCAGAAACGATACCCGCACCAATCGTGTAAACTGGTTCAAGTTGATAAGTGTATTGGCCACCAACTTGATGAGTAGTACCGGAACTACTCGTTATTGTCTTAGTCGTATCTTTAGTTTGAATATCTCTAGAGATTAAGTTAGTTGCCGCAACACCGACTCTGAATGGGCCGAAGAACCAAAGTGCACCAGCATCCAAGTTGAAAGCCGTTTCTCCGTCACCATTTTCTCTGACATCTGATAAATCATAATCATTAACCGAAGCGACATAGTTGTATGTGTATATACGTTGGATTTTCGGTGTGACACCAAATGAAATATGTTGGCCCATAAAGGTTTGGTATTTTGCTAAAGAAAGACCAACCTCAGTTACACCAATAGACACCGCTTCAACGGTAGATAACTCTATGTTATCGGTACTTGTTGCTGTACCTGCGGTGTAAACATTCGGCGTCGCGAAAGATTCTGTGTAAGCTTTAGCGAAAAGGTTTGCTGCGACAAATTGATTAGGAAGCGCGAATGCGACCACCCCACCCAGTTCAACGTTGGCTTGGTTACCATCAAGTTTTTTTAGAGCAGCTTCTACATCACTCGGAGTTGACGCGTCAACAACACTATCAATGTTCGATTTCATGTCGTTGGGGTCGTTATAGCTACCACCAAAACTTGGCGTGATCATGCCCATATCATCATTACGACGATAGATAGCAACCAGTGCTGGGTTATAGAATGGAGCTGTTAGGAAGTTTGCTGAAACAACACCAACACCACCCATCGCATCACCACGCGCTTCAATGGCGTAGTTTGCTGCTGAAAGAGGAAGACTGGCGAATGCAATTGACGCTGCGAGTAGTTTTGTAGTTTTTTTCATGCCGTTTATCTTTGTGAGATCCCTTACATAGTTAACGGCACAATTCTAAATTACTTTAACTCTTCTTCGCTAGAAATATCATAAGTTTTACTGATAGTTTGTGCTTGTTCTATCGCTATGTCACCTTGCCAGCGAGAATGCACCATCGAAACGGCTAATACATAACGATCATTAGGCAGTTCTTCGCCCGTCAAACTCATTGGATAATCAGATTCGTAACTCTTACCCCATACCTTATCGTAGTGTTCGTCGACATAATCATACAAACCGACTTCAAGCTTAGGTAGCGGACAGTATGGATTTAGCAGTTCTTTTTTATCGATTCGCCACGTGTCTTTTGATGCCCAACGAACTTGTTGGCGCATGACAATTTCACCAAGGATAACCCAAGTGCTCCACGAGTTTCCTGCATCATCTTTAACGCTTACACGATACAGGCCCGAATCTAGTTGAGACGCTAAATTATAACGCTTATGGTAAAGGCTTGCTGATGCGTTATTGACGAGTTCGTCGTCTTTGGAGAATTCACTATCAGACGAAACAACTCTATCAACCCACTTTTCAAAGGTGATGTCTTGAATGTTGTTTTTAGATTCAACATCAATCGCTACTCGAAACGTATCACGTCCAGGGCTTTGAATGATGTGTCTTTTGACAACTACCGAACTTATCCAATCAGGTAAGGTCTTCTTGGTTAGGGTTTTACCACAATCTTTGTTCAACGCTTGAGCGAACAGTTCATTGAGGTGATCCTCTCGAGATTGATAAGAGTTGATTTGCCAAACTTCCACTAACGAATCAAACATCTGAGACAAGTCGTTATCTAACAGGTGTTTGTGAACTTGAGTTAGAGCATCACTGCTCTTAAACCAATCCGCTGCGTACGCCGTGTTTATAACGCTCGACAGCATTAATAGTGGAAGTAAGGCTTTTTTCATTATGCTTTCATCTTATAACCAACGCCACGTAGCGTTTCAATTTCTAGACCTGGCAGCTTCTGTCTTAGTTGTAGAACATGTGTGTCTACAGTACGCGTTGTTGGGAAATGGTTGTAACCCCAAACGTGGTCAAGCAGCTCATCACGTGTAAATACACGGCCAAGGTTACTTGCTAAGAACAATAGTAGGTCAAACTCTGTTCGCGTTAGCGTAATTTCTTGTTCATTAAAGAACACTTCACGAGTCGCTTTATCAATAACAAGATTTTGAGCGATAACTTTTGAGGCATCTTGTTCTTCAGCGTCTGGTAGCCGAAGTTGGGCGCGAATTCGAGCGAAAAGCTCAGCTTCTGCAAATGGCTTAGTTAGGTAATCGTTCGCGCCTGAATCTAGGCCCGCTACTTTGTCCTTTACTGTGACGAGAGCCGTCAACAAAATAACCGGGATATCTTTCTTTTTCTTCCAGCTTGGAAGCGAATCTACTGAGTCACCATCAGGAAGTTGACGGTCTAGAATAACCAGATCCGCTTGTTCCCAATAGCCTTCAACTTCAGAGATCAGCTCAGCATGCAAACATTCATATCCAGCTTGCTCAAGGCTAACTAATAAACCGTCAGCTAAATTTTTATCATCTTCAACGAGAAGCAATGTCTGTTTCACAAGGTATCTCCAAAATAAATGTTGTTGGGGGGCCGATAAGCGTCATGTGACCGCCCATTTTTCCGACCATAGATTCAACTATTGTCAGACCTAAACCTAGTCCACTCTTACTAACGAATGGCTTTCTTAGCTGTCCCCAATCTTTGCGGGATAAGTCTCCATTATCTATAACTTTGAATGTCAGCTTCTTGTCAGAAGTATTCAGTTCTAGTATCACTGGAGCCACACCGTACTTCACGGCGTTTCTGATTAGGTTGTCGATACACGTTCCTAACCAATATACGTTCACTTTTGCAGCAATGTCTTTATTCACACGTAACTCAATTCCCGGTGCGAAATCTTCTTCAACTTTATATTGCAACCACTCCTCAACACTTGGCACCCACTCAGTGGCTAGTGGTTGGTTATCCGACTGCAAATAGTCTTTACTAGCTTCCGCCAACTGTCTTAAACGACGAGTGTCTTCACACAATCTACGGAACTCATCATATACCGATTCTGGCAAGTGTTCGAATTCACGCCTAAACCCTTCAACCGTCAAAGATAAGCTCGCGATGGGCGTTCTTAATTCATGCGTTAAAATTTGAAGCACCAACATCCGGCTTTTCATTTCTTGTTTTTTGCTATTCCAGCGGTAAACCGCCCAGCCTAAAACCAGCATGATGTTGGCGATAACCAAGATAAACATTGCGACTTGTAGCAGCTCTGAATGATCTTCGATTTCCCAACACACGTTACCGCGCTGCACAAAACAGCTGTTGCCTTCTGACGACAAACTGAAAGACAACCCGGCTAGCGTTGCATTTTCATTCCACACCGATTCTTTGTATAGATAGTAGCGGTCACCGCGTTTTACCCACATCTCATTAAGCTCAACAAACATACTCGCGCCAGCTAACAATGCGGTTATGGCCTCGTTATCCATTTGTTGTAAACGCGATAAGAGTTCGTCATGCTCTGTATTTGGTCGTTCTTGGATGTGCATGAAGCGCTTCAAATCATCAAACTTTTCTGGGTACTTCTCAACGTACCTTGCAGCATAAGAGCCGCCACCAGGGTGAATCAAGCCACTGCGACTAAACCAACGGTCGGAAAGTTTCGTTCCCTTACATAATGCACGAGTGAAAACTAAAGGCTCTGTGATCAAAGGACTTAACGGCAACTTTCCGCTGCAAGTTTTAGATAATTGGTATAGGCGTTGGATGTCTTTCAACGGATACTCTGCTGTTTGTGGCAGCATAGAAGATGGCATGATCAACCGAGTTGGATAATCAGCCTGAAGCAGTCGAATATCATAAGATTCAACGGCCGTTTCATGATCAAAGAGTTTGGTAAAGTTATCGATACGCTCAGGCAAAGAGTCAGCAAAGGCGTTTACTGAGACTGATAACGTAGCAATAAGAAGAGTCAATGTTTTTTTGATGATCACAAACCAACGCAAATTCATATAGATCAAACAAATATATACCATTCGCTATCAAAGATAAATTTTTAACCGCGTGAAAAACAATGTTGATTCAAGGGACAACGATTGCCTTGCGGGATTGTAGACAAATACGCCGAGATATTTAGAAACATACCTGCCTACCTACTTACAAGAGAGCAACTGGACCTTTCATCAGTTAAGCAAGAGCTCCAAATACGTACTACATCGTTACGAGCAAAAAAAAGGAGCTCAATTGAGCTCCTTAGTATTACAACATGTTCTAACTTTTATAGGTGCTCTAAAATACCCAAGCAACTCTGTTTAGCATCACCAAACAGCATCTGCGTGTTCTCTTTGAAGAACAATGGGTTTTGAACGCCAGCGTAACCGGTATTCATCGAGCGTTTGAACACGATAACATTTTGAGCGTTCCAAACTTCCAATACAGGCATGCCAGCGATTGGGCTGTTTGGATCTTCTAATGCTGCTGGGTTAACAGTGTCATTTGCACCAATAACCAATACAGTATCTGTCTCATTGAAGTCATCGTTGATTTCGTCCATTTCAAGAACGACATCATAAGGTACTTTTGCTTCAGCAAGCAGTACGTTCATGTGACCCGGTAACCTACCCGCAACTGGGTGGATACCAAAGCGAACATTGATACCTTGTGCTCTTAGTTTTTCAGTAATCTCATGCACCGGGTATTGAGCTTGAGCTACTGCCATGCCGTATCCTGGAGTGATGATAACTGACTTAGAGTTTTTCAGCATGTCCGCAACATCTTCAGCCGATGTTTCACGATGTTCACCCTGCTCTTCATCACCATCAGACACAACCACTTCTTGACCGAATCCACCAGCGATAACGCTAATAAACGATCGGTTCATTGCTTTACACATGATGTACGACAGAATGGCACCTGACGAGCCAACCAATGCACCCGTTACGATTAACAGGTCGTTTGCCAGCATGAAACCTGCCGCCGCCGCCGCCCAACCAGAGTAAGAGTTCAACATAGAAACAACCACTGGCATATCTGCACCACCAATCGATGCCACTAAGTGGTAACCGAAGGCGAATGCGATCAGAGTCATTACCATTAGCGCAAACATGCTGCCATCGGCTTTAACAAACGTGATCATTAACAATGTAGAGGCAACAATAGCTGCTAGGTTCCACTTATGCTTATGAGGAATGTTTAATGCTGACGAAGAGATAACGCCACGAAGCTTACCAAACGCAACAATAGAACCCGTGAAGGTAACCGCACCGATGAACACACCAAGGAACACTTCCACTAGATGGATGACGTGTTCTGCATGTGTTGCCGCTTCAGGAGCATCAATGTAACTGTTGTAACCAACAAGTACCGCCGCCATACCTACGAAGCTATGCAAGATAGCCACCAGCTCAGGCATTTCGGTCATTTCTACTTTCTTTGCGTAGTGGATACCAATACCGCCACCGATCACCATTGCAATGATAATCCACACAATACCTGACGAGTGAGGGCCAAAGATCGTCGCGATCAACGCGATTGCCATACCCGTGATACCGTAATAGTTACCTGCACGTGCAGATTCCTGCTTCGATAATCCAGCCAAGCTCATGATAAAGAATACAGCAGCAACAATATAAGCTGCTTGTACTAATCCTTCAGACATCTGTTACTCCTTAGTCTTTACGGAACATTTCAAGCATACGTTTGGTCACAGTAAAGCCACCAAAGATATTGATACTTGCAATTAATACGGCAATAAATGACAAGAACGTGACTACACCACTTCCTTGTCCTATCTGTAACAGCGCACCTACTACAATGATCCCTGAGATAGCGTTAGTAACGGACATCAAAGGTGTATGCAGAGAATGGCTTACATTCCAAACTACGTAATAACCCACCACACAAGCGAGAACAAAAACGGTAAAGTGAGATAAGAACGCAGCAGGCGCAACCGACGCTATCCAAGCAAAAGCACCAACGGCAACCGCCATACCGGCCACTTTTTTGATTGGAGAGACAGGCTCTTCAACTTTTGGCTCAGGTTTCACAGCTTTTGGCTTAGCCTGTTGTTGTGGTTGAGCTGAAACTTGAATTGGTGGCGCTGGCCATGTGACTTCGCCTTCTTTAACAACTGTAACGCCACGCAGTACAACATCATCAAAGTCAATGTTAATGTTGCCATCTTTTTCTTTGCAAAGTAGTTTCAGTAGGTTAACTAGGTTAGTTGCGTACAGTTGAGATGACTGAGTCGGCAATCGACCAACCATGTCTGTATAACCAACCACCTTCACGCCATTCGCCGTTGTGATCACTTGATCTGCAACCGTGTATTCACAGTTCCCGCCATTTGCAGCAGCAAGATCCACAATCACGCTACCTGCACTCATGCTGTCTACCATCTCTTTGGTAATCAGCTTAGGTGCTGGACGCCCAGGGATAAGAGCGGTTGTAATAATGATGTCGACGTCTTTCGCTTGAGCCGCGTAAAGTTCTTCAGCTTTCTTATTGAATGCCTCAGACATCTCTTTTGCGTAGCCGTCACCAGCACCTGTGTCTTCCTGGAAGTCGACTTCCAAGAATTCAGCGCCCATAGACTCTACTTGTTCTTTTACTTCAGGACGAACGTCGAACGAACGAACAATCGCACCTAAACTACCTGCGGCACCAATCGCCGCTAGGCCCGCAACACCCGCACCGGCAACCAACACTTTCGCTGGTGGAACTTTACCTGCTGCCGTGATTTGACCTGTGAAGAATCGACCGAATTCGTGCGCCGCTTCAACAACAGCACGATAACCCGCGATGTTTGCCATAGAACTCAAGGCATCTAGCGCCTGAGCTCTCGAAATACGTGGCACAGAATCCATCGCCATCACGTTGATGTTACGAGTGGACAGTTGTTCCATTAATTCTGGGTTTTGAGCGGGCCAAATAAAGCTGACCAATGTGGCGCCATCTTTAAGCAATTCGATTTCATTTTTAGACTCGTCAACGATTGGAGCGTTAACTTTAAAGATAATATCGGACTTCCACGCTTCATCGGCGGTAACAACTTTTGCTCCAGCTTGTTCATAAGCTGTATCTTCAAAACTTGCTAACGCGCCGGCTTGTGATTCAACACAAACTTCAAACCCTAATTTTAGAAGCTGTTCTACCGATTTCGGCGAAGCAGCGACTCGCGTTTCTCCCGCGAGTGTTTCTCTTGGTACACCAATTTGCATAGCGATTCCTTGACTATTGGCACAATGACTTATTCGTTTGTATCTAACGAGAACTAATACTTCAAGCGTTTTGTTCAAAGAACAGGAAAAGTTATTACTTATAACGATTTAGTTGAGTTTTCGGCGCTTCATTTCAATCAATATTGGCCATCTCAAACAAAGAGGTCAAACCACTTTCTGATAATCCTTTAAATAACAACCTACTAGCTGTTCTTTATCCCTAAAACTAAAAAGAGCTTTCAGCATATACACTGAAAGCTCTCTAAATGATGACCAACATCAATTCTAACCCCAATTGGTTAGCTAAATATATTGTCGCCCATTTGATCAATGAACATCTGCGATTTCTTGAGCATCAATTCGTTGGCGTCTTCTTTGTTTGAAACAACATCAGAACGAATAAAACGATGAGTTTTGATTTCACCGTCGACTTCTTTCTCGATTCGCCCAGCGACACGATATTGACCAGATTCTGCAATGGCATCTTGGTAAATATTAAACCCTTTGTATTCTACTGGCTCAATGTCTACTTTTTGTTCGGTTTTTTCTTTGCCACCAAATAATCTAGAAAAGAATCCCACGTTTTTACTCCTTAAATGACCGTACTGACTCTAAACTATCATGACTATTTGCTGTTCAACAATGGCTTTTCATACCATTGTAATTCTACGTCATCATCAAAATTGTGTTGACTAAATATAACGGGCACATTGTCGTCACGTTCGCGTCTTCGGTCGTCAATGATCATGCTTTCTGCATTTTTGACCGCGATCTCACTATTTCGTTTATAGAGCACTAACTTGTCTTCTGGTAGGGCTGCAAGAAAATCGATATCAAAGCGAATGTAAATCGGTTTAAGTTGGCCTAACGCCAAACACGCGAGATCCGCCAGTTGTTCGTTGGTGTAACTAGACACATATTCCTCGGTAGTCAAAACATGACCAACAAGCGTTTCCATGTAATTGTGTACATCCACACTGATTTGCATACTACATCTCCGTTTGTAGTGTTTTATGATATTGCTCTTAACAACTTATTATAACTAACCGCTTGTTGTCACTTCCGTTTTTCATAACTGCCCATTTATCAGAATGGCCTGATTACCCTAACTGTCTGTTTATCAGGGCTATCAGTTCACTGTGACTATTTGCCTGTTATTACGGTTCGCTTATTCGTGATTAACCATTAATTGATACTATCAGCGTACGTTTTGTTAAGTATCTATAACAGCGAATTAATTTCTCATATATACTGTGTAGTTCGTTCTACGGTTAATAGCAACTCAAATACATATAAATATGGTTGCACCAATCTCGCCCTATGACCATGTTTTTGCTCTAATTTACGCAAAAAACTTGGCAATCGCTTGTTTAACCGTATCCTAAGTATAAAATTAAATTATAAGATCATCAGTACACTTTAGGCTCTCCACATAAATGGCATCTTCTTTTGTAACGTCGAGCTTGTTTCGATTTTGCTTTCCCTTACTTTTATTAGTAATGTTACTCGTAGGTATGAACAACGTCATTCTCGTGACGGAGTCAAACTTAGGGTTTGCTAGCAACCTCCCATATATTCTATTGAGCGTTGCCGTTCTGTTGTGTCATACATTCAGACAAGGCCGCATGGCAATGGTCTCTTCGACTATGCTTGTCGCATATCTCATTATCCAAGTTCGTTTGCAAACACCGCTAAACACAGGCACTACATTATTAGAGTTGTCTCTCCTTGCCACACTACTGCCAGTTACCTGCTTATTAGTCTATGCCTTCCCCGACAATGGCGTTAACTCTAAATCGATGTTCTTATATGCGTTGGTTGTGGTGTTGTTTATGGTCTGGGCACAGCTTATTGTTTCTCACTTCCATGCGGGCGGTTTTGAGTCGTGGAGCGAAGGCATACTGTTTACGGTAAGAGATTTTTCTAAGCTGCCATTTGTGCTCGTGTTGTACAGCCTTTGTTTATTAGGCTTAACGGCCATTTTGGTTTTGGTTTATAACCGCTCTATCGACGTTGTGGTTTATAGCGCTATCTTGCTTGCTTCATCTACCTTCACATTTTTTGATGTACAGTATATTTCGAGTACGATGTTTTCTTTGTCTGGAACATTGATAATCATCTATGTGATGTCAGCAAGCCACGATATGGCTTTTAATGACCAACTCACTAATATTCCTGGCCGACATGCATTAGAAGTCGATATGAAGCACTTAGGGCGTAAATACTCGATGGCGATGGTCGATATTGATCACTTCAAGACGTTTAATGATACCTACGGACATGACATTGGTGACGATGTTCTCAAGTTAGTCGCACGACTCATCACTGAGACTGGTGGCGGCGCACGTGCTTATCGCTATGGCGGTGAAGAGTTCACGATCATCTTTAAAGGTAAATACGCAGACCAAGTTAAAGCTGACCTACAGGCACTCATCTCTGATATCCAAAATTACGACATGATTATTCGTAATACTCACGAACGCCCTGATGATCATGAAGTGGGTATGAAAAAGCGCGGCCAAAGTAGTAACCCGACAGAAGTGGTGAATGTTACGGTAAGTATTGGAGTATCTGATAGTACGACGACCAAACACCCTGAAGAGGTTTTAAAATTGGCCGACAACGCACTGTATAAAGCCAAAGAAACGGGTCGCAACAAGTTGATTGTTAGTAACTAAGTAACTAAGTAATTTAATCGGGAATGGCTAAAACGCTTCATAGCTCGATTCATTAATCAGAATAAAATCAATGAATACCAGAGAGGAAGATCAATCTTGGTTAAAGAAGATAACTAAGCTCCCTCCTTTCAAACTGCTTCCATAATTAATCGTCAATCCAATCCCGACATTGTCCACCCAATCATTAAACAGATTAGGATTGAGCAACCAGCCTACACTGCCTTCGTAATAGGACGATGTTCCCATAGATGCAACCGTATCGCCCCCGATATCAATTCTTCTGATACTTGAATACATCGAAGTAATGTTTTTATCCCAGCGTATTAAGTCGTAAAAGATCTTGGCTTCGTTTGCGATGTACCAGCCTTCAGGGTGCCCAATGTTGCCTTCATTCGCCTCACCCCAACCAATACCATTAAAGTAATGCCAACTGGTGCTTAGTTTGTATTTTCCCCAGTCATGCTTGTCTTCAAAGGTCAGTTTTACCTTAGGTTCTACGATGTATGCCCATGCGTCAGTATTCAGATACACGCCATCCAGTTGATCTTTATAAGGCTCAAGTAATGATGAGCGATATTCAAAGTCATTGCGATAATAAGAGATGTGGTTACCAATCGCCGAGCTAAAGCTCCAGTGTTCATCCAACTGGGTAACATTGGCAAATTCAAGATAACCAGAAACTACTGATTCTTTTTGAAAATCACTTTTCGTTGTCGATGCGTACACAACATCTTTCTCGATACGCAACGCTGATAGACGTAATGTTATTTCTTGATGATTATCTTCAATGTACTCTGGAAGTTCAAACGTATACGGAAAGCTGATCGAAGCAATATCTTTTCTTCGGCTCACAGAATCATTGGAACCAATGTCTTCGTTATCTAAACGAAAAACTTTATTGGGATCAAAGTTATTAATACCAAAAGTAAACACATCCGTATCGTTAAGCAATACGCTCGTCGCGAACGTGCGTTCGATATCCTTTCTAACTAGATCAGACAACGTAGTGGCACTCACTATTGCAGGGAAAACAGAGCAAAACAGCGGTAGAACAATCGCCTTGTTTGTTTTTACCAAAGGGCATAACTTTGAGTGTGGCATTTCTCTTATCACTAAATAACTTCCTAGCAGGCTGCTATCAGAAGTCTAAATTCAAACATAGAAAGGAGCTTGTCTATTAACGAGCAAGCTCCAAAATGTTGCGCTGTATAAAGGTATTTCTACCGCTTTGTTTAGCTTGATAAAGCGCTTGGTCAACCTTATCGTAGATAGACGCAATTGACTCATCGCCTCCCGGTATAAACGACAACACACCTTGTGACACTGTCACCCTATCAGACACCGTTGAATGATCGTGTGCGTAATTCATCTCATGAAGCGCTTCTTTGATTCTCATGGCCTGTAGACTAGCCGCTTCACTGTCCGTATCACTCAGAATTAAAACAAATTCTTCACCGCCATAACGACCAACATACTCACCCGCACGGACAAAGAGCTGTTTAAGGGTGCTTGCAAGCCCCTGTAAGCAACTATCTCCTTGAATATGGCCGTAATTATCGTTGTAGGGCTTAAAGAAGTCTACATCCAGTAGTATGACTGTCATAGGTATATTACGTCTTCCATGCCATGCAATACTTTCTTCAAGCTTAGTATCCATATATCGACGATTATACAATTTGGTAAGGCCGTCTTCGTTGGCCTGTTGTTGAAGGAGAATGTTGAGCTCTTCGAGTTTGGCGGTACTCTGCTTTAATTCTCGTCGCATATGAGCGATACGCTGCATCGCAATCAACTTGGAATTTAGAACAACTTTGTTAACTGGCTTAATCAGGTAATCGTCACCGCCAGCATCGATAGCCTTAGCGATCATTGCTGGCTCTTCGTGACCACTCAAAAATATAATAGGAACCCATTCTGGGAACCGACTACGAACCTCGTTAGCGACTTCAAAACCATCCATGTCTGGCATGCTAATATCGAGTAATACGAGTTCAGGATCAAAGTCAGAATAAACATCCAGGGCTTCTCTGCCGCTGCCTACAGCTTCAACAATATGACCCAGTTGCTTAAGCCGAATCGCAAGTTGCATTCTGTCTAGTTGAACATCATCAACCAGCAATATGCGCATCGAAGATCCCTTTTCTATCATCACATCACCTTTATCTAGTGTTGAATATTCAAAGTAGCTCAAATTTGGGCTTAAATCATGCCCTAATCTCTATATTATATTGACTTTTTTACAGATCTTTTTAGCATTGTTTCTTTTTAAAGAGAAATACTATGTCAGACGCTACAAACAACGAACCACAAGAAATCGATTTAACGACCATCTCGCCAGAGCTTCGTCAAGTTATCGAATTTGATGAAGTGCCAAAAGAGATGCACTTTATGGTTACTTCTATTCATGAAGTGTCTGAAGAAGCAGTACGTGAAGCATGGAATAGTCTTCCAGCAAGCGCACAAAATGTTTTGGACAACTTCGAGCAGTTCCACGCTCTAATCAGTGTTAGCCAAGCTTTCGCTGGTGTTAACGTGATGGAAGAGTTCCCTACTCTTAAACTTCCAGAAGATATGTCTGACGAAGAAAAAGAAGAGTACCGAGCTCAACTGCTAGACCAAGTTCTACACAATTGTGTAAAAGACATGGTTAAACAAATCAAGAAAGCTCGTCGTGATGCTATCTTGAAGCGTGATTTTAAAGAAGTTTTTACTAAGTAAGTCGGGGCTAGCCTAGATTAGGCTGAGCGCTAACAGTATTACTTATTGACTAAGCCGCATGTTGCTTCAAACACGCGGCTTTTTTGTTTTTCATTAATCTTATGTTTGCTAATGGTATCAGCGCTGCCATCGTGTCATGTCGTTCACTGCTATGCTCATAAACTCATAAAGTCTGGCGTAAAAAATACATTAACACAGTACAAACGTAACGCGTGTTTCCATTCATGGAATCAAGATCGAATTTTAGTGTACGAACACGTAAGGTATCAACGATGCACACTACCTAAGCTACAATTCCAATCTAAAAATAAGCCGAATCTTAAATCCAAGAAACCTGAACTAAAACATCAAAACCGCTTTAATGCGTAACCGCAATATCTCGCTGCGTGACACTCACACCTTTGATTTGTGCGTAAACTTGTTGACCAATTTCTAGGTTTAACTCATCCAGCGCCCACAGTGTGATCGTGGCCCACAGATAACATCCAGGTTCTAGTTCCAATTCGACAGCGACAGACTGTTTGTTAGAGCCCTGCTGATGCGTCTCTACGCTTCGAATGGTCACAGGAAGAATATTACGTATCGAAGTCCTTTGTGGCTGTTCTAGTGCGATAGAGACGTCATTTGCCCTAACTTGCAGCCTTACCGAAGCACCAATCTCACTTGACACTTTTTGAACCCATAACGATGTCGATTTTCCTAGCATTAAGCGAGACAGCGCATAATCATCATTGTGCTCAGCTAAAGTCGCTTCAAAAAGCGAACTTTGTTCTGAGAAAGATTGCCACGGCTGCATTGCTCTTGATGCCCATACCTCTTCGGTTACTCCCGATGAAATAACTTTGCCTTGCTCAATAATCACTAAGTGATTGGCTAAGCGTAAAATCTCATTAAGACTGTGAGTAACATAGATGATCGGGATCTGAACAGTTTCAGATAAATTTTCCAGAAACGGCATCACTTCACGTTTACGCGGCAGATCCAAAGACGCAAGTGGTTCATCCATCAACAGAATGCTTGGCTTAGATAACAGTGCACGGCCAATTGCCACACGCTGCTTCTCTCCGCCAGATAAGCGAGCTGGATAACGATCAAGTAACAAACCCAAAGATAACAACGAAACAATTTGGTCAAAATGCGCTTGATCGGCTCTTTTCATACCGTACTTAAGGTTCGCCGTCACCTTCATGTGCGGGAACAATCGAGACTCTTGGAACACATAACCGACATTGCGTTGGTGAGTCGGTAAATTAACGCCATTCTTGCTATCAAACAGAGTGGTTCCAGATACACTGATCAAACCCTTATCTGGCTGTTTTAGACCACTAATCGCATTAATGAGTGAAGTTTTTCCCGCGCCAGAACGACCAAAAATTGCAGTAATACCGCTACTTGGCAGCTCCAAGTCGATATCGAAAAAGGTTTCACCAAGTTGTTGTTGATACTGGAGGACTAATGCACTCATGCGTTTCCTCCCAATCGCTGTGATGATTTTCTATTTAGCCATTCAGATAACATCAACGAACTAAGCGCAATCACAATAGAGATGACGCACAAACGCGCCGCTTCCATTTCTGCACCAGGGGTTTCGATAAAGGTATACATGGCCAATGGAATAGTTTGTGTTTCACCGGGGATATTGGAAACAAAGCTTATCGTCGCGCCAAATTCACCTAAGCTTCTTGCAAAAGAAAGCATTGTGCCGGTGATGATCCCAGGGATCATCAAAGGTAAAGTGATGGTGAAAAACACACGGATCGGAGAAGCGCCCAATGTAGCTGCAGCTTCTTCGAGTTTACAGTCTACTGTTTCTAAGCTGAGCCTGATAGAGCGAACCATTAGCGGCAACGCGACGACAACACAAGCAAGTGATGCACCCTTCCAGCTAAAGCTGAATACAATACCAAACACGTCATTGAGCCATGCACCTATTAACCCTTGTCTGCCCATCATCACCAACAACAAATAGCCGATAACCACAGGAGGAAGCACCAAAGGCAGATGCACGATGCTTTCTATAATACTTTTGCCAATAAACTGCTTTTTAGCAAGCAGCCACGCTAAGCCAATGCCGATAGGAATAAGCCATAAGATCGCAAACCCAGCAACTTTCAAGCTCAACATTAACGCTTGATATTCGTATTCCGATAAATACATCATTTAGCGCACTTCAAATCCAAAACTGTTCAAGGTGTTCTTCGCGTTCTTGCTCCTTAGAAAAATATAGAACTCTTCGGCAACCACTTTATCGCTCAATTTCGCTACAGGGTAACGTATCGGGGTATGTAAGTCTGATGGGAATGTCGACACTAGGTTCACTTCTTTAGAAAGCAGCGCATCTGTTTTGTAGACAATGCCAAGTTTAGCTTCACTACGCTCTACCAATGCCAACGCCATACGAACATTGTTGCTTGGCGCTAATCGAGCTTTAACATCATCCCAAACACCTAAAGCTTCTAACGCTTCTTTCGCGTAGATACCCGCAGGAACCGACATTGTGTTCCCTACAGCAAGTCTTTCATTGGTAAGCAGTTTAGCCCATTGTTCACCCTTTGAGAGATTCAAAGATACTGGCACCTCTTTCGGAGAAATCAGCACAAGCTCGTTTTCACACAAATTTGTGACATTGTCACTATAAACCAATTGGCGGTCTACTAAATACGTCATCCATTTGTCATTGGCCGAGATAAAAATGTCTGCTGGCGCGCCTCTTTCAATTTGGCGCACCAAAGAAGAGGTGCTCGCATAAACAGGAATCACATCGACAGAATGATTCTTTTCAAACTCTTCAACCAACAAATTTACTGCATTCGTCATCGATGATGCGGCATAAACTCGTAGTTTTTCAGCAGCAAAAAGATGAGTCGAACTCAACGATGTCGCAAATGCTAAGGTGACAAGGGTGACGAGTTTTTTCATTTTAATCACTTATCTATTATTCGTTTTATTTATGACCTAGAACGCTAGGCTCAGGCCAAAACCTTTAATTCAGGCCAAAGCAGGTCAAGATTTAAATGCTCTTCGATAGCATCAGCGATTCGATTAATACCCAACTCTTTAAGTTGTTCATGGTCAATCGCTTTTACGCCATTGGCTCCCGCCCATCCGCAAATAAGCGACAACGCATCACTGTTATCGAATACGCCATGCAAGTATGTGCCAAATATCGAGTTATCTTGATTCACAGCGCCATCAAGGTTGCCTGATTCTAACTGAACTGGGAATGACGTTTCATTGACATCGGTCCTACCTACGTGAATTTCATAACCTTTTACTGGTGCTGTTTTTCCATCAAGTGTCATGTTGCCGCGTACGTTGGTTAAGGTCTTCTGCTGCGTTAAGATCGTTTCTGTATCTAAATACCCCAATCCTTTACTACTGCCCGGCTCACCTTCCACACCATCTGGATCGTGGACGATATTGCCTAACATCTGATAGCCACCACAGATCCCCATCACCTTGCCGCCTAAGCGAAGATGACGCTGAATGTCTTTATCCCAACCTTGTTCTTTTAGGTAATCTAAATCCGCTCTTACTGATTTTGTACCCGGCAAGATAACCAAATCCGCGTTATTTACGCGCTCGCCTTTGCCTACGTAACGTAAATCAATTGAAGGGTTGAGTCTTAGTGCATCAAAGTCTGTGTGATTGCTGATTCTAGTTAACACCGGAACCACGACTTTAAGTTTAGCTTCTCCGTCAGACTCTTGCGCAGATGTGATGGCATCTTCCGCTTCAAGGTTAAAACCATGCAGGTATGGCAGTACACCAATTACTGGTTTACCGGTTTTCTCTTCTAACCAATCTAGACCCGATTGAAGCAGCGCAATATCGCCTCTAAAGCGGTTAATCACAAAGCCTTTTACTCGAGCTTGTTCAGATTCAGATAATAGAGCCAATGTTCCATATAGGTGCGCAAACACGCCGCCACGGTCGATATCAGCCACGATAATGACTGGGATATCCGCTTTCTCAGCAAATCCCATGTTGGCGATGTCATTTTCACGTAGATTGATTTCAGCCGGGCTACCTGCACCTTCAATCATCACACTTTCATATTCGGCAGAAAGTCGATCGAATGAATCAATTACCGTATTCATCGCAACTTTTTTATAATCGTGGTAGCCGGTCGCTTCCATGTTGCTCAGTGCTCGACCTTGAAGAATCACTTGCGCGCCTGTATCAGAATTGGGTTTTAGCAATACAGGATTCATGTGAACCGTCGGCTCAATATTACAAGCTTGCGCCTGAACGGCTTGAGCGCGACCTATTTCACCGCCATCTTTCGTCACAGCACTGTTTAAGGCCATATTCTGTGGTTTGAAAGGTGCCACTTTGATTCCTTTCCTTGCCAAGACACGGCATAAACCTGCCACCAAAACACTTTTTCCGGCATCTGACGTTGTGCCTTGAACCATAAGGGCGCTTAAAGGTGATCGCATTTGTACCTAAATCCTTAATTTCTTGATTTGTAATTGCTATCTGTTGGCAATATTTCTCTGCCACCATCTTAACGCCATTGCCGAGTAGATGCTCAATAAAATGAATGGAAAATGAATGTGTTACTCACTCTGCATTCAAACCGAGTGTTGTTTAATAGCCCCATCGAAACAAAGCTTCCAAGCGAAAAGAAGCGTATCAACTAAATGAAACGTTTCAAATTAAGAAAAACGTTTCAACAAAACAACACTTAAGGATTCATCATGAAAAAAACTGTATTGGCTATCGCATCTACTATTATTCTTGCACCTACTTTCGCAATGGCTGGTGACCACCACAGCAATAGCAAACACGAGAACGCTATTGCTTACACAGGTCCAATAGAGACAGTTTCTGTTGCAACTCTACTTTCAGACACAAGTATGTTTGCAGAACAAGACACGGTTGTTGACGGCAAGATTGTTCGTCAGTTAAAAAGCGATACGTTTATCTTCTCTGACGGACAGAGCGAGATTCAAATTGAGTTGGACGATGACATCCGCCTAGCTGCACCGCTAACTGCAGACACAAAAATTCGTATCTTTGGCGAGTACGAAGGTGGCAAAACTCCTGAAATCGAAGTTGATCACATTCAAGTTCTTTAAGCAACAATCATAAATAACTCACTGTAATTAATAAGCTTCAATAAATTGGCCTGCATATTGCAGGCTTTTTTGTATATAATGCCGAAAATACAATTTATATGGAGTCACCATGCTAGGTCGCGCAAACAAGACTGTCCTTCTAGGGCTAGCTGCACTGTGTTCATTCTCTGCGTCTGCAAACAACTTTAACTACAACACATTCGAGCTACGCATGGGTACGAGCCCGAGTACGTTTGGTGGTGAAGTCACAACAATGTTTACCCAGAACTCTCATTTTGTTGCTCGTATCGATTCAGAATTTGAAAGTGATTGGGACGCAGCGGTAGGTATGGGATTCCACGGCCCAATAAGTCAATTTGCTGACGTTACTGGTCAAATGTTACTGCATAACATCGAACGTAATGACGACAACCACATCAAAACTGAAGTAAACATCGGTTTAAGAGCATGGATTTTGGCGAATGTTGAAGTCAATGCACGCCTTGGTCAGTTGATCGATAACGATGACACACGTTCGATTGTTGGTGTTGGCGCACGTTTTCACTCAACAGATCAGCTTTCTGTAGGCCTAGATATGCGTAATAACGGTACTTACGGACACCAAATTTTGATGTCAGCTCGATTCGGTTTCTAGGCTAGATTCGATTTGTTACCTTGATCTAGTTGATTATCCTTATCCAGTTGAATCACTTTATCGAGTTAACTGATCTGGTCTCGCTTCATTTACTTAAATCTACACCTCAGAGATAATCCATCCATAAGTAGGTCTCGTTGATAAGTAGCTGTCGTTGATAAGCAATTTGGTGCTTTGAGAAGTAATACGTAACAACTCGAATTAAAAAAGCCCCGAGCATAATCATGCTCGGGGCTTTTTATTACTTTCAATTATCGCTCGCTATTAGCTGTGTTAACACTTAGCGAGCAATTTGCTTCTACAGAGCAACCATCAGCATCTTTTTCTGATGATCTAAGTACTCTTCGTAAGTACCTTGGAAGCTAATCAGTTGCTGGTCTTTCACGTCAATAATGTGTGTCGCCAACGACGAAACAAACTCACGGTCATGACTGACGAAAATCAGCGTGCCAGTGTAAACCTTTAGTGCATCGTTCAGCGCTTGGATCGCTTCCATGTCCATGTGGTTGGTTGGTTCGTCCATCACAAGTACGTTAATGTCTTGCATCATTAGCTTGCCGAATAACAAACGGTTCTTCTCACCACCGGAACAGTTACGAGCCTTTTTGTTCGCATCATCAGCGGTAAACAGCAAGCGACCAAGAATACCACGTACCATTAGGTCATCATGTTTCACAGTACGCCACTGTGAGATCCAATCGAAAATGCTCAAATCGTTATCAAAGTCAGCTGTGCTGTCTTGTGGGCAATAACCTACAGACGCATTTTCAGACCATTTAACGATACCTTGGTTTTGCTCAAGCTCTTGAACTAAACATTTCAGCAATGTGGTTTTACCAACGCCATTCTCACCGATAACCGCAAGACGAGTACCCGCTTCAAGTAATAAGTTACCACCAGTAAACAGAGTTTCACCATCGAAACCATGGCCAAGGTCTTGAATCTCAAGCGCTTGACGGTGTAACTTCTTACCTTCACCAAAATCAATTGATGGGCTCATACGACTTGACGATTTCACTTCATCAAGCGTGATTTTGTCCATTTTCTTAGCACGAGAACTGGCTTGTTTCGCTTTAGATGCGTTCGCGCCAAAACGGTTAACGAAATCTTGAAGTTCGCTAATCTCAGCTGCTTTCTTCGCGTTACTTGCTAGAAGTTGGTCACGAATCAAACCCGACGCCTCTAGGAAGTACTCGTAATTACCAGGATAAACACGTAGCTCACCGTAATCGATATCCGCCATATGCGTACAAACAGAGTTCAGGAAGTGTCTATCGTGCGAAATGATGATCATTGTACACTTACGCTGGTTTAGCTCTTCAGCAAGCCAGTTGATCGTGTGGATGTCCAAGTTATTGGTTGGTTCATCAAGAAGCAGGATGTCTGGGTTTGCAAACAATGCTTGTGCTAATAGAACACGTAGTTTCCAACCCGGTGCAACTTGCTGCATTAAGCCGAAATGGAACTCTTCTTCGATACCCGCTTGGATTAGAATGTCACCGGCACGGCTTTCGGCTGTGTAGCCATCCATTTCCGCGAACTCACTTTCAAGTTCCGCGACTTTCATACCATCGTCTTCGCTCATTTCAGGCAAAGAGTAAATGCGATCACGTTCTTGTTTTACTTCCCACAATTTTCTGTCACCCATGATCACAACGTCGATAACGCTGTATTGTTCGAATGCGAACTGATCTTGGCTTAGAACACCCAGTTTTTCCCCTGGAGTGATAGAAACATTGCCCGAGCTTGGCGTTAACGCACCACTTAGGATTTTCATGAACGTTGATTTGCCGCAACCATTAGCGCCGATCAAACCATAGCGGTTGCCGTTACCAAATTTAGCAGAGATGTTTTCAAACAGCGGCTCTGCGCCAAATTGCATTGTGATGTTCGCGGTAGATATCAAAGAACTAATTCCTAAGCGTGTACTGACAGATAATTATTAGACGGACTAACGCGCCTAAATGAGAAGTACGAAAGTATGGATTAAACATAAAACGAAGCGCGGATTATATAGAGATCAGGATCACATTGTCGAGGTTAAACAGTGAACGGATAGCGAACAATGCACAATTAAATGCATTTCGTCGGTTATTCGGCCATAAAAAGAAAAAATCCCCACTAATTCCATTAGCAGGGATTCGATTTATCAAAAGTAAAAGTGTTAGATCTCGTTTTAACTAAAACCGCTTAACGCTATTTAGTTATTTTCTTCTGAACGTATTTTTGTCCTACATCGACAACCGCAACGTCTCTAAAGAAGCTTCTACCCAACAGAAGTGGGAAAGCAAGATGCGTTCGGTCTGCTAATGTAAACTCGGTTTTGTCTTTTAGATCACCGATTTGAATCGCAGCCACAACAACGGCACGTCGTTGTGTACCTTCAGCGCTTGATTGCTTGATCTTAACCCAGCGTTCTACTGGTAAACTGATCTCTTCGGTTGTGATGCCGTCATGTTCAATCTTGAACTTAACCCAATCTTTTCCGTCACGTTCAAAATCAACAATATCAACCGCACTGATTGATGATGTTGTTGCACCCGTATCTACACGTGCTTTAAACGCTTCTTTCAAGCCCGGAACAAACACCCATTCTTCTTCTCCAAGAATCAGTTTGCCATCGCTTGTCTTCGTTGCTTTTTCTACTGGTTTCTCAACCGGTACTGGCTTTTTCTCTGGTTCGGTTGGTTTTACTTCTTCAGGCTTCTCTGTAGGTTCCGTGACCTTCTCACCTTCAGTTGCGTCAGTCTTTGAAGAGTCATCCACAACAGGTTGTTCTATTTGAGGCTTTTGCTCTGGTTCGACAGGAACTTGAGTCGTTGTGGAGCAAGCAAAAAGGCCACCACTTAGCATTAGAGTTACAATCGCTTTCCAATTATACATTCAGTCACCTTCTATTTTGAAACGTTGGCTATCGCTTTCGCTACATAAGGAATATGAGATTCAGAAAGACCTGCAATATTGATGCGTCCATCACCAACACCGTAGATTCCATATTCTTCACGTAATTGATTCATTTGAGTTTCTTTAAAGCCTAGTACAGTAAACATACCTTTATGGCTTTCAATGAAATCAAATTGTGACGTGTTATAAGTATTTCGCAATTCATCGCATAAACTTTGGCGCAGATTTAACAAACGCTGTTGCATTTCACTTAACTCTTGCTTCCAAATCGTTGTTAGCTCTTGATTCTGAAGAATTGTTTTCACTAGAGCCGCACCATGATCTGGCGGCATAGTGTAAGTTGAACGGGCCAGAGTTAGAAGTTTACCTTTTGCGTTACCAACGTGTTCGCTGTTCTTACCAATAACGATCGCAGCACCTGTTCTTTCACGGTACAAACCGAAGTTTTTCGAGCAAGATGTCGTGATAAGCATTTCTTCAATATTGTTAGCCATATGCTGAAGACCTTTTGCATCTTCTTCTAGACCATCACCGAATCCCTGGTAAGCGATATCAACAAACGGTAAGAAACCATTTTTCTGCGATAACTTGGTAATTTCCTGCCACGCTTCAAAATCGATGTCAGCCCCCGTTGGGTTATGGCAGCAACCGTGCAGCAATACTACGTCTGAAGGGCCCGCTTTCGATAGGTCTTCTAGCATTTTTGCAGTATCAACTTGCTTGGTTTGAGGACTGAAGTAATTGTAGTAGCGAACTTTCAAGCCAGCCGCTTCCATGACCGGTTTGTGGTTAACGTAGCTTGGGTTTGAAATCCAAACTGTCGTGTCAGGTTGAGAAACTTTCATTAAGTCTCCCAACATACGAAGTGCACCACTTGCACCTGGTGTTTGAATCGCAGCAACACGACCCATTGCAGAAGTCCCTTTAAGCAAAAGATCAACCATGCTCTGGTTGAACTCTTCACAGCCTGCTAGGCCAACGTAAGCTTTGGTTTTCTGAGTCTCGACAACAATATCTTGAGCCATAGAAACGGCTTTCATGATAGGTGTTTCGCCTTGGTCGTTTTTGTAAACGCCAATACCTAAATCGACTTTGTCAGTACGAGGGTCGCCACGGTAAGCGACAGAAAGAGATAAAATTGGATCTAAAGTTGGTTTTGGTAGATGTGAAAACATGAAAGTCACAACCCTTTGAAATTCAAGTAATGGCCTCCAAGTTATCATTTTATTTACAATTTAAGAAACAGAAATTCATCAAAGTTTTGATTTTTAGGAGATAACTCTAGTTGAGACTGGTGCAATCTAATATTCCCTATTCCATATAGTTCAATATTCAATCAATTTACAAATTTAGAACGTCATAAAATAAAAAAGCCTCAACAGAGAAGCTGAGGCTACTAATTTGCACTAATGTAGGTTGACGTTAACTAACGAAAGTCTACTAGAGTCGGAACCGATGAATAATTTGGTTTGAACTACCACGCCAATCTAACATTGGGTCTGCTTTATCTTGTTCAAAGCGACCGTCAATCAAGGTATCAACGTATTCCAATACTTGCTTCTGCTTATCATCAAGCTCATCGAGTTCATAGCCAGTCCACATCCAGATGTCTTTACCTTCGCACTCCGCTTTCACACGCTGAACAAGCTTCAGTACTTCAGACACGTTTGCAGGATGCATAGGATCACCACCAGAAAGCGATAACCCGCGACGTTTAATTCGCGGATCCTGGAGATCTGCGATAATTTGGTCTTGCAGTTCTTGAGTGAACAAATGCCCAGAGTCTAACCTTTGCGTCGATTGGTTATAACACCCGCGACACTTGTGCACACAACCCGACACAAACAACGTGCAGCGTGTTCCTGGACCATTTACAACGTCGATTGGATGATATTGATGATAATTCATAAGACAGTATTGAAAACTCGTTATTACTTAATAGGTTAAAGTGCAGTGCTGTAAGAACTGAAACGAAAGAATTGGTACCGACATGAAGCCGATACCAATCTTATTTCTTGAACCGTAGCTCTTCTAAGTGAGCGAGCTAAAGATCGCAGACCTTAACTAGGATCCTTTGTTAGATCAAAGGTGCTTCACGCGGCGTTTAACTTCTTCTTGCTTACCGAAGTTAAACGGTCGTGCATCTGGGCTACCAAGGTAACCACATACACGGCGTGTTACGGATACTTTGGTTGAGTCATGGTTGCCACACTTAGGACACGTAAAGCCCTTACTTGTACAGTCAAACTCTCCGTTATATCCACACTCGTAACATTCATCAATCGGCGTGTTGGTGCCGTAGTAAGGAACACGTGTGTAGCTGTAATCCCATACGTTTTCTAGCGCTTCGATGTTCTTCTGCATGTTCGGGAATTCGCCGTAACAGATAAAACCACCACTAGAGATTTCAGGATAAGGCATCTCGAAATCGATCTTGTCGTATGGGTTCACTTTCTTCTGTACGTCTAAGTGGAAGCTGTTTGTGTAGTAACCACGGTCTGTTACGCCATCAATCACACCAAACTCTTTGGTATCGATGCTGCAGAAACGGCTGCATAGGTTTTCACTTGGTGTGCCATATAGGCTGAACGCGTAACCTGTCTCTTTTGTCCAAGATTCCACTTGACGCTTCATGTACTCCACTAGCTCAAGCGCTTTAGCACGCATTTCGCCATCGTCATACAGGTGAATATCTGTGCCGTAAAGTGCGGTCATTGCTTCGTGGATACCAATGTAACCAAGAGAAACTGACGCACGGCCGTTCTTGAAAATGTCAGCAATGGAGTCGTCTGCTTTCAAACGAACGCCACATGCTCCTTCCATATATAGGATTGGAGCAACACGCGCTTTCACGTTTTCTAGACGAGAAATACGAGTTTCTAGAGCACGACGAGCCAGCTTCAGTTTTTCATCAAGCAGCTCATAGAACTTAGCCATATCTTGCTTCGCGTTAATCGCGATACGTGGCAAGTTCAAGCTAACTACACCTAAGTTGTTACGTCCTTCATGAATCAACTCACCGTTTTCTTCGTAAGTATTCAAGAAGCTACGGCAACCCATAGGCGTTTTAAATGACCCTGTCACTTCTACTACTTTGTCGTAGTTAAGAATGTCTGGATACATACGCTTAGACGCACACTCAAGCGCTAATTGCTTGATGTCGTAGTTTGGATCTTGCTTCTGGTGATTCAAACCATCTTTAATCGCAAACACCAGTTTAGGGAACACGGCTGTTTTGCGGTTCTTACCCAAACCTGCAATGCGGTTTTTCAAGATAGATTGCTGGATAAGTTTTGAACCCCAGCTTTCGCCTAGACCAAAACCAAATGTTACGAATGGTGTTTGACCGTTAGCTGTGTGCAGCGTGTTTACTTCGTACTCCAGAGATTGGAACGCGTCGTAACACTCTTTCTCTGTACGAGAGATAGCAAAAGCTTCTGGGCTATGAATGTCCCACTCTTTCGCTAGAGATAAATGCTTCTCGTAGCTCGCCATAACGTAAGGCTCTAAAACCTCATCGATACGGTTAATCGTAGTACCGCCATAGATGTGGCTCGCCACTTGCGCGATGATCTGCGCTGTTACCGCTGTTGCCGTAGAAATAGACTTAGGTGTGTCGATTTCTGCGTTACCCATCTTGAAGCCATGCGTTAACATGCCTTTCAGATCGATAAGCATACAGTTAAACATTGGGAAGAACGGTGCGTAGTCTAGATCGTGGTAATGAATGTCACCACACTCGTGAGCTTGTACGATGTCACGCGGCAAAATGTGAGTTTTTGCATAGTGTTTAGCCACGATACCCGCCAGCAAATCTCGCTGAGTAGGAATTACTTTACCGTCTTTGTTGGCATTCTCATTGATCAGATCAACATTGCTTTCTTCGATAAGGCCTTCGATTTCACGCGTTAAAGCGCTTTGCTTTTCACGTGCGATGTCACGGTCATGACGATATTCAATGTAGGCACGAGCCAGAGACTTATACGGTCCCTGCATTAGCTCATTCTCGACCAAAGTCTGAATTTCAGAAATATGAACTTCATCGTAGTCTTCGAGCTTCAACTCAACTGCTAATGCCACATTCAGAGCATAAATAGCAATTTCCTTATCGGCTTTGTCTGATGCTGCTTCCACTGCAGCTTGGATACGATCTCTACTGAATGGAGCTCTTGAGCCATCACGCTTGATTACGATTGATTTCACCACTTCTCCTTACTCTTGAGGTATTCACAGACTTATCCACAAACACACTATATAGAGCGATTTATCGTTTAACTAACACTAGATATTGTGGCGTATTTAACGAGAACCACCAACTTTGAGTATTGATTTGGATCAATAAAACGCGAACGCTGAACAAGATAAATCCAATATTATTACGTGAGTTCTCAAGTCGAAAAGAAACAATGCAACAATAAAAAAACTGCTAAAAAGAGTTGAATTTTTGGTAAGTGTTGTAGGATAACGGCTCAACTATATTGGACGACAAAATTAGGGATATTTGGAATGAAACGACTTCAAAAGTGGGTAATGCTAAGTTGCTTACTCAGTAGCCACGCATTTGCTGAACCTTTGACCATATCCAGTTGGAATATCGAATGGTTATCAACCAATGTGGCTGTGAATAAGTTTTCTGCCCAACGTGATCAAGCGGATTTCGATAAACTCGAACAGTATTTCCAATCCTTAGATGCGGATGTGGTTGCTTTTCAAGAAGTCGATGACGTCAATGCCATTCAACGCATCGCTGGCGATCAATATGAAATCTTGATGTCTGATCGTTCATTGCCCAAAAACAGTAACCGACAATTCAAAGAAGTGAACCAATATACGGGCTTCGCGGTTCGTAAAGGAATCGCTCTCACTGACTACGCTGACTTTCCTCTAGAAACGAGTGCTAACAGCAAGCTTAGGTTTGCCAGCTATATGGTTGTAGAAACGGACACAAAACCAATTCATATGTTGTCAGTGCATTTAAAGGCGGGTTGCAGCGGCGCGTATAAGTCTAATCGCGACTGTTCAAGGCTCAAAGACCAAGCTCAACAACTGAATAAGTGGATACAGCAAAGAGAACGTAAAGGCGAAGACTACGCGATTCTGGGCGACTTTAACCATAACCTCTCCTATTCAAGAGATTGGATGTGGAAAGATATGACGCAAAATACCGATGCTCAGTTGGCAACACGAAAAACTCGAGCAGATTGTAAGGTACGCTCAAACCGCAATAATCACCGTACACATCAGTTTCGTTCAGTGATTGATCATATTGTGGTGAGCAAGTCCTTGAATGCTTCTCCTGCGAAACAAAAGGTATTTGAAACGCAAGATGTGCTGGACTACAAACTCAGTGACCACTGCCCAGTTTCAACGACTATTAAATAGTAGATTTTAGATAACAGCAGATTGTAGATAACTGAAAATAATAGAAACAGTAAATATAGAAAGAGGCTGAATGACTTTCGTGCTGAAAGCGAGTCAACCTCTATGCTTGGTCAGCTCAGAACGGATAACGTCAAAGCCAATGTAATCAGCTATAAGCTTGCTACTAACAGGTTTTGTTCATACGATCCGCCAGCCACATTCCCACCAGCATGCTTATCATAAACACCCACACCGTCGGGTTGCCGCCACTTAGGCTGGTTACCGCAGGGCCTGGGCAAAAGCCTGCAATCCCCCAGCCTAAGCCAAACGCTGTAGATCCAAGAATCAGCTTTCTGTCTATCAACGGATTGTTACGGCTATCTAACGGCTCGCCATTGATGGCTTTAGCGCGCTTTTTAATGACCAGATGATAAAACGGTGCAAAGACCAATAGCGCGCCACCCATGACGAATGCCAAACTAATGTCCCAGTTACCGGTAATGTCTAAGAAGCCGAGTACCTTCTCAGGATCAGCCATCCCTGAGATGATCATGCCAGAGCCAAAAAGAATACCTGCGACCAAACCGATAACGATAGTAAATGCAGCGTTTTTCATTATGCCCCCAAGCCAGTCAGATTCTTGATAAACACGGTTACGATTGCCACACCCATAAATACACAGGTCGCAACAATAGAACGTTTAGATAAACGAGCCATTCCGACAATGCCATGCCCGCTAGTACAACCGTTCGCTGTTTTAGTACCAAAGCCCACCAGAAGGCCAGCAATAATCACTAAAGCGAGATTCATCTCTTCTAACTGCGGAAGTTGGTAGCCCGTCGGAATTAATAGCCAACCACTTGCGACCATTCCCACAACAAAGGCGATACGCCAGTGTTTTTCGGTGTTTGCTGTATCCGCATCTTTACGTTCTTTGTTGCTGGTGCCAGTTGGCAATAATCGGCTGACAATGCCACTAATGCCAGCAACTCGACCAATCCCCAACATTAAAACAATGGCCGACACGCCTAACAACATGCCGCCGAAAAAAGCATCCCAAGGAATCAAACTAAGCACAAACCTCTCCTATCCACAAACATCATAAACTCATAACAACCTATAAATTAGAGTTTACTAATAAATATAAATTAGTCAATGCTAATGTACTGCGAGTATGTGCCGTTTTGTAAGTCTGGAATTAACAAGCGCCCTGCATGAAAAAAGCCCCTAGGCGTTAACCTAAGGGCTTATGATTTAATTCGGTTGTATTGGTTGTATTATGTAAGCTACTTAGTCTTGTTCTTTTCAGCTATCCACTGGGACATATACTTCGTGCTCGCCATGCTGTGGTGTTTGAGCATCGAACCAAAGAAGTTATCCAGTCGATGAGATTCAAGATCCGACTCTAACGCAATCAATCGCTCAATCAATGTGTCGCCCAGTTTATTCTGCTCGTAGTGCGCTTCAAGGATTGAATGACATCGGCTCTGTGCCTTAAGCCACTTCTCTTCATCTTTATAAAGGGCAACTGCAGCTTCAACAAATTCGTCGACATCATCAGCAACCGCACCTGGCCATTGCAGTTCTCCTTGTGGCAACATGCCTTCGCTGCCGATTTCACTGGTCACGTTCGGAGTCTGTAGCTTCATCGCATCAAGTAACTTGCCTTTAATGCCTGCGCCAAATCGTAAAGGTGCAACACACACACGAGCCTGCTCCATCACTTCTTGAGCGTCTTTCGCCCAACCTTTGATATGGAAGCCAGTTTTAGGGTTATGCAAAGCCGTCGCTTTCGGTGGCGGGTAAGATCCATAAATATGAAGTTCAGTGTCTGGCAACTGCTTGCGAATCTTCGGCCAAATCTTCTGTAACTGAAGTACGGCATCCCAGTTCGGTGCGTGTCTAAAGTTACCTATCGTCATGAAATGCTTACGTTCTTCAAAGCTTTTCGTGCTTTCAGGTAGACTGTTGAGAGCAACCATGAACGGCAAGTGATGAAGCAGTTTTGGATCGATATTGAACTCAGCTTGAAGCAGTTCCATCTCGTAGCTAGAAATGATCAACGAAAGATCACAACGCAGAATCGCAGCAATTTCACGTTTCGCTAAGTCACTGTACAAATGCGCTTTGGTCAGTTCAGTCTCTTTCTTAACCGCTTCGTGTCGAGCATTACGTAAGAACTGTAAATCTTCCGTATCCAGTAACTTAAAGGCATTCGGGCATACCTTTTCCACGCGCCAACCAAACTGCTCTTCCATCATGAAACGGTCAAACATCACGACATCGGGTTGCAGCTCTTCGATGTACTGGTCAAAGCTATCGCAATTCAACTGTATAGATTGGCTTGTGATGTCCTCTTCAGAGAGATCAATCATGTGCTCGGTTTCTTGAGCTGGCGTTGCAAATTCAACTGACCAACCTTGTCTCTTGAACAATCGTAAAAGTGACATCATATGGCTGCCAGCCGCCGATGAATTCGGTTCAGGCCAAACGTAGCCAATTGCTAAAACTTTCTTCAAAACACTTCCTAAGAAATAACAAAAGGGACTAGATTAGTCCCTAATTAAACGTTTATCGATGACGGTCGGTTTGTACCGCTGATTATAATTGGTTCTAAGAACTCAGCGATCAGATCCGCTCACCCACATTGCGAGCTATCATAAGCACTTCGTCAGCAGAGTACAGGTTTGAAATCGTGGTTTCGACCTCTGCTCCCAATGTCGACTGATACAGCTTCAGCGCAAAGTTATCCGCTCTGGTGGTCACTAAAACATGCTTTAGTGTTGAGCCTTGCTCCGCCAAATGCTGTTTTACCTGCGGCAGGGAATCTAGAATCAGCTTTTTGCCCAATCCTTTACCCTGTGCGCTTGGTAATACCGCAAGTTGTTCTAACTCTAATACAGCTTCAGGTCTAAACCCACTCTTCTGAACCCAGATGATGTAACCCACGATCTCACCTTCACTCTCTGCAACAAAGTTAAGAAAGCGTGGCGCGGCATTTAAGTTACATTGTAACCAATCTTTTGAGTTCTGTTGTCGAACAAACGTTGCTTGGTGGACTAAAGCCGCCCCATCTAGGTCGGCTTTAGTCATAAGACGTACTTTGGTTACTGTATCCATCAGCGTTATTCGCTCGCTGAATTCGGGTGTGTTTTACAGTGTAAAATGGCTCTTTCTAAAAGCTCTAACGCAGATTTGTCGGCTTCTGGAAGCTTAGCATCTGATTGACCTAGTGGTTCAACACGGCTACCCCATTTAATGTGGCCAGCACCCCACGTTAAACCCGCTCCAAATGCCGCAACAAGAATGTTGTCGTTAGGCTTAACGAAACCTTGTTCTAGCGATTCACACAATGCGATTGGCACAGTCGCTGCGGATGTGTTGCCGTAGTTTTGGATATTAACAAACGCTTTCTCGCGATCGATACCCGCCATATCACACAGAGTTTGAATGATTCGGATGTTCGCTTGGTGCGGAATCACAACGTCAATGTTGTCGGTTGAGATACCTGTGCGGCTCAATACTGTGTGTGCCGCTGCGCCCATGCCTTTCACTGCACGTTTAAAGATCTCTTTACCAACGAAATCAAAGTCCCAGTAGCCGTTATCAGCCGCAAAGCGGTCCATAGAAGTACCGAATTTTGGTACCGCTAGAATATCACGGCCTTCAGCATCACAACCGATCTGAGCTTCTTGTAAGCCAACTTGCTCTTCAGTGCGAGATAGAACCACTGCACCAGCGCCATCACCGAACAGAACTGCAGTATCACGCTTGGTCCAGTCGATGAAGAATGACAGACGCTCAGCACCGACAACGATAGCATTGCGGTAGTTACCCGCTTGAATAAGTCGAGTCGCGGTTTCAACACCGTAAATGAAGCCAGTACACGCTGCGTTAAGGTCGAAAGCCGCTGCACTTTTAATACCTAGGTTCTGTTGAACCTTAGACGCAGTATTTGGAATAAGAGAATCTGGGCTGCACGTCGCGATGATAACAAGATCGATATCTTCAGCGGTTAGGCCAGCACACGCCATTGCATGTTTCGCTGCAACAGTCGCAAGTTCAGAGGTATTTACATGACTGATACGGCGGTTTTCGATACCAGTTCGAGTTCGAATCCACTCGTCAGACGTATCAATGAAAGTGCTTAGATCATCATTGGACAGCACGGCTGGTGGCAGACACTTTCCCCAGCCAGTAATTTCGGCGTAAAATTTTGTCATCATTTACCTGTTTATTGTTTGTTTTTATTTAAGTATCGTATTCTTGTTTTAAACAGTATAAGCGTTCCGTGCGCGATTCGTAAATCGCGTTAGACACGGAGTTGCAATAAAAAGAGAAAGTTATGTCTACATTCAACACACGTTGCCCTTCTTGTAATGGCGTAAACCGCGTTCCTTCAGAAAGAATTTCAGAAAGCCCAACCTGCGGCAAATGCAAAACAGCATTGCTCGATGGTGCTCCTATCGAGGGAACGTCACTTAATTTCCAATCTATCTTGAACAGTTCACAGCCTGTGGTTGTCGATTTCTGGGCGACATGGTGCAACCCATGTGTGGGCTTTGCGCCAGTGTTCAGTGACGTCGCAAAAGAGCGTTCGGGAGATGTTCGATTCGTTAAGATTGATACTGAAGCTCAGCAACAACTTGCCGCGATGTACCAAATCAGAAGTATTCCCACGGTGATGGTGTTTAAAGACGGTAAACGTGTCGATACGATTAACGGTGCGTTACCAAAAGGCCAATTTGATCAATGGCTTAATCAAGCTCTGGCCAAATAGACCCGTATTTATATCGCTTTTAATTTAGCTTGTGCTTGAAGAAAGCGCCAAAAAATAGGTTAGAGAGCCTTGCGAAAATAAGACTCCCTAACCTACTGTAAAACAATCAGTTATATCTGTTTCTGTTAATTATACAACCATCTCGTCTTCTGCCTGTTCATTGTCTTGTTGCTTGCTAAACCCATACTGTTCTTTGATCTGATCTGCTATTTTTTCGGCAATCATAATGGTTGGTGCATTGGTATTCGCCCCCACTAATGTTGGCATCACAGAAGCATCAATGACTCTTAAGTTATCCAATCCATAGACTTTAAGATTGTTATCTACCACGGCCAGAGAATCATCATCGGTTCCCATTTTGCAGGTTCCGACTGGGTGATACTGAGTATCCGCACGATTTCGAATATCTTGCTCAATAGCCTTGTCATCATTGGCATCGACCGGATAAAAAGCATTGCCACGGATATCATCGAACGCCGAGCTCTCTAGCATTTGATACTGCTTCTTCCAGCCTTTAATCATCACGTCCATGTCTTCAGGGTGACTGAAAAATGCAGGGTCGATCTTAGGCGGATCATAGGGATCACTACTATTGAGCGTTACCGTGCCTATACTTTTCGGTCGTAGCAAGGTGACATGAGACGTAAATCCATGACTGGTATGTATTTTTCGGGCATGGTCATCAACCACAGCGACCACAAATACAAACTCTAAATCTGGCACGGCGATATGATCTTCGGAACAAAGAAAGCCTATCCCTTCTGCAAAATTGCTGCTCATCTTACCGCGGCGTTCTTTATGCCATAGCGGTAAGGCTTTGGTCATTTCAGAGGCCATTTGTAGCGAGATACCAAAAGTTTCACGCTTTTCACTGCATTTGTACGAATGGACTAAGTCGATATGGTCTTGAAGGTTCTTACCCACTCCAGACAATTCATGAACCTGTTCGATGCCATGCGTCTCTAGTTCACCTTTAGCGCCGACACCCGACAGTAACAGCAATTGGGGGGAACCAAAGGCACCAGCGGATAGAATCACTTCTTTGTTGCATTGGATCTCATAACGCTGCCCGTTAGAGCCATATTCAACGCCGACCGCATTCTTGCCTTCAAACAAGACCTTATGTGTGGTGGCTTTAGTAACGACCGTGAGATTCGATCGTGAAAGGTTTGGCGTTAAGTAAGCCTTGGCAGCACTGCATCGTTCGCCATTTAGCTGTGTTACCTGCGTCGGCATCGCCCCAAACTGAGCAGCGCCGTTAATATCCTCATTGCGACGCACACCTATCGATTCACACGCCGTTAAATAACGTTCCAACATCGGGCTTGGCGATCGAAGGTTCGCCACATTCAAAGGACCACCTTGGCCATGGTACTCATCTTGGTGAACTTCGTTATTTTCCGCTTTCTTAAAGTAAGGCAAACACGATTCATAATTCCAGCCAGTGTTACCCAAGCTTTCCCATGTGTCATAGTCGTAACGGTGCCCACGAGCATACATCATGGCATTGATAGAGCTAGAACCGCCCAGTGTCTTACCTCTCGGTTGGTAACCTTTACGACCATTCAAACCCGGTTGTTCAACGGTTTCAAAGGCCCAGTTGTTGAGTTTGGTTGGCATCATTGCCACCACGCCAACCGGAGTATGAATGAACGGGCTGCTGTCTTTACCACCCGCTTCTAATAAGCAAACCGTGATATTCGGGTCTTCAGACAGCCGCGAAGCCATGACACAACCCGCAGAACCACCGCCAACAATAATAAAATCATAACTATCCATTGGTTGCCTCCGCTATTTCTAGTGGGTGTAACTCTCGCTTCAAAATCTTGCCTGTCGCCGTCATTGGTAGCGCTTTACGAATAAACACCTTACGAGGGTATTTGTAATCCGCTAATTGCTCACGACACCAAGCTATCAGCGCCTTGCTATCAGGTTGTGTATGTTCATGAAGCACAACATGGGCATGAATTTCTTCGCCTAGACGATCATGATGTTCACCCACCACCGCGACCATTTCGACATCGGGATGACACATCAATACTTCTTCGATTTCACGCGGATACACGTTGTAACCACCACGGATGATCATGTCTTTAACGCGATCGACAATGAACAAGTTGCCGTGCTCATCGTTGCGTCCAATATCTCCGGTTAGGAACCAACCGTCTCTGATGGCTTCTGACGTGGCTTCTGGCTTTTGATAATAGCCTTTCATAACACTTGGACTCTTGATGCAGACTTCGCCCAATTCGCCCATGGCGACTGAGTTACCTTGGATGTCTGTAATCTTAATAAGGTGACCACACAAGGGTTGACCCACACTGCCAGACAAGCGGTCACCATCAATATGGTTAAAGGTCGCAACTGGCGCAGTTTCAGACAGACCATAACCTTCCAATACCGGAAGTTCGAATCGGGATTCAAATTGTCGGATAACCTCAAGAGGCATAGACGCACCACCAGACACACCAAGCCTTAAGCTATGTTTAACCTGTTCAGATCGTTTGCTTATTTCTAAACTACTAGAGGACTTTTCTCCCGCTTTTAGAAGCGCAATATACATAGTAGGAACACCCGCAAATACGCTTACTTTATGGTTAATGATCTGTTCGATCACCAGTGAAGGTTCGAAACGCGGAATCAACACCATGGTCGACCCCGTTAACACACTCGCATTCATCATCACTGTCTGGCCGAAGCTATGGAACAGAGGAAGCGTGGCCATTGTGGTGTCGCTGTACTCCAGTCGCATGAGATACTGTGACGACATCGCATTAGTTTGCATGTTGGTGTGGGAAAGCTCTGCTCCTTTTGGCTGACCTGTCGTACCTGACGTATAAAGAATCACAGCGGTATCATCACCATGGCAAGCCATAGACTCAAAAGGAATCAAAGGTTGTTCTAACCAGTCAGCGATTGATTCATGCTGCTCGTTTCTTACTGAAGTCGTGTCTGCGCCGGTTGGGATGGGCATCTCGACAAAGTGTTCACAATGGTTTGCCTGTTCGAAACCTTGTAAGCCATAGCGACCGATGGGCAGCTCTTCACTACCCTCAAAGCATAAATAGGCTTTCGCATCCGAGTCATTAAGGTGGTAAGCGATCTCTCTTGCTTTAAATAACACGTTCAAAGGCACCACGACGCAGCCTGCTTTCAGAATCCCATAATAGGCAATCGGGAAATACGTGACATTCGGACACGACAACGCGACCTTATCGCCTTTCTTGAGCTCCAGCCTCTTTAAATTAGCGGCGACGTTTCCAGAAAGTTGTTCCAACTGAGAAAAGCTGACTTCTTCCGTCCCCATTCGCAGTGCGACTTTATTTGGGAAAAGCGAAGCGCTGCGCTCCAAGTTAACAGCAAGATTGTGCATCCATGATCTCCTTATTCGGCTAAACCTAACGGTCAGATTCGCCTTAGCCGTTTTAATCGTTGTAATAAGCTTTGTCTTTATTGCTATCAGAGCCTGCACATTGGTGTGTCATGTAGATAAGAGTAGTTATTGAGCAAAATGTTTGTGACGATCCAATGTTCAGCCCACTAAATTACAACATTTTGATAACATTTCGAACAGGTTTCAAAAAGACAAAAACCGGTGATATTCGGACACGTATCTATAAGGCCTTGTAAAACCTTGCAAACATAAACCAAAAGTTTGAACAAGCTTGGGAAAGTGAGAACAAGCAACAGGCGTAAATGTAAAAAGTTCGGTTAAGATAACGATATTCAACAAGAGGCAGCTTATGGAATACACCGCAGTCTACGAACCCGATATGCAAGCATTCGGTATTCTTGATCTTCAATTGCTTCATCGTTACATGTCGCCCGCTCTCAGTATCGAAGAACTGCTAGAAGGCAGTAACATCAATGATCTTCAACTCAACACGCCAGACACGCACATTACCTTGGCGCAAAAGTTAGCGGTATTCAGCAATGCGTTAGCAAATACCAACGAAGAAGGTCTCGGGCTCAGAGTCGGCCAACAAGCACGTTTCAGTGATTTCGGTGTTTTGGGTTATGCGGTATTCAGTAGTGAAACGCTTTTAGATGCTTTGCTGATTGGATTTAAATATCTGCAGCTTGCTGGCCCTGTACTTAGAAAAACGATGTCAGTAGAAGATAACGTTGGATACTTTAGAGCCGAGCAGCTGATCGACTTGGATTCGCTGCTGCCTTTTTGCTGTGAATACTGGTTCACCGCAATTCAAAGTCTGTGTGAAGAAGTGCTGCAACAACCCTTCCCCTCACAAGTGATTCGCTTCCCTTACCCAAAACCTGAATACGGCGACCTCTACACAGAGATTTTCCGTTGCCCCGTTGAATTCAATAGTGATCGCCTTGAATGGCAGTTTGATGCAACAAGTTTGTACTCGCCTCTTCCTACCGCCAATACCATCACGCTGCAGATGTGCCTGAAATCATGTGACGACATGTTGGCAAAAGTCAGTGCCTCAACAAGCCTAAAAGAAAAAGTCTCTCAAATGCTATTAGAGAGACCCGGATGCTCCCCTTCGATAGAATCTATTTCATCAGAATTGGGGATGTCTTCTCGAACACTGCGCCGACACCTCAAAGCCGTCGATACGAGTTACCAGAAGATACTTGACCACGTTCGTTTTCACCTTTCTCGACACTACCTTTCTTCAACTCAAATGAGCATTGAAGAGATATCTGAGCGCGTTGGGTTTTCAGACAGCGCTAACTTTCGACATGCCTTTCGTAAGTGGAGTGGAAGCTCGCCCAGACAATACCGAAAAGAAGTGGTCTAACACGATTAAACGCCCTAAATTAAAATCTGATGAATACAACGAACCTCTCTCCGTCTTTCAAATTAAATAGTCGTTTGAACAACGCTTTATCGGCTATTTAACCGCAGAAAATATCGCGAAAACATGAAATATGACAACGGTATTTTAGCCAACAAACACGATAAATTTCTTTTATCTTCACGACCATTTTTATTCGTTTTACCCAATTCAGTTTCTCCCCCATAGTCGCGGAAAATTCATCGTTTCTTTCACTATTTAGAGGCTCCTGCATTGGACAACATCCAACCAACAACTCGCATAACTGTTCCTGTTATTGCATTGTCTTTTTACGCGATCGCTTCAGGCTACTTAATGAGTTCATTACCATTAATGCTGTCTGAGTATGGCTTAGACAGTAACCTATCGAGTTGGTTGGCGAGTGCCTTTTATGCAGGTCTTTTGGCGGGAACGTTATTAATTGAGCGTGCAATCGCGCGTGTCGGTCACAGAGACGCGTTCGTTATCGCACTGACCATTTTTATCGCAACGATCCTTGTATTACCGTTGGCACCACATCAATCCGTTTGGCTGTTGGCTCGTTTCGTGGCGGGTGTGTCTGTCGCAGGGATCTTTGTGATTGTAGAGTCTTGGCTAATGAGCGGGGACGAATCCCAACGTGCGAAACGTTTAGGGGTTTACATGTGTTCGCTATACGGCGGTTCTGCCGTTGGTCAGCTTGGTATTGGATACCTTGGAATTACAGGTGGCGTGCCGTTCATTGCAATGTTCACTCTTTTATTCGGTGCGGTCATTGTATTAATGTACGGCCAAGCGACACCTCCACAGATCCACGATGCAAAGTCTTTGTCTTTAAAACAGATCAGCAAATTGAGCCACAGCGCTTTAATTGGTTGCATCGTATCAGGGCTTACTCTAGGTGCTATTTACGGTTTGATGCCAGTAGAATTAGCGCAGCGTAACATTGCGCACGAAGACATCGGAGGTTTGATGGCTTTGGTAATCATGGGTGGCATGGCTGTACAGCCAATGGTGACTTGGTTATCTCACCACATCGGACAAGTATTATTGATGGCTTTGTTCTGCTTGCTAGGAGTAGCAAGTATTGCAGTGCTAACTTTGAATCGTGATTTCTACGTATTAGGTATGAGCCTATTCGTTTTGGGCATGGCAACATTTGCACTGTACCCTATTGCGATTAACTTAGGCTGTCGTAACTTAGATCCAAGCTACTTGGTTTCCGTAACTCAAATCATGCTGCTTTGCTACAGCATCGGTTCTGTTGCTGGCCCATTGATTGCTGACACCTTCATGAGTTCACAAGCAGGGTTATTCACTTATCTATTTGCGTCTCTGTTAGCGACAACAATTTACATGTTAATTGCGAGCCTAAAGCGTTCTCCACTTCAGATCGCAGGAGAGTAACCCCTGTATATAAGAAATAAAATCGACAACTCGGTATGAAAAAACATCGTTGATTAACAGTGAAATTTGGGGCTCTGAGTTATGACTTTTCGTCTAAACTAAGGGCCCTTTGTCGTTGGTCATCTGGAGGAAAGATCGACTACCAAGATCATAAAATAGAACAAAGTTAAGGTTGGAATACGTATCCTTCACCTGTAATCGTAATGATCAAACCGTCTCCGAATAACGATCTAATTTCTGATATTGCGACAATCACAGACGAGTTAGTCACTTTTTCGTTCTCCCAACCAATCTTTTTTAATTGGCCAACGCTGAATAATTCACCACGATGTCGATTCATAAATAGAATAATTTTTCGATAGGCTAACGGCAGCGTTGCTAACACATATCCATTTTCTACGTTTCGAATGAGCTTGGTGTGGAGTTCAACTATCTTACCATTGAGTTCAATTACTACGTTATTTTCAGAGTGGTTCGTTTCTAATGCAGGATAAGAGTCCATTTTTATATAATTCCCTTACTATATAGCCAGCGACAAAGTCAGATTCAGTATTTTTAATATAACGTCGCTTATAAGTGGACGTTTTAAAAATGACGATAATCAATGGAACTCGTACGGTAAAGAGATTAAATTTTTATTATTAAAATATTAACAGGATATCAATAGAGGATTATTTCTTTGCTCCATAACATAACCTTCATTTGAAACAGTTTGAATGCAGCGACAATCGAGAATCCTTCTGATCTCATAAATAGCGACAAGCACTGAGGCAGACGTGACAGCTTTACCAGCCCAACCAACACTCTTCAAAATTTGCTTGCTGACCACTTGCCCTTTATTTTGGTATAGATAGAACAATACTTTACGGTGAGGTTCTGAGAGCGTCCCAATAATCGACCCGCAACCCTGTTTTCTAACAATCTTAGTACCTGATTGAAACTCTCTATTATTTAAAACAAGTTTGGACGGCAGCACAAAATCACCTAATTCGTTGGTAAGTTGTTCCATATATACCTCGTATTGCATAAGTAGACGTATTCTTCAATGTTTACGATATTACATAATAGAGTAAAAATACTAAACTGATAAACATCTCAATACCGTACTTTTACTGCTTAGATCAATTATTACACGCTGATACTGAACATCGTCTTATATCCTCGGGTAAAATAGTAGTCGCACAAATGTCTGATTTAGATTCCAAGACCCGAAACTGCAGACCAAAGGTCTAATCCGAGGTTTGATTACGCTTGCGATATTGACTTGGCGATAAACCAAAGTGCTTTTTAAAACGATGTGAGAAGTTGTAGGGATCTTTATAACCTAAACGGTTGGCAATCATAGATACCGACCAATCTTGCTGTTTCAACAAACTGGTCGCTTTGTCCATTCTTAACTGAATCAATTTGCTGCGAGGAGAAACGTTAAACAGCGACTTGGTCACTCGATTTAGCTGTTCTTCACTGATAAACACGCGCGATGCCATACCAGAAACAGTCCACGGCAGGTGCAGACTACTTTCAATCTCATTATAGAGCGCTTGAACACGTGCTGTGGTGCTAGTCGACTTAGGTTCAAAGCCAGTCAAAGTTCGAATAATCTCGCTCATCAGCAATTTTCTAAAACTGCCTCGACCTCCAATTTCAAAATGAACTAAATTCATCAAGGACCAAATTTGTTCACACTCTCCGAAAGGTACAATACTCTGCCCTAAGCTCGCAATATGTTGCCATTGCGAGGTATCGGGCGTCAGCATCCAAGCCATTTTCCAATAGTTGTACTGAGGGTCAAGCTCGAAACGAAATGGCGTTTCCGCAGGAAGAACCACCAGCGTGCATGGCGTAATCGCTTGTACGAAGGTTTCGGTCGTCAATATACCGCCCCCTTCTTGAGTAAAAATCAGCGTATGGACATTCACAGATTCGCGTTCAACCCAATACGCGTCATACAGCTTCGCCATACCACCCATGTAGACACCACAACTTTTCATCTCTGGGATTTCTTCAACGGTCAAAAAACGTTCTTTGCAATGCTCTGCGAGAAAAACATCATCTTGCCACGTTGATTTTGGATTCATTGAATCAATGACAGATTCGCACAGGTTTTGTTGTTTTTTAAACATGTTGTTACGTCACTCAAATCACTATAGTTCTGCCATAAATCGGAGAGCTTATGACAACTAACATCAACCCTAACGCATCTATGAATAACAAGCCAGAGAGCATCTTACCTCGAATCATCAAACTTGGTTTGCCTGTTGCTTTGCAAAGTGCGCTTGTTGCTATTCTTGCCCTTGCTGACGTCTTAATGGTCAGCGATTTTGGCATGGAAGCAGCTGCTGCTGTGGGAATTGCATCAAAATGGCACTTCGTCGCTATTATGATTATGGCAGGGTTGGCCTCAGCAAACGGAACACTAGTCGCTCAATACTGGGGAAAGAATGACCCTAAAAGCGCGCGCACAGTATCATCCATCGCGATGGTATTTGGCTTAAAAGTTCTGCTGCCAGTTACTGCAATCATCACTCTTGGTTCTCAATTTTTAATGATGTTGCAAACCAGCGATCACACCGTGATTGAGCTTGGTGCTACGTACTTGTGGTATGGATTCCCTGTTCTACTTCTCACTCATATAGTCGTGGTGGTAGAAGCGAGCATGCGTTCCTCTGGTGACACAGTAACTCCGCTGTTGCTTGGTGGTGTGACTATTGCCCTCAATATTGCACTTAATTTTGTTCTCATTAAGGGTGCATTTGGTATTCCAGCAATGGGCGTTGCTGGTGCTGCACTAGCAACAACTTTAGCGCGATTGATTCAAGTGGGTTTGATGTATAGCTACATGCGTATACGTAAGCACTGGTTATTAACTACGCCAAGCTCACCACATCGTCCGTCGCTGTGGCTGTCTTACCGTCGTATTGCGTTACCCCTAACGATGAATGCCGTGCTGTGGGCAATGGGTACCATGGCATACCAAATGATCTTCGGTCACATGGGCACAACGGAACTTGCCGTGTTCTCAATGCTCGCACCGTTTGAGTCGCTGTGTTACTCAATATTCTTTGGTATATCGGTCGCGTGTTCTGTGCTGCTTGGTCACTCACTCGGTCGTGATGAGTTTGATGACGCTATGAGTATGGGACTAACATTCATTAAAGCCGTCATTGGCTTCGGCGCAGTTGTCGGATTACTACTGTTTATTAGTAAAGAGCATGTTCTAACATGGCTGAACCTTTCTACAGATGCGCTCTACCCGCTCGCTTCACCTGCAATGATGATCATGTGCTTTGCTGTCGTGATTCGCATGCTGAACATGGTGATCATCAACGGTATCATTCGCGCTGGTGGCGATAATGCGTTCTGCTTGCGTATGGATTTCATCGCGATGTGGATGGTGGGCATTCCAGTATGTGTTTACGGCGCGTTTGTCGCTGGATGGGATTTCAAATACATCTATGGTTTGATGTTGGTGGAAGAAGTGGTGAAACTGACAATTTGTTCCCATCGTTACCTAAGCCGACGCTGGATCAACAACCTGACGGTGACCTACGACGAGCCGCAAGCAGCGTAAGTTACAGTTACCTAGCTATATTGAAGCTTATACAGAAACGTATCTACATCAAAAAAGGTCTGATAAATCAGACCTTTTTTCGTTTCTTTCGAACTTACTTTTAAGCGCCAGTTACTTCTTATTCATACGAATATGGCGATTCGACACATTCGGCAGCGGCTTCTCTGGCAATTTTCGTTTTTCATGAATCAGATGTCGAATAGCTAAAATAGGATGCTTAAGTAGCATTCTTGGCCCGGCATAACGCATTACTAAACGCATTTGCTCTTTCGGATGCGGTTTATAACAATGAATTGGACACTTGTTACAGGTCGGTTTTGCTTCGCCATAAGGGCATCTATCGAGTCGTGTTTCGGCATAACGTAACAACTGCGCACACTCTTCACATAACGCGTTATTCTGACGAAGTGCACTGTGATGATTTTTACAGTAGATGTGTACCATCGCAATAACAGTTTTGTACTCCGTCGCGAGCTCACCTCTTAGAATGTTGTTATGTTTGAACATGTTTAATTACCCAGTGACAAACCGTACAGATTGAGATTAACACTTTCACTTAATACGTCTTCGACTCGCTCGAACAAAAAACCTAATTTAGTCAGCAATGCGATACTTCGAATATTATCAGAGGTAGTGATGGCAACTAAATGATCAATATCAGCATTATGCTTGGCTTCTTCAATTATCGCTTGTGCCGCTTCCAATGCAAAACCTTGCCCATAGACTTCAGGGACAAAACCATAACCAATATCATGTGACTCTAGCGTATCTCGCTTAATTAATCCGCATACACCAATTGGCGTTAAGAAGTCCTTAATTTCGACAATCAATAGACAAACACCTTTCTCTTTATGCATCTTAAGAATGTTGTTTTCGATGTATTCAACGGCCTTGGCTGGATCGCTGATCTCCTTGTCTCCAATGTAACGCAGGAAATCTTCTGAGCTATATAATCGTTGAATGAACGCCGCATCTTGAGGCGTGATCATTCTTAATCGTAAACGTCGGGTCTCGATAGCCTGCATAGTGATATTTTCCTTGCTGAGTACCATGTAAATATTGAGTTCTAGAGCTAAAATGATTATCCTCCACCGCCTAAACTAAATACAAGGCTATGCAGCAATGAACCGTAAGAAAAAAATCAATCAAATTCTAAAGAAGAAGCAAAAACAGGCGAATTCAAAACTGCATGGTAGCAACAAGCCTCGCTATATTTCTAAAGCTGACCGCGCAAAAATGGAAGCTGAAGAACAAGCTAAAGGTGCAGTCGAAGCAACTGTTGAAGCTGAAGAGACAAAAGCTGCAGAGTAAGTTAAAACTCGCAGTCCTCCTGTCTAGCTCACCAAACAGAGACAATGGACAAGAACAAAAAAAGCAGCCTCAAATTGGGCTGCTTTTTTGATCCTACCATTTTAATCGCGCTGATTAGCCTTTAAATGGCTGTACTTCCCAACGGGCAAACGGCGCTTTTGGGTTAATCCCAGCTCTACCCCAACGATCAACAGAATCAACCACTAAGATACGCTCACTCGGTACCAGCGACTTAATCAAGTTAGTTGGCTTCTTTGCGGTCACTAACCAGAGAGCATCGTCTTCCGAAAACATCGCTTTGAGCTTCGCTTTGTCTTGCTCTGTCCATTCGAGCTCTGCCTTGAACATCCGTTCTTCAACAAACAGCTGGCTACCCGAAGCAAAATCTTCCAAGCTTTCTGAAAGCAATAACACTGAATCTACATCATTATCCAGTAATACCGCCTGTTGCTTGTTAATCAGTTCTCGAACATCAAGCATCACACGCTGTAAGTTGCTATCAATCGTATCTGCTTGCGCCGGCCACAATAACTTAAAGTCATCAGCCACAATTGCCGCCATACGCGTTAGGTTAGTCGGGTTTAACCAGGCATATTTAGACACTTCACCATTCGATAACGTCAGCGCTGCAACACCTTGCGCGCGCGGTGTAATCGCTTGAGCGACATCAACCTCAACCAAGCGGATGTTACCTTGTCTCGCGTATACGAACGTAGGATCAGCTTGCCAAATCGATGTCAGCGTCAATGCAACTGTCGCCTTCTCTCCTGACTTAAGGACTATGCTTTCGCCCTTCGTTCCAAACCAGTTAGGCAAGCGATCAATACCGTATCGTTTTGGTGGAAGGTATTCAGTCGTAATGTCGGTGCCTTTGGTTAGCTCTGTCGCCAATGCATAAGTCACAGGTGTACTGGTTAGAATATCTTCTGCATTCACGTTCAGTGACAGCACAGAACCAGCCATTAACACACTACCAAGCACACTCAATTGAGCCGTTGCTTTTATTGATCTAGCGATACGATTCAGTAAACAAGTCATGATTACGCCTTTCTTACAATTCGGTATAGCGTTGCTGCTAGGAAAAACGTTGCAGAAACGATGATGATTGACGCGCCCGATGGCACTGGCAATTTAAGTTCCATTGGCAACACGGTTCCAACCAAACATGCGATGGTTGCAAGTAATGCCGAAAGCAATACAAAACTTCCCATACTTTTGGTCAGCAATCGAGCTGTCGCACCTGGGATAAGCAATAACGCACCGACTAAAACCGCGCCCACGATCTTTACGGCTGCAATTGTCACTAAGGTGATCATCATAACAAACAAGTAATCGTAAAAGCTGGTGTTGTAACCACGAACCTTGGCAATATCAGGGCTGATACAAGTTAGCAGAATACGGTTAAACGTTGGTATCAAGAGCAAAATGATGAGTGCGCAGCTGCCTGCGAGAATTGCTAAATCTTGGTCTGTTACCGTGAGAATCGAGCCAAACAGAACGTTCTCAAGCATATGAATATTAATTTTACGTGCCACGTACATCAGCAATGCCGCACCAACCGCTAAAGCGAGCGCAAGGAAAACGCCCACTAATGTATCGTATGGCACGTTGGTTCTGTTTCTTACAAAGTGAAGTAGCAAAGCAAAGATCATACAGAAGCTGAACAGACCAATGATTGGGTTCTCTGGTGGTTCGCCAAGTAAAACACCAATAGCAATACCGGTCAAAGCCGCGTGACCAACTGCTTCAGAGAAGAAAGCCAGACGCTTTGCAATGACCAAAGTACCCAGGCCACCTAGCAAAGGGCCAAGCAATAGTGCCGCGACCAAAGCATTCACCATGAATGCGTACATGAAACTGTCTGATAACCAACCCGCTTCAACGCCACTTATGGCAAGTTGTCGTAACCAATCCATTACGCAACCTCCTTCGATTTGTTCATCGCTGAACCACTACTGTAATGTTGGAATAAGCTTTCAATTTGACTTGGGTGCAGTACTTGTTCGTGCGGGCCACTATCAACCAAGAATCGATTCACAACATGTACATTGGCTTCAAGACGGCGCACTGCAGTGACATCGTGATGTACCGCAAGAATCGTACGGCCTTCATCAACACATTCACGAATGAGCGATTCAAGATAACGAACACCCTGATCGTCCATACCGGTAGTCGGTTCATCCAACACCAATAGGCTTGGGTTATCCAACAACGCTTGAGCAAACAACACACGTTGCTGCTCACCGCCCGATAACTGCCCCATACGGCGATCGCTACGAGTCGCCATCCCCACACGATCCAATTGCGCTAATGCAAGATCCAGCTGTTTGGATTTACGACGCCAAAATAGAGGAATTCGAGTTTGGTTAAGCAACACGAAATCCATTACCGTTAGAGGTAAGCTTGATTCGAAGGTCGCTTTTTGAGGAACGTAACCAATACTTGGCTTTTCAGGCCAATGAATATCGATTTGCCCAGAAAAAGGGGTAAGGCCAAGTACAGAGCGTAATAATGAAGTTTTTCCACCACCGTTTGGTCCCATGATCACATGGCAGTCACCTGCTTTAAGTTCTAGCGAAATATCATCAAGAATGACGTTATTGTCGTATTGCAGACCGAGATTATTAATTGAGATTGATGGACCTAGCATTATGCATTCCCGCTTTCAGCTTGGTTAGCCGCCGCAAATTTCATCGCTTCGATTAACGTTTCTAGGTTTTTCTTCATTTCTACTTCCACCTTGTCGTCTTCATACTCGCCGTGCGTCATGTGGGAAAATCGGTAAAGCTGTACACCTGTTTCAGCTTCAATGGTGTCAACGAAACGGTTTGGCATGTTTAGCTCGTAGAAAAGAATATCGATATCCGATGCGCGGATTTTTTCGATCGTCTCTTGCAGTTGGCTAGCACTTGGTTCAACGCCGTGTGCTGGCTCGATTACTGCCGCCACATCAACACCAAACTCTTGAAGAATGTAACCATAAGCATTGTGCGTGGTCGCCACTTTCATACCTGATGTATCGAGTTCGCCTAATGACAACATCGCATCACGCTTCATAAAGCGGAATTTTTTTGCATATTTACGAGCATTTTTACGATAAAACGCCGCGTTGTCTGGGTCGAGCTTAGATACTTCACTCGCGATGGTGTAAACCTTTTGGATGGTTGTAGAAAGTCCAACAAACGTGTGCGGGTTCACGGCGCCTTGACCCACAGACTGTCCTAATGCGGGAAGTAAAGGCACTTCTTTGTTCGCTTCGATCACCACTAAGTCATCACGTTGCGCGGCTGAGATTACTTTTAGTGCGAAGTCGTCATGGCCAATACCGTTTACCACGATCGCATCCATCTGGCTCAATCGCTTCAAATCATTGGGTTGCGGTAAGTAGTTATGCGGATTAAACCCAGCATCAACCAATGGAAGAATGTTCACTTTGTCACCCACTACTGCTTTTACATAGCTGTAGTAGGGTTGTAGGGTAATACCAACCGTCAGCTTCTCGCTGTCGACTGTGTACTCTTTTGCCAATGCATTGGGTGTTGATAGCACCGCCATTAACGACATGAACAGAGTCATAATTCGCATAGTCAATCTCTTATTATTAGTGAGCGTTTTTATAAGCCGGATTGCTTAATGAGAAGAAACATCGTGCTGAACAGTAATTTCTGATTCATTCACAACCAGTTTCCAACCTGTTGATTCTAGAGTTTGTTCATCAAACTGAGTCGGCTGGCTTGTTACACCTCCAAGAAAAATCCAGATTTCCGGAGAGACGCTGTTTGCATTCAAAATAAACGAGTCTGCAAAGCCATGTTCACTTGATGCATCGTATTCGCTTGGCGTAGAAAAGTAGTAACCACGTTCGTCCAATAACCAAGCATGAGAACCTTTTCGCTTCCAACTCTGGTCTTCAACAAAAGGCGCGACCCATTCATCTTTAAGTGACACAACACTGGGCCATTCACCATCTGAGTCCATACGCAGGTCGCGAATCTCTTCATGAGCCAAACGTAGCTCTGACAACATCGCCAAGTTTTCTTGCTCAACATCCGTCACCAAAATTTGATGATCAAGTACCGTTTTTACGTGGGATTCTGCCTGATGAAACGGGATAGTGACCGTGGCAAAGCTCAGAATGAAAACAATGATCAGCCCTACCCATTTTCCTTCTCTGCCACCCGTGTCAGCACGTACGCCTTGAATCATCATTTATCGCTGATCTCAACAACGTCGACTTCAACCGGAAACTCATGGCCTGAATCAAATACAAGGTAAAACTCAGTGTCAGGATTGGGAAATTCAACGATAGAACGTTTATCTGTCATCTCTTTTGCAATCAAGTTGTCTTCGTAATCGTACATCTCAACCGCGTAATCAATCGCTTTACTACCATCAGAGTAACCCGCTTCACAGGCCACGGTTTTGCCTTCGAACCAGCAGCTCATCAGTGGAAAGTGTGCTTGCGCAGGTAATGCAGCGAAACCAAGCGCCAATGCCAAGCATGGAGTAATTATTAATTTTAGTTTTGTTTTTATTGTCATGGTTCGTACCCTAGCCACAGTGCAAATCCTCAGAAGTAAACTGAGCGATAAAGGGCTCAAATGAGCCCTTAAGTATTTGATTGCTTAATCAGGGAGCTAGCCCCCGATATCACAGATTATTGAAGCAGAGCTTCGAACGTTAGGTGAACGTTCGCACTTGCTCTATCTGCCAATGGGTTGTCAATCAACTCACCTTTGTAGTTCGCTTTCATTACATAACGACCTGCAACCGTTGGAGTGAAAGTGATTTCGCCGTTTTCATTGCTCACAACATCAATCTGTTCTTGATGGTTACGGTAAAGCGTGCCTTCACGAGTGATCTCCGCTTTTACGTCTTTCTGAATTTCACCGTTGTAGAAAAATTGGAATGTTACTGGTTCACCCTCAATAATGTCCGAAGGGTGTGTTACTGGCTTCATTTCAAGAAGTTTGCCTTCGATTTTGAACACTGAATCCGATGGTTTACCAACAGTGATGTAGCTCTCTGCACGAGTGAAACTGGTTCGAGTTACCACGTCACGTGATTCTTTAGGAAGTACAGAGTCACGTTCAGCCTTGTTCGCTTTAATCCACTTCACGGTATCACGACGGCCAGCTTTGTATTGCGTGTAGTAAGAAGGCTCGTTGTTAATCGCAACTTTGTGCGTACCTTCTTCTTCAAAATAGAAATCGAAGATTGAACGACGCTTCCCGCGAATAACAAAGTTAGGACGCTCGCTGCGACCATCAGGCATGATGACATGAGCATTTTCGCTACCAGCAGGCTTATCAAAAACAAACGTACCATGAGACGCAGTAACGTCGAACGTTAGCCAATCACCACCTTCTTTAGATACAGTGAAGTGAGATGGCAAAATCCAACGTGGGTGAGCTTGTGCCGTTGTCGTTGCTGCTAGGCCGAATGCCATCACACCCGCTAGAGCAAGTGCTTTGATTTTTGTCTGTTTCATCATGTTCAATTCCATTATTTATAATTGTTAGCCGTGTCGCTCTATCTGAGCCTACGATGACGACTGTTTATTCTGTTCAGCTTGGTTTACTGTTCGCACTTACTAGTTAGCGATGTAGTTCAGAGTAATTTCACCCGTCTCTTCTGTAGCCTTTAACTGATAAGAAGCGTTTGAATCCGTTAGCGATACTTTTTGACGAAGATAATTACGACCACCGTGTTCACGAACAACTTCGATATGAACCGTGTAATCACCTTGTTCTAAAACTTGACCGTCATCGCTTTTACCATCCCAAGCAAAACGATATTTGCCAGCAGGACGCGTTGCCGAAGTCACAGCATCAACCAATTCACGGTCATAACGACCAACCTTTCGCCACCAGCTGCGTAAATCTTTAAGCCATTCGTCTTTACCGATCCAAAGCTCAATAGTTTTCACTGACTTTCGTTCACTGTTCTCTACCCAAACCGCCACATAAGGGCGTGCGTACATAGAGGTATCGATCTTTGGAAGTTCGAAGCTCACATCAAGTTTTGCCGTATCAGGAATCGCTTGTGCCATACCGAGACTTGGCAAAAGAGATAAAGCAAGAAGCGCCTTGCTCCAGTTCATTTTTTTCATGTTTAACAACCTTTTAAATCCGTTTAACCTTTCATTCGTTGCTCAATCCAATCCATCAATTGAATCAAGCGATTAAGGTACGGCGACAAAATAGATAGCAAGTGAGATTGCAGAGCCAAATACCGTCCATTTGATGGAGGTGTTGAGTGTTTTTTTCTTAGGTAACAATAAGCACACGCCAGTAAGCACAAAGAAGATCATCAACAGTGCAGTGATATCGATGAACCACTTCCATACTTCACCGCTGTTGCGTCCCTTGTGTAGGTCGTTCAACAGTGCGATAACGCCGTAATTGGTGATTTCGATTTCTACCATTTCAGACGTCACGTCAACGAACACAGAGGCGTTGTAGCCTGGTCCTTTGAAGTCCATAGACACTTCGCCGATGAGCAACTCACCGTCTTCAATCTCTGCGTAGATATCTAAACCTGAAGGAACGCCAGATAAGTTGGCTTCTTTAAACAGAAACGTTTCAAAGGCCGTTTCATCGGCTTTTAATCGTCCTTCTTGTATCATGAATAAATTAGTAGGAAGCGTTAACGTCGATCGTTGGATATTGGTTTGCGTTGATTCAAATAACTCAGGCCGGTTCAGGGTGATACCTGTCACTGAAAAGAAAAGAACAACGAACAGAAGCGCCATTGAAATATAAACATGAAGTCGACGAGCCCATGATTGAACCGCCCTACTTTTTAACGACATACAAACCAATACCTATAAATTTTATGGCGACAATTTAGTTGATAATCATTCGTATTGGCATTCAATTTACATTGTTTACGTTTACCGAGCGGTAGAAGAAAATTTACATAACATTACACGGGAAGTAATCGAACTGTATGCATATTCTTGCTAACTTGTATTCATGGTGCTTAGTCGCCGTTTAAAGTTCGACAAAAGCTGAAGGTCAACAAGAGCTAAACAGGTGGATTGAGCAACTTTAAGACAAAGGACGCAGTGTGCATGGATGAGTACTTACGAGGTTTTGCACTGAGATCACTATAGACATCATTGAGGTGTGTATGTGTTCAGCGATTGATGTGATGCGGTTTAGAGTAGATTAAACTTATTGATTATAAATTAGGTACAGTTACACAAGTTTAAAAGGATTTTAAAATGCGTATTATTATTTTAGCTTTTGCCATGTTGGTGACGGCTTGTACCAGCCAAATAGCAAGCAAGCAAGACCGCCTCCAAAAACACATCGGCTCAAACATAACCGATATACAAGCACTGTACCTAACTGAACGTTCGCGCCCTATCAGTTTTTGGGAATCGCGAAACTATGCTTGGGTTGAGACTAAAAAGCCTTTAGATAATGGCAATACTTTGCACGCCTTTAAAGACCCGTATCGTGATTGCACTATAAACTGGATCGCTGATAAAAGTGGTGTGATTCAAAGTGCAATTCCAATCGGTACGATGTGCAATCCTTGAGCTTAGAATGCTCACGCTTAGAACTTAGTTTTCGCTGTTTGCCCTCCCGGACAGTCAAGCGCGCAAAAGTTTAACGCAAGATATCAAAAAGGGTGCCATTTGAACGTTCAAATGGCACCCTTTTGCTTTTCTCATTTTTATGTACTATCTCTTATCTTCTGTTTACAGCTATTAGACATTTCCATTGTCGGTTACTGTTCGTAGTTGAGTTAGATATTTAATCCAACCTTTTGCTTCAGAAGAGGGTTCAATGTTATTCGCACGCTTAGCTTGAGCGAGTGCGTTATCTAAGTTTTTCAACTTATACCAAGAACGCACTTTTGCCAATGCTACGTCGGCCTGTTTATTTTTGTCTTTCACTTTGTCTAAAACAACCAACGCTCGATCATAATAACCCTGCTGAACCAAAAGCTGAGCTACATTCCAGTGGTATCGAGTGTCTTTTTTAGACGCTAACGTCCACACTTCAATCGCGTTGTCCCACTCTTTCGCTAGCTGCCAGTAAGTTGCTTGCTCCGCCAGAAGTTGAACATCACTGTTCGCACCATCTAACTTAGCGATCTCTTGAGCAGCACGCTCAGGAATGCCTCGTTTCGCATATAATTGAGCAAGCAGCCTGCGGTCTGAATCTTTTAGCTCAACACCATGCAGATCAGCCAACGCCAGCGTATTCAATGCATCACGATTACGCTCCAGTCTTAACTGGATACCAACAAGCTGACGCCACCAGTTATCTTTCTCTGGTTGAAGTTCAATGAGGCTTTCTAGTGTTGGAATAGACTGTTTCCACTGTTTTAACTGAAGCTGCGCGCCCAACTTCAACGATAGAGATGACAACTCTACTTTCGAATTGAATTTGTCTCGATTACCAATTGCAACTAGGGTTTTTGACCAGTTTTCAATTTGGTATTCAGCTTGGGCAATTCGCATCCACAGTGTGCCTTTCTTTTCCTTTTCTGGCGCTGTTTTCACTAACTCGTAATAGTGCGGAAGTGCTTGTTTGAACTGCTGATCATTCAGCAACAAATCAGCAAGCATACGCTTCGTTACCCAAGCTTGTTCATCCACCAGTAAATTAGTATCGACGGCATAAGTCAGCTGCTGAATCGCCTTATCAGTTTTACCATCTTGCCAATAAAACACCCCCAGCATGCGAGCTACATATGCTTTGTCGTATCCTTTAGAAAGCTCTAAACCTGCAAGTACTTCAATCGCCTGTTTAACCTGTTCATCTTGAGCAAGCTTATGCGCTTTTTGAACACGAATAGCAGTATATTGGGATAGCTCTTGCGCCTGTGTCGTAAGGGGCAATAATAACAAGCCCATTAATATCCATATCTGTTTCATCATTTATCCAACTTGAATTCAAAGGTAAATGTTTGACCAAATTGAGGGGTTGATTTTCCATCCACAACCTTAGGCTGATACTTGTATTTTTTCAGTGCACGTATCGCTTCACGTTCAAACATGCGACGTGGGTTGGCTTCAATCACTTCAATATCGATTGGGCGTCCTGTTTCATCTATGGTAAACGACAAACTGACAAAACCTTCAGCGCCGCGCTTCAACGCTTTAGCTGGGTAACGAGGTTCTACTCGATACAGAGGCATTGCCTGTTGGTTCGACCCAAAATCAGAAAATGTCGGTGCGTTAATCGCTAGGCCGTCAATCGATGTATTCAAATCCAATGAAGGCAGCGAAGACATCGAATTCAGAGGCGTAACTTCAGCCTGTGACTGAGACGTTTGCGCTTCCGGTGGTGGCTCTGGCATTTCTGGTTTTTCAGGGATTGCGCGTTGTCGTCTTTGGACTTCTTGTTCTTGTTCCACCATTACCATGTTGAAACTTAACGTCTCGCTATCGTCTGGTGAACGTTGATGGCCATTGTCGACCATCCAGGCCATAAAAGAAAACAGAGCTAAGCCCAATGCACCCGCTAACGGTAAAGCAAGAAATAGGCGAATCATTTATGAAGATCCTCCAAGATCATCGCTTATCAGCAGCAAGCGCAATGTTTTTAACACCTGCACCTTTCGCGGCATCCATCACTTTAACAACAGTACCGTTGTAAGCGTGTTCATCCGCTTGAATAACCAAAGAAGCATCAGGTTGTTCTAGCAACAAGTGCTCTAACGTCGCTTGTACACGTTCAACATCAACGACACGCTTATCAATGAAAATGTCATTTGCAGATGTAATCGCGACAAAGATGCCCGCATCCTTTTGGCTAACTACGTTAGAAGCTTGTGGGCGATTGACTTCTACCCCTGATTCACGAACAAATGAACTGGTCACAATAAAGAAAATAAGCATGATAAAGACAATATCAAGCATCGAAGTAAGGTCTATTTGAGCCTCTTCGTTTTTAGAATGACGTCGACCGAGTCTCATCGTTGACTCCTTAAAGATTTTTCTAATTTTAATTCTAAGCGGTTACACACTTTCGCTAAACGTGCATGGACAAACATGCCCGCTAATGCAGCAACCATACCTGCCATGGTTGGCAGCGTTGCTAACGAGATACCTGAAGCCATCAATTTAGGGTCACTGCTGCCTTGTGTCGCCATAACATCAAAAACAGAGATCATACCGGTTACAGTGCCTAGCAAACCCAACATTGGACAAATAGCGACTAACAGCTTAATAAAATTCAAGTTTTGGTTAAGCAAGATACTCGCTTGCCCTAACCAACCTTCACGAATGGCTTTGGCATGCCAAGAAGAGTGATCTTCTCTTTCATGCCATTTCGCTATCCAAGCTTGGCGTTGCTTAGGAAAGTAGAACGCAAGATAAAGCACACGTTCAACCACAAGCACCCAATACACTAGGACAACAGCCGCTAGCCACCACAAGACGAAACCGCCCTGCTCCATAAAGCTTGATAAAGACAGCAGCCAGTCACTCGTTAACCAACTCGCTGGTAATAGAGAACCCGACAAAATATCCATTACGCAGCAGTCCCAACTGGTGAAACAACAGCGTTTGATTCAACGGTCTTTTCAGCCTGCTCAGCAACAAGACCAATACCTTGTTTCTCAAGAATATTACGAATGTTTTCCGCTTGACTGCTAAGAATGTTGTGTGCCAATAGAAGAGGCATTGCAGCAACCAGACCAAGTACCGTAGTTACAAGCGCCATCGAAATACCACCCGCCATTACTTTAGGGTCGCCATTACCAAACTGTGTGATCACTTGGAATGTTTCGATCATACCCGTTACTGTACCTAGAAGGCCCAACATTGGTGCTAATGCTGCCAATAGTTTAAGCATTGATAGGCCTTTCTCTAAATGAGTCTGCTCATCAACAACCGCTTCTAAAAGTCGCAACTCTAACGCTTCTACCGTTTGGTTTTGCTCTTTGTTGTAAACTGCAAGAACACGACCTAGAGGGTTGTCACCCGCTTGCTCTGGGTTCTTAAGTTGAGCGCGAATTTTCTGGCGAGCGATAACCAAAGAAATACCTCGAACCAATGCGATGATTAAACCAATTGCCAGCAGGCCAAGAATCACTTTACCAACCACACCACCCGCTTGTAGACGGTCAGTTAGGCTTGGCGTCAGTGCTAATTGCTCGAGCATGAACCCGCGAGAAGGATCGACAACGACATTAGATATGTCACCATTCGCAAGTGAAGAAAGTGATGCTAACGTTGGACCATTTGATGGCTGTTTCAGATACGCAATTGCATCTTCACGCTGAGTGTTCCAGCTAACATAGCCTTGGTCTGTCACTAAGCCAATTGAACCTAAACGATAAGCGTCGACAGACTGTGTGTTGCCTTCGCCATTGATGAATGCAATTTGAGATTTGCTAAGCTCTGAGCTTGCTTGGATCTGTTCCACCATGCTCATCCACAAACCAGAAAGTTGTGGCATTGATGGCAGGGATTTAGCATCGATAATTTGGTCAACGGTCGCTGTGTGCTCAGCGCGATCAACGCTATTTACTGTTGAACTAAGCTCTGCACCTAGTTCTTTCGCGTTTTGACGAACGACACCGAACAACTCACCAAGGCTACCCGTTTCTAAACGCAATTTTTCTTCTAAACGAGCAAGCTTGTTTTCGTTGTCGCTGAAGGTTTGAGTAAGAACGTCTGTCGCATTTTGAACCGATGTACGTTTCGCTTCAAGCTCCGCTTTGATCGCTTTAAGTTCTTGTTCAGTCTTTTTAAAGTCAGCTTCACGAACTACGTTGTGAGAAGCTTGAGTACGGTTCTCTGATTTTGCTTTGTTAACGAGCTGAGCCGTTGAGTCGGAAGCTGAGAAAGCAGAAAATGAAAGTGACGTAATGCAAAGCAATGCTGCTAATGGTTTTAAGTTCATTACTTAACCTCCGCAACAGTTAAAGAAACAGGTAAAGTAATCAAGCTTGGGGCTGCTTGTTGGCTAGCAATATCATACGCTTTATCGAGCTCAGATTTCATAGAAGAATCAAGTTCTTGCCACTGAGCATCTGTTTGATTCCAAGCCCAGTACTGGCTGCCATTTAGGTTACGAGCAACCAAAGAGATACGACCTAAGTGCAGAACATCTGCCTCGATCGTTTTATCACTCGCCAATGCGACACGACCTTGGTACACACCAAGCTTGATGCCGTAGTCCATCTCGATTTGGTATGCCTCTAGGATGCGACGGTATTTCTCTGCATCACTGACATCAGCACGAGTCATCATTGCTTGTAGCTTTTCAACTCTTTCTAGACGCTGCTCTTTCTTAATCGGAATATCTTGCTCGACTAACTGTTGAAGGCCATCGATCATTTGATACATCAAAGGTACAACACCTTGACGTGTGTATTTGATTTCGTCGATCTGCGCTTCAATGCTCTGAGCTTCTTTGTTTTGGCTATCAACCAATGCTGCAAGATGGTCGTGATAGATTTCTAGATTCTTCACTTCTTCTTGCAGACGCTCAATCTCAGCTTGCAGCATCAAGGTCGCTTGCGAACTTTTATCAATAACCTTTTGGCTCGAAGCCGACGCGTTATTGGTCTTATTTTGAATTGATTGAGCTTGATCCAAGCTGTTTGCCATAGAAGACGTTGCAACCAAACTGATGGCAAGTGCTAGGCTAGTTTTTAAAAGATTCATAATTGTAGTCATTTACTATAGAAGAAGGTCAAATGAGTTTTATTGATAAGCAGTCTCATTATCATTAAAAGTCACTCACATTACTAGGGATATTTTACGAAATAGCAGAATCACGAAAGGGGAAAGTAGAAACCCTCCCCTTAATATTTAGGCTAACAATAGTACCCTACTAACAAATTAGTATTTTACCTGTAACGTTGCCATGTAGTTGCGGCCTTCGCCAATAACTACGTCCTCAGCAAATTGGTGACTTGAAGAAGTAGAACCACCACCCGCTAGGTATTCTTTATCAAATACGTTCTCTACTGTTAGACGCGCTACGAAATCAAGAGAGTCGTCGTACTTAAGTGTGTATGCTGCGCCCATATCAACACGAGCGTAACCATCTTTCTTGAAAGTATTCGCATCATCACCGTAACGAGAGCCTTCATAGATAAGACCAAGGTTTACATCAACTTCATTTGTTGCGGCATAAGTAGACCAAACACTTGCTGCAAATTCAGGTACATCTACTGGACGATTGCCCGCGTATGTTTCATGATTAGCAATTTCCGCATCTAAGTACATTGCAGAACCAGACATTGAGAAGCGCTCTGAAATAAAGCCTTGTGCAGCTAGTTCAGCACCACGGTGAAGTTGTTCGCCGCCTTGTGTCTTAGTCCAATCACCTGATGCAGTGTCTTCTACATCCATCGAGATGTTTTCTTGCGTAATATCGAATACTGCGCCGGATACGAATAGACGCTCATCCATTAGCTCCCACTTAGTACCTACTTCATATGATACACCTGTTGCTGCATCAAGAAGTTGACCATCGTTGGTGTAGTTACGGTTTCCGCTAGAAACAACACCTTGTGGTTCGAAGCTTTCAGAATATGAAGCGTAGATGCTACCGTTTGATACTGGGTGGTAAATCACGCCAAGCTTAGGTGCTACGTTTTCTTCTGCAACGCCAGAACTTACTTTACGATCGAAACGGGCGCCTGCAAGAACTTGCCATTCGTCGTTGATAGTAATTAGATCTTGAATGTAGAAGCCCCAAGTATCGTAAGTGCTCATCTTACCTAGCGATGTTGCTCCTACTGAAGGTACTGGTACTGTTGCATCTGGTGCATATTCACCACTGCTGAAGCGATCCATACCACGGTAGTAGCTGTAACCTAACCAGTTAGCACCGAATAGTAATTGGTGTTCTGTGCCCGCAAGATCGGCGGTTGTCGTTAGATCTACGTAAGCCGTTCTAAAACGCCATTTGTCATGACGGTAGTTACCGCCTTGAGTAACGGTACCCGTACCGTCAGGGTTCATATTTGAAAAGCTTGGGTAGCTTTCCATATCGATACGTTCGAAATCTTGGTAGTTGAAACCTGTTTTCACTGACCATGTATCAGTTAGATTAGCAGCAATATCAAAACCTACGTTTTCAACATCATTTTCAATCTGTGACCACTGCGCATCCCAGATCTGTTTATCGTTACCAACTCGGTTACCATCCAGTGTGTATAGTGCACCAGAATCTACGCTACCTTCGTCGTTCGTCTTATCGTAATGAACGGAAACCGTTACGTCTTCAGTAACATCGTAATCAACATATACACCACCAACAAAACGTTCTGTTTGTGGCTCAGTACCATCTCCGTACTTTCTCCAAGAACCGTAACTTTCTTTAGATAGAATTGCGCGGCCGCGTAACGTTTCAGCATCGTTTAATGCGCCACTTACATCTAGAGTCGTGCGAGTGTGATCATTAGAACCGATGTCTTGGCTAAGACTTACTTGTGTATCGTAAGTTGGCTTCTTGCTTACCATGTTGATCAAACCACCTGGCGCAGAAATACCGTAAAGAAGGCCAGATGGTCCTTTAAGTACTTCAACACGCTCTAACAGTTCGATTGGTTGGCGGTAGTGAGACCAGTGTTGTTGGCCATTTTTCAGGAAGCCTGAAGAGCTCTCTACCGAGAAACCACGCAGAGAAAAACGCTCACGGTTACGACTAGTACCACCAGCACTGACACTCGCGTCATTCTTAAGAACGTCACCTAAGGTTGTTGCACGCTGTTCATCGATGATTTGCTCATCAATTACTGAAACTTGTCCCGGAGTCTCTAATTGAGTCGCCTCCATGCGCATTGCTGTTGTGTTCGTGTCGGCTTTGTAGCCGTAATCTCGACCTTCAACAACCATATGTTCATCTGTTTTTACTGTTTCTGCCAGTACTGCCGGTGAAGCTAGTACCGCGCCGATCACTAAAGCCAATGGGCTCTTTGAAAACATGTCCTTTACTCCGATTTATTCTTTTATTCGAACACTTTTTATTTTGTTGTGTCCGTTGTTGTCCCGTTTCCGGTACCACTGAGTCATTTCGGAGGTGAATATAAGTGATAATTATTACCATTTGCATTAAATTTACATTCTTTGCATTCGTAAAGTTTTGTAAAGCGCTTAGAAAGACTTTGTCCTCTCCACCAGAAATTGTCGTTCAACACATCATTTAATCCTCTGACTTAATGATTCATTCACAAATAAGTGCACAACACTTTATTACAAGGTTATTTGCTCCATCAACCCAATCCCAAAACCGATAAGAAAACCTTCTATCTTATTTACTACCTTTGAAACGATGTTTTATGTATAAAAGCCTCGATAAATGTAAATAAATAGTGAATAAATTTAATTACACTTGTTTATTTTACAAATTTATCAGTGATTTTGATCACATCTATAATGCCTAAGCAATTTTTTGTTTTTCGATTTAATCAACCGACTGCTAATCTCCTGCTCACTTTGAAAAGGTGTCAAAGTTATAAATAATAAGGAGTGTTCTAAATGAATACCAAGAAACCTATGTCTCTGACTGGACGAGTTATCCTCGGTATGGTCATAGGTATATTTACGGGATTTGCCATTCAATCTCTTTTTACAGACAGCGGATTTGTTAACAACTACATCGTTAACGGACTCTTTGAAGTAGGCGGACAAATCTTTGTCGCCAGTTTGAAAATGCTTGTTGTTCCACTAGTCTTCGTTTCACTAGTGTGTGGTACAAGCTCACTGAAAGACCTATCAACTCTTGGTCGTATGGGCGGTAAGACGTTAGCACTTTATATCGGTACGACTGCCGTTGCTATCACACTGGCTCTGACTATCGGTAACTTATTCCAGCCAGGCGCAGGTGCAGATCTTACTGCTGCAAGCTCTTTCAAGTCAGCGGACGCACCATCTTTGGGTCAAGTCATCATCGACATGTTCCCTACTAACCCTATCCAGGCGATGGCTGAAGGAAAAACACTGCAAGTTATCGTTTTTGCCGTGTTGTTTGGTATTGCTATTAGTGCTGCAGGTAAGCCAGGCGAACGTATCGCTGCGGTTTTCTCAGATCTGAATGAAGTTATCATGAAGCTAGTAGCGCTACTAATGAACCTAGCTCCTTACGGTGTGTTCTTCTTAATGGCAAAACTGTTTTCAGGTCTTGGCTTAGGTGCAATTTGGAACTTAGCAGAATACTTCTTAGTGCTTGCTGGTACCCTACTTCTGCACGGTTTGGTTACCTACAGTGCGATGTTGAAAGGTTTCACCGGTTTAAGTCCTATTACGTTCTTACGTAAGATGGAAGATGCAATCATGTTTGCATTCTCAACGGCTTCTTCGAACGCAACCATTCCAGTAACAATGGAAACAGCTAAGAACCGCATGGGTGTAGACAATAAAGTAGCATCATTCACTGTACCCCTAGGTGCAACTGTGAACATGGATGGTACGGCTATCATGCAAGGTGTTGCGACAGCGTTTATCGCACAGGCATACAACATTGACCTTACTATGGGTGACTACCTGATGGTTATCCTAACGGCGACATTAGCGTCTGTTGGTACAGCGGGTGTTCCAGGTGTTGGCCTTGTTATGCTGGCGATGGTATTGAACCAAGTAGGCCTACCGCTTGAAGGTATCGCGCTTATCATGGGTGTTGACCGTCTTCTTGACATGATTCGTACAGCAGTAAACATCACAGGTGATAGTGCCGTAACGATCATCGTTGCGAAGTCTGAAGGTTCTTTCGACGAAGCTCGCTTTAACGACCCAGCAGCTGGCGAGAAAGAAGAAGAAGTTAAACTAGCACGCCAACAGGCATAATCTAGCTTCTTTGATGCTCTTGCTTTTAAGTTAAGGCGTAATTAATGGCTATGCCTTAGCTGATAAAAATAAAACGCCACTGCATCTGCAGTGGCGTTTTTTATTGTGTATTGTTTTACAGGGACGGGCAGCTAATCGGCGATTGGGAACATCAGGTTTACTCTAAGGCCTCCACTGTCTCTATTCTCAGCAGTAACGTGCCCATTCATCACGCCCATTGCTTCTTTAACAATCGCAAGGCCTAAGCCGTAACCACCGGATTGTTTATCTCTGGCTGACTCTATCCGTGTAAACGGGTCAAAAATGCCTGAAATCTTGCTATGAGGAATGCCTTCACCATCATCTTCTACACATATGACACTGTAACTTTTATCGATAACGAGTTCGCGCGTTGATATAACGATATGAGCATTCTCGCCAGCGTACTTAATAGCATTACCAACCAAATTTCCAATAACTCTTAAAAGCAGTCGCTCATCAACGTTAACCATCGGCGTAGGCATCGTTAGATCACTAACCAAAGTTTGATTCGGTTTTAAGTCGTTTTGCATCTGCGCGATCAACATCGAGCAATAGTGCTCGAGGTGCATCAGGCTAAATTTGGAATCATAACGAGAGGTTTCTAAGCGGCTAAACTCGAGTATTTCGCCCACCAGCTTATTCATCTCTTCTGTTTCGCTTTCCATACGATCTAGTAAGCCTATACTCTTCTCATCAACTTTATTACGCAATAAGTGCAATGCGAGGTTCTGCCTTGCTAATGGAGTCCTGAGTTCATGAGAGACATCTCGTATTAATCGACGCTGCTTCTCTGCGAGAGATTTGATCTCAAACGTCATGTGATCAAAATCCACTGCTAATTCATTAAATTCTCGTGTATTTGATTTCAATTCAGAGACGACTTGTACCGAGAAGTCACCTTCCGCTAAACGTCGACTCGCTTCTCGCAAACGATCCAAAGGTTGTTGTAGCCTACGCGCCATAATTAAAGAGAACAAAGACAGGATGATGAAAGCGATAAAGACCTTCATTAAGGACGAGTACAAACCAAACGACTTAGCGGGATGGAACCGGTGCGGTAATTGGATAACTAGGCTTTTACCGTCATTTAAAGGTAGGCCAAATATCGGCCGATTCACAACGGCATCCAATTGATGATCTAACGTTCTTAAGAAACGCAACTTGAATTCAAAGTGTGGGAGCATGTGCCTATGTGTGATCGGGTGATTGTCTTTTCCCAAAACAAATAGGTAATACTGCTGAGCGTTTGCCCAGTCGGCAAGTTCATCCATGTCCCCTTCTTCGATTAACACATTAGCTTGATATGCGAGGTCTAGCATCTCGTGCTTCACAGAGTCTGGGACTTTTAGTAATGCCTTCATCAAGGCCTTCTCAGCTACAGCTTGGAAAATAAAAATGCTGATAATGATAATCGTCAGGTACGAGAAAAGTTGGAATGTTAAACCATCTTTACGCTTGGCGATAAAGTCAGGACAACGCAGCAGTTTTTTACTCATGCTCCTAACGACTCTAGGTAACTGTAACCTTTACCACGAACAGTTTTAATATGTTGTTTTGACAAGCCCGCCTGCACAAGCTTTCGGCGTATATTGCTGATATGCATGTCCAAATTACGATCAAAAGGACACAGTTCTTTCTTAAGTACATGGATTTGGAGATCAGATTTGGAGACAACGATGCCATCATTTTTAACGAGATAATCGAGCAAGTCTTTTTCAGTACCGGTTAACGGTAAACGAGCCAACTGCTCGCCTAATCCCTGATTGGATGAAGCCAAAGATTGCCTCTGACGTTCAAATCCTACTCTTCGTAAGATAACCTTAATGCGAGTCAACAACTCAGGAACGTTGAAAGGTTTGGCTATGTATTGGTCTGCGCCAGCTTGATAACCATCTAACATTGAAGCGTCATCATTAAGAGCCGTCAACATGAGAATGGGCGTTGCGAAACGCTGACAAATGCGTCTTGCCACTTGTATCCCACTGAGGTTAGGTAGCATTACATCAAGCAAGACTAAATCAACGGGATGAGATTGGATAAACTCAAGCGCAGACTCACCACAATGAACGGTATCGACGTGATACCCTTCATTCTCCAACACTTCACCCAACAATTCACATAACTGAATATCATCATCAACAACTAAAACGCGCGACATCATACAAACCGATAAATAATAATAGTTTGCATTCTAATTATCGTTATTATTGATTTCAATTATAAAATGCGAGATTTCTCTTATAGTAAGAAATCTTTTTCAATCGGTACAAATTTTGAGGCAGAATCGATAAGATTTTGAGCCGTTAATCCGGGAACGCCGTATACTTCAACAGGTTTACCAAAGCGCTCTTTAATTCGTTCAACCAAGATTTCGAAATCACCATCACCTGATACCAAAACAATTGTATCAACCGTCTCGGCAAGTTCTATCGCATCTAACGCAATGCCTACATCCCAATCCCCTTTTGCGCTGCCGTCTCGGCGCTGGATAAACGGTTTTAACTTCACATTAAAGCCAACACCGCGAAGAATATGGTGAAATTGACGCTGTTTAGGATCTTGACTAGAGATAGCGTAGGCATTGGCTGCAATTACGTTACGTCCTTCCGTGGCAACATACCAAAACTGGTTATAGTCGAAGTTAGAACGGTATTTATCGCGTGTCGTATAGTAAACGTTCTGAACGTCGACCAAAATTGCTATATTTTCCATAAATTCATACCTTTAGATTTTCCGTATACCCTATTCTATTCAATTGTGAAATGCGAGTCGCTTTATTTAATAAAATGAACCTGTTGGCTATCGTTAACGTAAGTTCACCTATACCAAAGCGATCTATGCTCGATGTTCCCCGATAGAATTGGAATGTAGTGGTGTTGGATTCTACACTTTATAGAGAGAGTTGTTAGTTCGCTCTTGAGCAAAGGCTTATTAAATGGAGTTTGGCTATGCAACAACGACAGATACTCAAATCATTCTCAAACATCGTCCTACCAAGCCGATGGCGAGGAACAAGCGATTCATACAACACAAGTTGGTGGTTTTCGCTACTAACACTACTGACTATCAGTACGGTATTAATTATGAGCTTAACGATCAACTCGGCCTTTGCTTATCCTGCCTACTCTCATTCAAAAGTTTTACCACATCGAAGTGTGATTTATTTTGCTCCCACTGAAGACTCAGTGGTTAAAGACTTTTTAAACGAAGTTCTAATTAATAATTGTCAATTGGACGAGCGAGATGTCGTCGTCATGGTAATTGCAGAAAGTGGTTACACCGTTCCGACTTGGCTAAATGAAGAGTTCAATCTAAAGGCCGTTACCAACAGCTATCAGATCCCTAAAGGGTCACATACGGCTGTTTTAATAGGAAAAGACGGAAAAGAAAAACATAGATGGAATGGAAAAACAGATTGGAATTTGCTTACCAACCTCATTGACGAGATGCCAATGAGACAGCAAGAAATGCAGCGACAAAATAGCCGCTGCAGTATTTAATCCGCTTTTAGTCAACCTGAGAGCAAGTCGGCTATCTATTAACTTAATTAAGGATTGAGCCAGTTACCAGTTACCAGTTACCAGTTACCAGTTACACGCTAAACTTGTTCTTTAAACCAAGCTAGCTTTTCATGAAGTTGAGCGACACTGCCTACAACAATCAAAGCTGGGCTTTTTGCCTGACTAGCTAAATTCGCCAAGTCACTTAGCCCACCGCGAAACACCTTCTGTTCCTTACGTGTACCATTTTCAATAATGGCAACAGGCATATCAGCACGCATACCATTCTCAAACAGATTCTTTTGAATATTAGGGCTCTCTTTTAAGCCCATGTAAAACACGATGGTGTGGTTGTGTTGAGCAAGTGAACGCCAGTCAATATCTTCGCCATCCTTCTTCAGGTGGCCCGTAATAAACTGAACGCTTTGCGCATGATCTCGATGCGTCAGTGGAATACCAGCATAGGCAGTGGCACCAGCTGCAGCGGTAATGCCAGGAATGACTTCAAATTTTACGTCATTTTCGGCAAGTGTTTCACACTCCTCACCACCACGCCCAAAGATAAACGAATCTCCACCTTTAAGGCGCACTACGTGCTTATTTTCTTGCGCTTTAGTAACAAGTAGTTGGTTGATCTGATCTTGTGGTACACAGTGGTGATCTAGCTTTTTGCCCACATACAGCATTTCTGCCTCTGAGTTTGCCATAGCCAAGATATCTTTTGATACCAAACGGTCGTAAACCAAAACATCGGCTTGTTGAATAACACGCGCCGCTTTAACCGTTAATAAATCGGGATCACCTGGACCCGCACCCACTAATGAAACAAATCCTTTGTTTCCTGTATTAACATTCGATGGCGATACTTCTGACATGCTTTGCTCCGAAAGTTAGCTTGTTATATTTCAAGCTTAATTCTGTTTAGCCACCCACAGTAAAATTCTATGAGTTACCAATATCCCTACCTCTAGACTACCAGTTGTTTCGATAAAACTTCACGATTAATTCTAAACAAGATAGAAGTTTATATAACAAAACAATCTATTACGGCCCAAATAGATCATCGATTCCCTTAACATCGATGGTTATTAGGCCTCCCAATAGGCTAAGTCTTAACTTCGAAATACGATCAAAAAAGCCCCAAACATGATGCGAGGGGCTGATTAATTTTGTTTTAACTGCTAGCTCTATTCAACAGAGGTAGTCAATTACTTAGCACCTAGAGAAGGAGCAGTTCTAGCGTGTGTTAGGAACAAAGGAACACATGCTAAGAAAAGACCACCAACGATGTTACCTAGGATGGTTGGGATAAGGTTGAAGTTCAACCAAGTTGCGATACCGAAGTCAGCGCCAAGAATCATACCTAGTGGGAATAGGAACATATTTACTACTGTGTGCTCAAAGACTAGTGCGAAGAAGATGAAGATTGGGAACCACATCATCGCTACACGGCCAGACACTGTGCGCGCAGTCATGTTACCGATCACACCTAGGCATACCATTAGGTTACAGAAGATGCCGCGCACGAAACACGTGATCCACCCGTCCATGCCCATGTTTTCAAAACCTAAGCTACGACCAGTAGAAACAGCAATGAACTTTTGAGCAACTGCGTTTGGTTCAAGGGAGAAATTACCCGTTAGTGATACTGCAACAAGGAAAGCGACAATTAGAGAACCGATTAGGTTCCCAAGGCCAACAAGGCCCCAACAACGTAAAACACGACCCCAAGTAATGCCAGGGCGATTGTCGAATTTCGCTAGAGGTGCCAAGCCAAATACGCCAGTAACCAAGTCGTAACCCATCACACTTAAAATAACAAATCCGACTGGGAACACTAGTGCGCCAACAATACCAATACCTGTTTGTACGATAGTTGTAATAGCAACAACAACAGCAAGAGAAAGAATGATACCTGCCATTGTACTTCGAATCAGAAGATCACGCGTACTTGTCTTTGTTTTAGCTTCACCCACATCGATCATCGTTTGAACGAATTCAGCTGGTTTGAAATCAGGAGACATAAGGTTGTCCTTAAAAAAGTTAAAAGTAAAAATTGGATAGGAAAAGGTTCTAGTTGCCGAATTAAGGCAATACCGGGAACTAGAACCCTTGATCTATCGAATCTTGCGATTTAACTGACTAGGTCGATGTTAAACTAAGCAGCGATTTCAACCGCACCTTTAGTTACGCGAGCTTTGTACGCTTTTACGCTGAAGCTCTCATCTTCCATACACACACCAGTCGTGAGATTAAAGCGTTGCTTCTTAAGTGGGCTCGCCACCCAAAGCTCACCTTTGTGCTCAACCGTTAAACCACGAGATAAAACGTTTGATTGGAAAAACGGGTCAGTATTACTAATAGCAAACACTTCTTCGGCTTTAGTTGGGCGGAAAATAGCAACTTGCTCACCACCAACCAATGCACAAACACCGGTACCTGGAATAATATCTTCGATCTTACAAACTTTGGTAAATGCCATGATGTCGTCTCCCAATTAAACCAGTTCAACGTGAAGGATGTCGCCCTTCGCTTCTGGGTGTTTTTCTGTGAATGTTGCTGGGCGGTGTTGTTCACGGCCATCATCAACGAATACAACGTTCTCATCACGGTCATCGGCATTGATGAAGTGGGCAAAGCGCTTAAGTTGAGCTTCGTCGTTGATAGTATCAGTCCACTCACAAGCAAAGTTATCAACTAGGCCAGCGATGTCAGCTTCAAGTTGATCTTTAAGGCCAAGTTTGTCGTCAACAATGACTTCACGTAAATATTCAACACCACCTTCTAGGTTATCCATCCATACCGAAGTACGTTGCAGTGGCGCAGCCGTGCGGATGTAGAACATCATGAAACGATCGATGTATTTGATCAGCGTTTCTTGGTCTAGGTCGCTTGCTAGTAGGTCTGCGTGACGAGGCTTCATACCACCGTTACCACATACATACATGTTCCAACCAGCATCCGTTGCGATGATACCTAAGTCTTTACCTTGCGCTTCGGCACACTCACGAGTACAGCCAGATACACCAAACTTCATCTTATGAGGCGTACGGATACCTTTGTAACGGTTCTCGATCATCACGCCTAGGCCAACTGAATCTTGAACGCCGTAACGACACCAAGTTGAACCGACACATGTCTTAGCCATACGAAGTGCTTTTGCGTAAGCTTGACCCGTTTCGTAACCGGCTGCGATTAACTTCTTCCAGATTGCTGGTAAGTCATCTTTCTGAGCACCGAATAGACCGATACGTTGTGCACCAGTGATCTTCGTATATAGGTTGTATTCAGCCGCAACATCCGCAAGAACGCTTAGAGCTTGAGGCGTTACTTCGCCACCCGCCATGCGAGGGATAACCGAGTAAGTACCATCTTTCTGAATGTTACCTAAGAAGTTGTCGTTGGTATCGTGCAGTTTTACTAGCTCAGGCTTAAGGATGTGCTCACCCCAGCAAGAAGCAAGGATAGAACCCGCTAGAGGCTTACAGATTTCACAGCCGTAGCCTTTACCGTACTTCTCAAGTAGCTCGTCGAATGTTTTGATTTCTTCGATGCGGATTAGGTGGAAAAGCTCTTGGCGAGAGTAAGCAAAGTGCTCACAAACGTCATTTTTTACTTCAACACCTGCTTTAGCAAGCTCAGCATTTAGTACTGAAGTTACTAACGGGATACAACCACCACAGCCAGTACCTGCGCCTGTTACTGCTTTAATATCACCAATTGTGTGATGACCTTCAGCAACCGCTTGTGCAATCTTGCCTTTGGTTACATCGAAACAAGAACAGATAACTGCAGTTTCAGGTAGAGAATCCGCGCCAAGGGTTGGTTTTTCTGCACCCGCATGAGCAGGAAGAATCAATGCATCTGGGTGTTCTGGTAGATCGATTTCGTTCAACATAAGTTGAAGAAGATCACCATAATCAGAAGTATCCCCTACCATTACTGCACCAAGAAGCTTCTTGTTGTCTTCAGAAACGATTAGGCGTTTGTAAATTTCCTGCTCTTCGTTTTGATAAACGTAGCTCTTACAACCTGGAGTTCGACCATTTGCATCGCCGATTGAACCTACTTTTACGCCCAGAAGCTTAAGCTTCGCAGACATGTCAGCACCTTCAAATGTGCTTTCGTTACCTACAATGTGATCGACTGCAACAGTCGCCATTTTGTAACCTGGAGCCACTAGGCCATAGAAAGTTTGGTTCCAAGACGCACACTCGCCGATGGCATAGATATCTTTATCCGTTGTTTGACAGTGATCGTTGATCTCGATACCGCCACGAGGTGCAATACCCAAACCCATTTGACGAGCAAGTTTGTCCTGTGGACGAATACCAGCAGAAAATACGATGAAATCTGTTTCAAGTTCTGTTCCGTCAGCAAAACGCATTACGTTACGAGCTTCAGTGCCTTCAGGAGCAATTTCAAGCGTGTTCTTGCTTGTATGTACGTTTACGCCCATACGTTCGATTTTTTGACGAAGTTGGTTACCACCAGCTAGGTCAAGTTGCTCAGCCATCAACTTAGGAGCAAACTCAACCACATGTGTTGTCACGCCAAGTGCTTTTAGAGCGCCTGCTGCTTCAAGACCAAGTAAACCACCACCAACAACAACACCAGATTTTGAATTCTTAGCGGTTGCTTCAATAGCTTTCAGATCTTCGATGGTACGGTAAACAAAGCAGTCTTTACCTTCGTTGCCTTTAATTGGCGGAACGAAAGGGAAAGAGCCAGTAGCAAGAACAAGTTTGTCGTATTGAATTTCACGGCCAGTGCTCGAGTAAACTGTTCTTTTCTCACGATTAACGTTAATTGCACGCTCACCGATCAGCATGTTAATGCCGTGTTTCTCGTAGAAACCTTCTTTAACTAAAGAAAGTTCATCCGCAGTATGGTGTGAAAAATAAGAAGAAAGGTGTACACGATCGTACGCAACACGTGGCTCTTCACAGAACACAGTAATGTCCATGTTCGCAACATCTGTCTTCTCGACTAAATCTTCGATATAGCGATGACCTACCATCCCGTTACCGATTACGACTAGCTTCATCTTGCTCATAAGAATTCCTGAAGGTTATATATTTCTTAACTAACCGAATAATGAATTATGAAAGAAAATGAAAATATGATGTAAATCAATTACGAAATCGAACTACCCGAAAGGGGTAGAACAAAAGAGGTAGATGTGCTTAATTTTAACGCAAAGCAAACGAATAACCGTAGTTTCGATAGGGTTTAGCGGGGTTTTATATACACTTTAGTGCATCAATCATTGTGTTGTAAATTTTCACAATAGATTAGCAACAACATAATTGAATGACAATCATTTTCATTTAATTGCACAAGAAGTGTAATATGGTATGAAAGGGTTACAGCTTCATGATCAACTATGTATAAATATGAATAACTTAATGATTCGAATCACAACCGCTGTTTTCCAACACTCCCCCCACTCCATTTACATACATCTCGGTCAGTTAACAGGTGTATTTGTTTGCTTAGTAACCGTAGACATTGAGAAGAGACATTTTACAACTCAAGACGCATCACAAGGTTCTGAAACAACGAATCAAACTTGCCGTGATCTAGGTCAGTTGCCTATTTCCAAAGATGTAATGAGTCGCTTCAAACTAAGCTTGATCTGGTCTAAATCACGTACTCAGATACTGCCTTCCCTGAGTTATACACAATTTGTGACAGTGCAAACCCTCATGTATAGGTAAAGAAAACTATTCGATCTTCCTAGAAGAATGAAACAGGGAGCCGCGTGCTCGATTTCTTATTTAATAGTTCGGACATGTTATTGATTAAATTAAGCTTTCTAGATTCGGCCTTCGCCACCGATCAGGTATTTTATCTACGACATAACGTTTGAAAGCCTAACCAATTGATGTTAAACATGCAGTTTACAAAATAACAACAAGATCTTTCAATGGATCTGCCCCATTGCCTGCTGGCTAGGTACCTCTATGACAAAAAATACTCAACACCTTCAACGCTCCTCGACTGAGTTACACGAGTTTACACGTATCGACGTCTGGAACGGCTTCACACAGCTTCTTCCTCTTTCTATGTTTGTGATCGTATTTGGCCTCGCATTCGGTGTTGCTGCTGTACAGACTGGACTAGATGCATTTCCAACTATGTTAATGAGCACACTTGTTTTTGCAGGTGCTTCACAGTTTGCTACGTTGGATATGTGGGGAGCAGAAGTACCCCTTATTCCAGTTCTTATTACCGTATTCGCGATCAATGCTCGTCATCTTTTGATGGGGGCGACACTATATCCTTGGTTACGTCAACTTCCTCCGACAAAACGATATGGTGTGATGTTGATAGCTTCGGACGCAAACTGGGCAATGGCACTCCATACATTTGGGAGGAAGGAGCCCGGTTTTGGATTGCTCGTTGGTGGTGGTTTAGCACTTTGGTCGTTTTGGATCATTGGCACTTGGGTTGGCATATACTTTGGTAGCGCAATCCAAGATCCTGTCGGCCTTGGTCTCGATATGGTTATGGGTTGTTTTTTACTTTCCATGGTCGTCGTTGGACCTAAAAGTTTAAGAATTTTTACTATTTGGACCTCAGCAGCAGCATCTTCAATGTTGGCATATTGGTATTTACCTGAAAACAGCCATGTTGTAGTTGGTGCTATCTCAGGTGGAATCTTGGGAGCTTGTTGGAAGGAGAAGAAATCATGAATATCGAAACAAATGTTGGTGGTACATTATTGATAATCATTGCAATGGCATTAGTCACATTAGCAACACGCTGGGGTGGTGTGTATGTCATGTCATTTGTTCCAATTAGCGAGCGTGTTCAACGTTTTATTACAGCGATGTCAGGTTCTGTATTAGTCGCCCTTCTAACACCTCTTGCCGTAGAAGGTGACAACGGAGCTAGAGCGGCACTATTTTCTACAGCACTCGTCATGTTCGTCGTCAAAAAACCTCTACCAGCAATCGCAGCAGGAATCATTGCCGCAGCGGCAGTACGATCTTTTTAGCTGTTATCAATACTACGACACTCCCTCAAATAGCTAAGCCTTGATAACATATTTCGATGCTATCAAGGCTAGCCCCATACCTAAAAGTGACTGATATAACCCATTGAAGATAGAAAGATTAATAAACTTATCAATTTTCAGATACAAAAAAACCAGCTTTCGCTGGTTTTGAGTTGATGCTTTTTACACTGAGATATCGTAATTACCATATCTGAATAATTTGGAGCGATACATCGGGTTCGAACCGATGACCTCAACCTTGGCAAGGTTGCGCTCTACCAACTGAGCTAGTATCGCATTGTCATTCTTCTACTCTTCCCTTTGCCTAGACAAAAAGAAGAAAGAGAATGGAGGCGCCTCCCGGAGTCGAACCGAGGTCCACGGATTTGCAATCCGCTGCATAGCCACTCTGCCAAGGCGCCTTCAATGAGTGTTTTAAGAGAACTACTCTGTTGATCTCTACCAAAAGTAGCAATCAAATAGATGGTGCCCCGGGCCGGACTTGAACCGGCACAGCGCGAACGCCGAGGGATTTTAAATCCCTTGTGTCTACCAATTCCACCACCAGGGCACGCAATTCTTTATTGCGATGCCGATTACTGAAAAGTAAAACACCATCTTAATGTCAAAATGAATCAACATTACAAAATTTGGAGCGATACATCGGGTTCGAACCGATGACCTCAACCTTGGCAAGGTTGCGCTCTACCAACTGAGCTAGTATCGCATTGTCATTATTCTAATCATCCCTTTGCCTAAACAAAAAGAAGAAAGAAAATGGAGGCGCCTCCCGGAGTCGAACCGAGGTCCACGGATTTGCAATCCGCTGCATAGCCACTCTGCCAAGGCGCCTTATCAACATAAAAATATATTGAAGTGTTTAAAGAGAACCACTCTTTGTTCATCACTCTACTCTCAAGTAGAAACTAAATAGATGGTGCCCCGGGCCGGACTTGAACCGGCACAGCGCGAACGCCGAGGGATTTTAAATCCCTTGTGTCTACCAATTCCACCACCAGGGCAACGCAATTAAGCAATGCTGATTACTGAAAAGTAAAACACCATCTCTCAGCGACCTAGGCCGTGAGAACGAGGTGTACTTTAACGGATGGAAAAAATTCGTCAACAATAAATTTTATCTTTTAATTCAAGTGATTAAATATCGAACTTTACAGGCTTAAATTACTGCAGCTTGTATGGTTATTATACATAGTTCTTAAGTTTCAATGGCATCACCACAGGTGGGGAATTCAATTTATAGACTGGACATTATCGTTTGAAGTCAGTTCTTCCCACTGGTTATCTGTAGCGTAAGAAAGACAACGTCGTTTTCATGCACGTTTCACATTCAACCTCTAGAGTTTTAAGTAACTCTTATTACGAAGTGAAAATGTGAAACCACTAAAACGATACCAATATGAGCGTTATGCCGTCCTATGTAACCTCGCTTACCCTAGAGTTTTTAAACAAACTCGTTACGGGTTTGACCCTAATGGACAACGCATCATAAAGAATCAGTTTGGTAAAACCATGATTCGAGTTTTATGGAGCAGCAACAAAGATGAGGTAGTCGTGGTTATCAAGGGATCACACAGTATTTCTGACTGGCTACTCACCTTCGCATTATGGACCAGAAGCTGTAGAAGGATTGGACTGAACTATCGTGTTCATGCTGGTTTCTATCATCTCATGTTTCAAGAAAGCCAACCAAGTCGTAACGAAGATAAGCTAGGGCAAACCGTTATAGAACGTTTAGAAGCCACGCTCATACCTTTGTTAAAAGAAGGAAAAAAAATTTCCATCACCGGCCACTCATCTGGCGGCGCTATTGGTTGTGTATTTGCTGACTACCTAGACCAAAAGTATCCCGGTTGCATCAAACGAGTCGTCACGTTTGGCCAGCCTGCAATTGGTGATTGGAGCTTTAAAAAGAACTACCGTTTAAGCAAGAAAACTTACCGCATCTGTTGTGACATAGACATTGTAACCTTCATGCCGCCATTACCTTTAATGTATTGGCATACAGGAAAAGTGCTTTGGCTCTACAACGGTAGAATCTATGAAAACACCCCAACACTCATTCGCCTTGGTCGCTCTATCTTTAGTTGGTTGATTCGGCCTTTCTCTTATCACCTTATGAGTAAGTATATCCGTAATAAAGATTTCTTCGATAAACACTGAGACAGCAAATCAAGTTGACGCTAGCTGCTTAAAAAAGAGCACAAGCTTGTAACGACTTGTGCTCTGTATGGTTGTAACTGGACTTATAATTTAAATCTAGAGAGTTCCTGTTTGAGATCGTTAGCTAAGTGACTGAGTTGGTCGGCTTGCGAGACTGCATCTGACGCATCAAGCGCCATCACGTCACTTACTTCACGCACCGACTCAGTATTGGCGTTGATTTCCGCGGTCACTAAAGATTGCTCTTCTGCGGCTGAGGCAATTTGAGTCGCCATGTCGCTGATCATCTGAATCGCTTCGCGTATTTGAGCCAAGCTTTCTCCGGCCATATCCACATCGTGTACGCTAGTTTTTGCCATATCGTGACTTTGTGTCATTACTTTAACAGCACCGCTAGTCGCTTGTTGTAAACGCTTGATCTTGTCTTCAATCTCTTCCGTTGAAGCATGAGTACGTTGTGACAATACTCGTACTTCGTCAGCAACCACCGCAAAACCACGACCTTGCTCTCCGGCCCTCGCTGCTTCAATTGCCGCATTGAGTGCAAGCAAATTAGTTTGCTCTGCGATCTCACGTATTGTCGCTAAGATTGACGCGATTTGTTGACCGTGTTCTTCAAGCTCACTAATGATAGAGACTGCGCTGGTTAACTCAATAGACAGCTCATTGATTGATGATTGACTCTTCGCCATTTGTTGGAAGCCTTGTTCGCTTAACTCAACAGAATGACTTGCACTTTTTGCTGTATTGTCTGCATTAGACGCGATTTCAGAGGTTGCTGTCGCCATTTCGGTTACAGCTGTTGCTACCATAGTGATCTCGTCTTGTTGTCGGCTTACGCTATCGCTACGTTTCAATGCGCTTGTGTTCGCATGTTCTGCACCGTTATTCATGGCAGTTGAAACTTGGGTAACATTTTTCATCATCTCATGTAGCCTATCGACAAACACATTGAACTTATCGGCAAGTTGCCCGACTTCATCTTGACTCGATACTTGGAGGCGTTGTGTTAAATCTCCTTCCCCTTCAGCAATATCAGCTAAAGCTTCGCTCACTCGTCCTAATTCCACCAATTGACGAGCGACAAACCACGACGTTGCCGCAGCCATAACGATCAATACGATCAATCCTGTCGTTACCTGACTGATCAGCATATCGAACAACGGTTGTTCTAATACGTCTTTGTCCATTTCAATCACAAGAAGCCAGTCGGTGCCTTTAATAGGCTCAGCCATGATGACGCGCTCATAACCATCAACTTTTGTAAAAATTGTCGTTAAGTTTTGTGCGGCACTATTTAATCCAGCAACACTTAATTCTGGTGCTATCTCTTTGACTTGCTTAAGGATGAAATCTTTATTCTTATGGGCAACGACCGTACCTTGCTTATCTATTAGGATCGCTCGCCCATTACCTGGAACCTGAATGGCCAAGACATCGTCAATAAGCTTGTCTAATGCGAGATTTGACGCCACCACACCAATAATCGAACCATTTTCGGTCACAGGATCAGTTAAGGTCACCACTAAGGTTTGCATAGTGACGCTTACATATGGCTTAGTAGTGACCGCGCGATTTTCTGCTAAAGTTTGTTTGTACCAACCTCGAGCTCTAGGGTCATAGCCCGCTTTATTTAATGAAGGATCGTGGCGAAACATCTCACCTTGTTTGTTACCGTAGTAACTCAACCCAAACCCACCAGACACAAGGGTTTGACGTAAGTGTGGCACTATATCTAATGACGGGTTAAGTTGAACTTGTTGTTTTAGTCCGTGTACTGCTTGTTTCTTATCATAAAACCAATCGCTGATGCCCTTTGCATGCGCTTGGAGTGTGTTTCGACTCTCACTCTCTATTGATTGCCAACTGTTACTTTGAAAAGTCTTATAACCCATAAAAAGAAGGATGGCAGATGTAACAGCAATCGCTAAAACTACAGAGAAAACCATTTTTCTCTTTAGACTAAATTGCATATTAAGAACCTCTTATAGAACAATTAAAGAAATATAAAGTTCTATGCTCTCACCTATATATATGAATTAAAGAGAGTTAACACTCATATAAATGAAACAAATTGAGTACAGTAATAATTTGTGACTTCTGTTTATTTACATATTACTCAGCCGACAAACTCAAAGTAACGCAGAGCAATGGTAAATAATGGCACAAGTGCGAAACAGGTGACATGAATAATGATTGAGTTGTTAAATAAGTGGGCTAGAAGGCAGGTTGTTCGGTGGTATATCTGAAACGAAAAAACCAGCCACTAGGACTGGTTTTTTCTGAAGATTGGAGGCGCCTCCCGGAGTCGAACCGAGGTCCACGGATTTGCAATCCGCTGCATAGCCACTCTGCCAAGGCGCCTTCAATGAGTGTTTTAAGAGAACTACTCTGTGATTTCTACCAAAAGTAGCAATCAAATAGATGGTGCCCCGGGCCGGACTTGAACCGGCACAGCGCGAACGCCGAGGGATTTTAAATCCCTTGTGTCTACCAATTCCACCACCAGGGCACGCAATTCTTTATTGCGATGCCGATTACTGAAAAGTAAAACACCATCTTAATGTCAAATGAATCAACATTACAAAATTTGGAGCGATACATCGGGTTCGAACCGATGACCTCAACCTTGGCAAGGTTGCGCTCTACCAACTGAGCTAGTATCGCATTGTCATTCTTCTGCTCATCCCTTTGTCTAAACAAAAAGAAGAAGAGAATGGAGGCGCCTCCCGGAGTCGAACCGAGGTCCACGGATTTGCAATCCGCTGCATAGCCACTCTGCCAAGGCGCCTTCTTACATCAACACTTTAGGGAGTTAAATAAGCTACCCCTGTGTTCGGGTGCTTACTTTACGGATTGAGGGAAGATAGTCAAACAAAAAAGTGAATTTAAATTCCGTTTGCTGACATTTAAATCAAATTGCTGCATGTTCGATCTCTTGAGTCAAAAAACACACAGCAAAAGGGATTTAATTGGAGTGATCGAACGCTACCACTTTTTCATAAAACGGCCAACAAGGCTTGGGTGGTAAGCCCAACAATGGTCAAACATGGTCATAAGTTGTGGGTTGCCGTACTTAGATAGGCTTACCGCGTGGAAACGGTTTTTGTGCTCTTTCAATTTTTCGACTTGAGCAATCATTTCGTCAGATTGTTTTGGTGCAATAAAATCAGAAAGCACAATCAAATCTGCGTTCTTGTATTTATCTCCGGTCATCAAATCAATTGACTTCATCAAAACAGGTTCTAGATCAGTACCACCGTGGAATGAGTAGCTTAAGAAGTCACTCGCTTCACGTAAACCATCTTGTTTTGTTAACTCATAGGTAATCTGCTCAGAAGAAAACAGAATCACGTAACAGTCTCGCTCTTCCGCGAGAGCGATTTGCATCAGGGCATAAGCCATTGCTTTGGCAGATTGCTCTGGAAATCCACTCATTGAACCTGAAGCATCCACACAAACGATGAACGGTCCTTTTTCAATATCGATATTCTTACTATCTGGCTTTTGCGCTTTCACTTTGCGTAAAGTACGAGATTTACCTTGAGATCGATAACTCAGTAAGCGCTTGTCCGCCAGATGTTTATAAAAGATAACTTCGAGCTCAGGATAAGCTAAGAACATAGTTTCGTTTGGTAGCATCTTGTTCAAGTCATCACTCTCGTGAATCCCGACAATATCATCTACCGCTTCATCGCTTTTCTCTTCAACCATCTGTAGCTCTTCTACAGGGGCTTTGTGTAGCGAAGGATCGTCTTCCTCACCCGCCATACGGCCGAGTTTTTCAGCTATTTCTTGCAGGCCTTTATGTTTATTTAAGAACTCTGCATGACGCTTCATTACGGTTAGGTCAGTTTTACTCAACTTAGCTGAAGCCATATCCCACAAGCGCCCTACGCTGCCTTCATCACCTGACTCAGTCACTTTGTCCATGTTCTTCATGGTTTCCATGCGCTGATAAAGATCCGCTAAGACTTTTTCTTTGCTTGTTTCAAGTTCGGTTACTTGAGCTTGCTTAATGGCTTCAGATAACGACTGATACCATTGATCACAAAAGTAATGTGGAAACATAGCGTTATAAACGCCTTTGTTGTTTTCCATTAAACGTCGTGCTTGTAGATAGAACGCAGAGTGCCACTCCAACTTTTTGATGACTCCGTCTATGTCATCAAAAAACTGGCCTTCATTCCAATAAATCACTTCTTGATAAAGTGCTATTTCCTCTTGGAAGCGGTCGGTCTCACACACTTTGGTCACGCGTTTTTTCACTTTTCCGCGCCATTTAACTAAATGGTTTTTTACCGATGTTTTGACGCCTTTGTTCTCAGCAGCCATCATAACTTGAGAACGAGCGATGAGATCATTCATCGCCGTATCAATGATGCCCGAATCAGCAACCATCAAAGCAAGGTTTAAGCCATCTGCTCCTAACATACTTGTCTCCCCTTACTCGAAGTACTGACTCATGAACTTGATGCGTTGAGCGATCTTACTGCTCTTCACTTTTGTCGTTTCAAGGTCTTGAGTTACTGCTTGTAAGCTTGATTCCATCGCTTTTGGTAGCTCTGGATCAATGTAGTTATGAGGTAATGCGTCGTGGAACTCGGTGCGGACTCTCTTTAACTTGAACTCAGCTTCAGTCAACTGTTCTAGTGCTCTCTCAGCGCCACTTAACCATTTGTTATACAATTCTTGATCTAACCCATCAGTCGTTACAACGCTAACCAACACAGAGCGGTTCGCAATATCTTTGATAACGAGCTGATTAGAGGCATCAAGATCCAACTTTAGACGACATAGATTTTTGTTTTCGTTGACGTAGCCGTAAATATCACCGTGCCCTTCTTTAAGAACACGGTCAAAATCATCTTTCGCCACGTATACCCAGCGGCTGTCACCTTTCTCTGATTCAGATACCGACATGTTGCTTTGCAGTAAGACCAGTTTCACTAAATTGTAAGCACTACCTACGCTGTACATCTTCGCGTTCTTAATATCATGTTGATACACGTCTTTACGTAACAAGCCACTGGTTGATTCCATCGATAACGAAACCGACAACGTCGATTCAACATCATCTTGAATTTCTTCTAGCTCTTCACGAGACATTTCGATTTGAGCTTTCGACTCTTGTTGGTCAAATGCTCGGTTAAGTGCGAAATCTTTTACAACACTACGAACCACATCACGCGACTCTGGGCTATGCCATAAGCAATCTTGCAGGAGCATGATATCTAATGGATTCACGCTATCTCTGCCACTGAAGAACGCACTCGCTTTCAACAGTTTGACGGCTTTCTTCCAGCGTCTGTCTGACACATACAGATCTGATTCTGAAGAGGAGCCTTGTTTCTTAACTGTCTCCTCAAGCATGGTTTTTAGTTCAAACAGCTTGTTGAAGGAATTATCTGTCAATTCCAACTTATCGAGTTCTTTCTGCCATTGGTGGTATTCAATGTCGGTAATCGCTAAACCTTTTGGAATCACGGCTTCTTGAGATGTACCAGTCGTCAGCATTGATTTGAAATTTTGCTTGTTTTGAATACGGTTTACAAACACACGGACTAGCATCCGGTCATACAGCGCTTCTAAGCCACTATCTTCATCTGGAAGTTCGTTGGATGCCGAGACTAATAAACGCATCGGCACACGTTCAATGTCACTGCCGTTTTTGAATGTTTTCTCATTAACTACTGTAAGTAACGTATTTAGGATGGCAGGACCAGCTTTCCAGATCTCATCAAGAAATACGACTTGCGCGGTTGGCAAGTAACCCTCAGTCAGTCTTACGTAACGTCCGTTGTCTTTTAATTCTTGGATACTTAGCGGGCCAAACACTTCCTCTGGAGTAGAGAAACGCGTCATCAGATATTCGAAGTAGCTGCTGTTGTCAAAAGCCTGTATGAGACGCTTAGCGATAAGGCTTTTTGCGATACCCGGAGGACCGAGTAAAAACACACTTTCACCCGCTAAAGCAGCCAGTAAACAAAGCTTAATCGTGTCTTCTCTTTCATAGACACCGTCAGACAGAGCTTGCGCTAATTTATTGATTCTTTCAGAGAGTAGCGCCTTGTCAGCATGTGAAGAAATAGAAGGGTTCATGCGTTACTCCGAAAATCTTTGAACAATTGAGAGTGTAGATATGTTTTTATACATTTGTTAGCACTTTGTTACAAGTGTATTTTATTATTGAGTTGCATTTATATCAGATGGTTACGGTCGTAATTTTGGCGCAATCATAAATTCCAAATATGAGAGTAACCTCACGAACGGTGTGAAACTAAATCGGTAACTGAGCCTAAATTTTCTTTTATTTTCGACACCATAGACGTTAAGGTGGTGCACGTCTTCAGTAACGCGATAAATTGACAAGGAATGTGGCAAGACTGCATGAGTAAAGTTATCCATCAATGGAAAAGTATTTCTCTAGTAGAAGAGAACGTGACGCTCCCTACGAACGTCGTGGTAAAGCATACAACAATACACCACCCTGGCGCGGCTGTTATTCTACCTATTACGTCGTCTGGAAAGATTATCCTCATTAACCAGTTTCGTCCTTCACTCAAAAAATGGCTATTAGAACTACCAGCTGGAACGATGGAAGTTAATGAGACACCACTTGAATGTGCACAACGCGAGCTCGAAGAAGAAACAGGCTACAGTGCCAAATCATTCCAAAGCTTAGGGCAAGTTACCCCACTTGCAGGGTTCTGTGATGAGATACAACACCTATTCGTCGCAAAAGACCTCAATCATACGACTCGCTTTGAGTGTGATGAAGATGAAGTAATAGAGGTCATCGAACTTAGCTTAAAAGAACTGCACGATAAAATTCGCTGCGATCAAATTACCGATACCAAAACCATCGCTTGTTTGAGCAAAGCACAACTATGTGGCTATTTATAAAACTCTAGGAGAGAAACATGGACTTTCGTTCTGATACCGTAACCAAACCTTCACAAGCTATGCGTGATGCAATGGCAAACGCAGATGTAGGTGACGATGTCTACGGAGATGACCCTACCGTAAATGAACTAGAGCAATGGGCCGCAACTGAAACAGGCTTTGAAGCTGCAATGTTCACTTCTTCGGGTACTCAAGCCAACCTTCTCGGTTTAATGGCGCACTGTGAGCGTGGTGACGAGTATCTGTGTGGCCAACAAGCTCACAACTACAAATACGAAGCTGGCGGCGCTGCAGTATTAGGCTCTATTCAACCTCAACCAATAGAGAACAACCCGGACGGCACATTAGATTTTAAAAAGCTTGCTTCTGCGATTAAGCCAGACGACAGTCATTTTGCGCGCACTAAACTTCTGAGCCTAGAAAATACGATCAATGGTAAAGTGCTGCCAATGTCATATTTAGCTAACGCTCGTGAGTTCGTAAACCAATATGGTTTACAAATGCACTTGGATGGCGCTCGTGTATACAACGCGGCAGCCGCTTTAAATGTCCACGTGAAAGAAATCGCACAGCACTTCGACTCGATGACGATTTGTTTATCAAAAGGTTTAGGCGCTCCGATCGGCTCACTGCTATTGGGCAACAAAGAGTACATCGCTAAAGCACGTCGTCTGCGTAAGATGGTTGGTGGGGGTATGCGTCAAGCCGGTATTCTTGCCGCTGCAGGCAAAATGGCACTAACAGAAAATGTTGCTCAACTAAAAGTCGATCACGAGAACGCAAAAAATCTAGCGATTGGTCTAAGCAAGCTAGAAGGCTTCTCTGTCAATCCTGACTTCATTCAAACCAACATCGTGTTTGCTAAATTAGATGAGTCTGTTGATATTAACCGCATCGCAAGTGAGCTGAGTGAACAAGGCATTACAATGTCGCCAGGCAACCCTGTTCGCTTTGTCACCCATAGAGATATTAGCGCAGAAGATATCGTGACTTTCTTACAAAAATTGGAAAATGTACTTTAACTTTAGGTTAATTTGTCATCGATAAACTATTAATGATGAAGCTTCTCTTCAAAGGGGAGCCTTTTTTCGTCTTAAAAAGAGTCATCAACCGTTCCTATAAGGAAAATAACACCTTTACACCAGCCTCAATGTCTTAAAAAACACCACATTAACGCCAACAAAACTAAATCTCGTTTTGTCCTATATAAATATCTTTAATAAATCATCCAAACATAGCAGGGTGACCTTTCCTCCCAAATTCAAGCGATATCCCGTGCGTTAAATAGAGTTAGGCTGGTGATGAAAAAAACCAAAATATGCATTCAGAACAACTTCGCTATATTTAATTGTCATTCGTACGGTAATTAGCGGTTAACATATTGCATTTATAAGATGTATTTTAAGGTGTTAATTTAAATAGAAAATAATTTTCAATTTCTAATAATTCATCATCCTTCATTGCTATTTCACTTCGCTCCATTGGATTTATCTACAAACATTTTAGACGTTGTATTTATTTTTTAGGACCATCACGTTAATAGAGTTATTTAGGTAAAGTCACCATAATCTAAGACTTTAAACAAACGCGTAGACCATAGTTTAAATTTTATCAATTCAATAAAAATTCTCAATCAAACTGGTACTTAGGTAAATTCTATGTATCTAATTGAATATGAAATTGTTATCTAAATTTTTGTATCACTCTTCCAACTCAAAATCATACGAAATCTCATACTTCTGAATAATAATCAACTTTTTTTACTACTTCGCCATTTTTTGTAGCTCTTATAGTTTTGTTAACCAAGCAACACGTTACATTCGATTAGGGAGAGGTGAGCTTATGTACAAAGTATGTTGGTTTCTTCATAGCCTCACTCTCTCCACGTTAATTTTGGGGTTGTCACTTTCATTTAATGTCAGCGCCAATACTTTAACGTTAGGAATTAACGACAAGATCAAAGATCGATGCGAAATAAATTTTTTCTCTGGCAACGTTATGAAATTTACCGAACATCTCGATGTTCAATCGTTACCTTTTAATGTGTATTGTAACCGCCCATTGGGTATAACGATTAACTCCAAATACGGTGGCCTAAAATATCAACAACAAGGCGTTGATATTATTGAAACTTATAATTTGTCATTACAAATAGATGAGCTTCGTCTTAACGAAAGTCGACACAGCAGTCAACTCTTATCACCTGTAATGATAGACAGTTCTGGTGTAATTCCTTTCTCTCAACAAGGGAGCCTTAGGGTTGCACTTGAAAATAGCTTGCACTTCGCAGGTTATTATAAAGACGTGATTGAAATCGAAGTTTATCCCTCGATTCATAGCGTGACAAAGTAAGACCTCTGCAATGTATCTGCAGAATAACAAATGCTCAGCAGTATTTGAGCCAATCATTTAAGATAAAGGAATTTCTAATGAAAAAGCTAACAATCTACGCAGCAACAGCCACTGCTATTTTTGGTGCTCAAGTTCAAGCCGCTCCTGGTGACGTCCAGTTAGTTGGTTTTGTTTCACCTGTATGTGAAGTTACCGGCCTTTCAACACAACTCATGGACTTTGGTAACGTGTCTCAAATTCAAAACATTTCTGTTGGCGGTCTGAACATGAAGTGTAATGACGTCGATGGTGCAACTGTGACACTAACAAGTGCTGAAGGTGGTCTAGAGTCAGACGATAGCGAAGACTACGCTCTTACCTACGATGCAACATTTAGCCCTTCGGGCCTAGCTCCTTTCACACTTAATGCTCCTGGGGGCCCAGGTCAAAATGATGTTTCAGTGAGTAACTCTTATGGTGGTTCTGGTGCATTAGCTACTGGTGTTGCCGCGACCATTGATATTGTTACGACAGAAACCTCGCCATGGGCAGGTGGCTACTCAGATACATTAACCGTAAATATTACCTCAAATTAGAGGTCAGTAAGTCGGAGGCCACTAGTTGGCCTCCGACTTAATCTGAATCTTAAACCTTACCGACATAAGTTTAGTTTGGAGCTCCTCGATATGTATAAATGGATCATGCAGAAATGGATTGTTCTTCTTTTATTGTCATTTACGTGTTTATCTGCCCATGCGTTCAAGGTAGAGCCGATGTCTATGGAAATGACACCGCTTGGTAAAAGGGCTCAAATGACAATGAGAGTGGATAATTCATCTACCGAACCACTAACAGTGGAATTGTCTCCAGTATTTATGACGATGAACGAATACGGGAAAGAAACTACGACGCCTGCAGATGACGAGCTATTAGTAATTCCGGTGACCGCGATTATTGAGCCTGGACGATCGCAATCAATTATGGTGCGATATTTAGGTGATCCTTCCATCACAGAATCAAAAGCGTATCGTATCGCTGTTAAACAGGTGAAGGTAGAGAGAGCGAGTAGCAACCAAGGACAAGTAAGTCTCTTGCTTCAGTTTAATACGCTGATCAACGTACGACCACAAAACACGACTTCTCAGTTAGAGATAAAAAGTATCGAGCAAAATGACAAGAACAACAAATGGGTTCTAGAAGTGCTTAACAGTGGTAATAGTTATGGTCGATTAACGAATACAACATGGAAAGTATCAGACGGTACACACTCAACGTATTTGAAAGGCGTAGAAATCGCCAAGCGCATTCCAGGAACTTTAGTGCTTCCGTATTCCACGCGTTTTTTTGAAATGATGCCACTTAAAAATTATGACTTTAAGACCCTATCGATTGAAATAGAACAGGATCAGTAGTGATGAGACGTTGTATTTTCGGAGGGCTCGTTTATTGCTTTTTATGTGCACAGACGTTTGGCATAACACTATTTCCAACCGTCATTGAGCTCAACACTGATCATAGAGCAACATCACAGCTGGTTGTGACTAATAATTCGACACAGACTCTCCCTCTTGAAGCCAACGTTCGCCGTTTGAATTTTTTATCCGATGGCACATTTGAAACATCGGAACTGTCGAATGAAGAAATGTTTGTGTTTCCTCCGGCTGCAATGCTAGCACCTGGGGAGCGTCAAGTATTCCGTATACAATGGTTGGGCAATAGATTACTCAAAACGTCTCAGAGTTACTTCATTCGCTTTAGTACCGCGAATATTAGCCAGAACAACGCCAAATTTGATATGCCGACAGGTTTAGCTACGGGTATCAACTTACAAGTTCATTACAATGCGCTATTGCATATTCACTCTTCTTCGCTTGAGCCAGACGTGAAATTGCACATAGGTGAAAAAGGGCAACTCACATTGACCAATACAGGGACGCGGTTTACCTACACATCGTTACTTAATTTTACAGGGCTTGAATCTCAAAACCAAAAAGTACACGAAGCTTTAGGTGAACAATTTGTCCCACCGCGCTCAACTATAACTTTGCCTTCTTCTTTAAATCACTTACCAGTGGGCACTTACCATGGGTATGAAAACTAGAACCTATCACAAGACATGGCATTTTTTGTATATCTTGGTATTGATACTTTTTTATTTTGCCGCCTTCATTCCTAACGTTTGGAGTCAAAAAATGGTATTGAATCCGACAGGGCGAGACATTCAACTCACCTCGTTACTAAGAATAAGTGACACTATATTGGGTGAAGCGGATATTATCATTACCGCTAACAATGAGATATTGCTGCCTAAAGAAAGCACTCTCACTCTCCTTTCTTCAGTGGTGACTCAAGAAGGTATCAATAAACTGAGTAACACGACAGATAACGAGATGTTGTCTCAACATCAATTTGAACTCGTAGGGTTAGGTCTTAGTTTCGACTTTTCGTCATTAGAATGTATCGTGACGGTACCGCCTGAATTTAGCTTAACACAGCAACTGTCGATGAATGGCGCGAATGATTTTTATAATTATGCAGAGCCAAGTATGTTCAGTGGGTACATTAACTTGGCCCTCTCCGCGAACGAGAGTCAATATATCGATCAAAACTCCTCAAGACAGGATCTTTATCGTAGCCAATTCGACTCCGCTCTTAACATTGGCTTTCTAAATTTTGAGTATGAATCCTATTTAGAAAACGGCTCATCGCAAGAATCGAGATACATAAGAGAAGGCTCTCGCCTAAACATTGATTTTGCCGAACAAGGTACACGACTGGTACTAGGCGATATGTACAACAGCGGTCAATCTTTTCAAGATAGCACCGACATTCTTGGTATTGGCTTAACTCGAGATTTCACCCTTATTCCAACTAGAAACGCGCGTCCAAGAGCTAATCAATCATTCACACTACAAAGAGCATCTAATGTCGATGTCTATATTGATGGGATCGCAGTTCAACGGTTAACCCTAGGGGCCGGTAGCTATAACCTTAGTGATATCCCTCTTGCGCAAGGTAGTAATGATATTGTGCTGGTCATCACCGATCGTTCGGGTAATGAAGAACGCATCGAGTTTTCGATTGCGACAGGTAACGACTTGCTCAATAGCGGCGAGTTCGAATATAGCATTATGTATGGAGCACCATCTGAATTACAGAATGGGCAAATCGAGTATCTAACCGACGAACGCATTTTGCATGGTTATATCGATGTGGGTATTAACCCTTGGTTAACTTTAGGCACTAATTTCCAATCCCGTGAAGATCTATACCAATATGGTGCCACCGCTTTAGTTGCTTCTACATGGGGTGTCACTGAATTCAATGCTTCACGTAGCGAACACCCTACATTTGGAACTGGCGATGCTTATAAATTTGCTTTCGATGCAGAGTTTTCCAGTGCAAATACGCTGACCCCACAACTAAGTGTAAGTTACGAATATCTAACCAATAACTTTACGGGTGTGACAGGATTTGATGCTTCCAATGTCGATATAAACTTAACCACCCATTTTGCCTCAGCATTCGGCTCCATTTATCTAGGCCAGTCTTTACGCGCGGCTATGACCCTCAACTACCGAACAGGAGTCGATGAAGAGAACGATTATTGGTTGATCAGTCCGAGCCTATCAGCAGGGCTATTTGATACTCCCGCTACATGGAGTGCACGCTTGAGCTATCAACATAACGCAACCGAAGACGATGACATTAGTACCACAGTCACAATAAGTTGGCCTCTTAGCCGACAAACTCGCGTAGTCGGTCGTTACACAACAGAGCTCAACGAAGCAGCATTAGATTACAGTTATCAAAATAATATTGGTAACACCGGCGGTATATCAGGCTTTGCAAGTATTGTAACTAACGAAGAAACAGATGCAGATATGGATGCCGGTATTAACTATACGGCCAACCGTTATGAATTGAATGCGACTCACGCTTCACGGCTTGAAGATATTAGTGGTGAAACACGAAACCATAGTACAGACGTGACGATCAGCAGCGCACTTGCTTTTGCAGGTTCATCTGTGACGATCGGCAGACCAGTTCGTGAAGCATTTGCGATTGTTAGCAAACATAAAAGCCTTAAAGAGAATGATCTGGCTATCGACCCGACAAAAGATGCTGAGTACGCACGTGTCTATCTTAGAGGAGATGGCAATGCTATGGTCCCTGATCTTGTTGCTTATAATGGCCAAGTGATCGGTTACGAAGTCGATAACTTACCGCCTGGGTATGACTTAGGTGATGGTGCGTTCTGGGTTAAGCCTGGTTATAAACAGGGCTACCAACTACAGATAGGCTCCGATGCTGTCTTAACCGTTATTGGCAAGCTATTCGATCGTCAAAGTAACAACCCTATTTCACTTGTCGCAGGCGTAGCACATTACCTTGGTGAAGCAAAACAATTACCGATTGATTTCTTTACTAATCGTAACGGAATTTTTGCAATCTCTGGATTAAAGCCAGGTAAATATCAATTGGTACTCGACACCAAAGGACAGGAATCAGTCATCATCACCCTCAGTGAACGCAGTGACAACTTGATAAGACTAGGAGATGTGTATGTGGAATAAACAACTTCTTTGTGGAGCATTAAGCCTCATCGCCATAAGCCATGTTTCTTCTGCATTTGCGTGTGAAGCTAGTGCATTGGCTATTCAACCCGTCTCCTCACAATCACAGTATGACGTTTTCAGCGCAGGGAATTTTGCGACAATAAATACTTACCGTATAGATGCAAACATAATCGGCGAACCCTGTGAGTTGAGCCTGATTTTACAACTTAGCGATACAAGTCGGTCGTTAAAAGGGTCAAACCAAGACAGGCTCAACTTTGAATGGAGTGGGTTCGTTGGCATGCCTGTGGCTAATCAGTGGCATCTGTCATTAACCGACAGTCAACAATCCGCAACGATACAAATGCGCTTTCCAAGCAAACAATGGTTAGAGTCAGGAACCTATCGAGGACTTTTAGAGGTCTCGCCTTCTTATACTTCAGACAACAAACAAATAGAAATCAGCCCAAGCTCACTGCCTGTTTCAGTTAACGTCCCACCCGCTGCAAAAATTCACTTTTATGGGCTAACCCAACAACACTATGACCTTGATCTCGGTACATTATATTCAAATAAAGTGATTCGTTCTGCACCTAACTTGTGGGTTCAAAGTAATACAGGCTATACCATTGTTTTGGAATCAGCTTATCAAGGAAAGTTACGCCATGAATCAAATGACACTAAATGGGACATCCCATATCAACTCTCCCTAGATAATGACAGAGTAAACCTTGATCAGTTGGATGCACGAATCCAACGTCTTGCTTCGACAATTGGTCAGCCTATTCCTTTGAGTTTTGTCATTGGAGAAACAGAGAATAAACCAGGAGGGCAATATGACGACACATTACAAATTTCTATTGAACCTCGCCTTTCACAACAACCGTAAATATGTAATTATATAAAAAATGAGACATTGCACCCAATTATATAAAATCCAACATCATAAAATTAAAAATCAATTGTTAGTTGCGGAGTAAGTTATGTATGACCATAAGAATAATTTAAAACACATACTCCTAATTGGTGACAACGGTATTAACAACCAGTTTATCCAACGAGAAATAGAAAAATACAGTGATTTCTCCTTTAATAGGGAATGTATTTTAGATATTGAACGTTCACTTAATCATAAAGAATTTGATGTCGTTATCATTAGCTATTTATTGTTGACCGATATAAAAGATATCAACGTCACTCTATCAAACCTAGAGTCCAGTAAGTGGGTGGTCTATGACGTTCCTGAAGATATCACAGGACAAAGCATTACCGTAATGCAATTATTCAATTTATTTAATTTAAAAGGGGTAATCTATCAAGATGCGCCTATCGATCACCTTACACGTTGTTTGAAAACAGTATGTGACGATGATTTATGGTTACCGAGAAAGCTGATGTCACATATTTTGTCCAATGCACGCTCGTATACTGTCAAGTCGGAGGTAATACTGTCCAGCCTAACAAAAAGAGAAATTCAAATATTTAAACGAGTCATTAGAGGTGATTCAAATTTAGAAATATCAAGCGACCTGTTTATTTCAGAAAGCACGGTAAAAACACATGTATACAACATATATAAGAAAATCAATGTTACTAATCGAAAAGAAGCAATAAAAAAAGCAAATTTTATCAATAGTTTAGAATCTATTATACAACCAGATGTAAAATTCAAGGCATGACTATAGATATAAAAATCAATTGAAGCCTTAATCTTCCAATTCATCAGACGCTTCACTATTTTACCTTAAACAAGCATTCCTCAGAAAGTTTGCTAGAAAGGATTAAAAACCGCTAACTCACAAATTCATACGTTGACGTAATGAAGGTTCGACTAAGTCAAAGTTGGACAAAATTTAAAGATGTTGCTGTTACTTAAGCGTCACAACAGACATGAATTCATCTTTACCTCACCTCCCTACTAAGAATTAATTCTAGAGTCGATTGTAACGATTTTTTGAAACCAAACATCTAAAAACAACTAAATCCTCTCTAAATATGTGTAATCCCACCGACCCTACAAAAGTGACATTTAATAATAATTATTAAATATCAATAACTTAATTAAAAACCATAAAGTCATTTTTTGTCATTAGCCTTATTTTCCGGTTCCATGAATAATTCACCTCTCATTCATGAGTTCAAGCCAATACGTCGAACTCTCTAATGTGATGTCGATACCAGCAATCCAATCACCTCAGGTCGAATCGCATGTTTTTGAATTGATTTAATAGAACGGATTTCTAACCATACGACAAGGAAAGTTGAAGGTAAGCCTAATATTGAGATTGTTATGAACGCGACAAAAATGTCTTTAATTGCCCTGACAGCTATACTTACAGCCTCGGTAACAGCGACTGTACATGCGGTAGAGTGGGATCAACTCAGCGGCGAAATACTCTTCGCTACTCTCTACACACACTCAGATTCAAATCTCTACACCGAGGGCAACCCAAATTTAGGTAAAAAATCAAACCGCGGCGACTATGGTGACAAGGCCATTTTTACTCCTCTGGGAAATTTGAATTTTGATTTCGGTGCAGATCGAACTCACCGTTTATATGTGGGTACATCTCGTGATGATTTATCGGTCGGTACGCTGGCATTCGAGTTTGGTTACCAAAAACAATTAGACTCGGGCACAACCGTTGATGTGGCCTACTTGCCAACCGTAATTCCAGGCGAAGTATGGACTAACCCATATGAAATCGACGAAAGCCGCACGAAAACCGATGTTGATGGCGGTGCTGTACGCATGAAATTAAGTAACCTTTCACAAACGAATATTTCGCTAGATATGGCATACGCCTACGCAGACGTAGAGGAAGACAATGTCCCTAGTCAGCTTCTAGAGCGAGATAGCCAGGCGTACTTCATTAAAGCTCAGTACCTTTCGATGTTAAGCCGTCAATCGGGCATCAATTACGGTTTAAGCTACACGTTCCATGATGCTTATGGCAAAGCAAATCAACACAACAGATATGGTATTGAAGCATCGTACTTCTTTGTATCTTCATCGTATGCTGTAGCTATCACAGGTAACTACGCTCACAGCGATTACCGTGCAGATAATCCAATATTCGATCAAAGCAGAACCGACAATAGTTATAGATTATTCATCGCTTATGAGTACAAAGATCTTGGAAGTTGGGAAAATTGGAGCATCGCGACGTTTACCGGAACTCGAAAGAACCACTCAAACATAGACTTCTTTACACATCGAGAATGGTTAGTGTCAGCTTCTTTAAACTACGCCTTCTGATCGGTTTCACAAGTTGGTTCACTTATCAGTTAGTATCACGATCGCCTTAGCGAAATACTGACTGGTACTAAAACCTATAAATTTGATGACGATATGACGACTAAAGTGCCATAATTAAATAAGTTTCTATTCCGCAATTTGCCCACTTATTATTAATTTATGACCAAACTCACTTTAGAGCCACCTGTGTACCTTATTGGTGAATACTTGTACTCATCAACCTCAGGAGTTTTATCCAAAAACCAAGTTCTGACTCAATTAAGAGCAAAAGAATCGGCTTTGTTGAATGCGTTGATCAAACGAGTTCCTGATGTACTATCTAGAGAAAACATAGTTAAGGAACTTTACGAAAACACGTATGCCACAGACGTAACGATCAACCAATTGGTCAAACGATTAAGAACTGCTCTGGGTGATGATAAACGTTCATTGATTCGTACGATCCCCAAGACAGGGTATTTGTTGGCTATCGAACCGAAATTAGTCAAAAACAACACTGAGACTTGCTCAGTGGAAGCAGCATTCATAGCTCCCGTTGCCAACCACTTACCATTGGAAGTTCAAGCAGAAGAATCCAAGCCTTTAGAGTCGCATAAAATCGTACAGCAAGACGAAATCCGTTTACAACGTTTTGGAGCCCTTGTCGTGATTGGTTGTTTACTAGCGATTGCGATTGGCTACCGGTTAGCTTCTTTGCTTACCCCACCAATACGATATCTAGAACGAGTTTCTATAATCGAAGCAGAAAACCAGCACATCGATACCCTATCCCAAACGCCTACAATAGTAATAGATGAAAACCGCCAGGTTGAGGCTATATATTTAAAAGACGATGAAGTAACCGTTCATTGCACTTATCAAGAGCAAGTTACCTTATGCGATTAAAATCCAAACATCATAAAGTTCTCGTAATCTGGACCGTTTGTGTGGTCGTTGGTTTTCTCTTATTCCAACTCAGCTACACACCAACGAAACCATTTACTGGCTTTTGGAGCGGACACTCGGTCGTTAATTATGGCGAACGCTCTCTGCTTATCAACACACAACTGATCATCGATAGCCCTGAATCAGAAAGTGCTCGCTTAATTACCACATTCGAACCCAAATCCGATGTTACTACGCCTTTTCAAACCAGCGTTACCAGCAACATACAAGTGCAAAGACGAGTCGACTCAAAAGTCACCTTCTCATTAACTGAACTGAATTACACCAATAAGGAAGCGCTTGAAATTTACTTAAACCGTGAGTTACCGCAGACGGGCAGCTTAGTTTCAGGTGAGTCATGGGCGGTCGATGACGATGAAATATTCATGTATTTAACCCTCGCATTCGGCGAGAAGATGGGCGTAATTCTCAAGCGTCATCAATAGTTGTTGGAAAAATGAAGACTTACCCATGCATATCAACCCGAGTGAAGCTAGCATCGACTGAAATCATTGTGAGGTGGCGATAAGTTCATATCTTTATCATCACTATATAGATATGGCTTTACACGCCCTATCGAACCCTTACAATGTGCAGCAAATATATTTATCAAGGTTTATCTCTATGTCTATTCAATGGTTTCCGGGTCACATGCATAAAGCCCGCAAAGAAATCGAAGAAGTTATCCCACAGGTTGATGTGATCATCGAAGTATTGGACGCTCGTATTCCGTTCAGTAGCGAAAACCCAATGATCTCTTCACTGCGCGGCGATAAGCCTTGTGTCAAAGTCTTAAACAAACGCGACCTTGCCGATCCGGAACTCACTCAACTTTGGATTGAGCACTTTGAGAAAGAACAAGGCGTTAAAGCGATTGCAATTACCACTAGCGTAAAAGAAGAAGTAAATCACGTAATGGAGCTAGTGCGTAAGCTAGCACCTCACCGTGAACAGATGGGCAAAAACATCCGAACTATGATTATGGGTATCCCAAATGTAGGTAAGTCGACCATCATCAACTGCTTAGCTGGGCGTACAATTGCGGTAACGGGTAACCAACCGGCAGTAACTCGTCGCCAACAACGTATCAACCTACAAAATGGCGTAATCCTTTCTGATACTCCTGGAATCCTTTGGCCTAAAGTGGAAAACCCACATAGTGGTTTTCGCCTAGCAGCAACTGGTGCAGTTAAAGACACAGCAATGGAATACGACGAAGTTGCTTTTTATACAGTTGAATACTTAGCGAAACAGTACCCTAACCTACTTAAAGAACGCTACCAAATTGAAGAGCTACCAGAGTCTGACATTGAATTAATGGAAGCGATTGGTCGCAAGCGTGGAGCACTTCGAGCTGGTGGTCATATCGATATTCATAAATGTTCTGAAATCTTACTTCACGAACTTCGTAGCGGCACTTTAGGTAAAGTAACGCTTGAGCTGCCAGAAATGATCACAAAAGAGCTGATCGAAGTTGAAGCTGCGGCTGCGCTAAAAGCAGAACAACAAATTAAGAAGAAAGAAGAACGTCGTAAGCGTTACTTAAAAAACAAACGCTAATCGCTGTTCTTCACTTTTACTCCTGCCGCTAAGCTATTCACGTTCTATTTCAGTAGAACGTGAATGTTTTCGCTCTACGTTTTTTGATCTAGCTAACATACTGACGAATCAATAGAAACTGCCGTTTACAATCTGAAACACTGTGACATACTACGCAAATTATTGTGTATCAATTTCGGCTAACTTCTTAATGCGCGCTTATTCTGGGTTCAAAAATCAGAGATTTAAAACCTATTTCGATAATGAAATTTATTTGCCGTACGTAAAATCCATCTACATTCCAATCACAATATTTTTTGCGTTTATGATCACCGATTTCATACACTTCGGTGCTGAATGTATCATCCCAGCTCTACTAAGAGCCATAATCGTTATTGCCATGTGGTTTACTGCATCTTACTGCATTAAATACAAGCCCAGCTCGTTACAACAATTAGAAGCGGCTTTCTTAATAATCAGTGCTCTATTTCTAGTTTATGTTGGTCGTTTCGCTATTGAGCTTGGGGATTTTGATTACCAAGGTGGCATCATCATTGTGATGATCTATGTCGGAACCTTCTCAAGGTTGTCAGCGAGTTACAGTATAACCGCGCTCACCTTCATATTTTTAAGCTACATTATTGGTTTATCCCCTTATCTGTACGCGGCTGAACCTAACCATGAAATTGAAACGATTTCTGTTTACATATCCGCCTACATCCTTATAGCGGCGGCGTGCTTAAGACGAGATTTTGAAGTACATAAACGCTTTATTCAATCGGAACAACTGCGAAAACAAGCCATCCAACTGCGTAAACAATCTAGCCAATACGAAGCGCTTTCATATAGAGATGCGCTAACAGGTTGTTATAACCGTCTATATCTTCATCAAGTCATAGAACCCAGTATTAACCGTCAGTTATCCATTACATCAATCATGATCGATATAGACCATTTCAAGTCGATTAACGACACTTACGGACATCAAATGGGTGATATGGTTATCAAAGAATTGGCGAACGAGATTAAACAAAGACTACCGAGCAGCAGTAACTGTTTTAGGTATGGCGGTGAAGAGTTCTTGATCATGGTGCAAGGCGAAACCGAAGCCTCAATCAGATCATTAGTTGGTTCTCTTTTAGAGTCGCCCTCTGACCTTAGATTGGAAGTTACCATCTCAATTGGTGTGAAACATTCGCCTCAAGCTCTTGGGTCTGTTGAGCAACTCATCAACGACGCCGATCAAGCGCTATACATTTCGAAGAAAAACGGTAGAAACCAGATCACTTGGTGCGACTAAACGCACAATCATTAGAAACATCTACCCTAATCAAAAAAGCCCCGAACAATCTAATGCTCGGGGCTTTTATTTTTATTCTTAAGCTTTAAAGGAGCTTTGGTTGAACTTTATTATTTAGTAAGGAACAATTTCACAACGAGAAGCGACTAAGAATACACAGCACTCGCTGTCTTCTGCTCAAGTTCTACGGGAGATTCCCAAGAGATTACTTTCTCGGTCACTTGACTTCCACATGGTGCATTCCAAACCTGTTCCAGTTCTTCTTTTCCACCAATCGCTTGATAAAAAGCAATAGCTTGGTGATTTTCAGACATCACTTCTAGATAAAGTCCCGAATCCGAATAATATTGTTGCAACCACTTAGATAGTTCAGACAACAAGCGCTTGCCTACACCACGGCCACGATAGGCATTATCCACATGTAAAGCATCAATGAACGTACCACGCTCAAAGTTGTGATTGCCAAACGCACAGACAAAACCAACCAGTAAACCACCCTCTTCAAGCAATAATACATGTTGGTTAAAAGGAGGATTAATCAAACGAGTCTGCCAAATAACAGATCTGTCCTCCAAAACATCATTTTCCAAGTAATCATCAGCGAGAATCCCACGGTAATATAGCTTCCAGCTATCCGCATGTAATTGGGCAATCCGCTCATAATCTTTATATTCAGCTACCTTAATTTCCATTTATTAGCCCTTAGTACTTCCATTTCTGACTTGCTACTACATTTCATACTACCTTTATACAATATTTAAGCAAAACATACTAATACACGTTTACACTTTCAATATTGACTTACACGTGTACGCTGATATTCTAGCGTACAGATGTAAGCCCAATGGAAATTTGCTAATGAATAGTGCCGACAAATCATCAACAAAAAAGCCGCCATTAATCTGGCTCAATATTTTTGTATTCTCTTTTAGTATGCTGCTTGCTGTTGTCGCAGCTCCCATTTATGGCTACTTTTTTGGCTATGGTATGGAGCACTGGATATGGCTAGCGATCTGTTTTACTTTCTGCAATCTGTCAATCACTACAGGTTACCACCGCCTCTGGTCACATAAAGCGTTTGAAGCGCATTCAAGCCTCAGGTTTCTATTTGCCTTGGGTGGTGCATTTGCTCTCCAAAATAGCGCACTGCATTGGTCTTCTGATCACCGTGTGCACCACAAACATGTCGACAATAACGACAAAGACCCTTATTCAGCCAAGCGCGGTTTTTGGTACTCACACATCGGTTGGATGATTCGGAACTACAACACTGCGATGTACACCGATTACGAAAACTGTCGTGACCTTAAAAAAGATAAAATCGTGATGTGGCAACATAAGCACTACGTGTTACTTGCTCTTCTCATGAACTTTGGAGTCCCTATCGCATTAGGTGTGATTTACGGCGATGTGATTGGCATGTTGTTAATAGTGGGTGCGGTACGCTTAGTGCTTAACCATCACACAACCTTCTTTATTAACTCACTTGCTCATATCTGGGGTAGCCAACCTTTCACAGATAAAAATACAGCACGTGATAACGGTGTGTTAGCGGTTCTTACTTTTGGAGAAGGCTACCATAACTTCCATCATATCTTTGAAAACGACTACCGTAACGGCATTTACTGGTGGCAATACGATCCCACTAAATGGTTGATTAAAAGCGCTTCATTGATGGGTCTAGCAAGTAAACTTAAGAAAACGCCTCAAGCTCGTATTGAAAAAGCGGAAGCATCAATGCTATTGAAACGCACGCAGCAAAAGATCATGCACCGTGCCGACAAGCAACAAATAGCAGACAAGCTTCAGGAAGAGTTCGATGCACTTGTATCAAATATGAATGAGTACTATGAAGTTAAAAAGCAGCTACTTGAAAGCAAACGTGAAGACGTCGTGAAAAAGTACGAGCATTCAGTACTTAAAGTTCGATACCAGCAGATCAAAATGAATTTTGAACAACAAAAGAGAAATTGGGCAATGACAGTGGAGCAATATGCTTAGTAAAACAATACGCTTAACACCCCAATAACAACGTTGTTTAGTTCTAACTCAAGAGCCCTCATATTACTATGAGGGCTTTTTAATTTACGCTTCTAATTAAATATATGAAATTTTTGTCTTTACTAAAATAACAAAGGTTAGTTCCAAATATCACACTTTCAATGCAACACCATGTCGATCATCAACTTTCATTGTGACAGCTATCACTTACAGAACGATATTCATTCCATAACATTTGCATCCCACAATTCTTTCATGCAATTAGCGGATCCATTTTATGAAATTGTTAAAAACATCTATCGCTTTCGCCATTTCTTCAGCTCTTTTAATTGGTTGCAGCAGCGACACTGATTATGTTCAACCTGAAGAAGTCAAAATCGCAACTTACAACCTGTCTTTTGACCGAACAACCTTTGAAGCTCTTGTAACAGAAATGCAAATCGAACCAAGTGTTCAGGCAACGCTAGTATCCGATTATTTGGATAACACGATTGGTGCTGCAGACAAAGAGACAGCGGCCAAAGTGATTCAGATCCGTAATGTAGCAGCCGTGATTCAAAAGAATCGTCCTGACGTACTTATGATGGCTGAGTTTAACAATGACGGTACTGGCACCGACAAATCGGCGCTAGAAGGCTTCCAGAAAAACTACCTTTCTGTCGCTCAAAGTATTGAAGGTGCAGGCGGCGATGCTAACCTAGAGCCAATCTCATACCCATACTTTGAAAGCTACTCAACCAACACCGGCTTATTGAACGAATTTGGCTTTGATTTAGACAATGATGGTACTCCTGGGACACTACCCGGAGATGCGTGGGGTTTCGGTTTCTACCATGGTCAATACGCGTTTGCTTTGATGTCTAAATACGAAATCGACACGGCAAACACTCGTACATTTCAAGAATTTAAATGGAAAGATCTTGAAGGTTCAACCATCCCAATAATCACAGTGTGTGATGATCCTAGTAAGTTCCCTGTCGGTATGGGTTGTGGCGAAGAGTGGTACACAACTGCTGAGTGGGAAGAAGTTCGTCTATCATCAAAAAACCACGTTGATGCACCGATCCTAATTCCAACTAAAAACGGGACAGAAACCGTTCACTTGCTGATGTCTCACCCTACTCCTCCGGCTTTTGATGTGGGTAAGAACATTGAGCAAAACGCAGCAGAAGTCGACTTCTGGCACCAATACATTCAAAATAAATCGTTCATCTATGATGATTCTGGAAAAACGGGAGGCCTAGAACAAGGCAAGCACTTTGTCATGATGGGTGATCAAAACCTAGACCCAGTAGATGGAGACGGTATTAGTTCTGTAATGCAAGACTTGCACAACGATGCACTGGTTAATCAAGAAGTCACCAATGGTCATTTATACCCGACCAGTTATGGTGCAGCTGAACATGCCGTGGATAAATCGTCATCTCACCCACAACCAAACCGTATCACTTCAACATTTGGACTTGCGGTTGATTACGCTCTTCCATCAGCCACATTAAGTATTATTGAATCTGGTGTTTATTGGTCAGCTTCATATGAAGAAGGACGTCAGTTATTCAATGACTCACGAATTGGTGATTATGGTAACGGTAAAGATGTTTCATCTGACCACCGTATGATCTGGGTAAAAGTAGGCTTTTCAAAGTAGCTGCGTACCACCCCTAAGCTAAAATCATTACTCGATTTTAACTAGCAACAAAAAAGCCCATAGGTCAGAGAACCTATGGGCAAATCAGAGAACATAAACTCTGAGATTTACCAATAAAGCGTTACATTAATGCGCTAATGTCGGGGGGACTAATTAAACGCACGAGCCAATGTGCCGCTCCCTTGATATTGGTAACTGGTTGCGCTGTGGCAAACGAACGCAGACTCACCGGCTTTCAATTTCACGGCTTTCTCTCCGCACATAATTGATACTTCACCTGTCATGCAGAATAAGATTTCTGCACTTCGAACAAACTGCGAACGGCTTTCTCCTTCAACACACTCAAGTACTTCAAAACCAAAGTCGTCGACTGGGATTGCGTAACCTAACTTACCGTCCATTTTAGTCGGCGCCAAACGTAAGTCTTCATGATTGATAGACTCAAATTTGGTGTTATCAATCAGCTCAACCACATCCATGTGCTTAGGTGTTAAACCCGCGCGAAGTACGTTATCTGAGTTCGCCATGATCTCTAAGCCAGTGCCTTGTACATACGCGTGTGGCGTCTCAGCATGCAAGAACATCGCCTCACCCGGCTCTAACTCGATCACGTTAAGAATCAATGGTGAGAACAAGCCGATGTCATCTGAATATTCGTCAACGAAGCTCTTAATCAGATCAAAGGCTTCACGTGCTTTTGCTGTGCGTGGACGTTGTTCCATTGCGATTTTTAGCTCGTTTAACGCGGTTGTTTTCTTTTCTCCAGAAAGGCTCATCACCACAGTAAAGAACTGTTTCAAACCTTGGGATGTTGGGAGAGCTTTAAGCGCGTCTAGATCTTCGTTAAGCGTTACAATGTTCGCCTGTTCAAATAAAGAAATAATTTCTGCAACAGGTCTGAATCCGTTCATCGCTTTGTAGAAAGTCAGCGCGTAAACCAACTCTGGCTTATGGTTGTCGTCGCGGTAGTTTCGGTTCGAAGCACCTAATTCAATACCTAAGTCATTCTCTTTTGAGAAGCCAATCTGTGCTTTATCTCTACGAGGGTGAACCTGTACCGACAGTGCTTTATCTGCTGCCAAAACTTTGAACAAGTAAGGAAGATTACCAAAGCGCTGAACGGTGTAATCACCCAACACTGAGATAGGATCTTTCTTGATCAAATCAGAAAGCAATTCGCCATTCTCAGCAATTTTTGAGCAACCATTTGGGTGAGCACCCATCCAAATTTCAGCTTGTGGCTCGTTGTTTGGATTTTCGATACCAAACAGATCATTCATCGCCACTTGGCTGCCCCAAACATAGTTTTGAATAACGTTATCAAGCTTGAATAGATTAGTTTGCATAGTAATTCTCACTGTTGTCTTTTATTGCTAACTGATCGCCTTTACTTTGCATGGGCGTTGGAGTAGATAAAATTTGTTGGCCTAATTGCAGAGTCGCTGCGACGTTTCGAGAGGTACGAATCAGGTTTTGTTCCGATTCACCAAGCACTTGAGACAAAGACTGAGGAGAACGTACGGTTCCAAACAAGCTAGACATTGAGCCGTAAAGCTTTTCAACCTCTTTACCCAAAGAGCCTGCAATACCAATGGTTGGAATATTCAGTTTTTGAGCGCGCTGAGCTATACCAAAAGGAGTTTTACCTTGCAGGGTTTGGTTGTCCATCTGTCCCTCTCCGGTCACGACCAATGAAGCACCTTCAAGAACCTTATCTGCATCCAAAGCATCTAGTACCATCTCAATACCCGCTTTAATTTGGATATTGAATGCCAGACTTAACCCCAAAGGTGTACCGCCAGCCGCACCAAAACCAGCGGTGTCGCAGTGATTAGTACCCGTATGTGTTTGAGCGATATCGGCAAAGTGATCGATCGCAGTATCAAGTTGTTCAACTTGAGCTTGTGAAGCCCCTTTTTGTGGACCAAACACGGCACTTGCTCCGCTTTCGCCACACAGTGGATTATTCACATCACATGCGACCACGAACGTCACTTCTTTGCATCTAGGGTGCAGTCCATCAAGATCGATGCTTGCTAACTGGCTTAACTCGGCGCCGCCACCAGATAGCTCGTTGCCTTTTTTGTCGAATAACTTGCCTCCCAACGCTTGTAAGATGCCAGCACCCGCGTCATTAGTTGCGCTGCCGCCCAGACCAATGATGATTTGTTCAACACCTTGATCTAATGCATCTTTGATCAATAACCCGGTACCAAACGAAGATGCGATTAGCGGTGCTCTTTCTTCTACTGTTAATCGGTCTAAACCCGATGCTTGAGCAAATTCCACCAAAGCAGTTTTTACGTTGTCGCCATCAACTGTCTGTTCTAAAGATGCCCAGTAAGCCGAGCAATGCCGTCCGATTGGATCCGTCGTTAGCAACTGCTGCTTCTTGCCATTGAGCGCCGCTAACAACACATCTACGGTGCCTTCTCCACCATCGGCGAGTGGCATTTTCACAAACTCTGCGTGAGGGAAAACGTCAGCAAATCCGCGCTCAATACAAGACGCTACTTGATGGGCGTCGAGTGATTCTTTAAATGAATCGGGGGCAATTACAATTTTCATTGTCGTTCACCATTCCCGCCCACTAAGGTGAGCGGGTCATTGAAATTAGAATTTGATTTGGAGTGTTTTCGCTTGGCAAGATGCCAATTCACCAAAAGATAATTCGCCAAAAGACAAGTCACCAAAGGTTTCAATTGCTACATCACCTTCACGAACGCGCTCGTCCATACTTGTCTCTTTCCAGCTTGAAACCGCTTGAGTGAAAGAGATTGAGTCAGATACTGAACCACTTTCTGCTGGGTTGTAGACACGCATGATCAACGCATCTTCGTCTTCAGCTTTCTTAAGCACACTTAATACCGCACCTGCTTGTTGCTTCGATAGCAAGCTGAAGCTCATTGGTAGGTTTTGTTCGCCCACATTCAGCTTCATCGCGTTGTAAGGGATCTTGTTGTAGCATTCGATTTGAGTGACATTGTCACGTGCTTGCGCCATGATGTTCGCGTCAATGTGGTTACCCGAGAAGCCACACAGTGTGAATTTACACACTAACTTGCCGCGCACTTGTGAATCTGGGGTCGGGATCTTGATACCAGAAGGACGCCCCGGACGAAGCAATAGCTCTTCTTTACCCAACACGCCAATACCACGGAATAGTGTCAGTGCGAAGGTATCTCTATTTTCGTCACCTTTAGATGCAATCACTTCAAATTCACGCAGACCATTCGACATAATAGCCATACCCGCTTTGCCGTTTTCTAGCGCAGCAAAGTTCATTAACTGATACACAGGAACCGGTGCTTCTTTCCACTTCTCTTCTTCCCAAACCGCCATTGCAGGGTCATTGGTTGGTCGAGTAATACAACCGAACTGGTTATCTGCTACCACAGTTTCAGAAATAAATGGCGTAGGTACTAATACACGTACACGGTGGTCGTCGGCTTGGTTGTCCAATTCCATACGGACTTCGATGCGGCGAGAACCTTGCTTCAATACCACTTGGCATTGCGCTTCAACGAATCCATTTTGACCCGTGCGTTCTTCACGCTCTGTAAGGTTTGCTGGCACGTTCATGCGGAAAGCGATGTTTGCTACCGATTGGAAACCTTGGTGGTCAATTGATGTTTCTACCGGGAATTCATCAGAGTACAACAGCCACTCTTGACGAGATGGAGAGTAATCGTACTCATCGCCGTCATCAGAACCATCTTCTAAACGAAGTGCTTGGTCGAATACTTGCTCTGTCTCTTTATCGAAAATAGTCAGAGTACCGTTGTCGTTTACATTAATTCGGTAGTATTCGTTCTCTAGCAAGTAGTCTTTCTGCTCTGCGACTTTAACTGCGCCCTTCTCATTACCTTGGATGTGTAACGTGGTGAAACCCATCGCTGGCACAGTGCGTTTGATTTGAATATCAAACTCCATGAAAGGGTCGTAGTTGCCGTAGTGAACGATTTGACGATCTACTTTACCTGGGTCGATTTGGCGCTTGTCTTGGATGAAGTATTCAACTGGGTTTTCGTTTTCATCAAAGATAGAAAATTCTTGAGCACGGATAGTGATGGTTGTGTTCACCACTTCTTCACGCTCATACGGAGAAAGGTTAAACATCGCCAGTTTGTCGCAACCTTCGCGATCCGGCATATGGTCAACGATTTTACGTTTATAGAAGTGGATTAGGTTTGTCGCCATGTCGTCCGCAAGGATGTAACGGTTTAGGATTTCAGCGTGTACCTTGTCTGAACAACAGCAACCAATAGAGTCATGAGCATGGTTCTTCATGCTCTCTTTCCACATTTTCTCAATCAAACCGTGGTGATATTCGAAACCTAATGTCCAAGCGATAGACGCTAGAGGTTCTAGGATGTTTACAATCTTGTTTTCGATTTCCGCATGGATCAGTTTGATGTCCATACGTGTTGACGAAATCGTGCGGTGAACACGCATGTATTTACCGTCGTTGAATTCGCCTTTGATTGTGTCGAGTTGGTCGCGCGCTGCTTCTACTTTCTCGAATACTTCTTCAAAGCGACTCATTGAGAACTCGCGATCTGGGTAGATTTCGCGAAGCTTGTCCATTACTTCAAAGATATCTTTTTGAATCGGCATTTGATCGTGGCCGTTCGGTAGCAAGATATCTTTAGTCACCGATGGCTTTTCTAGCACTGGGAAGTACTTATCTAAACGAGCACGCAAGCCTTCTTCGTCTTGTGGAAGGTATTTACCAATCGCGTAACCTAGCGGAAGCACTTGTGCCACCACTTCACTGCCGTCATTAGACTGCCATAAGAATTCTGTTTTGTTTGTGCCATGACGCTCTGAACAACCACGCCAGAACATTGCACGCGTGATGTCGAAGCCGTTGTAGATCATTGGCAGCTGTGAGCTCATGCTGAATGAATCTGGTAGGTAACCAATCTTCATTGCATCGCCAAACTTCATGCAGTCACGAATACCATACATCATGTTACGTACAATTGACTCACCAGAAACTTGCATTGTGTCGGTTTGAGAATACCAAGGGCCAATAATTAACTTGCCCGCTTCAACCAATGCTTTTACGCGCTCTGTGTTTTCTGGTTTGATTGCAAAGTAATCTTCTAGAACGGCGGTTTGACCATCTAGAACGTAATATTTGTATTCTGGATCGCTCTCCAGACGGTTCATGATTTCTTCCATGTTGTTCACAAGAAGAATACGAGACTCTTCTGTTGTGAAATACCATTCACGATCCCAGTGCATGTGAGGAGTAATGTGTACGCGTGATGTAGTCATAATCATTTACCTAAATGTGTCGCTTCGAGTAAAACTAAAGTTCGAACCCAAACACGACTAAATTAAAGTTTTTCAAGGGGTTAAAATTGGCTGCCACTAAATTTAGGGTGCAGAAAACCACGCCCAGAATCTGTGTGAATAAAACCGTTAGGAGCACAGGCATTTAGGACAGCCAAGTTGTTCGTTATTTTTTATACGGTGTTTTAATTGCGAGCTAGAAGCTAGCTCAAAATTCAGTTAGTTCTGTGTTGCAGTACTTGCTTCAAACTTACCCTTTTTTACAGCGTGACCACGCCACATCAGAAGAGTAACAGTTGAAATCACTGTGCCGACAATCGCAGCACCGAACCAGATTGCAGCAGCAGAGAATGCGCCCAAACCTGAATCGTGTAACAAGAAGATAGAGAAGATACCTGCACCCGGAGTCGATAGACCAATACCTGCCGCGCCAACCATCGCACCTGTAACCACTGATCCTAGTAAGAATGAGCCGATTACACGGATTGGATCTTCAATCGCCATTGGGATTGCACCTTCGGTAATACCCGCAAGGCCAAGTAGCCATGTCGATTTACCGGTTTCAATCTCAAAGTCTTTGAATAGGCGTGGAGCAATCATGGTTGAAGCCGTTACAGTGAACGCCGATACCATTTTTACTGAACCAAAGATTGCGTAAGGGCCATAAACACCGTTCGCCATCGCACCTAAACAGAATGCGTAAGCGGCTTTGTTTACCGGACCACCTAAATCGAATGACACAAACAGACCAAGAATCGCACCCAATAACAGCGCATTGGTGCCTGACATACCGTTCAACCAATCCGTTAGACCTTGGTTTAGGAACGCTACCGGTTTACCGATAACAAATAGCATCAAGCTACCCGCTACCAAAGTACCAATCACAGGGTAAAGGTAGAAAGTAAGGAATCCGTTAAACGCAGGACCTAAGCGAACATGCTCTTTTACCCAACGCATCACATAACCAGCAATCAAACCACCAACAACACCGCCTAGGAAACCAGAGCCAATGATGTTTGCTGCAATACCTGCGGCAAAACCAGGGCCAAGTGCGGGCTTGTCTGCTAGTGAATAAGCTGTGTAAGCCGCCAGTACTGGCACCATCAATGTACCCAGTAGGCCGCCACCTAGTTTGCGATACATCCATAGCCAAGAATCTTTTGTTGCGTAAAGATCTTGCAGGTCAAAAATTTGTGCGATAAGAACAGCAACCGCAAGAACAGTACCACCAGCAACGATAAGAGGAACCGCGTAAGAAATACCAGAAAGCAGTGCTTGTTTAAGCTCAGTTTTCAGTGGCAACTTTTTAGGCTTGTTGTCAGTAGCCACTGTGCGTTCTGCACCATTACCTTTTTTCGACTCTTCAATCGCTTCATTAAGAATGCGCTCACCGTGTTTAATCGGTTCTGCAACTGGTGTTTCAACACGAGGAATGCCGTTAAAGCGCTCAGATTCTTTAATCGCAACTTCAGCAGCAAAAACACACGCCACAGCATTGTTAAGTTGTTCCGCAGTTAAGCGATCTTCAATACCGTTTGCGCCCTGCTTTTCAACATGAACCTTGTAGCCAAGCTTTTTTCCCGCTTTTTCTAGGTACTCAGCCGCCATATAGGTGTGAGCAATGCCTGCTGGGCAAGCAGTAACACATACAATTGTCGGCGCATTTGTATCTAATTTGTCTTGTTTTTCTTCTTGTTGATTGTCGCCATCAAGAAGCGCAAAGATTTCTTCAGCGGTTGTCGCTTTTAATACAGCTTCGCGAACATCGTCATCAACCAATGTAGTTGTCAATGCAGTAAGCAGATGCATGTGGGTAGAACCCGCTTCTGCATTTGGAATCGCAATTAGGAAGATAAGATTTACATCTTCGTCTTCATCCAAGCCTTTCCATTTCATGTCTTCTTTAAGAGTTGCTACAGCGAAGCCAGCTTCTTTAACCGCGTCAGCCTTACCATGCGGTACTGCTAAGCCTTCGCCAAGCGCTGTCGGGCCTTGCTCTTCACGAGCAAATACTGCATCAAGGTACTCTTGCTTGTTATGCAGTTTGCCTTGCTGATCCAGTTGGTCAGCAAGTGCGTAAATCGCTTCTTCTCGACTGCTAAACGTAGTTTGCAGATTTACGAGCGACTTATTCGTTAGAGTAGTAAGTTTCATAACCTTTGTCCCATAGTCACGGATTAGTACGACAGTCGTCCCTGCCGACGATAGTGATAATACAACTTCAAGACATTTAATCCGTGATCACGATCTCACCAATACATATTTGTATTTAATTTGTATTTAAATCGTATTGGTAAATCCTTTAAGAAAGCTTGTTATGTATCGTTTAATTTGTATTATATGTACTACAAAACGCCGATACGACGCTCACACTAACCTTTAAAACAAGGCTTATATAGAGCAAATTTACGTATTTAAGGTACAGGTTGTTAATCAAAGTCTAGTTGTTCTAGCGCACAAACGAGGCAAAAATGGCAAGACTCCCGATGTATCGCCAAATCGCAGATGCAATAAGAGAAAAGATCAGTTCTGGTGAGTATAAGGTTGGAGAAGCACTCCCAACAGAAGCGCAACTGCGTGAAGTTTTTTCTGTAAGCCGTGTAACGGTTAGACAAGCGCTCAAGCTCCTGATCGAAAATGATGAACTCGAAAGCGTTCAAGGCAGCGGCACTTATGTCAAAGAGAACAAAATCAATTACGACATTTACAAACAGTCGAGCTTTCAAGAAAAGTGGGCGCATTTGGATGTGGTTACACACAGTGATGTTCTAGCCTTTGAAATGAAGCCCTGTTCTTTGGCGATGTCTGAACATCTAGATATTAAAGAAGGCGAATTAGTTTTCTACGTAAAGCGTGTTCGCTTCATAGACAACAATCCAATCACGGTTGAAGAAACTTGGTTACCTGTTGCCCTATTCCCAGATCTCACCTATCAAGTGATGCAGACATCAAAGTACGACTTTATTGAGAACACCAAAGGCATGGTGATTGATAGAAGTGAGCAAGAACTGGTGCCGATTCTTCCGCCTGAAGACGTTGCTAAACAGTTAGGGATTGACCCAACTCAGCCTATCATTGAAAAACGTACTCGAGGTTACCTCGCCAATAACACGGTGTTCGAGTACAGCCGTAACTACTTCACATCTAACGATTACAGATTTACTTTGGTCGCAAGACGCCAGAGATAATACTCATCAGCAAGTTTCTATAACAGTAGATGACCAACACAGAGAGCGCCTTGTTCTCTGTGTTTCTGTGCTGTTATCTCAATCATAAACCTAACTTTCTCCCCAAAATATTCCTAAACCAATATCAAGCAACCTCACGAAAGATCATTCACGTTCATTTAAATACTGTTCGCGCACTTTGAACATAAACTAAGCGCCAAATGACAAGAACAACAGTCGACAGGAATGTAGATGAATACCAAACAACTTGAGGACGCTGTAAGTGAAGTGACCTTGTTCAACCAGCACCTGCACTTAATCCAATCCGTGCATACCATTCCGACCCCAAAAATGAATTGGGAGTCGATTGCGATAGAACCTGCACCAGTAATGCCAACAGTTCGATTCGATCATAAAGTCAAAGCCATAGAAGCGCTTGATGAATACAAACCATACTGGCTAGATATTCTGTTGGGTAACAAGTCTAAGTTTCACACCCTCACAAGCAATGTCGAGCGAGCAGCAGAAAAAGACATAGAGCAATATAAAACGGAATTTGTACATTGGGTTCAGAACTACAGCTACTGGGTAAAAAGTAATCAGTTATCGAAAGGCGTTTTGAATAACGATAGCCAAGCAAAGTTGTCTGCCCTTTCTAAAGCTCAGCAAAACCTGATGAACGTAGCGGTGGTCGACACCAAACTGATTAACCATAACTTCAATACCTATAAGAATGGTCACCTGTTAGAAATCAACATTCAGGTTAATAAGCACAACGTGATCCCTAAAGAAAAAAAGGTATTGTGCCAAGGCGAAGTAAAGCTTGAAACGATGTCTCTTTATGAAAGCAATACCTTATATCGTGAGTACGTGTGCAGCTGTATTCTTAAATGTGCGCAAGATGCTTTCAATGTCTTACCCGAGACGAGCGTCTTGGTCAACGTTGAACAGATTTCAGCAGATCAATCGAGCGAAACCATCGTTTCATGCCATGTAGAACAAGGACTACTCGAGTTCTTATTAATCGAAGACGATAAACCCTCTGAGACACTTGAATTCTTTGTCCACATTGAAGATTTTAATCCTCATCGAGGTAATGGGTTCTCAGCGATAAAAACGATCTTTTCGCCTTTGCCTATTGCGTCGTAACTCACTCGCATTTTCGATTCAATCATTGACGACTCTTCACGACTAACCTTGCGTTCATCGTGTTCAATCACCTTATATACCAAACCATTATGTCGACACACGCTATCTCACAAACAACGCGCCCATTAACCAACACAGTTTCATACACACGATCCTTAATAAAGCTACCTTTAGTTCTAATCGCTATCTCTATGCCCGTATTTGCCGAAGAAGTTGAAGAAGTAGAACTCGAGGGCGACATCGTATTAAGCGAAGGTTCTGACTTACAAGAAGAAGCTCAAGCATCCCCTTTTACAACCCTGACTAAACTCGGGTTTATCTACTCACAAAACACCAGCTCATCTTTGTCGATCAACTCTGGAATCTCTGTTGGATACAAAAAAGAGAACTGGGGCCAACGAGTTCAGTTTGATACCTACTATACCGATGCTGAAAACGATGAAGACGGCACCAATCGCTATACCACCAACTATGGCATCAGCTATGACTTGAACGAAGTCACCTATTTGGTCGCGACAACACGTTTTGAACACGACCACTTTGGTACTTATCGTAAGCAATTTATAACGGCTACAGGATTGGGTCGCCACTTTTATGATACTGAAAGAATCAAACTTCAAGGCTCTGCTGGTCCGGGTTACCGAATCAGTCAACGCCAATCCTCCGATGAAGAGTTCCCGAACAAAGAGAACTATGAACTGATCGTGAATGCCAGTGTTGATGGCTCTTTGACGATCACAGAAACGTTTTCTATGGGGGCAACGGCTAACATGGCTTACGGTGAAGAGAACACCAATTACAACCTCAAAGGCTATCTAAAGAACATATTGATGGGCAATTTAGCTCTGACTTTTGATACCGAATACATCTACAACACCACTGTCGCATCAGACCAAAGTAACGCCGAAATCTACAGCTCAATGAACCTCAACTACGATTTCTAAATTACGCTTCCCCATCGAACATGCAAAAGGATTTGCATGATCGTTCAGAGAATCATTACTAAGCCGTATACGAAAACCAACCTCATTGACTCTAGCTCTAGCTCCATAACTAGAAAAATTGTATTGAGATGTGTTTTTGGGATCGGTAGCTCAAAGCTCTGTCAACAAAATGTAAAACCGCTCTTTAGCCAATGAAAACCTCATGGTTTATCGATAAAGTTTGCTCACCTTTTGTATTACAAATTATTTTTATGTTCAACTATCAACAACCTTTAAAATACCTCAAAGTTGCTGCGTTTATCTCTAGTGGATTATTACTCGCTGGCTGTGAAGCTAATGCTAAAAGCGAACAAGCAGAGCTTAAAACATGCACAGATTGCAATTGGAACATCGAGCAATGGAAAATCACCCTTCCAGTTAGTGGTGACGATTACTACAACAATGGCCGTAGCAGCGCAGCCGAGCTCATTCCCCAAGAATGTAATGGTAAAGAGTACTTAACCAACGACACTCATCTTCCTTGGTTCTCTCGTGAGTCTGTTAATGGCGAAGAACGTCTAAAATTCACCGTTGATCTTGGTGGTCAAGTTTCAACTACAGCAAACACAAAATACGCTCGTTCGGAACTTCGTGAATTGTATAAGTTCAATACCGAAAATCGATGCAGCACTAAAGACCAAAACTGGGCGGTAACAGGGACACATGAACTTAAAGCGACAGTGAGCGTTGATCAGTTCCCGAATAAAGACGTGACAGGCAGTGACCCAAAAGTCGTTCTCGGCCAAATTCATGGTAAAGACATTAAACAAGCGCTAGTGAAATTGCAGTGGGATGGTGAAAATAAGCCGGTACGTGTTGTTCTGAACGATTCATTTCTACCAGGAAACAAAATGTGTAGCGACTGTCAGCCATTCAGTGTCAACCTAGGAGTCGCACCTGCAAACCTGGATTGGGATTACACGATTCGCCTCGATGAGCAAGGTATTTACCTTTCAACACTCATTAATGACGAATTATCAGAGCGCTTCTTACCTTGGGGCATCGAAACAGAAGATCGTGATGGTAACAAGGTTACGTTGTCAAAAGCATGGTTAAAGGAAGAGTACTACTTTAAAGCCGGTCTTTACGCCCAAATAAAGCCTTCAAGAGAGTTTGCTGGTCAAGTATTCTCGGTTAGCTTTTCGAAGATCAATATTGATCATAGATAGAATGTCACCCCATCAGTTGTGTCTAAAATCACTACTGATACTTGAAAACGGCGTGTGGGTATCTCATCCATACGCTGTTTTATCACTGATACGCCCACGACATCGCAACTCGCTAAGTTAAACTTGCGTTCAAATGACCTCGCCTAAGCAAGGACTGAAAGCTTCTTAAAGTAACCCCTCCTTCACGCTGATTATATAGAAAACGTTAATTCTGTTTTGCCCAGCGGCCCGTTTATCTACAAACCTTGGTGTAATAGATTGGTTGCAAGCAAACAAAAGGAGCGAACACATTATGTTATCTAATCAACTAGAGCGCGCACGTGCCATCGATTTACCAACACGAGAAGCGATGCTTCAACGAGCTCCTTCTGTACAACAGTTTTGGGACAACAATAAGGGCTTGTTCAGCGAGGCTTGGAAAGAATGGGAAGCAAGCGCGGAAGGCAGTCAATTGGGTTTCGACGATTCGCTGTTAGATGCCCGCCTGCGTGAAGCTGTTAGAGAAGCTTGGCAAGATCCAGAGAAAGAAATCGCGGTAAAAGACTTACTCGAAGAGATCTCTCCTGGGGTGTTTAAGTTTCAGTTCTTTGATGCTGAACGTCTCGCTGAGTTGCGTGATTACTTGGAAGCGGTCTCTAACGCTCAAATCCCGCTGCGCCCACCATACGGCATAGTGCTTAACCGTGGTGGAGCAATGTTAGACAGCCGATCTGAAGGTTATTTAGCCGCGCCAAGTTTCCAAGCGTTTTACCGAGATTTACTCGACAGTTACATGCGCCCTATCGCTCGCTTATTGTTCCCTGAAATCATGGGTTACGATACGCAAACTTTTGGGTTCTCGATTCAGTATCAAGCGAACAAAGATACCTCTTTACGCCTGCATACTGATGCGTCTTCTGTCACGCTCAACATTAATATAAATATGCCAGATGAAGAGTTTTCAGGGTCAGAACTTAACTTTTATGATCCTGCTACGGGTAAGATGAACGAAACGACATTCACACCCGGTGTCGCTATGATTCATAGAGGAAACGTTGCCCATGCGGCACTGCCGATAACAAGTGGTGAACGTTCGAACTTGGTATTGTGGTTGTATGGCGACCGTGGACAGATTCCACAGCACAACTCAGGGTTGGAATCGGTAGACGCTCATCAGCGTTGGACTGTCCCTACGATTGTGCCTGATAACTTTGCTCCATTCTAGATAAGTACGCTCTGTTTTAATCGGTTCGATTAGGATTAGCTTATTCAGACGGCTAATACAGTAAATAACAAAGCGCCCACCATAATATTGGTGGACGCTTTTTTGTATCTTCAATTACGTTAATCGTAATCGATTAGCCAGATTAGGCTGGTTTAGTTCTCAATCGAGTCAACAAATCCATTTGCTTTAGGTTCGCCATACCGACATACGCGACAGGCACTAAAAACAATGAGAAGAAAGTTCCGACCGATAAGCCACCGACCAACACCAAACCAATATTGATGCGACCCAATGAACCCGGGCCATCCGCCAATGCCAATGGCAATGAACCGAGGATCATCGTCAGTGAGGTCATCAAAATTGGACGTAACCTTGAACGCGCACTGCTGATCGCCGCTTCTTTCGCACTCGCGCCAGATTTACGTTTCTCGTTGGCAAACTCCACCAGCAAAATACCGTGTTTGGTCACGAGACCAACCAGTGTCAGCAATCCTATCTTCGAGTAAATATTGAGGCTTTGACCAAATACCGAAAGCGTCAAAATCGCGCCCACAATACACAATGGAACCGTCAGCAAGATGATCATCGGGTCAACAAAGCTTTCAAACTGCGCCGCCAAGATCAAGAAGATGAAAATCAACGCCAATACGAACAGCACTTGTGCGCCCGCGGTTGAATCAACCAGATCTTTAACTACGCCATTGAACTCGTAGCTCTGAGCAGGTTTCAACAGGCTTGGTACCGTGTCATCAATGTATGCCTTCACGTCGCTCGCCGTATATCCGGGCATCAAGTCCGCGGTGATTTCAGCGCTGTCTTTACCCATGAACGTCTTGAAGTTAGATTCCGATGTCACTTGTTTGATTGATACAAACTGAGATAAAGGAAGCCTTTGACCCGACTGTGAATCCACATACAACTTATCGAGCACCTTGAAATCACCAAGATCGATTCGGTTTACTTGAACTTGAATTGGGTATGTATAACCGTCGTCCGCTTGCAAATCTGCGGCTTTAACAGAACCAAGGAAAGTCGATAACGCATTGGTTACGTTACCGTAATCAACACCAGACAATACAATCGCATTGCGATCAATCGACAAGTCATAACGTAACTGGTCACGCAGCATTGAGTTCTTAATGTTGGTCACGCCCTCGTAATCCTCAATCGCCTTAACGACTTCGCTCGCGGTTTCAGACAACACAGTGGTATCACGGTTAACCGTCGTCAGTTGAAGGATCATGTTGGTTGCAATGTTCAAGTTATCTGCTGAGCGAACCTTGAAAGACATCCCGTAGGCAGAGACTGAGCTTTGTGCCTTAGCGATAAACTCGTTTACCAATTCATCCGCTGACTGATCACGTTCACCCCAAGGTTTCAAAAGAACGTGATTGGTCGGTGTACCTTCGATATACGACAAATTCGCTTCTACTGAACTATCACCTTTGAACACATTGTTAAGTTGCGCGTTGTTATCTAGATGGTATTGACGGCCAACACCTGTTGGTGGTGTAGAGGTCACCTCAACAAAACCGGTATCTTCCGTTGGAAGCAATACTTGAGGCATTGTCCAAACCGCTAAGGCCGATAAAGCGATCAGCACTAAAGCAATACCACTCATCAGAGCCTTACGATCAAACCATTTGCCTAGCTCTTTGGTGTATAAATCCGATAACACATTCAGTTTCGCATCAACCTTTTGATACCACTTCGCCGGAGTTGATACTGGCTTCATTAAGTAAGCACTCATCATTGGTGAGAGCGTTAACGCCACAAATCCAGAGATGATCACCGCTGCTGCAAGCGTGAACGCAAACTGCCTGAATAGATCGGCGGTTAGGCCTGCCATCAAGCCAATTGGTAAGTAAACAACCGACAAAGTTAGCGTCATCGCAATCACCGGGAAGACGATCTCTCGACACCCTTTAATTGCAGCGTTGAATGGGGTTTCACCCTCTTCGATATGACGGTAGCAGTTTTCAGCCACAACAATCGCATCATCAACCACCAAACCAATGGCGAGAATGATAGCGAGAATCGTCAGTACGTTGATACTAAACCCAAGTAAATGCATGACGGCAAATACGCCTATCACACACACTGGGATGGTGATGATCGGGATAGAAGCGACTCGAAAAGAGCCAAGGAACAGAACCACAACCGCTGAAACCAGAACAATCGCCTCAACTAAAGTCATAAACCCTTCGTCAATTGCAGCTTTAATGAAATTCGCTTGGTTGTAGACCATCTTCATCTCAATGCCTTCTGGCAACTGAGGCTGAATCACATCGATTTGTTTCTTAACTTTATTCGCTACTGTGACTGGGTTTTCACTTTTTAGCGGTAACACCTGAATCGACATTGCTAAGTTGTCATCGACTCGAAGAATACTCGGGGTTAAGCTTTCTTCTCCCATTTTAACTTCTGCAATATCGCCGACACGAATGATCTTGCCGTCATCAACACGGACCACCAAGTCTCGTACATCATCAACACTGGTCACTTGATTGACTGGGTTGATTGAGAAATCTCTTACCTGACCTTTGATGGTACCCGCTGTAAACGTCGCATTGTATGAACTTAATGTACCTACCACGTCTGATGCGCTCATATTGAGCGCCATCATGCGATCCGGTTGCAACCAAACTCGCACCGCTTTTTCGCTGCCACCATACGGTCCCCAAATGCCACCCACACCTTGAATATGCTTAAATTGAGGCACGACTTGCTGGCTAATGTAGTCGTACATATCTTGCTTAGACATCTTGCCAGTATTCACAAACGTGATGATGTTACTCGGCATACTGGTGTCAGAAGAGTCATCCGTGACCGTTGGCTTATCCGTCATGCTCGGCGGGAAATCACCAATCGCTTCGACGCTGCTGCGCAGGTTGTTCATCAAGCTGGTGTATTCGACATCATTAATGTCATCTTCAAAGATGATTTTTAGATTACACGTGCCCTCCTGACAGTCCGTCGTCATGGTTTTCACGCTGTCGAGGCCCGTTGCTGCGGTAATAAGCTTATCTGCCACATTGCGTGACATGAACTCAGCGCTCGCGCCGTTGATCGCCGCGGTTACAGTCGCCGACGGTGTTTTATGTTCTGGGAAATATTGGATCGAGAGCTTTTGAAATGACAGTAGGCCAAATAAGACAATTGCGATACTCAGAACTGATGCAAATACAGGGTGCTTAATACAAATCTCAGGAAGCTTCATTCAGATTCTCCTTCGTTACAGCTTCCTTGCTTAGTGTGTCCTTACTGTGAGTTTCGCTCGATGAATCCTCAACAGTCGCACGGGTCTCTGCTTGCTCGCTGTTTTCCTTGATCGCTTCGTCTACACCTTTCGATGCTTCCGTCCAATCAACCGAGGGTTCAATCGGATGTGGTTCATCCACCTGCGTTACGGTCTTTTCTACTTTAGGTTCAGCGATCTGTTGAGCGTTCTCTTTGCTTGTCGGTTCAGTTACTAGCTCAACGGTTTTCTGCTCAGCATTTGGGTTCATGACCTTAACTAACGACGCTTTCTTGAGGTTCTGTTGTCCCGTCACAACGACGTTATCGCCAAGCTTCAAGCCTTTCTCTACTACAACGTAACCATCGTTAGTATTCACACCTAATTCGACAATGCGTTGATCGATCTTTTCACCATTCACGACCCAAACAAAGCGCTCTGTATCTTTGGCTTGAACGGAGTTTTGAGAAACCACCATCTGCGTTGAATCTTCGCTGGTCATCTGACTTACTTTGGCAAACATACCCGGAACTAAGCGATGCTCTGGGTTAGTCACGTGCGCGTGCACCTCTACACGACCTGAGCTTTCGTCCACCGCTGGCGCAATGTAATCCACCCCGCCAGAAAACGCTTCATCAACAAATGCATCAACTTGGATGGAAACATTCTGCCCAAGCTTTGCGTTGCCCAAATCCGACTGTCCAATGGAATACTGAACTTCAACAGGATCGAGTTTGATCAAACTGACCAACGCGGTTGCGCTATCAATCTTACTGCCCACTGAGTGAGTGAAGTTAGTTAGCTGCCCATCAAATGGCGCTACCAATAAATAGTCATTCATCAGCGCTTCTTTCTGACGGAAATCAGCTGCGGCTAGGTTCGCCTGTTCGCCCAGTTCTTCCACATCTTGTTGAGACATCGAGTCAGGCTGTTTCTTTAGTAATTCTTGTACACGCTTTAATTTCGACTTTGCTAACGCTAGAGAGCTTCTTGCTTTGTCTAAATCGGCTTTCGCTTTGGTATTGTCCAACTGGGCGATCAGTTCGCCTTTTTTAACTGGATCTCCATCTTTGAAATGGATATTAAGAATTTTGTCGGAGGCACTAAATGTCAATGCAGCAGAATCCGTTGCCCTGATTTTCCCAACCTCGTTGATTGAAGAAGTGAATGCTTGTTTGTGAACTTTTTCGATAGTCACAGGAATTAAGTTTGAGTCTTGGGCAAACGATGGAGAGATATGTAAGGCAAACAGTGCCAAACAGATTGTTTTACTAAGCTTTGTAAATTTCATTTTTAATAACCATAACCGTTGAATTCGTCTGAATTAAAACGTTTTTCTAAGCAGCTATTTCTTACTTAATGAGCTTCCAGCTATTTAAATAATGCTAAAACAGCTAATAATGAGAAAAGGGCTCAACTCACTGTCGAGCCCTGCAATTTTTATATGATTCCTAAATTTTTACGTTCTGAACTCCAAAGTAAAAGTTAAAAACGATGCTGATACTGAACACCGAGTAAGAGAGCATCGGCAGTTACATCAGCAGTTATATTGGAACTCGTTCCTGGGATCATCGTCAGGCTTTCGTCAATATCTTGTGATTCTCCGATGATAAATCCGACACCAATATCCACAGAACTGGCAGCCGTGAAGTTATATGTCCCTCCGACCGTGAGCCAATGACGGTTAACATCAGGAATTGATAACGATGTAAGTTCATCAGTTGGGGAAATGTCGTACATATAACCCGCTCGTAGAACGATGTCTTTCGACATGGTGTACGTACCACCGACAGAAATATGCCCTGCATCTTTCCATTGATACTCTTTAATTGAGTCGTCATAAGAGTCAGATGTTAGCGAGTCAAATTCAGACCAGTTCACCCACTGCAGGCTGTAGTGAAAAGCCCACTGTTCGTTGAGCTGGTGCCAACCGGAAAACTCTAATGTGTCTGGTAACGGAACATTCATTTTGTCAGCCGCTACGCCTCCTTTCGTGATGTCACCTTCCACTTCGATATCTGGACTATAACGGTAGGTAATACCAAATTTATTGCGTTCATTAACTTGGTACGTTGCACCCACATTGGCACCTAAACCAAAGCCATCGGCATCAACATCGAGTAGGTTCTTACGGTGAATTTCACCTTCACCGTAGATAACATCAATACCCGCGCCTAAGTTGATTTTTTTAGACAACTCGTAAGCCACAGCGAAACCCACATTGATACTGGAAAGCGCCGTTTTTCCTCCAAACTCATCCGCTTCGAACGAGTTATCAAATTCTACGTCGGTACCAAAATTAGAGTGCACCGTCGCCCCCAGAGTGAACTTAGAGTCTTCGATTGGATGTACATAATGAATGTTCGGAACTAATGTCCCTGCGTCTAATGATTGGTCATCTAACATTTCAGTATCACCAATCATTGGTGTGTAGCTAACGCTAGACACATCAATACCACTATCGATATAGATAGCGCCGACAGAGAGTGTTGGTTGCTCGATGTAAGCCATCGCAGCGCTGTTTTTAGCAACAATTGCCGCGCTATCTGCCATCACTGCATCACCGGCGAATGCACGGCCTAACCCGGTTGCAGACTGCGCGTTAAGTTGAAAGCCAGCCGCATTAGTCAGGCAAGGGACAAGAGCAGCGGCAGTGCCCAGTAAGAATTTATTCTTCATCTTGAGGCACCTCGGTTTCGATGTGATCTTCGTTATTAATGACGACTACTGCACCGCCACTCATTACCATAGAAGCAACGGCAATTTGTTGAGTGTCCACCGCTTCACGAACGTCTGACATGTTTTCACCTGGTGTGCCCGGTAAGCCATTTTCATCAACGGGACCTTCATAGGGGAACAGATACGTACCATGCCCGCCGGTTGTGGTTCGTACTGCTCCACGCTTTTCATTAATATTTTCTGATGTGCCTGTTATTGGGTCTAAGCCAAGCGCAGTAATCAGTGGTTCAGTACCAGTACGAATGTTACCTGGCGCGGTATTGGGAATTACGCTATCTGGGACATAATCAACACCAACGTCACAAGTCTCCCCGCAATCTCCAACGGCAGCTAACAAAAGAGTTGGTTGCTCAGCAGCGACTTGGCGAGAGATAAAGCTCGCAGGGTCAGCACTATCAATTGTTGCTTGGACCCCTTGTTTAAGGTCTGTCACAACCAAATCGAAGATGTCATCCTCTAGCTGACTAACAAGCAGCGCGTTATCTGTTGAAAGTGCGACAAAATCACGAAGCGCTTCAATGCACTGCTGATTCGTTGCTTCTGTTGTACATGTATCTGGTATCACCGTTTCAGCAATGCCGCGCTGAACATCTGGGGATTTCTTAACCCCTTCTGACATTTCAGGGCCTAAGGTTTGAGAGGACAGAACCAAGTTAGTTAGCCCCTGTCCCGGAACAACAAAATTTACAGTGTTGAAAGTAAAGTCTGAGTTAGCCGTAAGTGCTCGAGACGCTTGACTGAATTCACTTACCATCACCGACATGATTCCTCCCAACGATTGCCCAATTAAGTGGACATCATCTCTTTTCACCCAATCTTCTTGGCTTAGCGCATAACGAAGACCCAGAAAGTCAGAAACAGACTGCTGGAGGTTAGAACGAAGTGCCAAAGGGGAATCAATATTAATAAAGAACGCCTTGTTTGCTCGAGCACTAATTTCTACTCCTGTTTCTTCGTCATCATTAGGGTCAGTATCAGTGTTGTCATAGCGTATTCGTTCCCCGTGATATGGCATATCGATAGCAACAACGGCGTAACCTTTTTTTGTATATTCCGCAGCCATCAAAGAGGCAGTACCGCGTTCCGCAGTAACGCCGTGAATAAAGATCGCGGTCGGTAATTGTTCACCTTTACTCCAGTCCCAGTCATTTGGAACATAGATATCAGCCGTTATTTCAAGAAATTCTATTACCTTTGGTTCTGGCATTGCAGCGGTCGGGAAACCACCTTCAGTATTGGTAATCCATTCGTATAATGGAGGGCAGTTTTCTTTAGGATCAAACTCATCGATGGTGCACTCAGATTCTCTTTCTTGAGTAAAAGGCAGATAAGACGGTATTCTTAACTTCTTAGAGTATTGGCTGTAGTCACTATTAAACTCGCGAACCTTTTCAACGCCATCTAAAAATTTAGTATGGAAATTAACGTGATTATTTCTCATTACATCCAGAGGGGAATAAGTACTCTGAGTTTTAAATTGCGCGGCATATACAGGAATACCCTTATCTGGATATAACGCATAATATGAATCAATAGCGCTCAATACTTGCTCTTGAAGCACTTCTTCTTTTTCGTTATTTAATGGAACTTCTGAATAAATCAAATCATCAAAGCTAGCATCTGCTTTTAAAGGCTCATTAAATTCAGTTTTTACCCCATCCGTTACTACAATCGAATAAGTACGACTCTCAGCTAAGCCTGATTCACATTGAATTTTAATATTGGAACCATCAGCGGATATTTGAGTGACAACTTCTTCGCCTGTTAGGTCATCAATTAATACAACATTCCCGGCTAAGGTTTCGTTACTGAGTGGATAACGTTTATCAGAATTAACACTTTTTAGAGGAATCAAAATCGGTTCTGCACAAAGTCCCCAACCGTCTAGGGCTGCGTATGAGTTGTTGTAGTCCTGATAATACGCGTCGTTAGTCGATGACATTACGACAACGTCTTCACCGACACCGGATATTGTTCCATCCTCGTCATACCCATAACCATCGTTCGGTTTTGGTAATTCATTAATGTTGTAGGGAACTAATATCAATACGGCATCTTGAGCCGAGTCTTCAGACTGACAGCCGAGTAAGGCAAGCGTAATTAGTCCACATATATACGGCTTATTGAAATCTTTCAAAACAGCTCCTTCGTAGCTTTCGCATTTAACTGGTGTGGTCATGCGATTTATCGTTATTTGAATTGCCGATTGAGTCGGAGGTAAGCTCGACTTTTATTCGTAGAGAGCAAGGCAACACAGAGTTGGAATGACACGTTGATAAAACTACGTAAGAAATTTGAGCAGTTAACCCACACCCACTAAATCAGCGTCACCCGTTAATGATCTAATAGCGACTGGCGGCAAGCACCTGAAACCACATTAAACAACCTCAAAAAGGTTTATAAGGGAATATAAAAAGAGGGATAATCAAACAAATTCAATTATTTAAACATAAAATAAGACAAAGTGAGTGAGTTTATATTTATAGTGGTATTTGTTATATTTAAGTGAGAACGCTTATAACAATGAGAACCCAGATGTCTGCTGAATTTATTATCAATGATGATATACAGGTCAATTTAGAAGAGAGTGAAATCCATCACTTTAAGACAGGTCGTACGTACCCAATAGGTTCTAACGAATCAGAGCTACTTAAGTTTTTTATCTCGAGACCCAATGAGGTGATCACGCGCCAAGTTCTTATTGAACAAGTGTGGGTGTCTAAAGGTATCTACGTTGAAGATGGCAGCCTAATGCAAACCATCTCGATTTGCCGAAAAGCGTTAGAAGATAAAAGGGGGATAATCATCGTCACTGAGCGCGGTAAAGGCTACCGATTTGCAGGACAAGTGACACAAGACAAAGAACGCGCGCTGCGTATAATTCAATCGCAACCAATACAAGAAACGAAACAACCTGAAGACAACACAGCGCCAGAAAGATCACCAACCGCGGCTAAGAAAAAAACAATTAGTGTACTAGCACTGATTGTATTATTTGTAGTGACTGCAGGTTTATCCCATTATCTGTTTTCTTATTTAGATAGAAATAGCCTAGGCGAAGATCTCGTGGGTCAACATTTTATCTCTTGTAAAATCGAATCCGACGAGTTCACTTTTAATGAATTATTCAACGTGACGCTTTACGAATATAAGGGAAGAAAAATCATCATCGATAATTCAGGAAAATCTCTGAGCTTCCCAAGTGAATTTAAAGGAGTGACTTGTGAATAAAGAAAAACAGATCTTCGTTGCAATCGCCATAATCGGTATTATGGCCGGATGGATGACAACCTTTATTCCTCAAAGTTATCTTAAAGGTCATTATTTATCCAACACAGCCTCGGTGGTCAACCCACAAGAAAAAGTCATTTATAATCAAGCTGCCGTTAATATCGAGTTTAAGAAGAATAACAGCTATGAATTGTTATATGTCTCTACGAAAGAAGCTGGCTTTGCGTCGTCAGGTACTTACGTGGTAACCCAACACGACATTTCTTTAGACGAGACTCAACATGAACAAATCATACCAAATAGAGAGCTCACATTTTACGAAAAGGTGATGATCAGTGAAGGTGCAGTGCTTTCTTCAGATGCCATGGCTTATATCCCACTAAATAATGATGAATTATTATTGGTCACTCAGCGCGGAATGATTCACTTCTGTAAAAAAGTGATATGCGCCGACCTGCCCACTTACTCGAATGCAGATCCTGAATTGAACATTAACTAATCGTTTAACTATCAACTATTTCGGTCAGTAGCTGTACTTAAGCCAATACGTTAGGAGCTATGCATTTCCACATCAATTCAACTCTCGCTGAAGCCTACTTAACTTTCCATTCCCAGTAGGCATCAGTTCATAAATTAATCCGATATCATGTAAAAATACACACTTCTTTTTAGTTCTGCACGTTAGGCTCCAAAAGTCATAGATTTATAAATCCACACCTTTGTATACAACTCCTCACTATAAAGGTGATCCAAGTTATATTCTATTGAGATAGATAATTTGTTTATTAACATCTAAACAACAGTAGTTGTTCATGATTTACAACCACAATTAACATCAAAGAAAATGTTTGTCTTAGATCATATCAACCTCAACTATGCCTCGTGCCACAGTGCAGTTTTCTGTACATTCATTGTCATATTCTGAAACACTTTCTTATATTTTTTTAAACTTTGTGGAGATTTCTATGTTAGAGCTCTTGATCGGATTAGTGATTACTATCGCTGTTGGTTACTTTATTGTGAAAGGCTATAAAGCGGCAGGTGTATTACTGACAGCTGGCCTTGCCCTACTTCTTATTACTGGCCTTATAGGTCACACAGTCTTACCCGCTAAGGTCGCTTCAACAGGTAACATGGTTACCGACTCACTAGAATTCGTTAAGTACATGCTTCAGTACCGTGGAGGCGGCCTAGGCATGCAAATCATGCTTCTTTGTGGCTTTGCTTCTTACATGACGCATATCGGCGCAAACAATGTGGTAGTAAAACAATTCTCTAAACCGCTTGCTGCTATCAAATCTCCATACGTACTTCTTGTTGCGGCTTACATCGTAGCGTGTCTAATGTCTCTAGCAGTAAGTTCTGCAACAGGCCTTGGCGTGCTATTGATGGCGACCCTATTCCCAATGATGACGGCAATGGGTATTTCTCGTCCAGCAGCGGTGGCGGTTTGTGCATCACCTGCAGCAATCATTCTTTCACCAACGTCGGGTGATGTGGTTATCGCAGCAGAAAAATCAGGTATGTCTCTTGATGTGTTTGCTGTTCAAACGGTACTGCCTGTTTCAATATGTGCAATCATTGTGATGGCTGGTGCCGCTTTCTTCTGGAACAAGTACCTAGATAAGAAAGAAAACACGCCAATGGAAAAAGTAGACGTTTCAGAAATTGAAACGAATGCGCCGGCTTTTTATGCTGCTCTTCCATTCTTACCTATTTTTGGAGTATTTCTATTCAACGGTCGTACCATTCCGGGCCTTTCACTTGATATCTACACCATCGTAGTAGGTTCAATTTTCGTGGGCGCTGTTATCGATTACGTTGTGAAGAAGTTTGACGGCGAAAAAACACTAGAAGACCTAGATTCTTGCTACCAAGGTATGGCCGAAGCATTTAAAGGCGTAGTAATGCTGTTGGTTGCGGCGGGTGTATTTGCTCAGGGCCTAATGTCTATCGGTGCAATTGATAACCTAATCGGCCTTGCTGAATCAGCTGGCGCTGGCGGTATCGCATTAATGCTTATCCTGACTGGTCTAACAGTTGCTGCTGCTATCGCGACAGGTTCTGGTAACGCGCCATTCTATGCATTCGTAGAACTGGCTCCGTCACTTGCTGCGAAAATGGGCTTGAACCCTGCGTTCCTAATCATCCCAATGCTTCAAGCGTCTAACTTAGGCCGTACAATTTCTCCTGTTTCGGGTGTAATTGTAGCGACTTCTGGCATGGGTAAAATCAGCCCGTTTGAAGTCGTTAAACGTACTTCAGTACCAGTAATCTGTGGTCTTATCACGGTGATCTTCGGTACGCTTGTTCTAGTACCAATGGCAGCTTAATTGTCAGTAAAACAGACATGATTATTTGGATATAAAATGCCCTAATAAAAAGGCGCTGAACTTAGTAAGTTCAGCGCCTTTTTTAATGTCACAGTTCAATATCATTCGAAGTATCGTGAGAGATTATCGTAATAAGCTCATGTTATTTGATCCTACATTTGAAATAAACAATACGGCTTGAAATAGTTTTACTTCAAAAGAATAAGCCCTACTTCATTTCACCATAACGTTCTAGATACAGAACCGTCGCGGCAGTACGAGAAGGCACTTGCAGCTTTTTAAGAAGGCTCTTCATATGTACCTTAACTGTCGATTCAGAAATAAACAGATGGTCTGCGATCTGCTTGTTACGATAACCTTTCGCAACTTCTTGAAGGATCTGCATTTCACGCTCAGTTAGTTGGTCGAAGATGTCGTTACGGCTCTCAGCATCATTTAAGTAGCGAGATACAACACTGCTGTAGGCTTTATCACCACTATGCGCTTGCTTAAGCAATTCAATGAGTTCATCTGGTTCAGTGTCTTTCAATAAGTAACCATCAGCGCCCGCTTTTACGATAGCTTCGATGTCTGCGGGGCTATCTGATACTGTTAGAATGACAATGTTAGCGCTAGAGCCATCAGTACGAAGTGCTTTCAAGGTATCTAACCCTGACATGCCCTTCATATTAAGATCAAGAAGGATCAAATCAGGTTCTTCTTCATGAGCAAGAGCAACTGCTTCAGTGCCGTTGCTCGCTTCTGCAATCACTTCGAATTCGTCTTCAAAGCTCAGTAATTGGCTTATACCTCTGCGCATCAATGGATGATCATCAACCAGCATTACTTTACAAATCGTCAACTTTAACTTCCTTCAAACTTTTATATTTCAATATGACTGTACAGCCTTCACCTTGAGCTGCTTCAATCGATAAGTCGCCATTCAGTCTTGCCGCACGCTCCTGCATAATGCTCATCCCATAGTGGTTCATTTTGGAACTACTTGAGTCAAAGCCGTCTCCATTATCTTTAATCACGACTAACACTTCACCGTCCTCATCGATACAGCATACATCTATCAAGTCAGCATTGGCGTGTTTTATGGCGTTTATTGTTGCTTCACGAATCAACTGAAGCAAATGAACCTGACTATGAGCATCAAGTTCAATGGATGAAAGATTATTGTTTAGGTTAATCTTCGCATCCGTTCTTTCACTGAGTTGTTCAAGCATGGTACTCAAAGCATCTCCAAAGTTACCCTCTTTTATCGTTAACCTGAACGTAGTGAGCAACTCTCTTAATTGAGTATAAGCACCTGCAATACCATTACCGATCTCTGACGCTATTTGTTCAGACTGCTCGCGGTGCTTTTGTTCGGGTAGTTTTCCAATAACACGCTTCAATAGCGTCACTTGGATCTTTAAATACGATAATGATTGAGCCAAGGAATCGTGTAGCTCACGAGCGATCGTCGCCCGTTCTTCCATAATAATCAGTTGCTCAGCTTTCTTTTGAGCTCGATTATAATAGATAGCTCTCGATAACAGTTGAATAAAGCTCTCAATCAATGCCTTAGTAGAATGCCCATGATGATACGAGCAATAGAGATAACCGAGAATAAGTTCGTTATCATCAAGCTTCATTTCGAACTTTTCATAGTCTTGAGTCGAGTCATATCCCTCGTCCATGACCAATGAGCGACCTGAATTATCAACAATCTCTAGCCTCAATGATTCAATGCCCTCAAGGCTAACTAGGTGCTGCAAAATCGCTCTAAAATTTTCTGGGGCGATACGCGTAACGGTCAACTCTTGTGAAGAATTATAAAGCGCCTGCAACGATTGGTTAGCGTTTTGCAGTTCTATTGTTTTCGCGTCAACAACATCCTCAAGATTTCGATAAAGAGCACCTAAATCCTTGGCCATAGAGTTAAAGGTTTTGGTCAAAATACCCAGTTCGTTGTTACTCGTAATGTTTAACTGAACCTCAAAGTCTCGGTTTTTGATTCTCTGACTTGCTCGAACCAACGCGTGTAAAGGTTTAACAACTTGTTTACGAACAAAATGAACAACAAAAAGAGATATGACCAGAATGCCACCTAGACCGATTCCCCCAGCCCACGCCAATTTTATCAATTTGTATTCTGAGTACTCTTGTAACTTGTAAACAAAGCCATCAATTTCGGCAACAAAATTTTCAACTAAAACTAAATAATGTTTTCTGTCTTCACTATTCAATACCCGCTTAAGCTCATGCCAACGACCAATAATTAAATAATAGTCTTCCGTTATGTCTGTTGGTACATCCCAGCTAACCAATTCAGCCATTGAAGGCGAATACAAAGATTTTTCAAATTCATGAATGTGAGAATCGTAATCAACTGATTCTATTTGAATATCATGCGCTAAACGGTAGCTCTGCATACGCATAGAGCCTGCCACGTTGACTGCTTCTGCATCGTTGAGACTAGACGCCAATGTGAAGATTGCAAAACCTGTAGTAGCAACCGAAAGAAGCAATATAAATAGCAGAGATTTCGCTATTGTACTTGTTACAGATGAAACCGGTTTAATAAGCAAAAGCAATGTCCTAGGTAAAGATTAGTGGCTAGCGGAAACCTATTGTCACACATCAAAAAACAGAGCTCCATTCAATATGTGACCAAACGCTTCGTAATTTATTGATCTAAGACAATATAGGATCCCATTTAGCCCTTAAGGGGTATTTATACAAATATTTCTAAAACTACACTACTTGTGAGGATAAATGACAAGATATTAACAAAACAATGATCTACAATTACAACATCTTAGCAACATTAGCAGGCAATCAGTGGTAGACCTATCGAAACGCCGCCTATTTTCTAGGCGAAAAGTAGATTCAAGCCAGATTCGTTTGCCTTGGATAAAAAGCCTAGAAAGCTTCGCAGATGATTGTACACGTTGTGGTAAATGCATCGAAAGTTGCGAGAGTCACATCATCATTGTTGGCGACGGTGGTTTTCCTACTGTCGACTTTTCTAAAGACGAATGCACGTTTTGTTATCAGTGTGCTGACGTTTGTCCTGAACCCATTTTCAAGCCCAAGGAAGAGACGCCTTGGCTGGCTAAAGCAAATATCTCTGATAAATGCTTAGCCCAACAAAATGTTGAATGCCGAAGCTGTGGTGACATGTGTGAACCTATGGCCATTCAATTTCAACTTAGAGCAGGCAGTGTTGCTCTACCAAAAATCGAGTTAAATGAGTGTAACGGTTGTGGAGCTTGCGTAGCAGTTTGCCCTACTTCAGCTATCCTTGTGAGTAATGCATAAAACAAAAATAACGAGAGCAATTTATGGCACTAAATGAAGTGCATATATCAAGTTTAGTCGTGCATGTGAGCCCAGAGCACCTAAACGAGATCAAAGCTGAAATCGAACAATTTGACAACGCCGAGATTTTCGGAGACAGCCCTGAAGGCAAGATCATCGTGGTCCTAGAAACCGAAAACCAAGGTTTTGTAACGGATACCATCGAAGCAATAAATAACATTAAGAACGTTTTAGGGACAGCTTTGGTTTACCACCAAATCGAAACTGAACTCGACGAAACGGATTTAGAAACTGGAAGCAATAATTCTCAACTTGAGGGTGAAGTATGAAAATGACAAGACGCGCGTTTGTGAAAGCAAACGCAGCTGCATCAGCGGCAGCCGTTGCAGGTGTAACACTACCAGCAACAGCAACCAATCTGATTGCTAGCTCTGATCAAACAAAAATCACGTGGGATAAAGCGCCTTGTCGTTTTTGTGGTACAGGCTGTTCAGTACTAGTAGGTACTCAAAACGGCAAAGTAGTCGCAACTCAAGGCGACCCAGAAGCACCTGTAAACAAAGGCCTTAACTGTATTAAAGGCTACTTCCTTTCAAAAATCATGTACGGTAAAGATCGTCTTGAAACTCCTCTTCTACGTATGAAAGACGGTGAATTCCATAAGGATGGTGATTTCACACCAGTATCTTGGGACAAAGCGTTCGACGTAATGGCTGAGAAATGGAAAGCTTCTCTGAAAAAGAACGGCCCTACGGGTGTTGGTATGTTCGGTTCAGGTCAATGGACAGTAATGGAAGGCTACGCAGCCGTTAAGATGATGAAAGCGGGTTTCCGTTCAAACAACATCGATCCAAACGCTCGTCACTGTATGGCTTCAGCGGTTGGTGCATTCATGCGTACTTTCGGTATTGATGAGCCAATGGGTTGTTATGATGACTTTGAACACGCAGACGCATTTGTACTGTGGGGTTCAAACATGGCAGAAATGCACCCAGTACTATGGACTCGTATTACAGACCGCCGTCTAAGCCACCCACACGTTAAAGTAAACGTACTGTCTACTTACTACCACCGTTCTTTCGAGCTTGCAGACACAGGTTACATCTTCGAACCTCAATCAGATCTTGCTATTGCTAACTTCATTGCTAACTACATCATTCAAAACGATGCAGTTAACTGGGACTTCGTGAACAAGCACACGAACTTCAAGCAAGCAACGACAGACATCGGCTACGGTCTGCGTGACGATGATCCACTACAAAAAGCAGCAGCAAACCCTAACTCAGGTGAAATGACTGCGATCTCTTTCGAAGACTACAAAGCTTCTGTTGCTGAATACACCGTTGAGAAAGCATCTGAAATGTCAGGCGTATCTCAAGAGGACCTTATCAAGTTGGCTAAGCAATACGCCGATCCAAACATCAAAGTAATGTCACTTTGGACTATGGGTATGAACCAACATACTCGTGGCGTATGGATGAACAGCCTTGTGTACAACATCCACCTTCTTACAGGTAAGATTTCTACTCCAGGTAACAGCCCATTCTCACTAACTGGCCAACCATCTGCGTGTGGTACAGCTCGTGAAGTTGGTACGTTCTCTCACCGTCTACCGGCAGATATGGTTGTTGCTAACCCTAAACACCGTAAGATTGCAGAAGACATCTGGAAACTTCCAGAAGGCACTATCCCTGCTAAACCAGGTGCTCACGCTGTTGTTCAAGACCGTATGCTTAAAGACGGTAAGATCAACGCTTACTGGGTAATGTGTAACAACAACATGCAAGCGGGTCCAAACATCAACACTGAACGTCTGCCAGGTTACCGTAACCCAGATAACTTCATTGTATGTTCTGACCCGTATCCAACGGCAACAGCTCAAGCGGCTGACCTTATCCTTCCAACAGCAATGTGGATTGAGAAAGAAGGTGCTTACGGTAACGCAGAGCGTCGTACACAAGCATGGTACCAACAAGTGAAAACCGTAGGTGAAGCTAAGTCTGACCTATGGCAAATCATGGAATTCTCTAAGCGCTTCACTATTGAAGAAGTTTGGGGTGAAGAACTGGTTGCGAAAATGCCTGAGTACCGTGGCAAAACCATGTACGACGTGCTTTACAAAAACGGCAACGTTGATGCCTTCCCACTGTCTGAAGCGCAAGAGCTTAACGACGATGCACAAGCTCAAGGTTTCTACGTTCAAAAAGGTCTATTCGAAGAATACGCAGCCTTTGGTCGCGGCCACGGTCACGATTTAGCACCATACGATCGCTACCACCAAGTTCGTGGTCTACGTTGGCCTGTTGTTGACGGTAAAGAGACACTATGGCGCTTTAAAGAAGGTTCGGATCCATACGCTAAGAAAGGCTCTGATTGGGACTTCTACGGTAAGCCAGATGGTAAAGCGCTGATCATCAATGCGCCATACGAAGCGCCACCTGAAGTACCAAACGATGAATACGATATGTGGCTATGTACAGGTCGTGTTCTTGAGCACTGGCACACAGGCACTATGACTCGTCGTGTACCAGAACTTTACAAAGCAGTACCTGATGCACTTTGTTACATCCACCCTGCTGATGCTAAAGCTCGTGGCCTTCGCCGTGGTGATGAAGTTCTTATCGAAAACAAACGTGGTGAAGTACGCGTTCGGGTTGAAACTCGTGGTCGTAACCGTCCACCACAAGGCTTGGTATTCGTACCATTCTTTGATGCAAGAATTCTGATCAACAAGTTGATCTTGGATGCAACGGATCCTCTGTCTAAACAGACGGATTATAAGAAGTGTCCAGTTAAGATCACTAAGGTTTCTTAAGAGCTAAGCGCTTTCGAACCTAGATACAAGATCTAACGTATTTAATATTGCGACTACTTTTTTCGTTACTTTTTGAAGGAAGTAGTCCACTCAAAGAATTAGCCTTTAGGCGGAGAAATTAACCATGAAAAAACTGATTACTGCCCTACTATCAGCTGGTCTTTTGCTAGCTGGTGCAGTTCAAGCTGAAGCTGAACTGGATAACCCAGGCGGCATTGGTGGCGTAGAATCTCTACGTGGTGCAAGTGAACTAGAAGCAACTCGAGCAGCAGATGACTTCAAAAAGTTCCCTCGTGACCAAGTACTTGAGAGTGACTATGTATACCAACCACCTCTAGTGCCTCATACTATTCGTAGCTATGAAGTTTCTCTTAACGCTAACAAGTGTCTTTCTTGCCACAGCTGGAAAAACGCAAAAGAAATGGGTGCTACTAAAGTGAGTGTAACTCACTACATGAACCGTGAAGATGCGGTACTTGCAGACGTATCACCTCGTCGTTACTTCTGTCTACAGTGTCACGTACCTCAAGCTAATGCTAAGCCACTAGTAGAGAACGAGTTCAAACCTGTAGATTCACTGCGTTAATCGTAGCCGGACTGTAAGAGAGGCTATACATGATAAAATTACTTAAAGCGTTTTGGAAAAGACTCGCGACACCAAGTAAAGCAGCTGTAGGCGTTGTTTTGTTCTTGGGTTTCTCGGGTGGTCTTTTGTTCTGGGGTGCATTCAACACGGGTATGGAGGCAACCAACACGGAAGAGTTCTGTTCTGGCTGTCACGCACCTATTGTTGAAGAGATCCAAGAGACGATTCACTACTCTAACCGTTCAGGCGTTCGTGCAATCTGTTCAGACTGTCACGTACCGCATGAGTGGACTGATAAAATTGTTCGTAAAGTTCAAGCATCAAAAGAGCTATATGCGCACTTTATTTCTAAGACGATTGATACGCCTGAGAAATTCAAAGAGCGTCGTCATCACTTAGCAGAGCGCGAATGGGCTCGATTGAAAAAGAACGATTCACTTGAGTGTCGTAACTGCCACCAATTCGATTACATGGACTTCTCAGAGCAAAGCCCTCGTAGTGCGAAACAACACTCGACAGCGTTAGCTTCTGGTGAGAAAACGTGTGTAGACTGTCACAAAGGTATTGCACACAAACTACCAGATATGCACGGCGTTGAAGGCTGGCAATAAGGAGCGATTGAATGAGTACTTTAGAAAGCGTAATTTGGCACATCCTAGGTTACAGCGCTATGCCAGTTATCATTCTTGGCGGCTTCGCAGGTGTTGCAGCCGTATCTCTTTGGATTTTATCTATGGGTAAAGACAAAGAAATCGATTAACAATCGAGATTACATCAACTTCTTCTAGCTATTTCTGATATGAGTTGATACGAAAAAGCCACTGATTTCAGTGGCTTTTTTATTATCTGACGTTGTATATTTCTATTATTGAATGTGACTTAACGCCCTAAGCTTCTTTTTCTGGCGCTTCTGTCTCTGCAGTCTCTTTATCCACCCGCTCTTTATCCACAATCGGCAGCACCTGTTTTACATAGTTGCCCGGCGCCTTGCCAATCACAGGGTGAAGCTCTGAGCCTTGATTGAAAGGTTCGATTTTTTCTTCAGTTTCAAAACCTTGTAACCACTGATTCCAGTGTGTCCACCAAGAACCTTCATTATGAGTAGCATTAGTTAGCCACTCGTCCGCCGAGTCGTCTAAGTTGTCATTCAGCCAGAACCCGTACTTATTCTTATCTGGATGGTTAACAATACCCGCAATATGACCAGATTCGCCAAGCACGAACGTCTTGTTGCCACCGGTATTTAAAGCACCACGGTACGTTCCCTGCCAAAGCGCGATATGATCTTCTTTGGCTGAAATGAAGTAGCTTGGTATTTTTATCTTATTGAGATCAATCCAAACACCGCCCACTTTCACACCTTTGTCTTGAACCAGTTTGTTTTCAAGATAAAGCTCTCGCAGCAAGAAGTTATGACACTTAGCTGCTACGTTTGTGCTGTCACTGTTCCAGTACAGAAGATCAAACTCCATCGGGCTGCTGCCTTTGAGGTAGTTATCAATGTAGTAGTTCCAGTACAAGCTGTTTTCACGAAGCAAACTGAACGTCACACTCAATGAGCGACCATCCATATAGCCTTTGGCGTCGTTCTGTTTCTCAATCGCGTTAATGATCGTTTCGTTGATATACGCGCCAACCTCTCCCGGCTGCGAGAAATCCAACAAGGTGGTAAAGAAGGTCGCTGTTTTGATGCGCTTTTTCATTCGTTTCGCAGCGTAATAAGCCACCGTCGAAGCCAACACCGTACCGCCAATACAGTAACCGGCTGCATTGATTTGCTCTTTACCTGTGATGTCTTCAATCGCGGTAACGGCTTTAACCACACCTTCCGTGACATAGTCACCAAACTCAGTGTCTTTCTGCGCTTCACCTGGGTTGCGCCAAGACATCATGAATACGCTATGCCCTTGCTCAAGTAACCAGCGCGCCATCGAGTTCTTCTCACGAAGATCAAGAATGTAGTACTTATTGATGAACGGCGGAACGATCAACAAAGGCGTCGCGTTAACCTGCGGTGTCTTTGGATGGTACTGAATCAGCTCAAACAGCTCGTTTTGAAAAACAACATCACCTTCGGTGTTCGCCACATCCACACCCAATCGGAAAGCGTTATTGTTGGTCATGCGGATCTTGAGTATATCGGCGCTTGCTTCAACGTCCGCTTGTAACTGCTCTAACCCATCGAGAAGGTTTTCACCATTTCGCTCAAGCGTCAGTTTCATCAACTCTGGATTCGTTGCAATAAAATTGCTTGGAGAAAGTGCATTGATTGCCTGACGAGAAAAGAACGCCACTCTCTCTTTGGTTTTTTCGTCAATACCCTCGATCGAGTTGATGGTGTCGATATAGCTTTTACTGAATAACAAATAGGATTGTTTGATAAAGCTGTAGAACGGGTCGTTTTTCCACGCTTCATCAATAAAGCGCTTGTCGCTGCGGTCTTCTGAGATAAGACTCTCGGTGTTGCCCATCAGCGCGGCACTCTGCCAGATCTTAAGTTGCTGTTCCCACCATTGAGATTGTAACTGAAGTAGAACGGCGGGTTGGTTGGCGGCTTGCTCGAAGATTTTTGATGCATCCTCAAAGTTCAATTCTTGCATCGCTTGGTTTAGGGGAGATTGCGCGGCTTCCTTGTTTTGTTCAAAGCTTTCCCACCATTGCTGGTTCGTTTGTTGAAGTTTAACAAGGTAGTCCGAAAAGAAGTGTTGAAACATAACATGACTCCAATAATCGGAAAATCGCCACCGAGCCTCACAGCAAACACTGCGCTAACTCGATGGCGATTAAATTTATGCAGGTGTAACTGTTTTCAAGTTTTCAGTTGTTAGTGTTTCAACATCTTCTTTGAACTCTTTTGCAGCAGCTTGCATTTTTGAGCTATCAGTCATCATCTGTTGAGACAATTGAGTTAGCGCTGCTAGTTGCTGGCTGTTGAAAGCCGTTAGGCTAGTCACGTCTTTGATTTCAGTCACTGCTTTCATTTGCGCAAGACCCATGTCCGTGTAAGTCTGCATTGCATTCATTTGCAGTTCAGTCATCGTTTGGACGTTCTTTGCAACCAACTTGTTGAACTTTAAGTACGGTTCAAATTGCTTTTCAGTTTGGTCAGTAATTGTTTTGAAAATATCCGTGTACATAAGTAACTCCTGATGAATACATAGTTTAATAAATTTGTGTCACTATCGTTTCAGCCAACGCTCATCGATTAACTTACGATGCTTTGAAAAGCTGATCCGATATTTTAAGCTTGCTACCGATATATCAGGCTCTAACCTTCAATACCTTTTAGCAAAACAGCGGTTCCCATTCCTCCACCCACACAGAGTGAAGCAACGCCATAAGTCATTTTCTGTTCAAGCATTTCATGGATGAGTGAAACAATAATTCGATTGCCTGACGCACCTAAAGGATGGCCAAGCGCGATTGCGCCACCATTGACATTCACCTTAGGTTTGAAGGCTTCTAGCGGTAAATCGTGTTGCTCTGAAAGCTGATACATCACACCAAGAGCTTGTGCAGCAAAAGCTTCATTTAATTCAAAAAGGTCGACTTCTTCGAGCGTCAAATCCGCTTTGTCTAGCGCTTTTGAAACAGCTTCAACCGGACCTAATCCCATGATTTTTGGGTCTAATCCAGATTGTGCGTAGCTGCCTAGTTCTACTAGTGGTGTCAGGCCATATTTCGCGACTGCAGATTCAGACGCTAAGATAATCGCACTCGCACCATCATTAATGCCTGATGCATTACCTGCGGTTACCGTTCCTTCACGGTCAAAAGCTGGGCGCAGCTTTTGCAAACCTTCAAATGTTGCATCTGACTTGGGGTACTCGTCAGTATCAAAGGTGACGGTTTGTCTGCGTTGTTTGACTCCTACAGGCACGATTTGCTGATCAAATTTTCCCGCTTCTATTGCTGATACTGCTTTCTGTTGGCTTTCTAATGCGTAGTTATCTTGAGCAAGGCGTGAAATGTTCAAAGTATTGGCGATGTTTTCAGCCGTCATGCCCATATGGTAGTGATTAAACGCGTCGGTTAGGCCATCGCCAACCAACAGATCTTTCACCGAGATATCACCCATTTTATTCCCGTTACGAATGCTAGCTGGCACAACAAAAGGAATTTGAGACATCACTTCAACACCTGCAGCAACAACAATCTCTGCGTCTTGCGCCCTAATGTGCGCCGCCGCATCCATTACAGATTTCATACCACTGCCGCAGATCATGTTGACGCCATATGCTGGTGTTTCTTCGGGAAGCCCTGCATAGATGGAAGCCTGGCGCGCAACCCCCATACCTTGACCTGCCGAAATCACGTTACCAACTATCACTTCATCAATCGCATCTAACGGAAGGTCCGTCGCCTCAAGTGCACCTTTAATCACCACCCCGGCCAACTCACCCGCAGATACGTTTTTTAGCGCCCCTGTGAACGAGCCTATGGGTGTACGCTTTGCTGCAACAATGAATACTTTTTCCATCATTTCATCTCCTCAGTTCATCCATTAGTGCATGTACAAGCCGCCATTCACAGACAGTGTTTCACCTGTAATGTACGCACCAGATTCACTGGCTAAAAAACCGACTGCATCTGCGATTTCAGTAGGCATCGCTAGGCGTCTCATTGGGATTTGGTTTTTAATTGAATCAAGCACTTCTGGCTTCATTTGTTCAACCATCGGGGTTGCTGTATAACCTGGGGCAATCACGTTTACTGTTACTCCACTACGAGCACCTTCCGCAGCCAAAGCTTTAGAGAAACCAATCATTCCAGCTTTCGCTGCAGAGTAATTGGTTTGTCCAAATTGCCCTTTCAGGCCATTCACTGATGAAATATTAATCACTCGACAATTGCCCTTTTCGCACATAGGTGCAAACAGAGGTTGAGTCACATTAAAAAGGCTGTTGAGATTAGTCTCAATCACGTCTTTCCAAGCATCGGCATCCATCTTCTTAAAGACACTGTCACGTGTAATACCCGCATTGTTGACCAATACATCGACTGTGCCTTCTTCTTCTAACTAATAAGGATTAAGCGTTGCGCAGCCAACGTTAAATCCCGAGTGTTGAACAAGCCCGAAGTCTCTTTATTAAGTAAATTGTACGATTGGATTTGAAGGGCACATCGCCTTGATACTTTTCTCAAGGCGAGCGAGGTCAAGATAAGGTTGCGATAGCAACCTTATCAACCAGTTAGCTATTTTTATGGTGTCTGCCGTTACTTCTCCTCTTATTTACTTTTGCCATTATCCTTATTATCAAATGCCTTTCGGCTACGTGGGTCGGCTCACTCCAACACACGCCATCTGATGCTGACAGCAAGGGCATACTCGTATTGCTTTAGTCCTTATTGGCGCTGTTAACGGCGGCATGAGATAGAGTAAGTTCAATAGCAGCAACTGAATGCGAACCCGTAAGGCGTGTGCCTGACCACGTAGAAAACCGTAGTCTCGTACTCGTTGTAACCCTTTGGGCAGCACGTGCTGCAAAATGAGCAGCAAGAACTTGAGGGTGGGTAAGGTGCGCATTCGCCATGCGTTGGTCTTGCTCTCTTTATAGCGGAAGGTGACCGTGTCATCGGTGACTTTGATGATATCTTCATCAGGCAGTACACCGCGATAGAGATAACGCGACAAATAGCTCAGGGCAGACTGGCCGTATCCTACTTGTCTGCAATCGACCACCCATTGCTTGGGTATGCCATTGGGCAGCCACAACCTCGGGTGTTGCTTGATGGTTTCTAGCATTCTTGCCCGCCATACTTTGGCTAAAGCAAACGCGTTAAAAAGGTAATGCTTGTTACCTTTATGCCACTCTTGCCTTGAGGCATCGTATTGGCCTGCCGCCACAATAATGTGCAGATGTGGGTGCAAGTTTCGTTGTCGACTATGAGTATGAAGCACGGCAGTGAACCCAATGTCACCTTGCTGCTGCCTGTTGGCAAAATCCTTTAAAACCCCCGATGCCACCTTAAACATACCGTTATATATCGCTTTCGGTTGATGTCTCGCTAACACTCTTAATTGATACGGTAACGTGAACGTCACCATGAAGTAGTGAACAGGTAACCGTTTTTGTTGCTGACGCTGAAGCCAATCAGTGGTGGTGCGTTGTTGGCATTGAGGGCAATGACGATGACCACAAGAAAGGGGCAATCGGTCATCATGATGGCAGTGGTGACAAAACCATTGTGACCGACCTTGTTGCTCCGTTTTACAGCGCAGCATAGCTCCAATGGCACGGTGCATATCGCCATTCATCTGCGCATGATGGTGACGTTTAAGTGCATGATGGTTTTGGCGGAGCAGTTCAATAAAAGTGCTCATTTTATGTTCCACTTTAAATCCAATGCATTGGTCAATTGGTTGATGGCAATTGCCGCATCACGTTGCTTTATCTGAGTCATTCGGGTGTAACGCGCCGTGGTATTCAGGCTTGCGTGACCCAATAGCGTTTGCAGTGAGCGCAGGTCGAGCCCTTGCTCAAGTAAATGCGTTGCAAAGCAGTGTCTCAGTGAATGAGGGCTCGCGTGCTTTTGGATGCCACACTCTTTGAGCACAAGCTTCATGGTTTTTTGAATACCGCCTCTATCCATGGGCGCATCGCAACCTTGCCCAAGGCCAGGGAACAGTAATTGAGGGTGCTTATGAGTGAGCCAATGTGCGCGAAGGGCACTGAGTGTTCGCATTGGAAGCGGCACCATTCGGTCTTTCCCGCCTTTTCCTTCCCGTATATGAACGCGCATCGTTTGGCTGTCGATATCGTGAACCATAAGATTCAGCCCTTCACCAAGGCGCAACCCCATACTATAAAGTGTTAAGAAGAAGACTTGGTAGCGGGCTTGTCGTGTGTGAGTGATGAGCGAACTGACTTGCTGCGGTGTGAGTATGTCAGGCAGTCGTTTGACTTGTGGCGGTTTGACAATATTGAGCCATTCCCATTGTTTACCCAGCGTGTATCGGTAGAAAAATTGCAAGCCATTACGATCGAGTTTAATGGTGCTCCACGAGTGGGTTTGGATGAGAGAGGCGAAAAACTGTTTAAGGTCATTGGTGGTTAACGTATCAGGAACTCGATCAAAATGGGCAGTGATCCGACGAACAGCACGAGAATAGGCATCAATGGTCGCGGGTCGTTTACCTTGCAGCTTTAGATTGGTAAGGTGTTGTTCATAAAGGGCGTTGTAGCGTTTTAAGTCGGCGGGTTTCATGGGGTAACTCCTGTGAATGACCATCAGGGTGATGGTGTTACAAGAGTATGGCTTGCGCTCACTTTACTCTGCCGCGCAGCGGCTTCGTTCAACAACTTGCTTAAGCTCAACGCACATTCAGCAGTGTTGGTCACATCTAATTCAAACAATCTCACTTGTTCTTCAGTAAATTGCTTTTCATTAAACCAATCCAATGCACATTGATGATTTCCTGTAAAATATGTCGCGATCACACGATATCCGTCTACAACTAATTTAGAGGAAATTTCTGAGCCGATGCCGCCCTTTGACCCTGTAATTAAAGCAAGCTTTTTCATTAATAGTTCCATCCCTTAAAAGCAATTAAATAACAATGAAGTTAATAAGATAATTTTCTATTCGATAATTAAAATTTCTTTCTCTTTAATTAAACACTACAGGTCAAAGTCAAAACGTATTATTACAAAATTTAATTATTTTAATCTTATCGCTAAAAATATGACCTACCTCACAAGTATTATGAAACAACTCGCTTACATGAAATTATCCAACCCATTAATCTAAAAGAGATTTTTCATAATCAGAAATATAAAAAAGCAGTAACTTATTGTTTATTAAAAACAAAAAACAATTATCAAACAATTCAAGAAAAAGGAAGAACGAGAAAACCAAGCAGTATTTGAGTGATAATCATGGGAAATAATTACCACCTAATCATTATAATTTATTTACCATACATCAAATAAAATTTCATATATAACTAGAGTCTTAACTATAAATATTATAAATATTATAAATAGGTAATAAAAAGCCCACTCTGATAGAGAGTGGGCTTGTAGTTTATATTTTCATAACCAAAGATTATAAAATAAAAATATATGAATTATTAATACATCAAACAATAATGACAAATCGGGTTTTACTTGGTAAATATTTCATCTGTATTTACATCAAGATAAATTTTATTTTCAAGAGAGAGACCACCGCAATAAATAAAATAGACGTCTCGGTCAATGTACCTTACAGACTTAACCCAACCACCTAGCTCTTCAAAGTCACTTGGATCGCATTCTCCTTCAAAGATCAACTTAGCTACCGTGCTTCGAAATTTCTCGCGATGTAGCTTCAGATCATCAGATTTAATCAAGTAAGAATCCAAAATCTCTTTCCTTTCTTGATCAGAAATAATCACTTCGTCATTAGACAGCCCAGACATTAAAATCCATTCTGCAATCTGAGGCCCGCCCTCTTTTAGAACAATGTAATCTGAAATTCTGGCCCATTCACCTTGTTTCTCAAGTACCTCAACTTTTTCACCTTTATAGAGGTAATCCGTTATCAAACCATCAATTTCCGGTTGTTCTAGTACTTCAAGTTTTCTGTCTAGAACGTAAAACTCTGTCTGATCTGGCTCAGGTTTAAGGTCCACTATAGGTACTAGATCAGATTCAGATTGTTGAGCCACATCTTCAATTGGCTCTTCGGTTTTTTCTGGTGGTGTTGAGTCTTTTTTCATAACGAGGAAATAGTAAGCTGCACCTCCTCCGCCCAACATTAGTAATATAAGTGAAGCGATCAGCGCTTTTTTCATCAAATCCACCAGCTCTTCCGTTTTAGGTATACCTCAGTGTACATCAACTCCAGTCACCACTCATCTATACTCTCTATAGTGAACATAGTAAGTAGAGGAAAGTCATGAGTTTTCGGATTAAGCTTCTAATGGTCAGTATATCTTTAAGCACAAATGTAGTTTCAGCACACCATTGTGACCAAGAAACTTGGCGAACCCTTTTGAATCGTCAAATCTCAACTGAAGATCGTTACAATCAATACACTAAAGAATTTAATCAAGCCCTCTCTAGTTATGAATCACAAACCTTACTCTCAAAACATTTCACGGAAAAGCAGGTCATTGAGCTTTGGGTAAAGTACGAAGATAGATTTAATGTGCAGCTCAAAAATCATATGAATACCGCTTATCAAGTATCTGAAGCATTACTAAAACAGGCATACGTCGTCTCTACTGAATTGGATGAAACTCAATCTTTGGTAAGTTCGTGGCAGTCTATGGCCAAGCATTGCGAACGCTCAAAGTTACCCCGACAAACTGAGAGTGCATCGTTACATGTGGTAGGTTCACAATCCCTTGCAAGAGATATAAACACGCTAAGTGGTAAGTTTCGTCAGCTATCTTCCCGATACCATAACGAAGCGACTATGATCGATGCCGCACGCCATGACAAAGTTTCAAGTGGAGATGGGTTGTAGTGAAACACTGTTTATATATCAACGTCTGCAGTTCTAAGTTAGCGCTTTAAGCATTCAGATAAATAGTAAATCAACGCCTTATCAATAAGTTGTAAACATATTGTTTTAACTATCAACAATAAAGTTCAATTTACGACCAATACAAGCGCTTATGTGAGATATTCATCACAAAATACATTTACAAACGCCAGAAAATTGTTATCATGAAACTTCATATAACTTAATAACAAGAAACATTTTGGCTAGGTAATATGCAAAAAACTATGGCTTTCAACTGCTTGAGTAACACGGAAGGAACTGCAGAGATAAGAGGTAAACTTTTATCTGTCGCTAAACACATGGAAGAGTTCGGTTCAGTAAGTGAGCTAGAGCTATGTAAGATATTTGGAGAGACAATTTGGAATGATGGTGTAGATTATCATTCACATGCTTTTTCATTCAGAATAAATATACAAACTGGGGATTGTTCAATCTCTAACTTTAAATATCACTAGTTTTGCACCTATTATATACGGAGTACCTTTAACGAGGTGCTCCGTTTTTTATTGCCCACGTGATTTCAGTTCGTAAATGGTCAGCAACGTTAAAGTTTCAATAACAAGACATTTCGTTTTCAGCTCACTTCCACCGCTATGTAAATCTAACCTCTCAGGTCTATGCAAGCTTAATCGGCGTAAATGGGAAGCGGCGCGTTGCCCTTCACTTGCCTTATTGCAAGATGGGTATGTATGTCTTTTACGTTGGAGAGTCGTTGAAGTTTTCTGGTAAATGCCTCGTAAGCCATGAGGTTTGGACTGACAACTTCTAATAGATAGTCATAAGCACCAGACACCACGTGACAACTTATCACTTCTTCCATGTCTACAATTGCACCCTCAAATTTATCAATTGAGACTTCTTGATGGTTGTTTAAACTTACTTCAACGAACACACTCATTGCAATACCAACGTGCTCTCGCGACAAGCTCACACGATAACCATCGATTATTCCTTTTTCTTCTAGTCTTTTGATACGCCTCGCGCACGGCGAAGCCGATAAACCAACCTCATCCGCCAGTTCAGCCGTCGTTAACCTGCCATCTTTTTGCAGCAACTCAAGAAGGTGTCTATCAATTCTATCCATTGTAAATGCCGATAATTAGCCAAATTCATCAATAATTACCTACATCTTAGCAGAAATCATCAAACCCAACTAAAATTCGAACGTAATTTGCCAACTAGAGGCACGAACTCTCCTCCATAATGAACCATCATCCACTTTCTGTGTTTACTATGAAGCTTGGTTATCTATCTATTACTGTCACTTTGCTCATCTGGGCGAGCTTTTTCCTTTCACTTAAAGGCGGCGCAAATTCAGAGCTAACACCAGCAGATATTGCACTGACCCGATTCCTCATTCCGGCATTGGTATTATTACCCTTAGTGTGGAAAGCGCGTTATGCAGTGGCAGCGGTGCCCAATCATTATTTAGTAGGCATGTTTGTGGGTAGTGGTTTGCCCTACTTACTCGTTGCGGGCACAGCCATGCAATTTGTACCTGTCTCACATGGTAGTGCTTTGGTTCCAGGTACGCTCCCTTTGTTCGTAACAGGGATTGCGGTGCTCTTTTTTAAGCAACCGCTTAGCCGACACCGTGTCGTTGGTTTAGGTCTTGTTTTACTCGGGATATTGTTGTTTCTAGGAAATAGCTTAAGCAGCTTCAACTTTGAATACACCAAAGGTCACTTGTTGTTTTTGTGTGGCAGCTTAATGTGGGCGACTTTTACCATCTCAGCACGTGTTGCCAATCTTAATGCGCTTGTGAGTGCGGGTTTCATTTCATTCTGTTCCATCTTGCTGTTGCTGGTCCTTATCCTTACAGGAACCCTCCCTAGCCATTTAATGAGTACACCAATTGCTCAATGGCCAGTCACAGAGCTTGCCGTGCATTCAGCGGTACAAGGCGTTGGTGCAGGTTTAATCGCGGCTTTCACTTATTTGTATGCTGTAAACACGTTAGGGGCAGAACGTTCAGCAGCATTTGGCAGTGCAACTCCAGCCATAGCAACTTTGTTGGCGATCCCACTGTTCAACGAGATTCCGGATACCATGACTTGGTTAGCACTTGGTTCAATATGTATCGGTAGCTTGGTCGCGAGCAACATTTTCATGAGAAACGACCAGTCTATGCAGTATCAACCGCCAAGCCATAGCAAAGCCTGATACTGCGTTCCAACCTAAATACAGTTCCCCTAAAAATCAATTTTAGGGCTTGTATTACACAGATAAGCCTACAAACGTAGGCTTATCTAAAATCTCCTTTTTCTGAGCTCGCTTCTCCATTAAACTGTCCGACCTTTTTGCAGATCCAAGAGAACACCATGCAACGCGATTACACTTTAACTTGCTTAAACAACATGCCTCGTGAAGAACTAGAAGAATTTAGTTTAAGAATGATTCATCGCCTTGTCCCTGAAGATGCAATGACGGAATTATTTACGTTTGAGCAGGAAGAAGTGACCAGTGAAGAGCGTATGCAATCAGCAAAATTTGATGCGATGCTTCGAATGACCGCAATCGCGCTGAGTGAGGTCAACCTTGCATTTAGCGAGTCAGATAACTCACAACAGAACATCGAGCGAATGACCCGTCTACTACTTTGGCACTTTTATGCGATGTCGTTTAATCTTGAGCAAGCCATCAGCCTTGAAACTCACTGTGAAAAAGTCGAGAAGATTTTATTGAAAGCACCGACAGAAGCGTTTGGTTGGGTGAAAGAACTAACAGAGCTACTTCACTTCTACGCCAAAGTTAATGACGACAAAGAAAACGCATAGACTCGAATATATCTCAACCAAAGGCAGACAGAACTATACCGAAGGCAAGTAAAAACTTTGCTGAAATGAGTTCTCTGCCTTTGTTGTTTCTAACACACTGTGGTGTAGCATCAATATCGACTGAGCGATTTTAGTCCCAATACCCAACGATCCATTAGGTGCTTCCAACTCAATCTCATTGTGTATAACCACTTTCACCCGTTTTGAATCAGCTTCGAGACCAACATTCATCGATACCGCCGTCCCACTTGGGCTATGCCTTAATGCATTATCTAACAAATTCAAGATCAATCTCTCAAGTAGTTCACTGTCACCAACAGCCTTAATCCCATCTGGTATCTCAATATTGAGCTGCACATTTCTCTGCAAGTATTGGCTTTGTATTGTCTCTAAGCACTCTCCCATCAACTCATTGATGTCAATTGAAGCATAATGATAAGTAGGCACGGGATTATCAAGCTTGGCACTATCTAACAGAGAATGCAGCTGTTGCGATAACTTGTTGCCGTTACGGTAAGCAACATCGATCAGTGGGTCCGATTGCGGGTTTTGAATCTTCCACGTCTCTAAATAACCAAGCACACTCGAAAGTGGTGTTTTCAAATCGTGACTGAGCTGTAATAAGCTTTGTCTACGATGCGAGGATTGGTATTCAAGCTGCAAGAATTGTTGTTGAATGTGTTTCGCCATCAATTGATAAGAGCGTGCTATGGGCACTAATTCTGGTACTTGGTGTGTGAAATTAGGTTCTAACCTAAAGTCTTGTTCAGCTTGTTGCTGCAATTTATTGGTTACCGCCTCTATTGGGTTCAATAAGCTACGTTTCACTAACAGATATGCACCAATTGCAAAGCCCAAGATAGAAACCAGCACAAGCCCTGCTAGCGCGATATATGGCGTATCAACCTGGGAATTAGTAATCACAGTATGGCGATTACTTCCAATCACCACGTACAAATAGCCGACAGTCGAGCCCAGCTCTTCAATCGCCGCCACCGAGAATACTTTAGGATAGCTTGGGTTAATCGGGTCTTCACCCAAAATGGGATAAACCCCTTCATTTAAAAACTGTTGGATAGGCGCTAGATCGATTTGGCTCGATAATTGGGTACCTTCAGGCGCAGCATGTGTGGTGATATTGCCCTGACTATCAAGAAAATAGATGTCGAAATCCGGACCTATCAACATTAAGGTGTGAAAGATTGATTTGAGCGCTTGAGGATTATAGTCAGTGCCAATCATCAGTGGATTATCGTCACGCATATGCACCGCCAGATCTTTATGTAGGCTCTGCTTGGTTCTTTGTTCAATAGTCTCTTTTTGCCAATGATAAGTGTACGCAATGACCACACTCACCAGAAGAAACCATAGACTTGTAAACAGTACTAAGCGCGATTTAAAACTCATGATTCCTCCTTGTAAACTCTGAATATTCTTTCTTGTTCGTTAACCTAAACAAGCTTATTGAATGTTATGATTTTGACTCAAACTTATACCCGACGCCCCAAACGGTTTTGATAAAATCATCATCGTTATTAGGCGTGGCAAGTTTGGTTCTCAGGCGGTTAACTGTACTGCACACCGTGTGGTGATAACCGGAATGATGAGTATTCCAAACATAGTCAAGTAGCTCATCTTTACTGTATACGCGTCCCGGTCGTGTAGCTAAAAAATGAAGTAAGGTAAATTCTGTTGCAGTCAATGGGACATCTTGATTATTAAGTGAAACCTGATGGCGCTCTGGTTGAATAGTGAGGCCACCAAAGCTCATAACCAATTCTATGGTTGAAGTATCTTGATCTGTTGATTCAGCATGGCTTAAGCGACGGAGTACATTCCTAACACGAGCTTGAAACTCCAGCACACTAAATGGTTTAGTGATGTAATCATCAACACCAGCTTCTAAACCCGACACCTTGTCTAGTTCCGAGTCTCTTGCCGTTAGCATCAATACAGATGTCCAGTCCTCTTGTTGGCGCAGCAGGCGACAAAAATCGAGGCCATCACCGTCAGGTAAGCCTCGGTCAAGCACAATCAAATCAAACTGACCTCCTTTATACAACGCTTGAGCCTTTGCGATCGAATTAGCTCTGACCACATCATGACCTTGAAATTTAAGATGCATCTGCACCAGTTCTGCCAAGTCATCATCGTCTTCAACCAACAATATGTTTGCCATCAAATTTACCGCAGCACTATTCATGATCCCTGCTCTATTTGGATTTTGCCCACATAAAACTGACCGGAACAGAGCAGGAATTCTTTCATTGCACCTTCAAGTCAATTACTCAGTTCGAGTAATTGTGATTCTTGCGCCTGGGTTAAGGAAACGATGGTTGCCATTTAGTGCCGACGTCGTCAGGCCATCATCTTGGCTTATAATGCCTGCGTGGAAGCTCACTACATCCGTGTCATTTCTTGTGGTGTTAAAGCCTTCACCACCGCCAGCAGGTCCCGGAATGGTTGCAGCAAGCTCGTCGTTCAATTCAGTCCCCGAATCCCAAACATTCATGTTCATAACGAAGGTGTCACCCACGGCTAATGACTTAAGCGACAAACCGGATTCACCAACAAACGCATCATTGGTGTTAACCAACATTGAAGCCACAGAGAGGTAGTCTTCTTGGTTAGGTTCAACACGGATTGAAACAGTGTCGCTTTCACCAGAAAGAATCAAACCATTACCAGAGATGCCTTGATAAACGTTGGCGTCACTGTCACTGAGCGCAATCAACTGTGCATTGCTACCCCCTTCGGCTAAGTATTCAAGTTCGACCGAGGTACTTTGCCCTACTTCAAATAACTCGAAACTATTATTGTGAGTCAGCACCGCAAGTGGAGACATAGGTTGATTTGGCGTGAGGTTAGTGACACTTACATCATATCGGTAGTAATCGTCGCCATCGTCCGGACAGCCAGCTAAGACGGCGACAGATGCAGCGATAAACAAAATTCTAGCTTTCATAGATCCCCCTTACTTCACAACAATAGTGATGGTTGCGACAGGGTTTAACCAACGATGACTACTGCTATCGAGGTCACTGATACCTCCCGCCGCATCACTATCACCAATGTTACCCGGATGAATATGAACCTTAGCGTTTGACACCGCAGTTTCTACACCAGTACCACCAGCACCAAAGGTAATAAATGGAGGGTTTGGCATACTGCCTGCCAATTCATCGTTCGCTTCAGTACCCGCATCATAACCGTTAAGCGTTGCTTTGTAAGTGCCAGCTTGAGTTGGGATCTTCCAGCTATCTAAACCCACAAAACCATCATTAGTCGGTAATAGCATTGCGCCTAGCGACAGGTAAGCTAAGTTGCCAGTATCAATATCAAATGTCGTTGCAACACCTGGATCAAGAATACCTGTTGCAGGGTTCTCAACCACTACACCACCCGCATTAGCAATTAAGCTAGATAGGCCTGAAATAGCGCCGCCTTCTGCCATAGCTTCTAATTCCGAAGAAGCCGTTTCACCCGTTCTAAACATGAACAAGCTAGAGTCATGAGCTGCTGCCAAGATAGGCGTAAAGTAGATCCCTTTCGTGGCATTGGTAACGGTCACCTCAAGCTGTGCCGCCTGAACTTGACTTGTTCCAAGCGCCAACATAGCTGAGCTGATCACTAAGCTGATTTGAGTGCGTTTATTCATTTTGATTCCATCCTTTATCGAGTCCTATCGTTGCCAACAAAACGAATAACAGCCAGATACCGTTACCTTTGCCAGAACGAACTGTGGTGTTGTTAACTCTAAGAATGACGTTCAAATCTATCAGCAACTTCATTGAATTCTCATAAAACTATCACAAGTTTCTTCAAACTTCTTACTATGCAGAAAGACAGGCATAAGAGACTGATATATATAGAAACTCTCGTTATAAAAATGAGAATTACACAAGGAGTCATGCTTCAAGAATAGCGCAGACCAAACGCAAAAAGGCCCAGTCGATATACCGACTGGGCCTTTCTGTGATGTACAAAGCTTCTCTCAGGAAAGCTCTATTCGCTTCCAACTGAGCTCGCCGAACAACACCACTTTAGAATGCGTAGTTTGCGTCAACAAGTTCGCTTACTTCAACTTTGCTTACTTCTGCGCGAGCTTCAAGCCACTGCGCTACTTGCAGTTGCTCTGCTTCTGTCACTGAACGGTAGCGCTCAATAGAACATAAGAAACCTTCGAACAGCTCTAAACCACCGCCACCAAAGCAAAGGCCAATGCTATCAATGAAATCGATAAATTCATCGATGAACACATCGTATTGGTCAAAATCAGCAATCGAAGTCGTGCAGCTTACTTCAAAACCTAAAATAGCGAACTCACCTAGGTATAACTTCTTGCGTAGGCGACGATTTTTGTTTTCGATTTTATCTAATTTCATAACTGTCTCTCTTTTCGTTTAATAGAGCATTTATACACAGTTCCTAGCTAATCCCCAAGAGTTTTGTATTACACAATAGCCTTAACGGCAAAAATCGTGCTACAGAAACAAAACCTTAATCAAAACTATAAAAACTTGTCACTTAACTGCTTCACGATTGGTCACACATTGACCCAAGTTATTAACTCATTCGTTGATAGCTGGGTTACTCATGAATAACAAACAATAAAGTCAGCCAACAGGAAGCAGTAGCGATGAGCAAGGAAACATTTAATAGCACTCGTTTCAACAAGAGCAAAAACAAACCTTTCGAAGAAGTATTAGACGCCAACCTATCAAGAAGAAACGTATTGAAAGGCGGTTTGGGTATCAGCGCAATGACAGCCTTTGGTGCATTTGGACTTTCCGGGTGTAACTCTTCTAGTCCAAATGCTTCTGTCGGTAATGGTTCAGGCGCCTCAAGTGCTGTACTGAACTTTGATTCGATTCCGGGTTCACTTACCGATGCGGTTTCCGTTCCACAAGGGTATGTTGCACAAGTTTTAGTCCCATGGGGAACACCTCTAAACGCACAGGGCAGCTCATGGAAAGATGACGGCAGTAATACGAGCACCGATCAGCTCAATGCGCTAGGCATGCATCACGATGGTATGCACTTTTTCCCGCTAGACGACAGTGATACTGATGGCTTGCTATGTATTAACCACGAGTACATAGATACTTCCGCACTGCACCCCAGCGGCCCGACGATTGTGGGGGGTGTTCGCACTATCGTCGATGAAGTTCGTAAAGAAATTAACGCTCATGGTGTATCTGTCGTACGAATTCAACTTGAAGACAATATGTGGACACTGGTCGATAATGATCCACTCAACCGTCGTTATACTGGTGCAACGGTCATGGACCTATCGGGACCTGTTGCGAACACAGAGTTGACCGTAACCCGCTTCTCACAAGATGGCAGCCAAGCTCGCGGTACACTAAACAACTGTGGAAATGGTTTTACTCCTTGGGGCACTTATCTAACGTGTGAAGAAAACTGGCCAGGGTACTTTGTGAATACTGGCATTCGAACTGAAGAACAAAACCGTATTGGTATCGATGATCAAAACACACGTTACTTATGGGAAACTTTGGCAGGTAATGCAGAAGAACGTTTGGATGAATTTACTCGATTTGACGTAGAACCGACCGGCACAAGTTCAATTGACGATTACCGTAATGAAGCAAATGGTCACGGTTATATTGTTGAAATTGACCCATATACGCAAAACTCTCGTGCCAAAAAGCGTACTGCCCTAGGTCGTTTCCGTCATGAAGGTTGTACTTTTGGTAAGCTTGAAGAAGGTCAACCAGTGGTGTTCTACTCTGGTCACGACTCTCGCTTTGAGTACCTATATAAGTTTGAATCAACAGCCAACTGGGACCCAGCAGATGCAAACCCTTCAAATCGCTTGACAGCTGGTGATAAATACATGGATGAAGGTACGTTGTACGTGGCGCGCTTCAACGAAGACAGCACCGGTACTTGGCTGCCGCTAACACTAGAAAGTACCACTGTTTCTGGAGGTACACTGGCGGACAACTTTAACTCGTTAGCAGAAATAATCCTAAACACGGCAGGTGCCGCCGACCTTGTTGGAGCCACTCCAATGGATCGTCCGGAGTGGTGTACAGTAGACCCATACACTGGTTCTGTATATCTAACGTTAACCAACAACACTTCTCGTACCGATGAAACAAACGCAGCAAACCCACGTTTGAACAACAAATTTGGTCATGTGATTCGTTGGGATGAGAGTGAAGCTGCATCAGACTTTACATGGGATATTTTTGTGTTCGGTTCACCAGCCAATGGTGATGCAGACACTAACCGTTCAAGTTTGACTGACATGAACCAATTTGCGAGTCCGGACGGCTTAGCGTTTGATCCCCGCGGTATTTTGTGGATTCAAACCGATAACGGTGCAGACGAAGTTACGTCTTATACTAATGATCAAATGCTCGCAGTCGTACCATCAAAGCTGACAGATGAAAATGGCACTCAAGAAGTGGTTGGTGCCGATAATCAAGCAGAGCTCAAGCGCTTCTTTGTTGGCCCTAACGGTTGTGAAGTAACAGGCTTTACCATCAGCCCAGATTACAAGTCATTATTTGTAAACATTCAGCACCCTGGCAACTGGCCATACAGCACCGATGCAGCAGAAGAAACGCCATCAGGAGTTTCAGTTCGCCCAAGAGCATCTACAGTTGTGATTCGTCGTGAAGACGGCGGTGAAATCGCGGTTTAATAAGCAAATCTAGCTAAGATCAGTAACCTTACTGTTATCTAGCTTCTGTTCGCTAGCTAAATCAAATCAAAAAGAGCGATAAGGCTAAATACCCTATCGCTCTTTTTATATTCTATGAACTAGCTAACCCGTTGAGCATCGTTAGCTAACCAGAATTAGCTCACAAACAACCACACGCCAACGCCCATCATTAACGTACCAGCAATACGGTTCATCAACTTAACGTTATCGGCTTTACCCAGCATATGTTTTAGGCTCTTACCACCTGTCGCATACAAGGTCATGCAGACAAATTCAGAAACGAGAATAATAGAAACAAGAATAAACAACTGAGGCGCCAAATCGACATTACTATTAATGAAAGGAGGCAGTAATGAAATCATGAACGCCCAACCTTTCGGGTTGGCAATTGCTGTCACGAAACCTTGTACCACAAGGTCCCAATCATTGTTCACTTCAGTTGTTTGATTATCAGTACTGATCGCCAACTTGCCTCTTGAACGCCACATCTGAACACCCAAATAGAACAAGTAGCTTGCACCCACAAATTTGAAGGCCGTAAATAACCATGGATAATTAAGCATAATAGAAGCAATACCCAGTACCGCTGCGACAGAAACCACAGCGACACCGGCCAGTTCACCGATCATCATCCATAATGTACGTTTGTAACCAATGCTCATACCCAATGTCAAAGCTAAGGTCATACACATCCCAGGCGTAATTGATACGAAGAAAAACGTGGGAATAAAAGCCCAAAGTAGTGCGCTATCCATATTATTACCTATCGACTTATTTTTATTTAATGGTTCTTGTTTCTTGATCGGGCTTGAAATGAAGCGAGGTTGAAACGAAGTAGTAATGACAATAAACAATCTTACTAAAAATACAAACAAAAAGAGCCACATAACAGTGGCTCTATTCAACACCAACCGTAATTACTTACGACGGTTTTTAATTCGCTTCATCATAGTCAAACGACGCTCAGCACTTGCTTGATCTTGAGGCTCTTCGCTCGCGTTGTTCTTGCGACCCTGACGGTTTTTGTAAGCCGATTTTGTGTTCAACTTCTCAATGTAAGCATCACGTTTCTTCGGTTCATAACCTGGTTGTTCGACACGGCGAATACGTTGTTGAATAAGTGTTTCAACTTGAACAACAGTCAACTCTTCTTCGCGGTTAACGAAAGAGATTGCATGACCTTGTTTACCAGCGCGGCCTGTACGACCAATACGGTGAACGTAATCTTCCGCTAGGAAAGGCATGTCGTAATTAATTACGTGTGGCAAGTCTTCAATATCAAGGCCGCGGGCTGCAACATCGGTTGCTACCATTACACGAGCTCTGCCTTCTTTAAAGTCATCTAATGCACGACGACGAGCACTTTGCGCTTTATCACCGTGGCAAAGAACCGCTTTGATACCATCTAACTTAAGTTCTTTAACTACGTCATTCGCTGTTTCTTTGTAGTTCACAAACACAAGTACTTGGCGCCAGTTTTTACGACCAATCAGTTCAGAAAGCAGTTCTGTTTTACGTTCTTGATCCACTGGATAAACCACGTGGCCCACCGTGGCGGCCGTTGAGTTTTCACGTTCAACACTGATGCGCTTTGGTTTACGTAGAATATCAACTGAAAGTTGGTTTAACTGAGTTGATGTTGTTGCCGAGAACATCATGATTTGTGGAGACGTTTCTACATCCAACATGATCTTACGAACGGCATTGATGAAGCCCATATCGAGGATTCGGTCAGCTTCATCAAACACTAGGAACTCTAGATTAGCAATCGACACGTTACCCGCTTCCAAGTGCTCTTCTAAACGGCCTGGTGTTGCAACCAGAATATCAACACCCAGTTCTAATTGACGAACCTGTGAAGACATTTTGTTACCACCATAAACCGCAGCAACGCTTAGTTCAGTGTATTTCACGTAGTCTTTAATGTTTTGAGCGATCTGTGCAGCAAGCTCACGAGTTGGCGCTAGAATAAGTCCACGAGCCGTGCCACGAGAGGCTTTTTTATCACTGTTCAATAGATGCTGAATAACAGGCAATGAGAATGCCGCTGTTTTACCCGTACCGGTTTGAGCAGTAGCAAAAATATCATGGCCTTTACGAGCCATTGGAATCGCTTTTTGTTGAATTGGAGTGAGTTTTTCATAACCACACTCAGTCAACGCTTTGACTAATTCAGGAGCAAAACCTTGAGAAGAAAATGACATTGTTACGGGTTCCTTAAGCAGACAGCCTACATTCTTATTTCAGCCGAGCACTATAAAGTAATTAGAGTGATTTATCTCACATTTATCGTGATATAACGCAAACTTTCTCATTTAATCGGGTGTTTACCTCACCATCCGCGAAGCAAACACCAGAATCATCATTCCAAACAGGATAATTGGGCTATTTGATACCACACAACTTGAGTAGAATCTGCTCGAGATCACCCCAAGGCATTAACTGCGAATCGATCACTTCCAGTCGGGATTCAAAGCCATCAAGGGAAATTTCATTCACTGATACTACTTGATTCGCGACGTTAAACGCATAGCAGCCTTGATTAGTATTCACGACAGCTTTTACACGCTCAGCCGTCAGATCCGACAGCATTGAGAACAGCGCATCGAAATCAAATTTATGCTCTGCACCAAACAGCCAGCCACAACTAAAGTAACCCTGCCCTTTGTTCTCTTTTCGAATGAACGCTTCACCGGGAGGAAGTAGGAATTGAGGTTCTTGTTCGGCGTGATCATGATGGTGCGATTCAATATGAGATGAAGCACTGCCGTGTACTCTTTCGATATCTAACACTTCCAAAGGCACTTCACCATCATGGATTAACTTGTGGAACACTTTTGATGGCGATTGGTTAGTGACCCAGTCATTAAATACATCGATATCTTCAGAATGCACTAAATCAACCTTAGTGCCTAAAATCACATCAGCACTGCCTAGCTGATCGTTAAAGTTCTGATTCAAGGTGTACTTTTCATTAGATAGATTTCGTGGGTCAACCAAACCAAGCGTCGCTTTTAAATCAACATACGGTGTGTATTGTTCTGAAGTCAGCGTAGCAATAACCTGCTTAGGGTGGCCAAGTCCTGTTGGCTCAATCAACAAGCGATCAGGCTTCTGACGAAGCAAAGCGTTGATACCCACCGACATTGGAACGCCAGCCGTACAACACATACAACCACCTGGCACTTCTTTAATTAGAGCTCCTTGATCTGTCATCAATGCCCCATCAATACCGATTTCCCCGAACTCATTAACCAGAACAGCCCAGCTTTCATTTTCAGGTTTATTTTTTAGCAGGTTCAAAATAGCGGTTGTCTTACCAACACCCAGAAAACCCGTGATTATGTTTGTAGGAACTTTTTTGGTCATATCAGTCCTCCTTTTTTAGGGAGTATATACTCAATTAACGAAAAGTTGACCCCAATCGCTTGTTTATACTGAGAATGATTTATAGAGGAATGATAATTAATAGAATGGCAAGGGATAAGCAGGAGAGATTAAAAGCGGGAATGGATGATCCAGACGAACTAAAGGCGTACTTCATCAGTACGCCTCACCCTCGTTACTCAATCGTGAGTTCGCGAATCAGGAAGCCTTAAATATCGACCTGAACAATTAACGAGGAACTAAAACTTTATTTCTGAATCCATCCAAATTGTGTGTAAAACCTCACTTCTCCTTGCGGTTTGTTATGTTGCTTTACGATTTAACTATGGTTCATTTTTGGGGATATTCAAGCCACCGCCAGATAATCGATCAAAATTGTGACGGTGATACCACTATTACCCATAGATTCCATAAATGGAATGAACGCACTCCATAAATGAAATTCAACTTTTCATCTTTATTACTATAGGATATGTATAGGAAGCGTATAATTCATAACAGCCCCGCCTTATCGACACAGGAACCTAACCTCAATGACCAGAAGAGAGAAAATTAAGCAGTCCTTACTCGCAAAAATGCCAAGGGATGCTATCAACCAATTTCTCTCTAGAGACAAAACACCCGCTTCTGTCCTCTTTCTTTCTTGTATCGTTGGCGTGCTTGCTGGGGTTGTTGGCACCTATTTCGAAGTAGCCGTTCATTTCATTTCAGAAACTCGTACCGATTGGCTAAAAGATGAAATTACCAATTTTGTTCCTCTTTGGTTAGCCGCTTTTATTATCAGTGCAGCATTCTCTTTTATTGGATATTTCCTTGTACATCGCTTTGCTCCAGAAGCCGCAGGTTCAGGTATACCTGAAATTGAAGGTGCTATGGACGGAATGCGTCCTGTTCGATGGTGGCGAGTATTGCCAGTCAAATTCTTTGGAGGTATGGGAGCACTAGGTTCAGGTATGGTTTTAGGCCGTGAAGGGCCGACTGTTCAAATGGGCGGCAGTATTGGTCGTATGGTAACTGATATTTTTCGCGTCAAAGATGATGATACTCGACACTCGCTGCTTGCTTCAGGAGCGGCTGGTGGTTTAGCTGCAGCATTCAATGCGCCACTAGCGGGAATCATGTTCGTCGTCGAAGAGATGAGACCCCAATTCCGCTACTCGCTCATTTCGATCAAAGCAGTGATCATCTCTGCTATTTCAGCCAATATTGTTTTTCGTTCCATCAATGGACAATCGGCCGTTATCACGATGCCTCAATATCAACCACCGGAATTAAATGCGCTTTGGTTGTTCTTGTTATTAGGCGTATTGTTCGGTTTGTTTGGCGTAATTTTCAATAAACTGATCACGCTGTCGCAAGACTTATTTGTTGCGATACACAAAAATGACCGCAAACGCTATTTAATCACCGGCACCCTGCTTGGTGGCTGCTTTGGCTTGTTACTGCTTTACATACCTGAATTAACAGGCGGTGGTATTGGTATCATCCCGAATATCACTAATGGTGGTTACAGTGCAAACGTACTGCTGCTGATCTTTTTAGGACGTGTTATCACCACCCTACTTTGCTTCGGTTCAGGCGCTCCTGGCGGCATCTTTGCACCGATGCTCGCACTAGGTACACTCTTTGGTTACGCCTTTGGGCTTACTACAGCAGCATTCTTCCCAGAACTGAATATTGAACCGGGTATGTTTGCGATTGCAGGTATGGGAGCTTTGTTTGCTGCTACGGTACGAGCACCCATTACAGGTATACTATTGGTTATTGAAATGACCAATAACTACTATCTTATTCTACCGTTGATCATCACTTGCTTAGGGGCAGTTATCATTGCTCAAATGCTAGGTGGGCAGCCAATTTACAGTCAATTACTTAACCGTACGCTGAAAAACGAGAAGCTCAGACAGCAAGATCTCCCACAGCAAGATGAAGCACGTTAGCGACATTGTATGCATTACATCTCTGTGATAGGTCAGTACAAAAAGTTAGCTAATTACAAATAACTCAAGAAATAAAGCACACTTTCCCCGTGCTTAATGTCCCGATTCCGCATCAAAATCAAAAAAGCAAACGTTAAACTTGCTATCATCCACTCAAAATTATTTGAGTGCTCTTAACATCTATTGATGGCATAACTGAACGTTCTAGCTAGAACAGACATTCGATAATTCACTCAAATACTATAAACACCTCACATTCTATAAATTATTAAGTTGGAGCAAGTCGTTGAACTGGAGAAGATTAACCCAGGTAAAAAATGTGCCGCCATCTCAGGCGTCTTTAGCACTTGGAGTAATTGGACTAGGACAAGCATGGGCTTTATATGTCCCAGGCATTGGTGAAATCATTCGCCCTTACCTAGCTTCATTTGGCGCACTATTATTGCTGCCCGTTTTATTTCGTTACCTAACGAGTTTAAACACTTTCTTAAATGATATACGCCATCCCTTAAGTGGTAGTTTGATGGCACCAATGAGCATGGCGCTTCTTATCCTGTGTGATTATTTAGCCGAGATCTCTGCAGTCATTGCTTACCCCGTCTGGTTCTGCGCGTTGTTGTTGCACTTTACAATGATGGTATTGTTCTTTAGTTTCCAGATCATCAATTTCAAAATGTCGAACATTGTACCAAGTTGGTTTCTGTATCCGGTGGGCTTGATAAGCAGTTCGTTAGCGGGCACACAATTTGGACACACCGTCTTTTCAGAAACACTTGCAGCCACTTGTATTGGCATCTATTTTCTTATGCTGCCAGTGGTATTGTACCGCTTAGTATTCGAAGGAAATCTACCCCGGCGAGCAAGGCCAACACTGGCCATTATGGCGGCTCCGGTGAACCTGTCTTTAGCCGCTTACTTGGTAAATTTCGACAATCCAGACCCGATTCTTACTGGCGCGTTGGCAGGCATTGCTATCACGATGACTTTACTCATTTACTTATGCTACATCCGATTAATGCGCCTAAAGTTCCAGCCTTCGATTGCTGCCGTCACCTTCCCTTCCGTTATCAGCGCGATAGCTATGCACCGCCTAACTACGTTTTTCGGCGCTGAATATCCACAATGGTATTGGCTGCATAAATTCGGTTTCTTTGAACTGACCATCGCAACCATCTTAGTGATTTGGGTTGCAGGTGGTTACGTGAAAATGTACTGGCCAGAGTTTTTTGATGCTGAATATATGTCTAAGAAGATCAAGCGCCTTTAAAGCTAAACCAAGTAAAATACGGAGCGCGTATCACCACGGATACTCGCACCGTAAGCACATGAGAAACTTATATGCTGGCTATTGGCTAGTTGGTGTTAGATGTTATGCTCCAACCAATAACGTCAATAACCTGTTTACCTTATTAATCGATCAATGCACCCTCTTCGTCAAAGAATGGGTAAGGTCCATCGCTATCATCAATGTAACTGATATGAGAAACGACTGTCCGACCTTTTACCGTTAGCAATTGAATCGCTTTTGGTTCCAACGAAAATGACGAACATGCGTTCGGATCTAAATCGAGTGTCACTGAATGACTGTGAGATGGCCCAACCCAAACTGGAATTGAATTCCAAACGGCAGTAATCGGTCGATGTAGATGACCTGCGCAGATACCAGTCACATTGCCATATCTTTTAAGGACATCATATAATTCATCACTGTTTTGCAAATTCTGGACATCCATGTGATTAAGGCCAACTTCCATAGGGGGATGATGGATAAATAACATCGATGGCTTAGTTGAATTTTTAGTCAAAACAGAATCAAGCCACTCCAGTGTTTCTGTTGTTAAATAACCATATGGCTTGCCAATTACAGATGAGTCCAGTCCTACTAATATCAATTCATCTTTCTCGGCCACAAAATTGCAATATTGCGGATGATCAAAGGATACAAGATTCGATAACCCATCACGTAAATTATGCCTATCATCATGATTTCCAGGAATAACATGCAATGGCATTTCAAACTCTGCGAGAGCCTTATTAATCAATTGATACTCTTCAAGCACTCCGAAATCACCCAAGTCTCCCGTCACCACAACACAATCAGGTCTCGGGCGTAAGTCGTTGATATGGTTTACGGCATCATATAAACATTTCAACGTATCAACTTTCTTATAGGCCGGCTTGCCCCCCTGCTTGATGTGCAGGTCTGTCAGTTGTGCAATTAACATAGTATTACTTCTTTAAAAGAATTAGCCGCTCAGGGGCGAACGAGATAATGACAACTTGACCAATTTGATAATCAACTCGAGCAAAACAATCAACCATCAGAGTTCTGTTTTTCTGTAAGCCCGACAACGTTACGCGCGTGCGGTCGCCAAGAAATACAGTACTAATAACCGTTGCAGTTAGTGCGCTGTTTTCATCAGTTACTTGCGTTAGTAAAATATCTTCAGGCCTTAACATTACACTGATTTCTTTATTAGTAGAGACCTGTGAGAGCACTTGATCAGACAAAGTAATCTGTTTGCCTGTATCCAACATCAGTTGTCCATCACCCACACTCCCTTCGAGTCGGTTCATTTGACCAATAAAATCGGCAACAAAGTTGTTAACTGGCTTCAAATAGATATCTTTTGCTGAACCAATTTGCGCAATTTCTCCATGGTCTAAAACCGCAATGCGATCCCCCATAGCCATTGCCTCTTCTTGATCATGAGTGACATATACCGCTGTAATGCCGAGTTTTTTTAAGAGATTTCGGATATCACCACGTAACCTTTGTTTCAGCAGAGCATCTAATGCAGATAACGGTTCATCAAGTAAAAGAACATCTGGTTCAGTGATAATTGCTCTTGCTAAAGCGACGCGCTGACGCTGGCCTCCTGAAAGCTGATGGACATTTCGACTTGCATACTTTTCTAAGTCGAACATGTTAAGCATTTCTTTTAGTTTTCTGGTTATCTCAGACGGAGCGACTCCACGAACCTTAAGTCCATAAGCAATGTTTTCGCTAACATTCATATTCGGGAATAGAGCATAAGACTGAAACACCATCCCAACTTTACGTTGTTCGATTGGTAAACACGTAACATCATGATCACCAAACACAATCGTGCCGCCATTTTCATCCGCAAACTCTAGGCCTGCAATCATACGCAATGTAGTTGTCTTTCCGCATCCTGATGGGCCCAGCAAAACTAAGATTTCGCCCGCCTCAATTTTGAGATTTGTCGGCTTTAACGCCAAGGTTCCATCTGGGAATGTCTTCGTAATATTATTTAGCGAAATTTCCACGCCATTTTTTTTCTCTAACATATTAATTTTTATCTTAATTATTTATCACTGGTTTCTTGTTCAATGCTTGAGCCAAGACCAATAGAGGGAGAATTAAACAAAGGAAAATAAGTGTGTACGCTGAACTTATCTCAAGTCGCATAGAAGCATATGAATCAGCAAGTCCAACAGGCAGCGTTTTCGTCAATGGTGTGTGTAGCATCCACGTCAGGTTAAACCCGCCAATAGACAAAGTGAGTGTCATCAACATACCAGCGACAATACCAGCCTTGCAGTTGGGTACAATCACATCAAAAAATCGCTGCCAAAAAGTCGCTCCAAGACTTGCCGCTCCTTCCTCAAGAACACGGAAGTTAATACTCTGCAAAATTGATAGAACAGACTTAACCATGAAAGGCAGTGTGAAAATCACATGACCAACGAGAATAAACATCCAACTTGATCGGAAGTCAGTAAACCCTCCATACGCTAGAATCAAACCTAACGAAATAGCCATTCCCGGAATTGCAATGGGGAGTGTAAGTAGCTCGTCAAAAATAGAAGCCCATCGACTTTTACTTTTCGCAAGTACGTAAGCACACGGTACACCTATGACAACATTGATTAACGTGGTTGCAATGGCTATTTGTAGGGTTAACCAAATCGTATCTGAATACAGTGCCCATACTTGTTCAACCCAACGAAAGGTAAACCCACTTTTAACACCAACAAAATAGTTATTTGTGAGACCAGCAACTACCGACATAAACACTGGCACAATTAAGAATGCACATACCGTCAATGTGAAAAACAGCTGCATGTAAAAGTATTTATCTTTTTTCATTATTATCCCCCCATCGCTGCAGATGCGTTGCCATGACGCTTAGCAAACGCCAAACAAAACCAAGTCACTAGGCCGAGAATCAAACTCAGTGCAGCTGCCATTGCGAAATTGGCATTGAGCGTAAATTCGGTATATATCGTCATAGGAAGAACGTTGATATTAGTCGCCAACGTAAACGCGGTACCAAATGCACCCATAGATGTAGCAAAACAAATCGAACCCGAAGAGATTAGGCCAGGGGTTAGCGCCGGAAGCGTCACGTCTTTAAAGATCTGCCAACGATTTGCACCTAGGGATCGACCGGCTTCAAGTAGATTGTGATCGAGCTTTTCCGCCGTTCCCATTACGGTCAATACAACCCGTGGAATAGAAAAATATAAATAACCCAAAAACAGCCCTGCCATCGTATAAGCAAACATCCAACGTTCACCCGTCAGCATCAAGCCAAGCTGAGCGAAAAGCCCCTGCCGCCCTGAAAGCATGATGACAAAAAAACCAATAACAACACCAGGGAAAGCCAATGGGAAGCTCAGCATTGCAACCAAGACCTGCTTACCTTTAAAGTCATAGCGAGTTAAAAACAATCCTGAGATGGTCGCTATCGCTAAACTAACCAGAGTTACTAAAACAGACAGTCCAACTGTCGAAATCAAACTTTTTAAATAGATAGGTCTAGTTAAAATATGCCAGTAACTTATAGCACCGCCATCTATTAGCGAAACCTTGATTAACTGCACGACTGGCAATAGAAAAAATGCACAGCTAACGGTGATGGCTGGCAAAATCAGAAATAAGGAAATATGATCATTTTTCATAGAGATATTGGCGGGTGTAACCCCGCCATCCAACATTTTAATAGGCTATTAGTTCACTTCTCGAATATACATATCCGCAAATGTAGATTGATTTTCAGACATTTTTGCGAAATCAACAGAGCCTACTCGTTCGTACTCAGAAGCTGGGAGGAACTTACTTTGCGCCTCTTCGCTCATCACACCATCAATTACTGGGCGTAAGTAGGCTTCTGCCCATAATCGTTGACCTTTATCTGACAAGACAAAGTCTAAAATCTTCTGAGCATTCTCTGAATTCGGAGCATTCTTCACTTTACTCATTACATAAGGAACAGCAATTGAGCCTTCCTTAGGAATAACAAAGGCAGCATTAGTAAAGTCATTGTATTTGGCACGATACGCATTGAAGTCATAATCGATTAAGATTGGAATCTCTCCAGAAATCACACGAGCGTAAGAGGTTTGTCTAGGAACTATTGGGCGGTTATTCGCCAACTTCTTGAAATACTCGATTGCAGGGGCAAAATTATCAATACTCCCTCCCATGGCTTCATTCACTGCGACCGCACTCGCGTAGCCAACAAAGGCACTCGTTGGGTCTAAGTATCCCACCATCCCACGATATTCAGGTTTTAAAAGGTCTTCCCAACTTGTCGGTACGTCAGCACCATCAAGTGCGTCTACGTTTACAAAAAATCCAATAGTACCGGAATGAATGGCAAACCAATGTCCTTGTGGGTCTTTCATGCCTTCGGGTATCTGGTCCCAATTCTTTGGTTTATAAGCGCTTACAACACCTTGCTCTGTCGCATTAATACCGAAAGAAACACCGTAATAAACCACGTCAGCAACTGGGCTATTCTTTTCCGCAACCAGTTGGGATAAGGACTGACCTGAGTTCTTGTTGTCCATAGGAACTCGTATTCCTAGCTCTTTATTGATCAACTGAAGTTGCCCACCCCAGTTCGCCCATTCTGGTGGACAGTTGTAACAAATAGCATTGGATGCCTGAGCCTGAAAAGCGACGCCAGCAAAGCCAATGAGTAAGCTAGTTAGTTTTCTCATTTTTGATGACTTTCCAGCTTGTAATAAATGATGTTGTGCCATTGCGTTCTCCAACAAATCGTCCGTTAACTAAATTGGGTGGTTACCGGAACCGCACCAAGCGATCCCTTCATTTGTAGTTCATATTTCAGCGAAAATTCACGCTGGGCGATTGAGCCTACTTTCGCATTAAACAAAATATCGACAGCCATTTTCCCCATATCGAAATGTGGGATAGCAACCGTCGCCAAGCTAGGACAAACCAACTGCCCAAGCCCCATACCATCGAAGCCCACGACCGAAACATCTTGCGGGATTCGTCTACCTATACTCCTAAGTGCGTTCATTGTTTTAAGCGCCAGTAAATCATTGCTGCAGAACCACGCTGTAGGGGCAAAATCCCCATTGAATAGCGTCATCTCAGAATCAGTGAATGGGATAAGCTTGTTTTGGTCTACTTCAAGAAGCTGGCTCAATTCGACACCGCTCTCACGTAGGCCTTGCTTAAACCCCTCATATCGTTTTTTCGCACGGTCGGATGAAGCAAAGTGACCAGTAATCATCCCTATCTCTGTATGCCCATATTCAAAAACTTTCTTTGCGACGTCCTTACCTGCTTGATAGTTATCAACGTAAACGCAAGGCTCATTTTCAGTAGATTGGTTGTGCAACAAACAGTAAGGAAACTTAAAGCTCCGCAGTAATTCGAGAGCCGCATTATCCGAAGCGTTAGCTATCGTCAAGATCACTCCTTCAACCCTTTGACGAATAAAATCAACCGCAGCTTGTTGCTCTTGTTCATTGTCATACTGGGTGTCTAAAACTAAAGTTGAGTAACCAAAATGTCTCGCCCGTTCCTGAATACCCGCAACAACTTCTGAAAAGACAGGGTTAAGGAGACTCGGAATCAGTACACCAATCGTCGGATTTTTGTTGAGCTCAAGCGCCTGTGACTTTCTCTCAATTCGATATCCTGTCGTCTCAATCACTCGCTTAATCTTGTTAGCTGTCGTCAAAGCCACTGATTGTGGTCGATTAACAAATCGAGATACCGTTGCTGGAGAAACTCCCGCAAGATCTGCCACATCCTTGATGTTCAATCTCTTTCCTTAACCTGTGCCGTAAGTTGACGAACGAAAGACTAGATGAAGGGTATGACAGTTTTATTAATGAAATCAGCAAAATTAACACTTTTAGCAAACGTTAATTACACGTTCAGAACATATAGAACCACGTTATCAAATGAAATAAATTCGTTTCATACGATAATGCAAGTTTTCTAGTTATCCCTGAGAGAGAAATATATTTATGTGAGAGGTTATAACAGGGTCGGAAATAGGCGTTCGATTAACGACCGCTTTTTTAACGGGGGGATTTAAGCTAAGTGGACGGCGTAATTTAGCGATACAGAAAATGTAAAATAAGAAAAGTACATACATGTAAAAAAGGCCTCACAATGTGAGGCCTTTGAATAGGCAAGGTGTTAATAGTTCAGGCGAGTGTTAGTAGATCAGGCGAGAACGATTAGAAGTTAGCGTGAGGGCCAAAAACTTCGTAGTGGACGCGAGAGCGGTCTACTTTAAGTGCATCTAACTGTTCTACGATATTCTTCATGAAGCCAACAGGGCCACAGATGTAGAAATCGCTCTCTTCAAAGCCTTTAGTGTCAGAGATAGATGCTAGATCCATTTGACCTTGATGTGTGTTTTCACATGCAAACTCGTCTTTGTTCATGTACCACGTTTTCGCTTCCCAACCTTTGTCGGCAACAATGTCTTTTACGCGAGTAGTGAACGAGTGCTGATCTACATTCTCACAAGCGTGAAGGTAGAGTACTGGCTCGTTTTTCTCTTTAGTGTTTAAGAACTCAAGCATGGACTGCATTGGCGTAACACCAACACCTGCAGAGATAAGCGTTACCGGTTTGCTGCGTTCTTGATAAATGAAGTCACCAGCTGGCGCGTAAAGGCTAACTTCATCACCAACAGCAACCGTGTCGTGTAGGTGGTTGGACACCACACCTTGCGTTTCTTGACCTTGGCCTTCACGCTTCACAGAGATACGGTAGTATTTTCCGTTTGGCTTATCAGACAGTGAGTATTGACGAATCTCGCTGTATTGAGAACCTTCAGGTTTCACTTCGATACCGATGTATTGACCTGGTGTGTAGTCTAAAACTTCACCGCCATCTTTTGGCTGAAGGATAAAGCTTGTTACAAGTGCTGATTCTTCAATCTTATCTGCAATCACAAACGCACGTGCTGCTTCCCAGCCACCTACAGCTTGCTTACGCTGCAAGTAAAGTTCAGCTTCACGATCGATGAATACTTGCGCTAAGAATAGGTAAGCGGCTGTCCATGCTTCTTCAACTTCTGGAGTAAATGCGTCAGCAGCTAATTCACGTAATGTTTCAATCAGGTGTAAACCAACAATTTGGTAATGCTCTGGTTGAATGTTAAAACTGGTGTGCTTCTGAGCAATGCGTTCAACCGCTGTTGTAAGCGCTGCTAGGTTTTCAATGTTCTTTGCATAAGCCGCGATAGCTTCAAACAGTGCTACGCCTTGGCGACCTGTTCTTTGGTGAGTCATATTGAAGATATCTTTCAACTCAGGGTTATGCGTGAACATACGCTGATAAAAATGCTGAGTTAAAGCAGGGCCTGCACTCTCAAGTAGAGGAATAGTAGATTTGATGATTTCGATATGTGCATTGTTAAGCATGAATTTACTCCGAACACTGAGCCTTATGACCTATATGTCATTTTGACTACTGAAAATTTAAGAATGACTTATCGATTTTCTGAAACGTTAGTTATTTTTAGAAACCGAGTTATTTTGACTCACTTTTGTTTCAAAAAATCGAGGAACCTGATTAATGCAGCCTGATTGATTGAGATCAAGAATAGTCTTTTCAATCAGCGTTATAATACGTATTCCACGACTGTCATTGCACAATCAGTGCCAAGTTTATCAATCCCCGTCATTACTGGTTTCATTCTCAAAATTCATCTTATAAAAATGTCAAAAAGACCTTTTTTTTAAGTCTATAAGACTCTATTATGTAGATAAACACACACAGTTAGAGTTTTTTATGCAAGATATCTCCGCATCTACCCTCATGGAAATGACCATTGGCCTCGCGAGTGGTGTGAACGATCAAGATCGTTTTAATCGCCTTATCGATGCCATTCGTAAAACCATAACGTGTGATTGTGTCGCGCTTTTAAGCCTTCAAGGCGACACTTTAGTCCCTATTGCAATGCAAGGGCTTAGTCGAGATACATTCGGTCGTCGCTTTATCATTTCAGAACACCCGCGTTTTGAAGAAATCTGCGCGTCTCGCTCTCCTGTTCGTTTCGATGCCGACAGTTCCCTACCCGATCCTTTCGATGGTCTGCTGATAGACCATGATGGCGATCTGCCAATGCACGCTTGCATGGGCCTACCTTTGCTATTTGGCGACAAGTTATTAGGGGTTCTAACTCTAGACAGCCTAAAACCTGATGTCTTCGCTAACATCCCTGCTCGCAACCTCGAAGTACTGGCTGCTATTGCGGCGTCATCCATGCAAATGGCACTAACCTTCTCGCAACTTGAACATCAAGCGAAACAGTCAAAACAGTTACTGGAAGAGTTGAATGTCGAGTCATGGGAACGTGATGGCGGCGAGTTAATTGGTAACAGTGACACCATGGTCGCGCTTAAGAACGACATCGCAGTTGTTGCACCGTCTGAGTTTAATATCTTGATTCACGGTGACACGGGGGTTGGTAAAGAACTAGTAGCTCGTACGCTACACCACCAATCACAGCGTAAACGCAACCCGCTGGTCTACGTAAACTGTGCTGCTATTCCTGAAAATTTGGTTGAGAGTGAATTGTTTGGTCACGTTCGTGGTGCGTTCACTGGTGCAGACAAAAACCGCTTAGGTAAATTTGCTTTAGCCGATGGTGGCACACTGTTCCTTGATGAGATTGGCGAATTGCCTTTAGCCGCGCAAAGTAAACTACTGCGTGCTCTACAAAACAACGAAATCCAACCGGTTGGCCAAGACAACATTCAGACCATTGATGTACGAGTATTGGCAGCAACTAACCGAGATCTAAAGCTAGAAGTTGAAGACGGTCGATTCAGAGCTGATTTGTACCACCGCCTGAGTGTGTACCCTATCGCGGTGCCTGCACTGAAAGAGCGTGGTGACGACATCAGCTTGCTAGCGGGTTTTTTCCTAGAACAAGCGCGTCGTAAGCTTGGTATCAACCAAGTTAAGTTCCGTTCTGATGTTCTGGTATTCCTAAACCGTTATGGTTGGCCGGGTAACGTGCGTGAACTTGAGCACGTGATCAGTCGTTCAGCATTGAAAGCGTTAGCACGTAGTACCAATAAAAACTTGGTGACAATCACCAAAGAGGATTGTGGTCCTCTCGACCAAGATCAACCTATTGCGACTACACAAACGAAGAACACACCGTTATCAACGCCAACGATCGATCTTTCTGCAGGGCTACGTGGTGCAACGGATGATTTTCAACGCAGCATCATTACCGAGGTGTTGGAAGATGCCAACTTTAACTGGGCACAAGCAGGACGAGTTCTGAAAACAGACCGAGCAAATCTGACTCGGCTTTCTAAGCGTTTAGGGTTAAATGTGGCTAAGTCTCACACGATCGAACGGACAAAATAGATATTAGCGGTTTGTTGCGAGCATCTGACAAAACTTGTGTATATAATGCTGCAAATTGTAACGCTAATTTTAAATATGTAGAGAGAGTTATGAAGTTTATCCGTTGGTTTTTAGGTCGTGTCATCTTGCTATTGAATTTTGTTTTCAGCCCTCGTGGTGTGAAACGTTCTCAAGAAGAGCAAAGCAAAGTGAATGAGCAAGCAAAAACGCACACGTTATACCAGTTCGAAGCGTGCCCATTTTGCGTAAAAGTGCGCCGCGCGATGAAACGTCAATCGGTTCAGTTTGAACTTCGCGATGCAAAAAACAATGAACAACACCGTGCAGAGCTAGAAGCTGGCGGCGGTCGAGTGAAAGTACCTTGCCTACGTATTGAGAAAGACGGCAAAACTGAGTGGATGTACGAGTCTTCAGACATCGTCTCTTACTTAGAAAAACAATTCGCATAAGCTCACAAGCATAGCGAAAGTCAGATACAAAAAAATCCCTCGAATGTGAAGGATTTTTTATTTCTGTTATTTAAGCCTAGTCGAGACAAATCAAACCAATTGAGTAGCGGCAGCTCAAAAGGTTACTTTGCCACAATCAGCATTAACTCGACACGGCGGTTACACGCTTTGCCTTGTGCTGAAGCATTAGTACATGCTGGTACATACTCGCCAAAACCACGGGTATAGATTGAGCGGCTTGAAACGTAGTGACTTTCCAATCGAGCTTTCACTTCTTTTGCGCGCTGCTCTGACAGAGGATCATTGATTCGATCTGTGCCCGTGTTATCGGTGTGCCCTTCAATCACAACATCGATATCTTGGCGTTGAGAAAGGTAGCTACCTAATGTGTCTAACCATTGGTTGTAAGCAGGTTCAGGAAATGCTGAGCCTGTTTTAAAGTTCACATGCTGTTCAAGCTTTACCATCACATGGTTACCCGGCAGAACTTCAAAATCGATACGGTTTTGTCTAAGGAAAACTTCTAGCGGATCATTGGTTGATACGCCGCGACCATAGTTGGTTGTGATAGTGGTTTGTTGACGAGCGTTGTTTTGGATCGCATAACCACGATTACTCGCTAAAGATGTCGTTTGAACCACACCCCATTCAGGATGCATCAAGTCGTAATCAGTTTGTGGCGCGGTTTCTAGCAGATCGCCACCTAACATACCCGTTGGTAACGTCGTTTCACACCCTGCCAAAGCTATGCTTAACATTATCGCTAAATATCTCATTACTTCACCAACCATTCATGCAGATAAACCATTCACTAATGTCTATATCGGCACCAAGAAAAAAACTTTAGACAAAAACTTTAGACGAAAAAAACACATCCAAAAAAAGTGCTTTTGATCACAGTTAACCGTCAACTAGCCTGTCATCACCCGCTAGTTCGAACTGTTTGCATTTATTTACCTTATAATTGTTTTCCAATTCTTACTAAATAGTTAGAATCTCACGACTTCTCAACGCTAGAGCAAACATTATGTTTAAACCACTTACTAAATTCATTACAGCACTCGCTGCCGTGCTTGTTATCGCGGGCTGTAGTGAAACAGATGAGCCACAACAAGGTGTTCAATACGAAGCACTTCCAGCGGCTCTGACTGAATTTAACTTATCTCCGATCACTGAAATCTTCTCTCTTAATTGTGGTCATTGCCGTCAAATGGAAAGTGCAATTCCAGAGATTGAATCACTGACAGACCAAAAGATTGGCAAAGTTCATGTGACTTTCAACGAAAGTGCTCAAATCAGCGCGATGATCTACTACACAGCGGTAATGCAGCTTGACGCAACGCCTGACCACGCTTTCATGGATGAGCTATTCGGTGCGGTTCAAATGGGTGCAGATGCGACTCCTGAACAACGCCAACAAGCTTTAGAAACAGCATTTACTTCTCGTGGTTTGGTTAGTCCATACCAGCTGAATAAAGAGCAACAGGTTGCGCTTTTTGAATACGTTAAGAAAGCAGAAGAAGTCTCAGTAAAAGGTCAAATCAACTCAGTACCAACGTTTATCATCAACGGCAAATATCAAGTACTGACTGCCGGTCACCAAGATGTTACTGGGATCGCAAAAACGATTAACTTCCTTTTGACTCAACCATAGTCACAGCGGTAGTCAATTAATTAACACCCTCTGCATTAACTACGAAACTCAGCATTAACTATAAATAGGTTTTACTATGTCTAAATTTATCATCCCGGTCATTGTCTTTATTTTGGCTGGCTTCATGATCTACCGCACTTGGATGAACCATAAATCTGGCGAAGAAAATATCAAGCAAGGTCAACAGTTCCTCATCGAAAACGGCGCCAAAGACGGTGTGGTTACAACTGAAAGCGGTCTTCAATATCTTGTACTTGAAGAAGGCACTGGTACTGAGCATCCAACTAAGAACAGTAAAGTAACGGTTCATTACCACGGAACACTTATAGATGGCACTGTCTTCGACAGTTCTGTTGAGCGTGGCGAGCCTATTTCATTTGCTCTTAAGCAAGTAATCAAAGGTTGGCAAGAAGGTTTGACTTACATGGTTGAAGGTCAAAAAGTTCGTCTATTTATCCCGAGTAAATTAGCTTACGGGAAAGGCGGCTCAGGTCCTATCCCACCTTCATCGACTTTAATTTTTGATGTTGAGCTAATTGCCATTAAATAACCGAATAGTAATCAAGCAACAATCTCATTGATTTAAGCCCCAACATGCTAGATATGTCGGGGCTTTTTTGTATTTATCCGCTTACCGTTTAGTGCACGCTTGAATCGACAAGTTAAAATCTTCAAGAGCACGCTACCTTAGACGTTATGAAGATTTCACAATGCAGAAAAAACCAACCACTAGACGACTGGTCTAATTTAAATTATAGTAACGTCCATGAACGAAAAAACGAACGATACTCGCCTGCATATTTTGAATGTGGGATATCAATTAATAGTGAACAACGGCTTTAATGGCGTTGGTTTATCGCAATTGCTCAAAGAAGCGGATGTTCCGAAAGGTTCGTTTTACCACTACTTTAAATCGAAAGAGCAGTTTGGCGAAGCATTGATTCAACACTATTTTGAAAATTACATAACTAAAATTGAATCGATCTTAGTGCATGGCGAAGGTAATCATTTTCAACGAATCATCAGTTACTTTTCGCTGTGGACAAAAATTGAAAATGGTACCTGCAACGCTCATAAGTGCTTAGTGGTTAAACTCAGTGCAGAAGTGTCTGATCTTTCTGATCCTATGCGCCAAGCTCTACATAAAGGAGCTGGAAAAGTCACCCATACGATTGAGAATTGCGTTGTTGGTGGTGTTGAAGACGGCTCTATTAAAGTTAATAACAGCCAAGATGCCGCTCAAAACCTTTACTCGATGTGGTTGGGTGCAAGTTTGCTAAGCAAGTTAAGTCAAAGCTCACATAGCTTAGAATCGGCACTGAGACTGACCAAGCAAGTTTTACAAGGTAACGACTAAATACTGAGACCTAAATGCAGGTCACTAGGTGTGTTATCACACAAAAATACACAGTATTAATCGCTATTGATAAAAAATTACCCGCCCTCTTATCAATTTGGTGATGGCGGGATTTTTAGACGACAAGACTAGACGACTGGTCTAATTCTAAATGAACATAATCAAAATTAAGGACATCCAATGACTCAACAAGACAATCGCCGCATCGTATTGGCTTCTCGCCCAGTTGGCGCACCTACTCAAGAAAACTTTCGTTTAGAGACAGTAGCCGCACCAGCAATTAAAGATGGCGAAATGTTACTTCGCTCAGTGTACCTTTCTCTAGACCCATACATGCGTGGCCGAATGAGCGACGCTAAATCTTACGCTGATCCAGTTGCAATTGACGACGTGATGGTCGGTGCAACCGTGTGTCAGGTTGAAGAGTCGAATAACAGCGATTTTGAAATCGGCGAATGGGTATTGGCTTATACCGGTTGGCAAGATCTCGGGGTTTCTAACGGTGAAGGCCTAATCAAACTAGGTAAAGAGCCAACGCACCCTTCTTACGCGCTTGGCATCATGGGCATGCCTGGTTTTACGGCTTACATGGGTTTATTAGATATTGGCCAACCGAAGAAAGGCGATACGCTGGTTGTAGCTGCAGCAACGGGTCCAGTAGGCGCAACCGTTGGACAAATCGGTAAGCTAAAAGGCTGTCGTGTTGTCGGTGTTGCTGGTGGTCAAGAGAAGTGTCAGTACGCTAAAGAGGTTCTTGGCTTTGATGAATGTATCGACCACAAAGCCGACGACTTCGCTGATCAGTTGGCTAAAGCGTGTGACAACGGGATCGATGTATATTTTGAAAACGTAGGCGGCAAAGTTTTCGATGCAGTAATGCCATTACTTAACACCGGTGCTCGTATTCCTGTTTGTGGTCTTATTTCTCAATACAACGCGACTTCGCTTCCTGAAGGCCCAGATCGCATGTCTAGTCTTGTTGGTACCCTACTGGTTAAGCGTATTAAGATGCAAGGCTTCATTATCTTTGATGACTACGCGCATCGTTACAACGAGTTCGCCGTACAAATGACAGAATGGTTGTCACAAGGAAAAATGCAGTACCGTGAACACCTAATTGAAGGCTTAGACGAAGCACCACAAGCTTTCATGGGCTTATTAGAAGGTCAGAACTTCGGCAAGCTTGTTATCAAAACGAACGAACCTAAATAACTCAATCAGCTGAAGCAGCAAAATAGGCAGAATAATGATTACTTTACATCACCTAAACAAATCACGTTCGAAGCGTATCATCTGGTTATTGGAAGAGCTTGGTGTTGATTACCAAATCAAACCATACCAACGAGACAGTGTCACGTTTCTAGCACCACCAGAATTGAAGTCAGTTCATCCGTTGGGTAAATCTCCAGTCATTGAAGACGATGGCGTCGTGATCACTGAATCTGGCGCTATCACCGAATACCTAATCGACAAATACGGCCAGGGTAAGTTCGCACCAATACGCGGTACAGCAGAATACGTAGAATACTCGCAGTGGCTTCACTTCGCTGAAAGCTCAGGCATTTTACCAATGTTACTTAAGATCTTTGTGATGAAAGACGGCGCCGAGACCAACTTCCTAAGCGGTTACGCAGATGCTGAAAGCCAAAAAATCCTAACCTATGTGAATAATGCACTGGAAGGTAAAACCTACCTAGTTGCAGAAACACTCACTGGTGCTGATTTCATGATGTCGTTCATCGTTGAAATCGTAGGGAACTTTGGAGCAACGGCGCTCTACCCGAATATCGCTAAATACGGTGAGCTTTTAACTAGCCACCCAGCTTACCAAAAAGCAGAACAAGTGGAGTTAGAACACTCGAACTGATCGAGTTTAACTCATTGTATGCCTCCTTAGGGTAAACACAAAAACTAATGAAGCCAAAGCCGATTTATCTTCGGCTTTGGCTTCTCATTTGTCTTCATTTCGACCACAATATCGAACTCTAACTGAACAGCCATAGAGTTTGATCTTAATGTCAGCAAACCTCACTCAATACACACCTCTGCACCTAGTAAATTCGAATGTAGATTTAGCGCTACCGACTCGCTTTACGTTTCCGTATTACTATACCCCGCACCCTACGTGTGAATTAGCTATGCTGCAGCTTCAACAGTCGCTTACGGACTGTGGTGTCAATGAAACCTCGCAAGGTAATCTCTACGCAGTGCTGCTTGTTCAGAATCCAACCACGCAAGAGTTGGGCTACCTTTCTGCGTTTTCAGGCTTGCAGTTAGATCCGGCTTTGATCTATCAGTTAAACAACATTAACTTTGTTCCACCAGCCTTCGATTCAGAAAAGTTTCAATCTCAAAATAGTGCAAACCTCGCTCTGCAGTTGCAACTAGAGAATGACATTAAGAAGCTACAACAGTCGCACAACCTGGACACATTATTGGTAGAGCTTGAAGAGTTAAAAGTCGAATCAGCACAAGCTATCGAGTCCTTTCAGTTAGCCATGGCCGCAAATAAAGCTCAGCGCAACGAACTCAGAGAGCAAGCCAATCACGAAAAGGCATTAGGGAATCAAGAGTTAGCATCGAACCTACTCAAGCAATTAGGTAACCAAAGTAGCCAAGAAAAGCGAGACTTAAAAGGACTTCGTATAGAATGGAAACAGAAGATTGCAGAACGACAATCGCAAGTTGATGCGATAGAAAGTGAACTGAAAAATCGTAAGCAAGGTTACCAAGTCATCTCGGCACAATTGGAAACTCAACGTTTATCGCACTATCACTTTATCAATCAAGCCAAGCAATCCAAGAGCTTGCTAGAATTATTAGACGGTAAAGATGCTCTTGAGGGCTCGGGAGATTGTTGTCTACCTAAGTTGCTCAACTTTGCGTTTGAATGCGGTCTAAAACCTTTGGCGTTGTCTGAGTTTTGGTGGGGGCAACCACCAAAATCTCAAATTCGCCAACACGGTAATCTATACCCTGTTTGCCAAAGCAAAAGCTTCGAGATTCTAGACCATCAACTTATCGGTATTGAATTGGAAGATAACCCTTTGATCGTTAACCCTGCAATCGGCAAATCTTTCGATATTGTTTATGAAGACAAAGAGATCGTGGTGGTAAATAAACCTGACGAATTTCTCTCGGTTCCTGGCAAGTTTATCGAAGACTCAATTTATACACGCATCAAGGCGCGTTACCCAAATGCGACAGGCCCTTTGATCATCCATAGACTGGACATGTCGACCTCTGGCTTATTAATTTTGGCGCTTACAGCCGAATCCAATAAACACATCCAGAAGCAATTTATCGATAGAACCGTAGTGAAACGATACACAGCTCTTTTAGAGGGTGAAATAGACGGTAAATCTGGCGATATCAGCCTGCCGTTGCGTGGTGACATTACAGACAGACCAAGACAGCTGGTTTGCCATAAGCATGGCCGAAATGCAGAAACCTATTGGGAAGCGGTCAGTAGCAACAATGGTAAAACTAAGGTTCACCTATACCCCAAGACAGGGCGTACCCATCAGCTTCGGGTGCATTGTGCTCATCCATTAGGCCTTGGTTTACCGATTCGCGGTGATGACTTATACGGATACAAACGCGAGCGCTTACACTTACACGCTGGCTACCTAAAGTTGATTCACCCAACAACCGGAGAATGGATGGAGTTTGAAGTACCGTCAGAATTCTAGATGACCAATTGTTACTCTTACCCTTTGTGCCGTTAAAACAATTCAGGGTTCTACATCTGCTTAAGATATAAAACCCTGAAATTTGATTTTTTAATGTGCTTATCGCAGCTTAGTAACGTGCTTGCACGGCTAACTTTAACACTGTAGGCGTCTAGCCCATCACATCTGTGCGTTGCTCCACACATTCGTATGAGCCCATTTCGAATTCGCGACAGATCCAAGGCCTATTTTCGTAAATAGTGCACATCAGAGTTTCTCTATCTACTGCAGAACACCAGCCATCGTCTAATCTCAGCATGGTTTCACCGCCCCATTCGTCATAAGCAATATGCTCTTCAGGAACGCCCGTATCTGTGATAATCATAACCTCTAAGCGACAACAGCATGCCTGACAATTGGCACATGTGACTTCGGGTTCAGTTACGTTCTTTATCTCTATGGTCATAAGTGACTACATTGCTAAATTTTGCGTATAGTAATCGAAACCGACCGCCACGGCTAATAAAGATAGCGAAGACGGTGCTTTCATCGGTGTGTAAACAACAATGGGCCCTGTGATTCACTCACAACACCCAAAACATTTCAGCTTTCATCACGAACGGATTGCCATTTGTTCTACCTAGAACAAACCCGCAAAAAACAGCTTAATGTAATCCATAATTCGCTTGAAGATACCGCCTTGTTCAACCGCTTCAAGTGCGATCAACGGTTGAGTTTGCACATCTTCACCATCAACGGTGTAATGAACTACACCCAAGGTTTGGCCTTTTGTAATTGGAGCTTTCAGTTCAGAGTTGAGCTCGATAGATGCAGTCAGTTTTTTACTGTCTGACTTAGGCAAAGTAATAAATGTATCTTCTGCAACACCTAGCTTCAATGTGTCTTGCTCACCAAACCACACTTTCTCTTCAGCAACTTGATCGCCACCTTTATGCGGATTTAGCGTGTCGAAGAAACGAAAGCCATAGCTCAATAACTGTTTGCTGTCTGACTCACGACTCTTAACACTTGATGCGCCCATCACGACAGCGATCAGTCTCATCTCACCTTGCGTAGCAGAACTTGCTAAACTATAGCCAGCACCAGACGTATAGCCCGTTTTCATGCCATCAACAGTTAAGCTTCTATCACGAAGCAAACCATTCCGGTTATGCTGTGTAATGCCGTTATAACTGAACGAGCGCTCGCTATATAAGCCATACACATCTGGCAGATCCCGTATAATAGCGCGGCCTAAAAGCGCGATATCGTAAGGCGTTGAGTAAAGATCGTCTGCGTCTAAACCATGTGCATTAGCAAAGTGGGTATTTTCTAGCTTTAAAGACGTAGCCCAAGAGTTCATTAGATCAACAAAAGCGTCTTGTGAACCTGCTACATGTTCTGCGATTGCAACACTAGCATCGTTGCCCGATTGAATAATCAAACCACGGTATAAGTCCATCATTGCGACATCGGTGTTCACTTCAATGAACATTTTTGAAGAGTCCGGGAAGTTCTTCGCCCACGCGTTTTCGCTGATTCGTACTTGATCGTCAGCAGAGATGTTACCTCGTTTCATCTCTTGTCCAGCCACATAACTGGTCATCAGTTTGGTCAAGCTCGCTGGATTTAACTTAGTGTGCGCATTTTTTTCTACCAGCACATCACCAGAATTAAAATCAATTAACACATACCCTTTTGCACCTAAACTAGGTGGGCTTGGTACTATAGAAGGTGCTGCCACAGCTGCATTACTAACCATCGCTGCGTTACTTACAATGAATATACTTAATAGAGGAAGAGAGTATTTGGAAAACAGTTTCATTGAATCAAACCTAAGTTAACGTTTTGACCAGTATAGACAAATGCTAGCAAAAGAAGCGCGAACTTTACGTTGCTTTACGCAAATGTACCTTTAGTTACAAATAAAAAAGTATAATCTGCGATCTGTCCATTTTTTAAACAAGTAATATTGACTCAGTGAATGTATTTAATGTTTAGTTTGAACGTTGTGGCATGTGTCTAAATAGCATCTCAATAAAGCCTGTTATACGCTGTTTACTTTCATTTAGCTCTAAGTCAGATTGAATTCCAGATTGAGCCAACGCCTGCCATTGTACAACTTCAGAGTTAGGGACGAAAAAGACAACATAGAGAGATCCTTTCTCTGCTAGTTTTCCATCGCCGTCATAAAATGGTACCCCCGTTGAGAGCTTAATAGCATTGAAAATAGAGTCGTCATTAAGTACTGACTCCTCAGCTAAACCAAAACCGACAACAACGTCGCCAACACCGCCATCTTGCCTCAACTGATAGCCTTTCGCTGCTAATTGATCTCGAATTACATCACGTACTAGGTCGGTAACCATCGTCTTGTCGTATTTCTTAGACAGGTAGACTTTCTCTGATTCAGGATGCCATGAGTACGTTACGACACCATGTTTCATGAAATCGAAGTCTCCACTCGTGACCACACCATAGCTATGAGTGGGTGGTATTTCTTGCGTTGTACAAGCTACAAGCCCAATTGTAATCAAAGCCAACAATGCTGCTTTCTTTATGCCCTTTATTGCACAAATAGATCGTTTTATCATTCGTGGCTTCCTTACCTATATAAGAGTAAATATCAATTCAAGCTCCAACATAAACAGTAATTATATTAAGAGATAGTGCATTAAACGTTTGCGTAATCGCTAACCTTCACTTCTGCCAGTTTTGGGGGTTTAATCACAAAAAAGGACTTGGTATAGTCTACCCCGTTAAACATAACCAGACCATTCGAGGCACGGAGCTTCCTCAATCATCTCATGAAGAGAAGAATTGGTACCGACAAAGTATCGGCAAATTTAAGAGGGTCAAACAATGGAATTCAATATGGTTGAAATTTTAGGTTACGCTGCGTCTATTATGGTCGCAATTTCATTAACAATGAAAGACATCGTTCGTCTGCGTGTCCTTAACTTTATTGGCTGTACTCTCTTTACAGCATACGGCGTTATGATTGATGCATGGCCGGTTGTTGCAACCAATGGCTTCATCGCTTGTGTAAACATCTACTTCCTTGCAAAAATGCAAAAGGAAAAAAAAACGGAAGCGATGAAAGCAGCGAAAGCTTAGATTAGCGACTAACACTTTCAAGTAATTCTGAAAAAGCCCAAACCGTTCTTCTCGTACTAAAAAAGGCAGAAGCACAGTTTGGGCTTTTTTATGTCTTTCGTTCTCTAAAGCTTCATGAATACGCGATGCGGTATTCGTTTTCTCGATATACCTGACAATTATTACGACCGCTCTCCTTCGCTTGATAAAGTGCTTGGTCGGCTTTATCTATCGTACCTTCGATATGAAATAGCACTTGAGCATAACAACACCCGGCACTGATCGTCACTGGCGACACCAAGCCTTGGGTTTGCTCTACGCTATGTCTAATTGCTTCAGACAGTTCATATAACTGACGCTCATCGCAGTCAAAGGTCACCAAAATAAACTCTTCGCCGCCATATCGAGCAATCAGGCGTTCATTATTTACAAAATACTTTAAGGTTTGGGCAACTGCGCAGATCACTTTATCGCCTTCTGCATGCCCATATTGGTCATTAACCAACTTAAAATAGTCAATATCCAACAGGATAACCCCGACACCTTGCAAAGGGTAAGGCGAACAATCTGTTATTTTTAGCTTTACCTGTTCAATAAAGCTGCCCCGGCTGTGAATTCCTGTCAGGTAGTCAAGGCTCGCGACATTTAAGATCTGTAAATGGCGATGGCGTAAATAAAGCACTAAAACCGCGATAATACTGAGCAAACTGACCACAAGTGCCATTAAGCTGACAAGCAGTAACCTATGATTTTTGTTTAGCTCTTGCTCCAGGACACCAGCTGAAATAACCCAATTCAAATACGGGTAAAACTTATAGAAAATATTCTTACTGGTTGTACCGTTGTCTCTAGATATTGAGTAACTGAAATGCCCCTCTGGATTAATCATTACTTTATCAATAAGCAACTCTGAAGAGTAATTGATTAACGCCTTTAACTGCTCATGCTCAAAGCTAGGTTGGAGAACTAATTCACCCTCTAAATCAACAATATAAACGTAACCACTATCACCGTAAGAGTATTTTCTTAGCTTGTCTTTTAGCGCTTCAAGATCAACCAAATACATCAACTCATCTTTATAAGTCGTTGCAACTAAGACATTACCTCCAGGTAGCCTAACGGAGTATGCCACTTTCGCGCGTGGGTTTACCTCGTGTGGATTGGCGTGGTAATACTGTGACATTCCTGACTCTACGCTCAGTTGCTGTCGAATATGCGTTAAATGTGCACGACTTTTACCTTCAAGGAATGGATGGTATAGGTGGATACCTTGTGGTGACATCAAATAAATGTAACCCGACTCTCCGATGGTCAATTCATTAGCAATTTTTTTTACTTCTTGGACTTGTTGCTCAGGGCTGACAAGCAGCATGTGAGATGTCACCGTGTCGGTCACACCCGTTAGATAGGTCTTTATTGCTTCGTTAACTGTGGTGTCTACAATATCGTAACTCGCGTTCACAATTGTACGAAAGAAAAATTGGTTGGATTCTGATAGTGATTCGTTAGTTCGGTTAAATTGCAGAGCTGAAAGAATCAAAGAAACAACAGCCAGAACAATTGAAAAACTAAGAATGTATTTACGTCTGACTGTCAAAGATTACCCCATAATTTTCTAATTTTAGGTAACGTTACTAATTTCCATATAAGCAGACTGTTTTATATCATATTTGTCAGTTTTACTGAACGAACGTCGCTATTTTTAAGGCTTTCTATACGCAATCTGTGACTTATAGCAAAAACGCCGAACTGGATTCAGTGCGGCGTTTTAATTTTACTTTTAGAATAAGCTAATACATTGATAATTTGGGATAATACATTCATATCTATTATCAATTATTGCGTTCTTACCATTGTCTTACGAACAAACTTTAGTCCAACTGCCATCGCTACCCGGTTCAGAACTTGTCCACCAATTTGCTTGGTAAATACTACCGTTGTACACCACTTGGTCACCTGTATTTGCATGGCTTGAGTTACCCGCCCAATCGTTCTGAGGTAAATCAGGATAAACGACTATACCTGCCGTATCACAAGTACCAGGACTAGTGCCGCCATCACCAGGGTTGCCTCCACCAGAACTAATATCACCGAGTGGTAAGTCTGGTTGCTCAAAGCTAAAGGCATAATCGACTCCGTTCACACTCACAGCATAGTTAGCAGGGCCCGAGATTGGCAGGTAATACACCATATCTAGCTCATACACACCACCTGCAGGAAGTTCTTCCCAAGTCGGCAAAGTAAACGCTACTCGATGCATGGTTCCATCTAATCCACCAATGTTATCCGCACGAGTATGACCCGAAGCAATCACAGTTAAACCACCACCAGATTGATCTTTTGCATTGTCAGGCGCCGATACTGGAATATCGAATTGAAACTCGGTACCGCCAGGAAGTGCTTGCCCTGTGTTGTTTGTAAACGTGATCTTAGGATTGATTGGGTAGTTTTGGTCACCGACTTTGAAGCCACCAACTGAAACCGTAATATCTAACGCTTCTGTCGGGATAGCACCAGTCGCCACTTTGTTTCCGTATGGAGTCGCAGACTTAAACTTATCGTAGATAGCTTTCGTCATTGTATTACCCATGTGGAACTCACCGTTACCGCTGTTACACGCTTGTTCTGTCGTATCGATTGAAGTTCGGTTGCCACTCGCATCGAGTACATAACAGTTATAATCACCTGCTAGTTCCCAGAACATGATACCGCCGATCTCTTTGTCGATAACGTAGTCTGCTTTCACATCAATAGACTGTTTATCTTCCGTTGAAAGGAATACGCCCTTCTCTGCATTCCACAACCAAGGAGCAACCGCCACGCTGTCATAGTTACGCGTGTAAGTACCTGCTAAAACATCCGACGGATCATTTACAGGATCAAGCTTGTAAGCCTCAGCGTAAGAACCCCAAATACCTTTCTCTAGGTTCTTAGCGTGCCACATTGGGTTAGAGCCCGCGCCCATTTCGTTGCCTTTCGGATCGGTATCGTGCCACATGTTATCGATACCAATAGCGCCATGACCACAGTTGTTCTTCTCACCTTCACCGGTGCCTGCTGAACATTCAGCTTGGTTTGGTAGGGCAGCTCGACCCCAAAGACCATTTTCGCCACCTGTCACACCTTGCCAGCCACGAGTGTAATAAGGCACACCGATGTTAATACGACCTGCTGGCATAGAGCCACGGAAGTAATGGTAAGCCCAATCGGTGTTCAGGTAACCGATACCACCGTAAGCCGCAGTACCGTAAACGTTCCACTGTGCTAACTCTGAGTCTTTACCTGTATCAAACAACGCAGCGTTATGACCTACGTGATCGTTCCACGCACCGTGAAGGTCATAAGACATGATGTTTACGTAATCGAGGTATTTGGTTACATCGAATGTTTCCATACCGCGCAGTAGGTAACCAGAAGAAGGAGCCGCGATCGTTAACATGTAGTGATTGCCATCTTCAGCAGACGCCACATCAAGCTTCTCACGCAACACTTTCATCAACACTTGGTACGAAGCCCACAGGTATTGACGACGCGGCTCCATGAAGTCTTTGTCGTACGGATTACCGGCACCCGCCATAGAAGTTGGGTATTCGTAATCGATATCCAGACCATCGAACTGGTACTTACGCAGCATTTCAACCGCTGAAGTGGCGAATGTTTCGATACCTTGATGGTTAATAGAACTGTCGGCGTTGGTCGTCATTGTGTAGAAACCACCATCAGCCACTCGGCTACCGTCAGTGGCGAAGTGACCACCCGTTTCCGCCCAGCCACCGATTGAGATTAAAGTCTTAACATCGTGTTTTTTCTTAGCGGTCGCTAATGCACCGAAGTGGCCTTTGAAGCCTAAGTTAGGATCAACTTCAACGCCCGGCCACTCTTTACCAACCGCTGCGTTGTTCGGATCGTTCACATCACCCACGTTTACTTTGCCATCTGAGCCAATGCTCACGAAAGCGTAGTTAATGTGTGTGAGTTGTTCCCAAGGGATGTCATTTACTAGGTAAGCAGCTTGTGGGTCATCCCCTGCACGCCAGCTGGTGAAGTAACCAATGACACGACGTGGGTGATCCGCGCCCATTTTCTCACGGCCTTCATCATCGTAAATAGTACAGTAAGGAACATCGACACCTTGGGTTTGATATAAGCCATCAGGTCGACAAGTGCTCACCGTTGGTGTGCCATTCACCGTCAAAGAAGCCAGCGCTGAATCTGTCGTTGCGCCTTGATTGTCAGTCGCTTTTACGTAAACCGCTAAAGAACCCGCTTGAGTGGTTGTGTAATCAAGCGTGTAAGGGTTAGTTGCAGCTGTGCCAATAAGAGCGCCTGCCACATAGAAATCTACTTTGTCAACCGTGCCATCGCTGTCTGCTGCTGTTGCGGTAAGCGTTACTACACCACCAACATCGACCGAAGCTGCTGAAAGCGCAACCGAAACTGTCGGCGCTTCATTCCCTGGCTGTGCTGAATCAACAGATACAGAAACCGCGCTTGCAACACTCGCTGCGCCTTCATTGTCCGTTGCAACAACTGAAACTTGATGGTTGCCAGACGTTGCAGACCAAGCTGCTTCGAATGGTGCCGATGTCACAACCGCGACCGAAGCACCATCGACAAAGAATTCCACGGAAGCAACAGTGCCATCAGCATCGAGTGCTGTTGCGCTTAATACGACATTGTCGCCTTCAACAATTACATCTGATGCCGTTGGTGCTGTTAACGAAGCCGTTGGTGCTTCATTTGGTGTACCACCGCCTCCATCCCCGCTACACACATCTAGCTTTTTCCACTGTGCATAGTCACCTTCAAATTGGCTTGGGTTGTTGTTTTGATTCCAGTAATTTGCTGAGTACGCGCTGCCGTCATGTGAAACCTGATCACCACCGGTGTATACCGTGGCAGAGTCCCACGTTTCTAACGTTGAACAATCAACAGCCGCATAACTGTTGAACGCCATCAAGCATGACGCGGTGAGAGTACTGAGTGTAAAAACCGTCTTGGCCACTCTTCCTTGGTTTAGGTGCATGTTAGCTATCCCTTAAGTTGTTGTTTCAAGATGTTTAATTTAAATGGGGCTTTACTTACCACTTAAATCTCTTCGCAAAACAACTGTAGGTAACAACGTAAATTAAACACCTAAAATATTCTTTATTTATAAAATGACTCGCATTAATTTGCTGTATGCATGCAATGAATCGACACTTATTTTGCACCAACAACTAATATTAATTTATTTCGGAAAGCTAAAAATAACGTATCTAAAATCGGGAATGTGATCTGGATTCAAGACAAAACTCGCGTTAAAACTAGCCAAAAAGTAGAGATTTACAGTCGATTCAAGCTTCTTTTATGAATTCGCCCACTTTTTGGTAACAAATGTGTTAGTATCTGCGGCTTTTTTGACGAACCTCACATTACTATGCAAGTGTGAGAGAAATACATAGGCTTAAAAGAGCCAAATTTAGCGGAGAAATAATGTCCAACTTGACGCAAGTCGCCAACGAAAACATCAACGCAGAATCTACTTCTATCGATTTCAATAAAGCTCAATCTTTGGGTGAAAAACTGGAACTCGGAAACCCAGTCTTCTGGCTTAGTGGCAGTTTTTTAACCCTCTTTGTCGTACTCGCCTTCACCAACACCTCCGTGTTGTCCGAACTTGTTAACATCGGCTTCAACTACTCTACCAAGTGGTTCGGTGCTTTCTGGCAAGTCCTTCTACTTCTCAATTTCATTATCGGCTTAGTGCTAGCACTAGGACGTACAGGCCACGTTCGTTTAGGAACGCTTGCCTTGCCTGAAATGACCACTTTTAAATGGATGTCTATCGTCTTATGTACGCTGCTAGCCGGCGGTGGTGTGTTCTGGGCAGCCGCAGAGCCAATTGCTCACTTTGTTTCAGCACCGCCACTTTATGGCAATGCTGATCCTCAAGCGATGGCGTTCAACGCTCTATCACAATCTTTCATGCACTGGGGTTTCCTTGCATGGGCCATCTTAGGTGGCTTATCTTCTATCGTACTAATGCATCTGCATTACGATAAAGGCCTCCCTCTTAAGCCCCGTACTCTTCTTTACCCTGTCCTTGGCGACAAAGCGATTAACAGCTGGGTTGGTAACGTAGTCGACGCATGCAGCATTGTGGCTGTAGCCGCAGGTACTATCGGCCCTATTGGTTTCCTTGGCCTACAAATCAGTTACGCCCTGAGCGAACTGTTTGGCATTTCCGACAGCTTTGCAACTCAAAGTATCGTTATTATCTTTGCTATCGCAATGTACACGCTTTCTGCTTTGAGCGGCGTGAACAAAGGCATCCAACTGGTTAGCCGTTACAACATCATCTTATCAGTGTGCCTAATCGGCTACATTCTGCTAGTAGGCCCAACGAGCTTTATCATTGATGGCTATCTACAAGGTATGGGCGAAATGGTGGATAACTTCATCCCAATGGCACTGTACCGCCAAGATACAGCGTGGCTAGGTGGCTGGACGGTATTCTTCTGGGGTTGGTTCTTAGGCTATGGTCCGATGATGGCAATTTTCATTGCTCGTATCTCACGTGGCCGTACGATTCGCCAAATGATCGTTTCTATCAGCATCGTTGCACCGCTAGTAACGTGTTTTTGGTTCAGTATCGTTGGTGGTAGTGGTCTAGCGTTTGAATTAGAGAACCCAGGCGTAATTTCTAGCGCGTTCGAAGGCTTCAACCTTCCTGCTGTGCTACTGGCAATTACCGCTCAACTGCCGTTCCCTACTTTGATTGCGATTCTGTTCCTTATCCTGACGACCACGTTCATCGTGACAACAGGTGACTCGATGACTTACACCATCAGTGTGGTAATGACAGGCACTACAGAACCAAATGCAGCCGTACGTACCTTCTGGGGTATCATCATGGGTGCAGTAGCAATTGCGCTTATCTCAATGGGTTCTGGCGGTATCTCCGCTCTACAGTCGTTCATTGTGATCACAGCCGTTCCGGTATCGTTTATCTTACTGCCATGCTTATGGCACGCACCGAAGATCGCGAAACAGATGGCCAGAGATCAAGGTCTCGCTTAATGCCTAATCCGATTTAGTTTCGGGTAGCGTTTAAAACGAAAAAGTCACTCAAGTGATTCACCTGAGTGGCTTTGTTTTATCGGTTTGTTACTTGTATTAACGAATTCCGCTTATTGAAACTTTTCACCCGCAGCAGCCATGAACGACTTTTCAACCAATAGCTCAGGATTTGCGAGTTCTGCTTTTGCACATGCACGGCTTGGTGCACAACCTTCAGGGAACCATGAATTCCATACTTCATTAAATACATAAAAGTTAGTAAAATCAGTCAGATAAACAATCACTGACTGAATTACGTTACGCACAACATCACTTTCTTTCCATAATAATCGAGACGATAAAGGGACATGTATAAGCTACCTAGATAAATTCACTAATTATCATCATCACAGCGAAATTAAATTTTTACTTGTACGGTCATATTCAAGGATTTTATTAAATGGAGTATTTTTATGCATGTTCAAACCTATGATTTAAAACAGAGTAATTGGGGATATAACCTTGGCGTGATTGGTGTCGCATTGGTGTTAACTTGGATTGGTATCTACAAATTTACCCCAACCGAAGCTATGCTCATTGAACCCCTTATCGCTAATCACCCTGCGCTAAACTGGCTCTACAGCCTATTCTCAGTACAAGCGGTTTCAAATATGGTTGGTGGTGCAGAAATTATCGTGGCTGTTGGGTTAATCGTAGGATTCATTAACTCTAGAGTGGCCTTTTATTCTGGCATCGCAGCAGCGGCTATCTTTGCCGTAACACTGAGCTTCCTAATTACAACGCCAAATACTTGGAAAGTATCGGATGGCATCTTAGTTACTAATTTCTTCCTAGTGAAAGACATCCTGTTTTTAGCGATCGCTATTAGCGTAATCGAACGTAACAAATCTCAGAAGTAACCGTAAATCTATAAGTGGCCGTAACATTAAACCTTGAAATAAAAAGGCTCGAAGCTGGCTAGAAGGACACTGCCAGCTTCTAATGTATAAAGTTTTACTCTGTACTAGCATCGTGACTAAAGCCCTGTCTTGTCACCAAGCCCCATTTTTCGCCCTGATATTGATCTTCTACGTAGTTACCTGAGGTGTAGTCACTAATAACCCCTTTCCAAAACTTAACAGCATGCTCGTCTGGTTTATCTCCGATGATCTTTGTATTGATTCGCACAACAATTGATGTGAGCGCATCTTGTCTAAATTTATTATCTCTTTGATGATAGAACAAATAATAAATATCAAACATTCACTGAAGAAGATATAGCCTTACGATAATGATTGGCGTCTTGGTTTTGCCCTTTAAATACAACGTAATTCTCTACATGTGCAACTAAGTCAAAACCGGCCTTGGATAAAATTTTATTCGAACCGACATTACCTACTAGCGCATAGGCATCAACATATTTAAGGGAGGATTGCTCGGCCAAGTAGATAAGTAACTTCCTCACCGCGTTAGACGCAATACCTTTAGAACCAAATGCGTGCCCCACTCGATAACCTAGTTCTCCACTTTCAGCGTTCTGGTCGATATCACGAACGTTGATTCGCCCACATATAGTGCCATTAGCGTCTTTGACCAACATAGGAATCATCTCGCCATTATCGTATTCAGTTAGAAAGCTCATGACTTGCTCGGCAGCACCCGCATTGGAATAGAAACGGTCTTCCCGTGCTGGAACAAATTGCTCAAACCACTCTCTATTTTCGACTTCAAACTCCAATAAAGCACTGACATCGCTTGGGTGAAGTAAGTGTAAAAATACATCCATAATCAATACTCTATCGCTTATCTAACAAGCCATTTTAAACACTGATACTAAAATCACAATCGAACCTAAGAGATTATACCGTGAGAGTTCAGGTGAGTTGGAATGATGAGAGTTAATACTGAATCAAAGATTATAAGGATTAACTTATCAAAACAGTCCAACTAAAATAACCGAAAACAACACACCACCGAAAAAACTCGGTGCGTGAAATGACTGGACTTTAGCTTTCATACTCTCTCTAGCTATTTCTTCTTGGTAAGTCTTAACGGCAAGTTCTTTTACGTAATTATTTTGCATAATAAGCTCCTTTTAAATGGTTAAGAGAAGCTTAAGACTTGAAGTTAGGTTGAGGTAAAGCAAAAAATCAGATTAATTGAACACTTTTTTTGTTACTCGAGGATTACCTTGAACACATCGTTATTTACACCGCCAACATCCACTAACCCTCCCGGTTTCATAAGAAGCGTGGTATTCAATTGCCGTGTTGAACGTGGCTCTTTCGTTTCTCTAATCACTAACATATTAATCAAGAACTCAGAGTCTTGCTTTGATATTGAGCCTGAAAAAGTCACGCTTTCAACTCTATCTGCAAGTATAGAATTAAATGTTTTGTCTTCTAACACACCCGCGGAGATCGATTTATCGCCATAAAAAAGTGTGATGGTTGTTGGGTCAGGTGCCAACTCTTGCTTGGATGAACACCCCATAATAGCTAGGCACAACATTAAAATAACTCTAAATTGCATAAACTGAATTTCTTACGTTAAGCATCTGTTTTTCATATTAAAACACTTCAACTCTATAAACACCATATCTCTGGGATAAGCTTAGTTGTATTACTTCGAGTAACTTGTGTTAGAGGCTTAATGAAGGGGATATTTCTTGGAATGGGGCCACTAATCAGAGAATCGGCTCTGGTTCCTTGTTAGGAACTAGAGCCTGAATTTAAATGCTTTTATCGAAGGGGTTCAATTGATCTAAGCGAGGACGTCTTGTGGAGGTGTACCTTCACAGTTAGAAACGACTGCATCTATTTGCACTAAAGCATTCATAGGAATCTTTGAAACCCCTACCACTGTTCTTGCCGGTAAGTCAGCATTAAAGAACGTAGTGTAGATCTCGTCTACCACATCAATATCTGAAACATCTTTAAGCTGAATATTAATTTTCACCGTATCGTCCATCCTATGGTCAACACTTTCAATGATCGCCTTAATATTCTTAAGGCATTGTTCAACTTGATCTTTTATGCCACCTGAAACTATTTCATTGGTTTTCGGATCTAGTGGTAGTTGACCAGAAATATGATTGTAGTGAGAGAAAGCAACGGTGTGAGAATAAGGCATGAATGGCGCATCAACTGTATTATTAGCTTCAATAACCAGTAAGCAAGTGTCTTCTGGCAGTTGTGGCGGTGTGCCATCACCATGTGAAACGGATGTATCAATTTGAATTAAAGCGCCCATTGGTAATTCTGCTGCATTAACAACGGTACGAGCAGGAACATAGCTTGGGAAGAATTTAGCACAAACTTCATTTACCACTTCCGTATCTGCGATATTTTTTACGTATATAGTCGTTTTAACCACATCACTCATGACATGACCGATGCTTTCTAGAATCGCTTTAATGTTTGATAGACATTGTGACGTTTGCGCTTCGATACCACCATCAACCAACTCACCTGTATTTACATCGATAGGCAATTGAGCCGAAAGGTTGTTGTAGTGAGAAAAAGCCGCTGTCTGCGTCGATACAGCACTCTGAGGTGCATTATCTGTATTTCTTGATACCTTAACTAGTGCGCAAGGTGCTTGTGGTTTAGTGCCTTCACCGTTTGAAATCAAAGCATCCATTTGAACTAGTGCATCGCTGTTTTGCAGTGCAGTTACACCGACAACGGTACGTGTAGGCATGCTGTTGTTAAAGAAGCTTTTGTAAACTTCATCGATAGCATCGATATCAGAAATATTCTTAACGAAAACATTAACCTTCACTACATCATCCATAACATGGTCGATGCTTTCAACAATGGCTTTAATATTATTTAAGCATTGTGCTGCTTGGTCTTTAATATCACCAATCACAACTTCACCTGTTTTAGGGTCAACAGGTAATTGAGCTGAAAAGTTATTATAATGAGAAAAAGCGACCGTTTGTGTAGATACAGAATTTGTTGGTGCGTTTTCAGTATTTCTTGAAATTTTAATGATATCGCTACTCATAGGAATTATCCTTTAAATAATATAGGAATACGTATTTATAGTGAACAATCGTATTAGAAAGAATGATTAAAGTAGCGCCATGTTAAGTGAATTATTAGAGGGTAAACGTGATATCCATCAGACTCTCAGTTGACTATAAATCAGCAAGTTACAGAATAATTAGTCATCAAACGACTAATTATCCATGATAAGGGGCTTTATCGAGTGCTAGATTATCTTTATTTTCTAATCATTCAATAATCATGAATACAATCTCAGAAAGAACGAGGGATATTTTTCGCAATTTAGATTATATTTGATAAGTTGTTCACACTAATAGTCCTAAAATGCTCTTACCAGATTAATTATCGCGCTAACTATCTTATATACGTGCATAAACTCTTAGGCTAGTTAACTAATTATTTACAGGGCTACTGTTATGTAAATACATTAATAATATATTCGATAATCCAATACCAACAAGATGACAATATCCATAATTAGATACATTTACTCATATAATTAAACAAATGTGAGACTCAGGGGAAATACATGAGAAAAGTGGTTGTGAACCAAGTAGTAACGCTTTCTAGAAAGAAAAACTACACCGCTCTTGGCGTGGTATTGAAGTGACGCTTAAATTCACGGCTGAATTGGGATGGGCTCGAATAACCGACTCGACGTGCAGCATCGCTGATACGAAGGCCTTCTAGCTGAATCAGTTCTTTGGCTTTGTTGAGTCTTACCTTTTTCAAATATTGAAGTGGTGACTCAAAGGTGACATTACGAAAAGCATTATGGAAGGCAGACACACTCATGTTGGCTTCGTCGGCAAGCGATTGAACAGTGATGGTTTGGTCATACTCTTCATGCACTTTAGACAGCGCTTTAGCGACACGTGCGTAATGGCCGTCATGATGAGCTAAGTCAAACAGCACACGCCCTTCTGTACCGGTTAATGCGCGGTAGACAATTTCCGTCACCATGGCATCACCCAATATGTTGGCTTCGATGTCGCAATGCAGCATTTTGACCAACCGAGTAAAGCTCTCTAGCATCTGCTCTTCCATTGGCGTCGATTCTAAGCCACTCGAATTCTGTTTGTGCTTGTTGCAGTAGCTCTCTAGGAAGCCTTGGTCTTCGAGCTTTTTGACTAAGCTATGCAAGCGCTGAGAGTCGATACTGATCGACAAACCAAGCAATGGCTCACCATTAACAGGCAAGGCTTCGCACTCCAATGGCATTGGCACACCGACAACTAGATAGTCGCCCGCAGCATATGTGACAGGCCTGTCACCAATATAGATGTTCTTTTTACCTTGTCCGAGCATGATAATACCTGATTGGTAAGTGAAGGGTTGACGCAGATTCCCGACACTGCTCCTGTACAGCCATACACCGCCAATTTCAGTTTCTCTGATTCCTTCAAGATCATCCCAACCTTTGTGTTCTACATAAGACTGTAATAAATGCGCGAGTGTTTTCATAAGTGGCGACTTTCCATTCCAAGTGCTAAGAATATGTAAACTAGAGTAGATTAGAATATCAATTTTGTAGAAATAGGCAATTTATTTGGAGAATCAGCTCTTCATTACCCTGATTTACTGTACTAATATGCAAATATAGAAATTGAGCAATGAACCAAAATAATAAATTCAGCTTTACACAAGGAACTTAGAATGCAATTCACTTATGTTAATCCTACTGTTATCCACTTCGGTCAAGGCCAAATCAACGCTATCAGCCAAGCAGTTGATACATCAAAGAAAGTACTTGTCATCTACGGTGGCGGTTCAATCAAAAGCAACGGCGTTTACGATCAAGTAGTCGCTTCACTTAAAGATCACGCTTGGATTGAGTTCTCTGGCGTTGAAGCGAACCCAACAAAAGAAACATTAGACAAAGCAGTCAATCTTGCTAAAGAAGAAAACGTAGAGTTCATTATCGCTGTTGGTGGTGGTTCAGTAATCGACGGTTCTAAATACGTTGCTGCAGCGGCTAAATACGACGGCGACGGTTGGGACATCTTAGCGGGTAAACACCAGGTAACAGAAGCGACACCAATTGGCGCAGTACTTACACTTCCTGCGACAGGTTCTGAATCTAACATGGGTGCGGTAATCACTCGTAAAGAGACACAAGAAAAACTGGCCTTCATGAACCCTGCTGTTCAACCTAAGTTTGCGGTTATGGACCCAGATGTAATGAAGTCTCTTCCAGAACGCCAACTGATTAACGGTTTGGTTGATGCTTGGGTACACGTATGTGAGCAGTACATCACAATGCCAACAAACGCGATGGTTCAAGATGGTTACGCAGAAACACTGCTGAAAAACCTACTTGTGCTTGGCAAGCAATATGACGAGCGTGACAACGACGCATGGCGTGCAAACCTAATGTGGACAGCAAACCAAGCGCTCAATGGCTTAATTGGTACAGGTGTTCCTCAAGATTGGGCAACGCACATGATTGGTCATGAGTTCACAGCACTATGGCACGTCGACCACGCTCGCTCTCTTGCGATCGTTCAACCTTCATTACTTCGCAACCAAATCGAAGCGAAGCGCGGCAAGCTAGAGCAAATGGGTCGTAACGTATTTGGCCTAGAAGCAGGAGCTGATCTAGCAGAACGCACTATCGATGCAATCGAAGCGTTCTACCACAGCCTAGATGTACCAACTCAGTTCGATGGCTATGAAACAAATAAAACAGCAGCAGTCGATAAAGTTGTCGCTCAACTTGAATCTCACGGTTACCTAGAGCTGGGCGAGAACAAAGCGATCACGCCAGCAAAAACACGTGAAATCTTAGAGTCTGCAATTCAATAAGAATTGCTAAAACTATAAGAAAGATAGGGTAAACGATAAATCAAAGCTGATGCGGTCAGTGTGATAAATCACAAAACATGATTTATGCCGTCACACTGAACTAATTTCTTTATTATCTCGTACATCAAAAAACAGTGCTCAATTTGGGCGCTGTTTTTTTGTTTGCCCTACATGATGTTATTAAATTCTCATAAGCTCTTAATTTTATGTGCAATCACATTTCTATATTGTTAAGGTAAACCTGTCTCTTTACTAGGTATGAACAACGATTTGAACAATCTCAAGGAAATGGTTAAGTTTAAGTCACTTAACAAGTGGTATGGTGGTTTTCATGCCCTAAAGGATATCGATTTAAAGATTGAACAGGGAGAAATAGTGGTGATTTGCGGACCGTCTGGTTCGGGTAAATCAACCTTGATCCGCTGTATCAATCAGCTAGAACCCTTCGAGAGTGGCGAGCTTTCCGTGCTAGAACAAGCGCTCCCGTGTAAGTTCAACACTCCTGGCCAGGTTGGAATGGTGTTTCAGCACTTCCATTTATTCCCCCATCTTACTGTGCTTGAAAACCTGACTCTGTCTCCGATTCGTACGCTCAAGAAAAGCAAAGAAGCGGCAGAGAAAACGGCGATGCATTATCTCGAATGTGTACACATTGCAGAGCAAGCGAATAAGTACCCAGCTCAGCTTTCTGGTGGCCAACAACAACGTGTTGCGATTGCTCGCTCTCTTTGTATGAAGCCTGAACTTCTATTGTTTGATGAACCAACATCTGCGCTTGATCCGGAAATGATCAATGAAGTGCTTGATGTGATGGTTGAGCTTGCCAGTGAAGGGATTACCATGGTGTGTGTGACACATGAAATGGGCTTTGCAAAGCGTGTTGCCGACCGTGTCATATTTATGGATGAAGGACAAATCGTGGAATCCAATACACCACAATGCCTGTTCGAGAATCCTCAACACGAGCGTACTCAAGCGTTCCTAAATCAGATTCTGACTTACTGATGCTGCTTAAAATAGTGAAGCCTGCCCTATCTGCGTTAGTACAAATTGTTGTACTCGCGGCAGCTGTTATCTGGATCCTCGATTCTGGCGCACAAGCCATGGGATACAGCTGGCAGTGGGAACGCGTGCCCGACTACATTGCCTTTTATGAAGACGGCGAATGGTGGCCTGCAGAATTGATGGAGGGGCTACTCGTTACCATCAATATCTCTTTGATTTCTTTGGTCGCTACGCTAGTTATTGGTTTAACTACAGCTTTGCTACGAAATTCAAATTCCGTAGTTGGACGCACTTTAGCCACCAGTTATGTCGAGTTGATTCGCAATACCCCACTATTGGTACAAATTTATTTGCTCTATTTTGTGTTTGGCCCCGTATTAGGGCTGGATCGTTTTAGCACAGCCGTTTTAGCCTTAGCACTTTTCCAAGGTGCATATACCGCTGAGATATTTAGGGCTGGTCTGAACGGTATTGCAAAAGGACAATTTGAAGCCGCTCAATCTTTGGGCTTATCAAAGACCTATACTTATTGGGATGTGATTCTTCCTCAGGTAATTCAACGCACCTTGCCACCTTTGACAAATGAAGTCATATCTCTTATTAAAAATTCTTCGATTGTGAGTGTCATGGCAATTTTCGACCTAACAACCGAAGCCAGAAACATCGTTTCTGAAACCGCGATGCCATTTGAGATTTGGTTCTCTGTGGCGATCATCTATCTTGCTCTTACACTTTCACTTTCTGCCGTTGCAGCTTGGCTTGAGCATAAGCTCGGAGCTAACTGGCGAACACAATAAGGATTTATCAGCATGAAGCTATTTAAAACCGCAATTACAGCTCTACTTGCGCTTGCCGTAAGTTTGCCTGCACTTGCTTCTGAAACGCCAAACCTAGATAAAATCAACGAACGTGGCTCTCTACGTGTTGGTATGTCGACTTTTGTACCTTGGGCAATGCGTAACAAACAGGGCGACCTTGTTGGCTTTGAAATCGATGTGGCAAAACGCCTCGCTGAAGATTCAGGCTGGAAAGTTGAGTTCGTACCGACGGCGTGGGATGGGATTATTCCTTCTCTACTGTCGAACAAGTTTGACGTGATCATCGGTGGTTTATCGATCACTGAAGCACGCTCTAAGAGTGTGCTGTTTACTGAACCTTACTCTCATTCAGGTGTTCAATTAGCAGCAAACAAGGAACTAGCTGAAGGCTTTACACAGATCTCTGATTTCGATTCTCGTCGTGTGAAAATTGCAGCACGTCGCGGCGCATTCACGGTTCAAGTGGCTCGTGAAACTTTCCCGAAAGCGAAAGTACTTCAGTTCGATGACGATGCTCAAGCGTTCCAAGAAGTGCTAAACGGCAATGCACACGCGGTTATCGCATCTAGCCCGAAACCTGAGCACGAAACAATCAAAAACGCAGACACTCTATTCATCCCATTTGAAGAACGCCTATCAAAAGGTAATGAAGCATTTGCTGTGCGCCTAGGTGAAACAGACAAAACTGAGTTCTTCAACGCGTGGATCAAAGCACGTACTGAAGACGGTTGGTTGAAAGACCGTTACGAGTACTGGTTCTCTACTCTAGATTGGCAAGATCAGATTGCTCAAGGTCAGTAATCTGAAACTGAGCTCAGTTTTTAATATGAGCTAATCTGTCGAATCTAAATAAAGGCAGTGCGCTGTTTGCACTGCCTTCTCATCGAAAACTTAAGTAGCCTTTTTAAGTAGCTTTATTTGATTCGTTTTAGATCCAAGCAACAACCCAATAATAATTAATGTTTAAACAGGAATGACGTGAGTAGTACTAGCGCATTATCAACGCCCAAGCCCAACCTTCACACGAAGCCTAGGTATCAACGCCTCAATCTATTAGATGGAGTGTTGTTTGCCATCATTTGTGCGTTCGCAGGTTGGCTTTATTATCGTTCTTCTGTCGGTATCAACTATCAGTGGCGATGGGAAGACGCGTTCACATTAATTTTTATTCCACCTTCTCAAGGCAGTATTCCTTACTTCTTCCAAGGCTTGGTCGCAACATTGCGTTTGAGCTTGTGGAGCATGGTGTTAGCGCTCTCTTTCGGTACCCTGTTAGGGGTAACAAGACACTCTAAGATCGCTTTCTTCAAAACACCTGCGTTGATTTTCATTCAATTGGTTCGAAATATTCCGCCATTGGTATTTGTGTTTATCTTTTACTTCTTTGTCTCTAACCAGCTGATCCCTCTACTTGGTTTAGAAAGCATTTTACGTGAACACAATGGAGAAATTAACGCTGTTCAAGATTTCCTATTTGGGCCCGCAAACCTTTGGGAAAACTTAGCCTCTGGTGTTATCTGTATTGGCCTGCTCTCTTCAGCTTATATCGCTGAAGTGATTCGAGCTGGTTTAGAAAGCATTCCTAAAGGGCAATGGGAAGCGGCTGATTCACTCGGGTTGTCGGCATTCTCTAAATATCGATTTGTAGTTGGCCCTCAGGTATTAACGGCGATTACGCCACCTTTGGCAGGTCAGGCAATTTCGCTAGTGAAAGACACCTCAATTGTGTCACTGATTTCTATTCAAGAGATGACGTTTGTTGGCACCGAAATGGCGAACTCTTCCGGTTTGATCTTCGAGATCTGGCTGATTGTAGGCGCGGTTTACTTCGCACTATGTTTCACCCTTTCACGTATTTTCAAAGTCATCGAACAACGTTCGAGTGTTTACCTTAACCGTTAAAATTAATGTTTATTTTCGCGTGAATTCGAGCGTCAGATCGATGGCCAACATCAACACCTAATTGATAATATTCATCAACTTAACCTGATTGGTTTAACTCATTGACCAATCAGGATTAATTCGCTAAAAACTATCTATCGAAACACAGCAAACCCCTCATTTAAACACTATACTTTCAGTACCCAATTTCATTGATTCTTCTCAAGGACTTCACTCAGCATGGACAATCATAAACAAAGAGCTTTTTGCGCCGTTGTGGGCGCATTGGTTGGAGACGCTGCTTCAATGGGGCTGCATTGGCTGTATGACCAAGAGAGGATCTTACAGGTAGCTGGCTTTGAGCCAGAATTTCGTTCGCCAAACCAGTTCGATTATCAAGACAAAGGATATTTCGCGCACCAAGGAAAAACCGCAGGCGATCAATCGCAATACGGTGCTCAGTTATTGGCGATGGTCGACAGCCTAGTCGACAATCAACAGTACAATGAAGCGAGTTACATTAAACACTTCCGCTTCTGGTTTGATTTTGGTGGCAGCTGGCAAGGCTACATTGATAAAGCCACTCGTATGAGCTTGCTGAACATACATCAATTAGAGCTAGCTGATGCCCCAATCACTGCTTGTGGCGCAGATGACACCCAGCTACCTGCTGTTTCAAAGCTAATTCCTTTGGTGGCGTGTACTTACACTTCTCACACTTTACCAGCGATGGTCGATAGCGCAGTGCGAGTCACCAACAATAACGATAAAGCGGTAGAGTGGGCACAAGCCATCACACTACTGATTCAAGCTGCGATACAAGGTAATTCACCACTACAATCGGTAGAAATGGTAAGACAAACCTGCAGCAAGTTTATACACGATCAAATCGATGAAGCACTGGCTGAACCTGAGCTTTCAATAACAGATGCCGCGAAGAAGTTTGGACTGCATTGTGAACTGAGTGCCGCGTTCCCACTGCTGATTCGCATCATTGCGGGTGCTCAGAATTATAAACAAGGCATTCGCGACAACATCTTATGTGGCGGTGACAGTTGCGGGCGTGCAATTGTGATTGGCGCGGTATTAGCGGCGTGTTTCTACGAAGAAGATGGCGCGATTCCAACTGAGTGGCTTAGTAAGGTAAACCTTAATGGCGGTGTATTGTCTCTGCCGATTGAATAACATTTTTCGTTCAAGAATCAATGACTATGGCAATAACGTAAAGGTGCCATAGTCATCTAATCAACGAATCATCCAGTCAGCTAGCCTTCAAAATCACTGACTTCCCATTTATTGCTCACTTCGTTCGTCAACAATTCCTGAAAAGGTTCAACATCTTTCTGTTCCCACAAGTCAACTTGCACATTGAAAAAACGGTCTTTCTGTTGAGTCGCATAAACAAACAGTGGAGAGACCGTTACAGCGTTCTCCTTAATGGTATGCTCAATACCTAAGTCAACGCTAAGAAATGATTTACCACCATTGACAGCAAGGCCACGACGCATATTGCATCGGAACTGCGTTAAGATGTAATTTCCCGGTTTGATACCATCAAACAGTGCGTATTTAGCGTCTTCATATACAAACATACGTAGGGTTTGTGGTTCAGAACCAACCAAGTTCCCATCAATTTTTTCTTTTAAATCAAATACGAAGGTTTCACATGGGTATGTCGAGTCGTGCTTAGAGATAATCGTTGCAATAGCGAGTGCACCATTTCCCTGTGGTTCTGACAATGTATCTGTAGCTGTATTTGGAAGTGTTTTACAACCTGTAATCCCGATAGCCAATGCAGCAATTAAAAAACGTTTCATATAAAGCCTTTATTATTATCACTGAAATCATGCGCAGACACTATCATTAAAAACAAAGACTCCAACCACAAATTTATAAAAGAGTGATATTGTTAACATTGTTTTATTTATCAATAACTAACATAAAAAATCTCCACTTTGATTTATCCAATAGAGTCACTTTCAAGGAAGATCTCTTCAAGTTGTTCATTGTTAACTAAGAGGCGTTTGTAGATACACCTCCCATGTCTATGAATGCATTTTTATGCCAGTCGTTTAAATGTTATCCGTTTAAAGAATATCTATTTACGCCACATATAGACAAACTGGTCGTTTTGCGAGGTGATTTCAAAGCCAAACCTCAAGTACAACTCCCCAACTCGATTACCTTGTAAATAACACAACGCCACAGGCTTATTGAGTTTGGCTGCTTGAGCTAAGCAATCCGTTAAAACTTGGCTACCAATGCCCTTTCCATGATACTCAGGTAACAAAAAGAATCGGCAAAAATAGAAGTGATCGTCTTTGTCTTGAAGTAACACACTGCCAATCGCTTTGCCTTGATGTTCAATGATCTCGGGCCGTTCTTCAGCCCACTCTTCGGCGTGTATATCTCGTTGAACTTGCTCATCCCAACCAAATACAGCCTTGATTGGCTCAAACTCCGCGGCTTTTTTTAGATCGAACAGAAATTCATAATCTGATGACTGAGCGGGTCTTATCGAATACTTCAAAATATCTCCATATAAATCCTATTCCCGCCAACTAATCGTCTGACTAAGCCCTACAATACATGGTGTACTCTTGATGCCCTGTGTGCTCATCGGCTTGTTCACTTACGATCTTAAAACCTTGAGAAAGGTAGAACTCAATGGTCGCTTGATTCTCTTTGTACACATTCAATAACAAGTTCGGACATTCAAGCTTGGCATGTTGCATGAGCTGTTTCCCGATGCCACTCCCTTGATGCTCAGGGCGGACAAAGATCGCCGCTAGTATCCCTTCGTAAAGTGAATAGAAGCCGCGAACCTGACCATTGACTTGATACACATAGCTCTGTGATGCAGGAATATATAGGTCGCGCATATTAGCCACTTGCGACTCCCAAAACTCAGGAGTCACAAAGTCATGGGCTTTTATCGAGGCGGTTAACCAAAGATTTAAAACGGCTTCAATATCGGCTGGGTTGTACTCTCTAATCATCTTAATTCTCAGGCAATTAATATTGTTTAAACTGCGAACCAATATGCCAAGAAGCGACGTAAATTCATTGAAGATTTACGACAATGTCCCAGTCAGAATTATTGAACGGTAATGATAGACCAATACCATTGGCCGCTATTGTTTCTTAACGTATTTCGCCGTAACGAGCATTTCACCGCCACCATCCAGCTTGCAATCTAACTGATGATCTTTGCCTTCACTAATTCGTCTGATTACCGCTTTAGTGCCTATTTTCAGTACAGAAGAACTGCCTTTAATTTTTAGATCTTTAATGAAGGTAACTTTATCGCCAGTGTCTAATACAACACCATTCACGTCCTTTACACGCGCGGCTTCTCTTTCTAAACGCTCCTCTTCTGGGTTCCATTCATAGGCACACTCAGGGCAGATTAGGTTGTTTTGGTCTGGATAGACATATTCAGATTGGCATTGCGGACAAGGAGGTAAAGACATACGTTAATACTTAATTTAAATAGAATTTACGTCCATTTTAATGACTCTTGCTAGGCTTAGCGAGCACAAACCTAACAAATTATCTCAAGATAAACCTAACGTCGGAAAAGAGCGGCTCTGAAACGGACAAACACAGCCGCTAAGCTGTGTTTGTTTATGAATCGAGTGTGCCTGAGCGACAGTTGTAAGCTAGTCAGATTAACGCTCTACTTTTGGTGAGTAGATCGAATACGCCGTGATTTGTCCTGCCACAATCGCGGAGAACATAAACAGCGCCGATAAACCGATACTCGGGATCGGCAAGATTGATTGCTCAAACACAGATTGACTCGCACTCACCAATACTCGGCTACCCGGAACCAAGATGATGATACCCTGCACGATGTAAATAGAGCCGGTGAGCTCCATCTTTTTAGCAATCCAAGTTCCGTACAAAGTAATAAGAACCGTGGTTACCCAAGTACCCACAACCCAACCACTATCAAAACCAAGGTAGAACGGCCCCCACATGCCAAGAACCGCAACTGGCAAGCCAAGCAAAATGTCTTTAGGGCGCGCATTGAACATTACCCCGATAGACACAGAGATCAGCACTAAACCCGATATATGCATCCACGTGGGCACTGCATTGATATAGTCAATAGAGACCGCTTGTCCCCATATCGCTTCACCAATATTGAGACCCATGATAATCCCAACAAACAATTTGATTAGGGTTAAGGCACTCTGGCCGAGCAAACTAGTACCTGAAACTAAATCATTAAAGGCCAAACACTCTAAAGCGTTGGCTATAGATAAACCGGGGACAAACAAGACGATAGAGGCAATACACAACGCCCAAACAGGTATTGGTAGCCCTGTACTCGCTAAAAAAGCCACGAAGATACCCGTTAACAAAGCTGAGATGAACTCAACCGCGATAGCACGACGTGAATGAAGAACTTGCTGACAGACCCAAACCATTAAACCCAACAACGCAGAGAAACCGACCGCTTCCAGCGTACTGCCAACTAGCATTAAATACGCAGGTGGAATCCCCATATTGGCAAGTGCAGTCACAAATTTAGAGTAACCGACAGGCTCTGGGACTGGTTCGCTACTAGGCTGATTAATACGAATGATGGTATTGGCCAACAAACTCAGATTAATTGAAGCTGGCTTTAGACGCTTAAGAATTACGGCGTTGTTATCGTCTGGGAATTGATAATTGATCGCGGTTGGCGTCGCTTGAATCATCACATCAACGCCGTGCTTTTTTGCATAGAATTGTGTATATTTTTCAAGCTTATACGGAGCACAACCACTGCGGTGAAGAGTATCACCAATTTCAACAATTTTGTTAATTCGGTACTGAGAAGGCATGGGTATTTGAGGCGAGACAAAATGTGCGGCAAATGTACCAAACGATAGACGGAATGACGAGACTTTTGCGTGAATTATCAACTAAATTCGTTACTTTTTTCGTCAAAGACTTAGAAGCATCGATAACTCTACTTATTTGTAATTAGTTTAATGAATATAACGCATCGTTCGAAAGTTAAAACTATGCATCCACACTGTTATTAAAATACTCGAAAATTCGGTTTAGAATCAATTTGTGTTAACACACGTAACCTCGAACTTTGCTCTTACTTTGGACCTATTTGGGATATAAATGGCCACCAATGTAACTTTATCGAATCGAATGAAACGCTTCCCTATTACAAATAATGGTTATCTAGATAACGGTTATTTGAGAGCCTCCTGCTTAACGAGATTTTAGTCACATTTTATTCACTCTCAGGACGCCAGATATGATTGAAAAACTAGCGGAGTGGTGGTTATGCGAGCACTTAGAATAAAAATGAAAGAAAAAGGTTTCGTTTTCAGTTAGATGTGGCATTATCAAACTCGTTAAGACGATGTGCGTACATCGTATAATGGCTATTACCTCAGCCTTCCAAGCTGATGATGCGGGTTCGATTCCCGCTGTACGCTCCACTCTTCTTGATGCCTCAGTCTTACTCTTAAGACAGTGTGCGTGCATCGTATAATGGCTATTACCTCAGCCTTCCAAGCTGATGATGCGGGTTCGATTCCCGCTGCACGCTCCAACTTCTGTTTAGTTTCAAATTCTCTTTATTTACAGTACCCCTTTAGATCCACCATCTCCTCTTAGCTTCAAAACCTAAAACAATTAAAACTACGCACTTCACTGTGTGATTTCTTGTATTAAAAAAGAGCAATACCAAATGATATTACTCTTTGAATATTCTTAATTTAATTGATTACCTCAATCAAGCTGCCCTTCATCTAAAGCAGAAGTAACCCATACTAGCGGCGCATTCCAGTTGATGGTTATCTCGTTCAACGTCCAAGCTCCAATATTATCGCTGTAACACGTTTGTCCAACACACTTGCCTTTCATCACAGCGGCAATAGGATCACTAAAACTTACCGAATTTGGGCCTCCAATTAACGCACCCGGTGCTGGTTTTGGTGAACTTTCATCAGCAGCGTAAGCCCAGAATCGATGATGAGGATTCTCAGCAGGTTTCGTTCCATAACCAGTAACATAAGAGATATTCATCGGGTTGCCTCCGAGGATATAATCCATCGCACTAGCCGCCGCTTTGATGTAGAGAACATCATTGGAAAAATCGTGAGCGTAAATCAAAAAGATACTACGGTTTACAAGGTTGGAGTTTGAGCCCCACGAATACTCTTCGACGGTATAAGGGATGTTGTAGCCTTCATTGGCAACTTGCTTAGTATAAGATTCTGCCGTTTTAATGATGTTCTTACGTGCTTGTTCAATAACTTGGTTGTCCAATGAGTTAGGTACCACGGCTAAACTCACGGTGCCCGCAGGCGCTATATACTGCCAATACATGTCACCATCGGCATTGATATTACCTTTAGGCACTTCAAGATAGTGTCGCGAATCAACCAATACCTCTTTATAAGCCTCATCATTGGTTGTGATAAAGAGCTCGGCCGCAGCCCAGTATCGCTCATCACTCAATTCGATATCATCATACGGCCCTGACCCCGTGAAGTTGTCGTAAGCATAGATATCTTGATGTTGATTTGCGGCGTTCCACGCTTTGGTCGCTGAATCCAAACATAACTGCGAGAAATCACTGTCGATATCTTTCCAAATACGTGCACACTGAGCACCAATGGCGGCCAAATTCAATGAGGCCGCAGTCGTCGGATAACCAACATAGCGTTTCTGAGTATCTTTGTGTGGCGGTAATGGCATGCCTGTCCAAGACTCATCCGCGATCTTGTGAAAAGCCAACCCTCTCGCGTTAATTTCGGTAAGTTTGAGGTTTTTACTCGCAGACTGATTACCAACAGGAACGGCGATAGGCGTGTCAGAATCAACTTGCATCGCTAACATGAACTCTATGTTCCAGCGAGCTTCAGACAACAACGGGTTAACGCCATTGGTTGCTTCAGGGATTTTTACTTTGCTCTCTGAAAAAGGAAGTGATTTGTTCTCTAAGAACTTCCCTCGCTCAAATAGGTTCAAGAGTGTCCATGTTGAGATGCCACTGTTCACCGTATATTTACCATGATCGCCTGCATCGTACCAGCCACCGGTCGCATCAATCGTCAGATCGCAGCCAGGCCATTTATTTCCCCAACTATCGACTTTATCAAAACATGTTGCAGTATCGGACATGTGACCCCCGGGCCTCGCAAGATCCTCACGTTGAACAAACTCTGGCTTTATTTCAATGCCGCTGCGATTTTGATAGAAGTAAGACAAAGCATCGAGCTTCAACTTACTATAAACATCGTTTCGAATATCGAACGGATAACTGACATCATCGCCGACTTCGATCGTTAAGCCTTTCATTGTGTCTGTATAGTTTGAAAGATTAACTCGGTGAATGTGCTCACCCGACGCTTTATTCAGGCCGAATACTTCAGTTTTACCAAGATCAAGGCTGATCCCGGAATGAGATATTAATGTCCATTTCAAAGGTGTCGTCGACGTATTTTCAACGAAGATAAATTTATCGGATTGAGGTAAGAAGCCAACTTGATTGGCTCGAATAGGCATCTTAGTCGCCACTTTTACAAATGGCTTACCTACGACAGAAACATTGTCTACACAGATGATACCTTCCTTCTGTGCGCCTAATTGAAACTGGAATTCTGTATCGGCGTCACTATCAAGTTCGTGTACAAAATCAAACGTATAGCTTTGCTTGTCTGTTGATATACCCACGTCACTTAGAAAATAATGCGTATAAGGAGGCCCTTCATGTTGGATCAAGGCTTTCATCTCAGTATCAATATTCGCATATGCATCGAACGATACCTGATATTTCTGACCTTGCTCTAAGCCAATATCGCTATGGCCTAAAATGATATCCCAAGAATTTTTTCCTGGGTTTTTAATATCAATACACGCTTCATTACTTTCTGTAGCTATGTTGGCGCCAGCATTCCACCAACCATCCATATTGCCTTTAAAGTGACTATTTCTAATCTGCTCTTCTGCGTGAATAGCTCCAGAAGATAAAATCATGATAATCGCGAGAGATAACGTTCCTTTTTGCATCATTATTCCTTAGAGATGTTTCATATATCCAAAGAAACTAGCGAAATAGATTCAATAATAGAGCGTTAACATTCGCAAAAAATGGACTCGTAAAAATAAATATTATGATTTCTTGTGATGTTTAACACTAAGGAACAAGCTCATGAATCAATTGCATGGATAGCCAAAACAATATTGTGCTAGTGCTTCTCAATTAAACTCAGATTTCATAAAAGTGCGGGTTTAATAATCTTGGTCAATATCCAAAAAAGCAGTTGTGTTAATGTGCGCGCATTAGCAACAACCAAAAATAATTAAAAATGTTTAAAAACAATGCGTTAACAATAAACATAGAAGCAATCAATATCGCACTGTCAAAAGTCGAAAATGCGAACAAAATTCAGCTTAATACGTTGAAAGGTTATGTGAGCGGTGTTTTTCAAGGTAGTTGTCATCATTTGCTTGCTTATTAAGCAGCTTCTCTTTCTGGATTCAGATGAACGTCACCAACAGGCGCACAGTTCCTGATATCACCAGACCACCGCTCAGGCTTTCGCTGTTTTGCAGCGAACAATACCTCTACACGACGCTTCAAGATCTCTTTATCTTTTCCATTGTGACGCTCTGAAGGCGTGACGTAATTTAGCTTACTGTGCTTGTGCTCGGTGTTGTACCAGAGTACGAAGGCTTCAACCCAACTTCGGCTACTATCGAGACTTTCAAAGCCCTTTGTTGGCCAGTTTGGCATGTACTTAACTGTACGGAACAATGACTCGACATAAGGGTTATCATCACTGACTCTTGGGCGACTATATGACGAGGTAATACCTAACTCTTCCATTTTAGCTTTGAACGTCAACGACTTCATTGGCGCACCATTATCCGAGTGAAGAACCAGCGCTTGATTAAAGCACTGCTCTCGCATCAACGTCCTTTGCAGAAGTTGTGACGCCAGCTCACCGCATTCATGCTCATACACTTCATAACCAACAATTTTTCGACTGTAGATGTCCTCAATGACATACAGGTAATAATGTTGACCTCGAACCTTTGAGGGTAAGTAAGTGATATCCCAAGTATAGACTTGGTTCGAGTCCGTCGCTGTGTAACTGGTTGGCTTCGCTTGCTTCTGTCTGCTCCGCTGACGACCTCGCTTGTGAAGTTGCCCCTGCGTACTCAACACTCGGTAGTAGCTCGACTCAGAGGCGATGTACTCACCTCTATCAAGCAATGTCGGGACGATTTGAGTTGGAGGCAAGCTTGCGAACTCTGAGCGGTTACACACCTCGATTATCGCATCACGCTCTTCCTGCGACAGCTTATTAGCAGGCTCAGGCCTGAGGCATATTGGCCTTTTGTCAGCTTGTACTTCTCCTTGCTGATACCAGCGACGATATGTTCTCAAGTCGATTTGAACTTCATGGCAAGCTGGCTCTAAACGACATCCACATTGCTTCGCTTCAAGGATAAGAGTCACTATGGTCTGCCTTTCATCGGTTGAGGTTAGTCGTCCTCTGGCTCTTCCCCGTAAAAGGCTCTCAGCTTTTTTCTTAGTACCAAGAGGGCGGCCGTTTCAGCGAGTGCTTTTTCTTTGAGTCGTAAATCTTTCTTCAACTCTTTGATTTCAAGTTTGTCAGCTTTAGCCTGCTTCTTTGCTTCAGCTTCGTGCTCTTTACTCGACTTAAACCCTTGCATACATTCGCTGCGCCAGCTTTGGATTTGTTCTGGGAAAAGGCCTTTTTCACGACAATATTGGCTGAGTTCACTTTCTGTCATTGAGTAGGTTTCAGCGACAATGGCTAGTTTAGTTTGAGCAGACCACTGCTCTGATGAAGTGTTACTATTTGGCACGGCGGCTCCTGAACGTCTGAGTTGCTGGCGCCAATGATACAGGGTCGCAGTACTGATTCCTTCCTCTTCCGACACTTCTTTAACTGACATCGAATAGGGAGGTAATAGCTTCTTCAATATAGCTTCTTTTCTTTCTATTGAGATACGAGACACAATTACTCTTTATCGCCCAGACTGGTTAAATTTTAACAGTGACAACTACCCTGCCAGATAGGGTGAGCAGCGAACCAGAACAGGCCGTGCTTGCGTTTCGTTCTTTGAATGAAGTGGAATCGATCGACGACAAGCTTAAGAAGATCATGTCAGAGCTACCACACCTCAGTGGTGAAGCACACCACTTACTGGAAACATCGATCCTATTACAGTAGTGGCCAAGAAAGATAAGTCTCAACTAGCGTGATGAGCTAAGACTTATCTTTTAGCTTTCTGTTTTAGTACTTTTCTAGCAGCTATTTCTAGCTCTATTAGATAATGCCTAAAGCGTTATCGACTTCGCCATGCCCGCTTCCGCATGTCCTGGAATATTGCAGGCAAATTCGACTTGATTATCACCGTGGAAATGCCACAGCATCTGCTTCGCTTTGCCCGACTTAACTGTGACTGTACTGCCCGAATCATGAGCGTGATTCCCCATATTTTTCATCATTTCACGATGCTCCAATTGCTCTGAAGCAGAGCCAATCGAGAATTCGTGATCAATCTTGCCGGTATTCATCACAACAAACTGCACTACGTCATTTGGCTCTATATCGACCTTGTTTTTAAATGTGATTTTCATATCATCACTTAGCAGTACATGAACCACTTTATCGGGCTTCGCGCCTTTAGCTGGCATCCCAACTTCTGACATACCTTCCATGTCCATCATTCCATCCATATTCATCATCTTCGAATGGTCCATCTTTCCACCCTTCATAATGCTGTGATTCATATTTGAATGATCCATCTCTCCATTTTTCATCATTGAGTGATCCATGCCTGAATGATCTTTACTTGAATGGTCAAGAGCAGAGTGATCCATTTCAGCAAAAGCCGTTGCAGTGGTCAGTGTTAGAGCGATAGCAATTAGTGTCTTTTTCATGGTCGTTCCTTAGATTAATTCTGTTTTATGTTAGTTTCACATATTCATGTGGTGCGCCCTTACCTACCCCTATATCGCAAGTAAGGGCTTCATAGTCAGTGCGTTATTTGCTTGTCTCGTTTTGGCTCTGAGTAATCTCTCGCTGTTTCCAGAGCTTAAAGATTGCAGGCAACACCAGTAGGGTGAGCAACAGCGCAGAAGCCATTCCGCCTATCATCGGCGCGGCAATTCGTTGCATCACTTCCGAACCAGTACCCTCGCCATACATAATTGGAATGAGACCAATGATCACCGTAAGAACCGTCATCATCACAGGGCGCACACGCAGTCCTGCGCCTTCTCTAATGGCATCGGTTAGATCAGCTTGTTGAAGCGTTTGTTGGTTTTGTTCTGCATCGAGCTTTTTGTAGTGCCACGCTTGGTTGAGATAAACCAACATGATCACGCCTATCTCGACCGCAACGCCTGCAAGTGCAATAAAGCCAACACCCACCGCAATCGAGAAGTTGTAATTTAGGAAATGCATCAACCACAGTCCGCCCACCATAGCCAAAGGAAGTGTTGCCATGATCATCATCACTTCACCGACGCGGCGGAAGCTTAGGTAGAGCAACAACATGATGATGGCGATGGTGATCGGCACAACGACACTCAAACGCTCCTTCGCACGCTCCATGTATTCGTATTGACCAGACCAAGCGAGCGAGTAACCCGCCGGTAATACAACTTGTTCGGCAACGACTTTTTGCGCTTCAGCCACGTAAGAACCTAAATCACGACCATCAATGTCCACGAACACCCAACCGTTAGGGCGTGCGTTCTCCGTTTTGATCATCGGTGGGCCATCTTCATAACGAATATCAGCAACATCAGAGAGAGCAATTCGCGCACCGTTTGGTGTCACTAACGGCAGGTTCTGCAACTTAACGACAGAGTCACGATAGCTTTGTGGATAGCGGACATTGATTGGGTAACGTTCTAGCCCCTCAACGGTTTCGCCCACATTCATGCCACCAACCGCAGTCGAAATAACCTGTTGCACTTCTTTAATGCTCAAGCCATATCGCGCAGCCGAGCGACGTTTGATGTCTATCGTCACATAACGACCACCAGCCACACGTTCGGCATACACAGAAGCCGTACCACTGACACCATTCAAGATAGGTTCAAGTTGCGAACCAATATCTTCAATCACGCTCAGATCCGGGCCTGCGATTTTGATACCAATGGGGGTTTTAATACCAGTCGCTAACATGTCGATACGGGTTTTGATTGGCATAACCCAAGCATTGGTTAAACCGGGGAACTGAATCAGATCATCAAACTCTTTACGCAGCGACTCCGTAGTGACGCCGTCACGCCACTCATCTCGCGGTTTAAGCTGAATCACGGTTTCAATCATGGTTAACGGTGCAGGATCGGTTGCCGTCTCTGCTCGACCAATTTTGCCCCATGTGGTTTCGACTTCTGGAATGTTTTTGATGAGCTTGTTGGTTTGTTGCAACAACTCACGAGCCTTACCTATTGAGATACCCGGATACGTGGTTGGCATGTACATCAAATCCCCTTCGTCCAAAGGAGGAATGAACTCACTACCAAGCTTGCTGGTTGGGTAATAGGCAGACGCCATTAAGCCAAGTGCGATAACAATCATCACCTTTGGATATTTTAAGCTGAGGTTTAGAAGCGGCTTGTACATCGCCACTAAACTGCGGTTAACTGGATTCTTGTTTTCAGGTAACACGTTGCCACGAATAAAGTAGCCCATTAACACAGGCACCAGCGTGATTGCCAAACCGGCTGCTGCAGCCATCGCATACGTCTTGGTAAACGCAAGTGGCGAGAACATCTTGCCTTCTTGCCCTTCTAGCGCGAACACAGGCACAAAGCTCAAGGTAATGATAATCAGAGAGAAGAACAGCGGCGCGCCAACTTCTTCTGCCGCTTTGCCAATTACCTGCCAACGGTTTTTGTCAGTGAGCGGAGTCCGTTCAATGTGTTTATGAACGTTCTCGATCATTACTATGGCACCATCTACCATGGCGCCAATCGCAATCGCAATCCCTCCAAGAGACATGATATTGGCGTTAATACCCTGCCAATGCATCACAATGAATGCACCCAATATACCGACAGGCAGACTTAGAGCGATAACCAACGACGAACGGATATGGAACAGAAACAGCGCACACACGATCGCAACCACGATGAACTCTTCAGCCAGCTTCTTCCAAAGGTTTTCAACGGCTGAATCAATCAAAGTCGAACGGTCATAAGTCGCGACAATCTCGACACCATCAGGTAAGCCCGCTTGCAGTTCAGCGAGTTTGGATTTAACCGAGTCGATCACTTCACTGGCATTTTCACCAAAGCGCATCACGATTACGCCGCCAACGGCTTCACCTTCACCATTGAGTTCAGAGATACCACGACGCATTTGTGGTCCAAGGTTGATGTCAGCAATGTCACCTAATAGCAGCGAAGTACCTTTGTCGGTCACTTTCAACGGCAGAGATTGAATGTCTTCGATGCTTGTGAGGTAGCCGGTTGTACGAACCATGTGCTCGGCTTCCGCAATCTCAACCACTGACGCACCGGTTTCTTGATTACCATCTTGGATTGCCTTGTTGACTTGCTGAAGCGTTAGGTCGTAAGCACGTAACTTGGCAGGATCAATCTGTACTTGGTACTGCTTCACCATGCCGCCAACGGTCGCCACTTCAGACACGCCTTCTACGGTTTGCAGCTCGTATTTCAAGAACCAATCTTGCAGACTACGAAGCTCTGCTAAGTCGTGCTTACCGGTTTTGTCTTGCAGTACATAGCTGTAAACCCAGCCTACACCAGTTGCATCTGGTCCTAGTGTTGGCTTCGCACTCGATGGCAAGTTAGGTGCAACTTGGCTTAAGTACTCCAACACTCGTGAACGCGCCCAGTACATATCGGTATCGTCATTGAAGATGATATAGACATAGGAATCACCAAAGAACGAGTAGCCACGAACCGTTTCTGCACCCGGAACGGCTAACATCGCCGTTGTGAGCGGATAGGTCACCTGATCTTCGACTACTTGAGGCGCTTGCCCCGGATAGCTGGTTTTGATGATCACCTGGACATCAGAAAGATCTGGGATAGCATCGACGGGCGTATTTTTAACGCTGTATAAGCCGCCAAATACGATGGCGACCGTGGCAACCAGAACCAAGAATCGGTTACTGATGGACCAACGAATGATTGCATTGATCATAGTTCGCCCTCACCCGTGCTATTCGTCGGTTCAAGAGATTTGAGCACATAATCAGAACCTTGCTTCGCCACTAGAAACCGAATGCTTTGACCCTCGGTAAACTCGGATAAATCAAGGTCATCACTTACTTGGAAGTTCATTTCACCCGCCTTCCAATTCCAGTCAGGCACTGGCTTGTGATTTACGGTGATCATGCCAAAATCTGCCATCAACATAGTGATGTCACCTGTTACCCAAACTTCGCCAGCGATCTTGTGTTTGTTGACCTTGTAATCAACAACCTCGTACTGCCCTGACTCTGTCTTTCTCATCTCAAAATCAATTGCCTTACCACGCTGCACGTCACTCATGTCCAAGCCTTCCGCAAAGGTGAAGTTCATCACCATGCCCGGCCAATCCCATTCTGGAACAGGCTGATGGTTAATCGTCACCATGCGACTGCCTTGCATAACATCGGAAATTTCACCGTTTGCCCATACAGTTTCAGCATCTTCCTCAACACCATTGATGCGCGACAGATCAGCTGATTGGCTAGATTCAGAATCCAACATGAAGTGCGCAGAAGTGACAATGTTTTTGCCTTGCTCCAGCCCTTGAAGCACCTCTATTTTTTCGCCAGCTTCACGACCAACCTCAATACGAGCAGAACGATACTTTCCAGAACCTTCTGACATTACCACTCGAGTCATACCACCGGAGTGAATCACCGAAGATCTTGGGATAGTAAGAACGGCTTCATCACTAATGGGTTTCAGCGCAATATTGGCAAACATATTTGGCTTTAGCTCGCCGTGGGGATTGGAGAACTTCAAACGAACGCGCAAAGTTCGAGTTTTTGGGTCAAGGATTGGGTAAACGTAATCGACATTACCTAACCACTCTTTGCCGGGAATCGCATCTAGAGTCATCACCGCATTGCTGCCTGATGAGATCCAGTGCGCTTGGCGCTCAAACACTTCGGCATCAACCCATACTTCCCCTAGTGGGCCTGCACTGATCACCGCTTGTTCTGGTGAAAGGTAACCACCTTCTCGAATATTCAGACTTGCAATGACACCATCGGCTGGCGCTTTAATTTTAATGGTTTGCGAAGCTTTGCCTTGTCGCGTAATAGCGCGGATTTGCGTCTTATCAACACCCAAGGTAATCAAGCGTTCAGTCGAGCCCTTGATCAAACCTTTACGACCCGTTTTATAAGCACTGATCAACTCTTCTTGTGCTTTAACAAGCTCTGGAGAATAGAGTGTGAAAAGCACATCACCTTTGTTTACCTTCTCACCCACTGCGTTGATATAGAGCTTCTCAACCCAGCCAGCTGCTCTTACGTTGGTTTGCCACAATGTACTTTCATCAAACGCCACATAACCCACGGTTTCAATCCGAGGAGACAACGCTTCAAAGTTAACTGTTGCTGTTTTGACACCAAGATTATTTTCTACCGACGGGTCGATAAACACAGTTCCCGCCTTGTCTGGTCCCGCACTTGAGTCATCCGCATAAACAGGAATTAAATCCATCCCCATTGGTGACTGCCCCGGTTTGTCTCGCTGATAATTTGGGTCCATCGGAGCCACCCAGTACAGAGGCTCATCCTTGGTTTGTTTACTTACTTCGGCGTCTGTACTCGTTGCCATTGCTGACATGTTATGTGCTGACCCAACGACAAAGTGATTCACACCAAACCCCAATGCACCACCGACCAATAAAGCGATTGTTGCTACTTTTACTGTATTCATTGTCTATTCCCTTATTGATTGGCTGTGTGTTTAGTTGCGCTTGAGTTGAGTTGTGGTTGGTTTACTTGGTATTCAAAACCACTGATTAACGCCGCCAGTTTGCTGTTAACGATATTGAGATCGGTGATCAAACGTTGTTGCTCTAACTTAAGCGCCAGCTCATCGGTCGTTGTTAAAATGACATCGTTAAACTGAGCGGTATTGTTTTGATAACCCCTTTCAACCGCGCTGATTCGGGCTGCGGTTTGAGGAAGCAAGGACGTTTGATAGCGATCTAATCGCTGGATAAGATTTGATCTGTCCACCAGCAATGCGTTCACTTGCGCGTTCATTTGGGAAAGTAAGGTGTCTTTTTGAGATTTAGCCGCACCAACTTGATACTGAGCAGCCGATAAGTTTTTATCTTGTCGATTCCCCGTAAACAGCGGAATGTCGACTGTCAGATAAGCACTCACCAAATCAGAAGCAGGTTCACCCGCCATGTTATTGGCTTGGCGGTACGCATACATCACTTCTACCCCAAACTGCGGGGTATAAGCTTGCTCGGCTAACTCAACCTGAGTTTGATTGGAGGAAATACTGACATCGGAGATCTTAACCAAAGGATGGTCAGTCAGTAGCTGGTAGTGCTTGGTTGAATCGGTATTGGTCGCTAATTTGCTTTCTAACAATGACCAATCGATTTGGTTAGTTGCATTCAATGTGCCCTGAGAATCAAGAACCTGAGAGCCTAGCCAATCAGAACCCAACCATTCAGAAAGCTGAGAGATTAAACGTCGTTGAACCTGTTGGTTTGCCTGAAGTTTCTCATCAAGCTTGCTCACTTGAAGCTGAGCATTAAGCAGATCTTGTGCTTCACTTTTACCAATCGAGTAATTGGTTTGTACATAATTTTCAAGCTCAAGCAACAAACGACGATTTTCACGCATAACACCTTCTGCGACTTTCTGGTAACCCAATTCAAGCCAAAGCTGCGTCATGCTATTCGCAACCGTCAATTCTCTTGCTTGCACCTGCAAAGCTAAAGCATCAGCCTGTTGGCCTGCCTTTTTCTGTTGGAGGTTAAGCGTATCGCCACGCTCAAACTGCTGCATCAACCCTACCGATATATTAGTCATCGGGTCTTCGTCGAATTGAAAGCTATCGACAGGCAAACCGCCAAATCCAACTTTTAATTTCGGGTCCATTAAGGTCGCGTTGGCAATGCCCGTTTCTCGCATCGCTTGAGACTGAGCAAAGTACTGTTTGCGATTTCCATCTTCGCTTAAAGCAATCTCAATCAGTGTATTGAGTTGCTGCGTCGAACTTGCTTGGTCATGTGCTGAAATATCTTGAGCATTTGAAGCTGACGCAGTGGTAGCCGCGAGCGTAGCACTTGAAAACAAGGCCATAGGCAAGGCAGCAGCAACCACTAAGCTCGTGTTCATGACAAACACAGAGGTTGTTGGTTTCATATTCACAATGAATGTCCATATCTAGCGCTAATTAGCGCATAAAAAAGAATGACTTATCAGATTTAGCTAACTGATAGAGCTGTATTTTTAGATATAGATTTATGCAGTGGGCGGGCGTAACAAAGATTGAGCACGTGCGACTTTCTGGCCAATCGTGACCGATTGAAAACGAGCTAATGAAAAGGAAAGTTGATCAACGGCTTGAACAGCCTGAATTGGATAGGGACTTGCAGAACACATTGAGGCACAGCAATCGGCACTCGAACAATGGTTACCCATCATCGAACTGCCGTCTTCGCTCATTGAAGACATATCGTATTGAGCCATCAAAGCATGGGCACTCATGTTAGAGTCTTCAGCGTGTACTTTTTCACTCATCACATGACACCCTGCCATTGAATCATTAACCGAAGTACCGCTGTGGTAACAAGCCGATTTGCTCGACCCCATTTCCATCATCATTACTTCAGTCATCAAGGCTGAGGAGCTTGAGGCATAGCTAGACATCAACATCGCAATGATGCTGAAAACAATAATCCAAGTTTTTCGGAATGTGTTTGTCATAGCTTACCTTTAGGTTTTCAAGGTAACTATAAAGGTTACCCTTAGGGTAAGGTCAATGATGAAGTACACAGATGTGATGAAATTGATGGTAGTTGCTGAATAGATGGACAAAAAGAACACTCAACAAGCAACTGAGTGTTCCTAATACTAAGTTCAATTAATCGTTTACCGGGGTTTGCGCATCATACTCAACTAGCGAATTTTTGAGTGCCTGTAGATCAGAACCACTTAAGTGCTTCCTCAATAATTCAAACTTATCTTCAGGCCAGTCGTATATTTTCATCGAAATCAGTTCTTCAATAACAGACTCGTCGAAACGGTATTTAACCACTTTCGCAGGAGAGCCACCGACAATGCAGTAGGGAGCGACGTCTTTTGTCACAACACTATTTGCAGCAACCACAGCGCCTTCACCAATCGTTACTCCTGGCATTATCATGGCTCGCATGCCTAGCCAAACACCATCTTCAATATGAGTGTCACCCTTGCCGATATACGCGTCTTCAATCACGTCCATAAACGGATACAGTGAAAACCAATCCACTCTGTGAGTATGATTTCCGCCCATGAGAATGACAACTTCTGCGCCAATGCAAACATAGTCACCAATATAGAGTTCGTCGATTTCCCATCGAGGCTCCCACTGGCGGCTGACTTCGTCACCATGTAAATAGCGTACTACCGATTGTTCGAAGCCATTATCCCAACAATCACTGTAATAACTGTGTTGACCTTTTACGTGAATATTGGGGTTGGTTACGATTTCATGCAGCAACTCGAATTTGGACCAATGCTTGTTTTGCATTTTTACCTCTGATTAATCTTTATTAGTTAAATATCAATATACTCGACCATACAGATTCAACGTGCACAGCTTCGCTGACGTAGTAGCAATGGGTGCCCTGATACATCAATAGTGTAGTCACAGTTGAAATGATCGTAATGCCGCTAAAACTAAAAAGGTGTCAGTGGATTCGAGGTTGCTTTAAGAGAGGAAGTAATTTCAAAGTTTGCTCAGTTGGTTATCGATAACTTGGTTAGATAATTTACAGGTGTATTGTATCCGTTAATGCACACTCATTTGACACAAGAATGTGATTAATAAGGTTTCAAATATCGTTTTTAGAATACAAGTTTGAGCCTGTAATTAACACAAACTCAAACTTAGACTCGCTTATTAATTTAGGCTTACGCTTGGGTCTAGGATCAGCGATTACATGCGAGCGAGCTGTACTTTTCTGTCTTTATTCACCACGCAAAAGTTGCCGCGCTTAGTACGACACTTAGAGCATCGCTCACATTCAACAGGACTTCTATCCCCTTCCTTCCAACGCTTAACTAAATGAGGCTCTGATAGCAGAGGTCTTGAAAGCGCGAAGTATTCAATACCCGTGTTATTAGCGATGGCTTCAATCGCATCGAAATCTGTCAATCCACCCACAGTGATCACCGGAATATTAACGTCTTGGCTGATAGCATGACCATATTCGTGAAAATAACCTTCAGCTTGAATAGTGAATCCATCGTGATATTCGCCAATCATGGTGTCGGCTTTACCATGGATGTTGCCTGACACCACGATGCCATCAACACCAATTTCTTCAAGCTTCTTACACACCGATCGAGTTTCATCAAACGTCACTCCGCCCTCGAAAAACTCAGAAGCTGTAAGCTTAACTAAGATAGGAAAGTCATCACCTACCAACTTACGAGTCGATGTGTAGATCTCAAGCAAGAATCTCATACGATTTTCTAAGCTACCGCCGTATTCATCTTCACGTTGGTTGTAATAAGGGCTTAAGAACTGGTTAATCAGGTAGGTGTGTGCAGCATGAATCTCAACGCCATCAAAGCCTGATTTTTGTGCTCTCAAAGACGCTTGAGCAAAGGCATCAACAATGTAGTCGATCTCGTCTTTGGTCATCGCTTTGCCTAGTGTTTGAGTTCCTTTTTCCGGAACCTCGCTTGGTGCGTAGATCACTCGTTCGCCAAGATCATGCGTGGTTTTGGTGCCACCATAAGCCAATTGCATTACTATGTTAGAGTCGTTGTCGTGCACCAGTTGAGTCAGTTTCTGATACTCTGCAATGAATGAGTCGTTATACATCCCCATCATGCCCGCATTAGGCTTTTCTTCTTCAACGATGTTCGCGTAACCCGTCACGATCAGGCCGACTTCACCTTGAGCCAACTCTTCGTAGATAGCGTACAGTTTATCTGTCATATGCCCATCCTCGGTGGCCATATTTTCCCACGTTGCACTTCTCATGAAGCGATTCTTTAGTGTCATCTTGCCAATGTGGGTTTCTGTAAACAAAGTGCTCAAGTGTCTTCCTCTCAAAATCGTATTACGCAAGTTACCCATTAAGCATGGGCACTGATTCAAGCGGATAGTACAGAGAATATGGCAGGTAAAACTTAATCTAGATTAAGAGAGCGGCACTCTTATATGAGAGAGGTATAGAAAGCATCAAAAAGAGATAAAAAAGATTGGAGAAATGGTAATAAAAGAAAGTCGCTCAACTTTAATAAGCGACTTTGTTCAATTTAATCTGGACTAAGTCAATGGTTCTTACGAGAGGTGTCCACCTGCGAATTGCTACCTGCTAACAGCTATTTAAACTCATAGGTGTAAGACGCACCAACACTGTTATTCTCACCGAAGTCATCCTCAGCAAAAATAGTGAAGAAATTGAACGACTGGGCGTCACTCAATTTGTAGCTAGCACCGACCCCTGCCCAATAGCCTGAATAATCATCAGAACCCATAGAGCCACCACCAAAGCCCATGATAGACCACTCTTCAGTTATCGTTTTCAGACCAAATGCACCAATATAACCGCCATGAGTCGAACTCGGCATCAATACATAATCAGAACCCACATTCTCATCATCGAATACCGCCACTTCACCATCGTTATAGCTGTAGCCAGCCATCGGGAAGATTTGCCAACCAAAGGGTTCGATATCGAAATAACTCAATGGAACAAATGTTCCGATACTGTAGTTATTCTTGTAAGCATCGTTGTCGTATTCAGAGCGACTAAAGTTGAAATTGACGATACCCAAAGGCAATAGCCATGAGCCGCCCACTCGCCATTCTTCGCCGTCTGCATTAACGCGCGCGTTGATCATTCGCGCTTCATCAAGCCCGATAGAACCCGAAAACTTAAGCTCTTCGTTATATGCAACGCCGGCTTTAGTTACGATCTTGGTTGGATCATCCGGATGCTTCTCTTCAGAAAAAGCACCCATCGAGCACAGTGTCATTGCTGCAACAATTAATAGATTATATTTTGTCATTAGAAGGTCGCACTAACGCCAACAAAGTGGATGCGACCGTCGAATGAGCCGTTTAGCAAAGTATTACCTTTTGGTCCACTTCGATTCATATCAACTGAACCTAAATCCGCATACTCGTAGAACATATCAATCAAGATATCATCCCAATACGTTGAAGCACCTACCGAATAGCGATACTGTTCGCCTACAGGAAGGTCAACCCACTGCATTGATGGATCATCTTGTGGTGAGGTCTCATAAGAGAAGCCGGCTTTCAAACGCCAGTCTGAGTTAAGTTGGTAATCTGCACCAACCGCAAACTTCCACACGTCGTCCCAATCGCGTTCAAGTGGAACACCACTAATTGGGCTTCCAGCAACACCAAAATCAAGAACTGTTGTATCCCACTCACTCCAACGATGTAATTGCACACTAGCCAATAAGTCGAGCTTTGGGTTAAGTGCGTAACTAGCGCTGATATCAACGATCTCTGGTAAAGCAAGATCCATAGCTAGAGAGTTAGAAAAATCTTCTACCCCTCTTAACTCATTATTAAACTCGTGCTCAAGCTTTGACCGATAGCTAGCACCCAACTTAAGTTTATCCGACGGCGTAAACATTACACCTAGGTTATAACCATAAGCCCAGTCAGTGTCTTGCTTTGCTGTAAAAACAGAGGATGACTGTTGTAACGCAGCCCAACTTAACTGGATACCGGCACCAACCGACCACTGGTCATTCAGTTGGTAGCTTAGTGATGGGTTTACTTGCATCGCAGTGAGGGTGATATCTTCTAAGAGTTCAGCTCCCGCCCACTCACTGCCGTAATCAAGGCTAGAGCCCCCTACTGCACCCAGCGCGATACCAAGGTGTAATTTGTCAGTCACTTGGTGAGCGTGAAAGGCACCAAATGACGGCATTACGGAATGAGCTTTACCATCTGGATTACCATCGTTGTCTTGATATTGCATCTCAAGATCAAACGCCATGGTGTTGATGGTCGTTTTGCTTTCGCCCATATGAGACATGGTGGCAGGGTTCATCCACATTGCAGCAGCAGAGCGAGTATAAACACCGTCCCCGGCGCCGGTAGTACCAGCATTGGCGACGACAGCTTCTTGTAAAAACAGACCACTTGCGAAAGCATTTAAACTTGTAAAAATTGCGGTGGCAGCTAGCGAGTAAGTAAAAGTTTTGTTCATCAGATTGCTCATTTAGCCTTAGACATTAAATTGCTCTAAGGCTACCGCAAAGTCCCATAAACAAAGGTAATAACGATTATTCCTGTACAAGCCCTACTTAAAGGTTCTGGGAAGATATTTTCGTGGTTTATCGTTATGAGTTTCACGCTGGATGGCAATCGTTCTGTTCTTCCTTGCTCCAACTTTGATTTGATACCAAGTCTCTAAAAACAGCGCAATACCAGGGCTAGACCACCACGTTTTATTGTAGAGCTTCTTATTGGCGGCAAGGACATCTGGCGATCGATTAGCACACTCAAGTGCTAACGCATAAGCTTCAGCGTAAGGATCTTCTGCAATCTTGGTCACCAATCCATATTCTTTCGCAGTTTCACAGTCGATCACCTTCGCGGTCATCGCCATTTCCAAAGTATGATCCTTACGCATGAGTTCACGAAATGCGATGGCGCCCCCCATGTCAGGAATCAAACCCCATTTCGCTTCTAATACCGAGAAGTTGGCGTCTGGGCTAGCAATTCTAAAATCACCGCCGCTGACTAACTGTAGACCTCCTCCCCAGCAACGCCCATGTATCGCAAAAATCACCGGGCATGGGATATCTCGCCAGCCAATAGAGAAGTATTGCGCAGCATTCGGCAACGTTGGCCACCATTTAAATAGAAGCTTCAATGCCCCAGCTTTACTATTCAATAAAGACTTAACATCAAGCCCTGAACAAAAATCCGCGCCATTCCCCTTCACTATAACAACGCGAATCTCGGTATTCTTTTTTAGCTCCCTGATCATAGTGTTAACGCCTTGAAACATCGCCATATCAATAGCATTCAGCTTATCTGGACGGTTCAATACTACGGTCGCGATTTGGTTTTCATCGATGGAACAAGTGATACGAGAAAGGTCGGTCATGTGGGCTACTCAACTAAGTGGTCAGACCTTTAGGTTATACATCTTGTTAACATATGCAAAGTTTGCGTATGAGAAGCGAGACCTGTGTTGCTTAACACCTCCCCTTTACACAAACGACATGAATAAAAAAAGCAGTGATGGATCGCTCCATTCACGGCCTTTCATACTTGTTCCAATGAACAATGAACCGAGCTCTTAACTTACTAACCGCTAATTTACGCTCTTCGAGATTTCAGTAACAAGAAGATGAAATAACTGCCGCCAATAATAGAAACTAAGGTTCCTGCCGCAAGCTGCGCGGGGAACACCACCACTTGACCTAGCCAATCGGCAAATAGCATCAATGCTGCGCCAATCAAAAACGCCAAGATAATCTGCTCTCGAACCAAACGAGCCCCTACCATTGCAGCGATATGCGGAGCTAACAAGCCGACAAATGCGACAGGCCCCATGGTGGTTGTCACGACCGAACATAAGATCGCAACAATACACAACAAGGCGACGTAGGCGATGTTGATATTCAACCCTCTGGCACTCGCGAACTGACGTCCAGTCGCAATTAAGGTCACCCAACGACTCAACAATAGAGCAACACCTATGCAAGCCGTAATCACGACAGCCATTATAGTGGCAGACTCAGGTTCAACACGATAGGTAGACCCTGCTAACCAAGCCAATAAGGTGTATTTCCCCTCACCTACTCGCGTTAGAGAAAATTGCACCAAAGCTTCCAGTACTGCGGTCAGCGAGATACCTGTCAGGATCAGAATAGACGGTGCAAACTGATGCTTCTTGCCAAGAAATAGCAATAAACAGAGTGCAATCGCACTGCCTAAAAACGCAACCCACGGGCTTAGTGAGTGAATCGAGTATCCCATAAACAGACTACTGAAAATCAGCGCTAACACCGCACCTGCCGATACGCCAAGAATGTCTGGGCTTGCAAGTGGGTTATAAACCAACCTTTGTAAAATCACACCAGCCACTGCCAAACCGCCACCAGCGAATATCGCCGTTAACATTCTCGGCCAACGAATCGACCATTCAAATACATCGGGGATAACGAAGTAGCCCATATCTGAAGAAGGCTGAGACAATGTACTCAACGCCAGCAACCCGAGGATCATCGAGCCCAACAAGAAGTAAGCCAAAGATGAAATAGACTTCGGCCCTTTAGGCATCGAGAAAAATAGCTGATCTTGAGCAGACATTTGCTTGCGAGCAATAATGATCAACGCTGGAGCACCAATCACCGCGGTTGCCGTCCCTGTTGGAATCATATCTAAAGACCATTGCGCCAAGAATATCGCCAAGCTGTCGGTGACACAGAGTAATAACGCACCTAATACACAGCTTGCGACGAGTTCAGATTTGGCCTTTAGAAAACCTAAATGCCTAGCAATGTTTGGAGCTATCAAGCCGATAAAGCTGATCACGCCTACCGAGGTAATCGATACTGAAGCCAACCAAACGCCAACCGCCATCAATACAAAGAATGTTGCGCCAATATTGAGCCCGCGCGCTGCTGCCCCTTCAGTCCCGATCGAAAGCAAAGTCAGGATTCTTGGCGCCAACAAGAAGATGGCGAAGATCGGCAGCAACTTAGGCATCAGCCAAATTATTTGTTCCCAACCGTTCTGTCCTAGATCGCCCGCCCCCCATACAAACAGATTTTGAGCGTACTGGTCGTTAAGCAGAATAATCGCCGTTGCAAATGCCCCTAGCAATAAGTTGATCGCCATGCCCGCCAATACAATTGGCAAGCCGCTCATATTTTTGATTCCGACAATCGAAACAATCAGCCCCATAGCAAGCAATGCCCCGACTAGCGCAAACCAAACCGAATATTGAGCAACTAACATTGGCGCCACCACATTCAGAATAACCAAACCAAGCCATGCACCTGATGATGTACCTAAAGTTAACGGCGACATCATGCGATTCTGAGTCAGCTGCTGGAACAAACTACCTATGGTGCCAAGTGTTCCACCAACCAAGATCGCCATCACCAAGCGAGGTAAATTGACATAGGTTAACGCCATCAGCTCGAATGAATCATCGACCATTACGTTGAATGTTGCGATATCACTGATCTGTGAGGCTTGCTGAAGCAACTCACCAATAGGGCCAAATTCCGACTGCCCTAACCACAAATGAATAAGGGCAGCACAAAGCAGCGCAGCCCCCATCATAAAACCACTGGATTTCATTACTGCTCCGCTAGCGTCAACAACGAGTGCGCCATGGCTTCTGTGTTATACAAAATCGACATTGCACCGCCGTAACTCCAACTTGCGGCTACTGGACTAAATTGACCATTACGAACAAAGGGCATGCTCTTCCAAACCGGAGAACGGTCTAGCTTGTCTTGATATGGGAAAGGTTCAAAGTAAAGCGCAATCCCCTTCTTCACGTTCTTAAGCTCGGTCATACGCTTTTGACTGATACCCCACTGACTTGCAGGAAGATCCATCGCATTGTCAAAGCCAAGCTGCTCAAGTGCATATTGTGGAATAGAGTTATCACCGTAAATGTATACAGAAGTCGTGCTCGCAAAACGGAAAGAGGTAACTTTCGGCTTGTCGCCTGGATACGCTTGGTCTAACTCAGCTTTTAGAACAGCGATACGTTCATCCATTGCGGCCAATTTTTGGTTCGCTTGTTCTTCTTTACCAAGCAATTGACCTATCTTCTTGAAGTTCTCGATAGCCGCCGCTGCATTGCTGTGCTGGTCACTGTATGTTTGGTAGTAAAGCACGGGCGCAATTTCAGAAAGTCGTTGCTGAAGATCTTTCTGAGGCGAAGCGATAAGAATCACATCAGGGTTTAGCTTCTTCAAAGCAGAGAAATTAGGCTCAGTTCGAGTGCCAATATCTGCCACGCCTTCTGGAATCGCAGGTTGAACAACCCAATCTGTATAGCCAGCGATATCAGGCACTGCCACTGGTGTTACACCGAGTTCAATCACTTGTTCGGCTATGTCCCAGTTCAGCGCAGCCACTCTAACAGGCTGAGCTTCAAGGGTTTTAACACCCTCACTGTCTTCAACTTGAAAGTTGGCCATCGCTTGAGCTGATAACAACAAGCTCAATGAGACAATGAACGAACTCACTTTAGGGACACGAGAAGTAAAATAGTTGGCTTTCATATAATCACTGTCACTTTTTAATTGTTTATTTAACGACAAAAGCAGCCCACACAGGCTGCTTAGATTTATGTATTCAAATAAATTAGAACTCGTAGTTCACGCTGAGTTCTACAGACTGCTCAGCACCGAACCAGCAGTTCGATTGATCGTAACAGGCATAGTATTCTTCATTGAAGATATTATTTACGGCTAAGTTAGCAGTAGCGCCTGATAAAGTATCACTCGCTACACCTAAGTCATAACCTACAGACAGGTCAACCACTGTGTACGCAGGTACTTTACCTTGAGTATTACTCGCATCCATTTGCATTTCGCCAACATAACGAGCACCAGCACTGAATCGGGAGCCCGCTAGCATGCCGTTAAATACGTTGTAGTTAGCCCACAAGTTCGCAGTATGTTCAGGTACATAGATTGGCGTAGTGCCCTCTAGGCCATTACTCGTGTCTTCTGTTATTTCCATATCGACGTAAGTGTAAGCTGCCGCAATATCAAAGTTCTCAGTAGCAAACCAACGGCCTGATAGTTCAGCACCTTGCGATACCACTTCACCCACTTGAATTCTTGGTCCATAGACGTTTGTCGGATCTGTCATCAACATATCTTGCTTAACAATATGGAATAAAGAAACCGTCGCTTCTTTCGACATATCATCAGACAGGTATTTCACACCAATCTCAGCTTGCTGCGCCATTTCAGGATCAAATTCGTTGCCACTCTTATCAACACCCGGAGCTGGCTCGAAACTGGTCGCGTAACTCGCAAATGGAGATAGACCATTATTAAGTTCGTATAAACCACCTACACGATAAGTAAATTGCTTGTGATCAGATTCATGTGCGTAGTAATCGCTTTCTGACTTGTAGTGATCAAAACGAGCACCTGCAATTAGGACAAGAGCATCTAAACGAACTTGGTCTTGAAGGTATAAGCCAAGTTGGCTTGATGTGGTGTCATCAAGATACTCACCCGTTTTTGTTACATCGCTACGATCGAGGAGATCATTGTTAGGGTTCAACGGGTCGAAGCTATTGAAACCACTTCCGTTAGCGCTATAAGACGAGTAATTTACGTCTCCATCCATATTTTGATAATCGATACCAACTAACACATTGTGTTCTATTGAACCAGCTTTGATAAGACCACTCAATTGGTTATCAATGACAAAGCCTTTAAAGCTTTCATCTGTAGAATACAAGTATCGACTAAGTTGATTCGGCGTATTTGAATCGTAGCTCACATGGTAAGTGTTCTCTTGGTAAAGAGATGCATCGGTATAACGAGCATTCTGTAAGAATGTCCAATTATTATTGAAGTCGTGGTTAATCTTATAACCAACCATCAACACTTCACGTTCAAATTTACTCCAGTTCTTATCACCCATAGAAACAGATGGGTTGCTTGCTTTCAGAACATCTAATGGCATTGAAGAGTTGATGCCCATTGAAGGATCGTTTTGGTAATAAAGGTTGAAGTTGATTAATGTGCTGTCTGTTGCTTGCCAGTCTACAGAAGGGGCAATTAAGTAACGTTCTTCTTCAGCGTTATCAACTTGGCTATCTTGTTTGCGAGCAAGTGCGATCAAACGGTAAGAGAAATCACTGTCACCAAACTGACCAGTGGTATCAATCGAAGCTTCTTGTAGGTTTCGCGAACCTGTCGCGACACCAACCTTCGTTGATTTTTCAGTTTGCGGAGCCTTAGCGATCATGTTCACCATGCCGCCCGGTGGCATCGCTCCATAAAGTACAGAAGTCGGTCCTTTAAAAATCTCAACTTGTTGCATTGCGATAGGATCAATCTGCGGCTGTAAGTTCCAGCCATTCAATTGTTGAAGTGATAAACCATCATAATAGTTAACGTTATTGGTTTTAAAACCGCGTATAGAGTAAGAATCGAACATGGCTACAGAGCCACCTCGGTTTTCAGTTACAACACCCGGTGCATAACGAAGGGCTTGGTTCAAAGATTGAACACCTCGTTGCTCTAACTGTGCTTCATCAATAACCGTAATACCTTGAGGCGTTTCTTCTGGTTCAAGTGCCGATTTGGTTGCGGTATTACGATACGCTTTGCCCATAATAGTGACAGTTTCTATATTCGAATCTGCTGCTGTAATAGTATCTTCCGCCAACGCTTGCGTTGAAAACGCCGTCAGCAACGCAACTGCCAATGATGAATACTTAAAACGAGTGTGAGTGGTCATAATTCCCTCGGTACCAATGCTTAATATAAATAATAATAAATCTCATTTGCATTGTATGTATCTATGAATGGGATAATTAACAATTTGGTGCAAATTCCAAAAGAACTTGACTTATTTTGACTAAAAAGCAGCCAATTGATGATTAAAACGGCAATTAGCTGTGATGAGAGGGAGGGCTTTATAGAAAGAAATTTGAATAGATATGACTACGATTTTATAATAGGAACCCAATATTCCATTTCGGCATCAGCGGCGTGCGCTTGATAGCTAAATGGGTATACTTCGAGTTCGTAACCATCCACACCGCGATAACCAGAGTTCGGCAGCCAATTAAGAACAAACCAACTTAAGGTATGTCGCAGGTTTTCTATAGGACCACAATGTTTGACCACGGCGTAGGTTTGCTTAGGGATAGTTAACACCTCTAATTTATCAGAGATAATGCTCGGTAATTGAGGGATTGATATTCCATCGTGTAACTCAACGCCAGCCCAATAATGAATATTCGTGCCATCAAAGCAAGACTGAGTTAGGTCGACGACACCAACAAGCTGAAGCACATTATCGTTTGGAATCGTAACTTCATGTTCTAAACGAGACCAAAGTTGTGGAACTTTTTGTGCGAAGTCTTGTGTCAGTGAAAATAAACCGCTGATTTCTGATGTCATACCCTTAACAAGAAATGACTCTCTCTCATCAATACGAACTTTCACAAAACTGAGAGCACCATGATCAGCAGCGCTTTTAGTTTCAGAAACCTGAATCGGCTTTCTAAGCCCAACTCTTTTGCCTGCTTTTCTATATTGGCTCGGGCTAACCCCAAACATCTGCTTAAACGAACGACTAAAACTAATTTCTGAGTTGAATCCAAGACCAAGTGCAACATCTATCACACGTTCTTTTCCATCAAGTAGCTCTTCCGCAGCTTGGCTCAGCTTAAGCTCCCTTACATAATTGGCTACGGTGAGCCCAGTTTCGGCTTGAAACACCCTTTGTAACTGCCAACGAGACCAACAACTTTGCTTAGCAATATCTTCTAGAGATAACGCAGAACTAAGGTTCGTATGGATATATGCCAGAACGCGACTGATGCGATCAAATGCTGGTGTGTTCATATTCAAGCTTTCATCTTCTCTTTAGTTGGCAGTGGCAAACTGGGTTCACCCGTACTTTTATCATTTAACAAGGTCTTTATCACTTAAAACAAGCAGTCCATGTACTGTTTATAAGTATCAAAAACGACCAACGTTCGAAGTAGATGCTCCAATTTGTGTGGTTCTCCTCGATTATGTTCGCTATGATAACGCAACTGATTCTCATTTGATGGTTTAAAATGCTTTCCCAACTACACAATATTGTCACTCGTAGGAGAGCCCCTTCTCTGCACCAAAAAATCTTCGCTTATTCAAAACAGGTAACCCCTTACCTAAGCGGTAGTTATGGTTCTCTGAGCAGTAAAAGCATCGCAATAACGAATGTCCAGAGTCATATAGAGATCAAACGCGTTTATGATGGCATTGCACAGAGTCACCCTGAAGCAGGCAAAGCCTATTGGTTAACTCGAACTTGGGATCTCGTTTGTTGGCAACCGATTTATGTGACTTTCATTTCTATTTATGGGCTTCGTTCGTTGCCTGATATTAAGAATATTGGCCAGTTTAGGTACAAAGAATTTGTCACAGGTTATCGCTTCTTTAACGGTGATCATCAACACGGTACACCGGAAGAATTGATCCCACATGCCGGCAAAGCCATTCTTGATCTTACTGAGTTTTATCGTAGCCAAATAAGTGAATGGACCCGTATTCGACCAGGGTTTACCAATCACTTACTGGCTGATTTGTTGTTAGCCAGTTTGATAAAACTACAACAACATGAACCGAGCCTGACTAACGACTACATCACATCGCAAGCTAAGCTTTGGTTAGACGCATGCCAATTACCTGACAGCCACTTAGACAGCCTTAAGATTGATTCAGGTTCAGGTATGCTTAAACTGATCAGAATCAGTTGCTGCCTCGTCTATAAGTGTGACTCGGGGAAATATTGTGACGACTGTCCTAGGCACCCTGACAACAGAAAAACCGCTTAGCAATACCCATTATTTTAAAAGACCAATATAGAGAGCCGCTTTCATTAGGCACTGTCATTGGTCTTGATACAGGACCGATATGTTTCAGCTTTCAAATATCAACATCGTTCGAGACAACCGAACTATCCTATCTGTTGAAGACCTTATTATTCCGACCGATGAACTCACCGTCGTTCTGGGTCACAACGGTTCAGGGAAATCAACGCTAGTTAATTTGCTATCCGGACAAATGGCTCCAGATTACGGCACAGTTCAATTAGAAGGCGCTTCCCTGTCCTCGTTAAAAAGCAAAGACTTAGCCAAGAAAATTGCCTATCTGCCTCAAAAATTGCCCGCTTCTGCAGGTTTAACGGTGGAAGAGTTGGTTCGTTTAGGTCGCTTCCCATGGAGAGGAGCATTAGGCCGTTGGAACTCTGAAGATAAATCTATTATCCAACGAGCAATGGAAAGAACTGGCGTTGCTGAATTCTCACAGTCACTTGCGGATGATTTATCTGGCGGCGAACGTCAACGAGCGTGGGTCTCGATGTTACTGGCTCAGCAATCGCCTGTACTCATCCTTGATGAACCAACTTCTGCATTGGATGTTCACCATCAGTTTCAGTTAATGGGTTTGCTTTCTGAACTCAACAAAAAGGAAAACGTTGGGGTGATCGTCATTTTGCATGATTTGAACCTTGCACTGCGTTACGCTACACATATTGTCGCTCTAAAAAAAGGACAGATAGCATTTGAAGGCAGCGCCGATAAGTTGCTCGATGAACAAGCATTGTCTGCACTGTATGAATCACCTATCCGATTGATCGATCATCCCGTTCCAGCTAAGACAGCCGCGAGTGAAAAAGTGGCGGTAGTCTGCGAATAGTTCACGCTTTCAAGCGCTTTAAACCAACTACTAGCCCCATCCCCCCCCACCACCAAAAAAACAAAGGCCACTGAATCTCAGAACTTCAATGGCCTTCTTGGAATTTTTACTCGCTAGTTAAGCTGAGACTCTCTCGCTTCTTGGCTACTAAAACCACGCAAAATATTAATCAGAGTAACCAGCGTGAACACAATGATCACGAGCGATAGGTGCCATGCTTCCCCGAGTCCTAATTGGACTAGCCCCATACTCACCATTGAAGATACGACCATTTGCCCACCGCCCGACATCGCAGCCGCCGCGCCTGCGTTCTTTTTATATGGCAACATCACCAAAGCTTGAGCACAAGGTAACGCGATACCATTACCAAGTATCATCAAGAACTGACCAATCATTAAGTACAGTGGTTCAAGTGGACAGAAGAAAAGCCACAAGGCCGCACAGATATGCAATATAGGTGTGCATAACAGTGTTTTCTTATTACCTAGTATCGGACGAATACGATTACAAAGACTTGTTCCGCCAAGCATGCCTAATGCAGGAATCACCGCCCACATCGCGTATTCGTCGGATGTCATACCGATCTGGTTTTGCATGATAAACGGCATCACTGACACAGTAGTGATCATCAAGCTAAAGTTGAGCCAGCCTATACTCGCAAAGCTCATGAAATAACGAGAGGTGAGTAATTCCTTGTATTGTGCAATCATTTTCTTTGGTGAAGGAATCGCCGAGAATTGAGTGACCGTTTCTTTAAATTTGAACGCCAACACGACCCAAGCAAAAGATACGTATCCAAGTAACGAGATAAACACCATGCTCCAACCAAAGTGGAAGTTGATAAACCCACCAATAACGGGCGCGATCAGAGGTGTAATAGATGCAACCATTGCGATATAGGACATTGCCAGCGGCAAATCAGAACCACTAAAACGATCTCGTGTTGAGGCACGAGCCAGTACCGCACAGCAACCCGTACCTAAACCTTGTAAGAACCTTCCCATTACTATGTTGGTGAACGAATGACTGAAGAATATAATCATCAACAAGCCAAGCATTGCGATTAATAAGCCGCTTAGCAGTACTTTTTTACGTCCCAGAGCATCAGAAATAGGGCCATAAATAAATTGAGAAGGGCCAAAACCTAACAAATACACACTCACCAAAAGCTGAGCTTGCTCTAGTGACACATCGAAGTCTTTGGCAATCCAAGGTAAAGAAGGAAACACCAACCCCATACTGAGTTGGCCAATGCTGATGACCAAACACGCGAGTAAGATCGATTTAAAATCAAATCGACGACTCATGATGTAAAGTATCCAAAAGAACAGCTGTTTTGAGATCGGGTGGTTTGAGAATAGATAGCTTGGCTTTCTACCTGACAACTTAAAAACAGAAAAAATAGCGAAGATGTTGCAGGGGTAATATTCATTATGCTCCGAAAGAATCGAATAGAAGGTGGCAGAATAAACATACGCCAGCTTGTTTGTTCATACAATATTAGTTGAGAGAAATATGTGAATAGTCACTTTTCACTCACCCTAACTTTCCAACTATTAGACACAAGCGCTAGACTAACAAAAAGAATGATCATCAAGGGACTTCAATGAACGTTTATCATCGCTTTATTTCCTGTGCTTTAGCACTCGTTGCATCAGGTCCAATAGCTTCACCAAAGTCTTATGCATGGCAAGCTGAGAAGATCACCGATAGCCTCGTTATTCCGTGGGGGCTGGCTTATATCAACGATGACTCAATGCTACTCACTGAAAAAGAAGGCGTCATTAAGCACGTTGATTTAAAGACAGGTGAGCAAGAGACTTTATTCAGACTACCAAATGTGTGGGCTAAGGGCCAAGGCGGTGCATTAGATATCGCTCTATCCCCTTTTGAACAAGATAAGTTGTACATAACATACAGCAAAAACGTTGATGACGAAGGTGTAACGGCACTCGCCTCTGCTAATTACAGCAACAGTAAAATCTCAAATTGGAAAGACGTGTTTGTATCAAAATCCAGAACGGACACTGGGCGTCACTTTGGTAGCCGAATCACCTTTGATGAGACTCACCTTTACTTTTCAATAGGTGATCGGGGCGACCGAGATAATGGCCAAAACACAATGACTCACGCTGGTTCGATCTTACGATTGAATCCAGATGGAAGCGTGCCAAGTGATAACCCATTCATTGATAATAATAAGGTTCTGAACGAAATTTGGAGTTTTGGTCATCGTAACCCACAAGGCTTGTTTTACGATTTCCCTACTAAAAAACTCTGGTCGATTGAACACGGCCCGCGAGGTGGTGATGAAATCAACCTAATAAAAGCAGGCGCAAACTATGGATGGCCAGTCACATCACACGGCAAAGAGTATTGGGGGCCGATTAGCGTTGGCGAATCTGAAACCAAAGCTGGCATTGAGCCTCCTATAAAGGTTTATGTACCTTCAATAGCACCAGGCAGTCTAATGGTTTATCGGGACGATAAGTTTCCAGAACTCAAAGGTAAGCTGTTAGCCGGCGCACTTAAACTCACCCACATCAATGTCGTTACTTTGAACGAGCAAGGTGAAGTAATCGAGGAAGAACGCATTCTAGAAAACTTAGGGGAAAGAATTAGAGACATAGAAATCTCACCCGCCGGGGACATATTTTTCAGCACCGATAATGGGAACCTGTATCGCTTAAAGGAATAAAGTGACAATCGCTCAACTACAGTTGTTCAATCGCAAAAATATTTATAAATACAAGCTGCTAAACGGATCTAAAACCTCATTTTCGGCTTTTTATGAGCCGTAATTTAATTTATGAAATTGGTGCAATTACCCTAGGTTTGTCATCAATTTCATCCACCTTTTTCACAAAAACGACAACAAATCGCCATACAACTGTAACTCCATGATATTTAAGGAATGCAAAGTTTGACTACCCCCAAATTTCTGCAACCTTTCACTATGTATTCGATTGACTATCCCTTGATTTGATTTAGACTTCATCTCGGCTAGAAAGAAAGTTCTTTGTATATAAACATTTCGTTGGATTACTAGTAACCCCGTTGTGTTGTACGCAATAGCAATAAACTTTTCCACGCTATCAGTGCCACAATTGGCTCACTATAAAAATTAAATTTTAGGATATAATCATGTCTAACACAGTTACTGGTACAGTAAAATGGTTCAACGAAACTAAAGGCTTCGGCTTCATTCAACAAGAAAACGGTCCAGACGTATTCGCACACTTCTCTGCGATCACTGGCGACGGTTTCAAAACTCTTGCTGAAGGCCAAAAAGTTGAGTTCGTAGTATCTCAAGGTCAAAAAGGCCCACAAGCTGACAGCATCAAAGTACTTTAATTTAGTATTTTAAAGCTTTCTAAAAATAGCCAGCCTCTGCTGGCTATTTTTTTACCCGCTATTCAGAGATTTAAGGTAATATTCCCCCTCACTATTTCTATCTAAGACACCCCTCAATGGCTCTTAAACCGACAATCTATAAGTTTCGACTCTCTCTAACTGATATGAATCGCGACTATTACGACTCTTTCAATCTAACGATTGCACAACATCCGTCTGAAACAGAACAGCGTATGATGGCTCGTATCATTGCATTTTGTATCAATGCATCTCCTGAACTTGAATTCACTAAAGGGTTGTCTAGCATTGAAGAACCTGATTTATGGCAGAAATCATTAGATGATCAAATCCTAGATTGGATTGATGTTGGCGAGCCGGATCCAGAGCGTGTTAAAAAAGCGACTCGCTTATCTAAGTCAGTGCGTGTATTCAGCTTCAACACTAAGTCGAACGTTTGGTGGGAGCAAAACAAAGGTAAATTCGGTTACCTGAAAGCTCAAATTGTACGTTTAGACAACGATGGTATTGAGCAGCTAGCAGCAATGACACAACGTACAATGGATCTTTCAGTGATGCTGTCAGGTAACTCTGCGTTTGTGAATAGCGACACGCAATCTGCGGAGATAACATGGGAAGAGCTACAGAGTAATGACTGAGCTACCAACTAACAGTCAGCAGAAACTTGAAGCAAACCAGCAAGCCAAAACCAAACTTCACGTTTGTTTAAAAGAAGCCGGTTTAGACTCAGTAACCGCGATTGCGACAGGTTTTGAGAAAGAGCTAACGTCTTTTATCGACGAAAACCATGCTCTGTTTAAACATGCTTGTGAGAATAAGCCCGATAACTCTGCACGCCAGACTCTGCTTGGACTGCTAACAAAAGTACATATCGATGTCAGCTATCGCTTCGAAAGCAATAAAGAAGCCAGTGAGGCGATGCAAAATGTATTCGATAATACCGTTGGCAATACGCACAGTGACAAGTTTCAACACTCTAACGCGCAACAGTTAACGTTAATCACTCATTTATGGCTCTTCATTCAAGGGCGACTCGGTATGGATTACAGCCTAGCTAATGATCATGCTGAAGTAACCGCAAGATTACTGTCTCGCTTATTGAGAAGCAGTGATGATGAGATTCGCGTAGAGTTCATGGGTAGCTTTTATGATGGGTTAAACATCTATCAAGCCGAGAACAAGCCATCTGGTTTTATTCACCACTTTAAGCGTTTGTTTAATCTTTCTTAAGTATTCCACCAGCTGCTGTACCCCAATTTGCGCTTTATAGATTCTGTAGAGCGCATCTAATTTCCGTTCCAATCCACCTCTCGAAAATGCAGATTCCCTATTACGCTCGTTCCTCACTTTAGAGAATGACGAAAGTGACTAAGTCGCTCATTCTGCAAGATCAGCAGCGTTTGCTTCTAAAAGGCTGGCGTAGAATACACACTGAACCCTCACTCTCGTATTTTACCTCACACGCTGCCATCCTCGAGAAGGAGGAACGACTGAGTCGGGTTCTCGTATCAAGTCAGAAAGCACACAGATAAACAGACTCCCTACTCCGCTCATTCTTCACTCTAGGGAATGACGAAATTCGCAGTTATTGTAGTCAACTTAATTACAAGTACAAAAAAGCCTCGCAGAAAGCGAGGCTTAGAATATTTATTTTTAACGAACATCAATTTACAGAGGCTAAATCGCGTTCATCAAATAACGAAACGTATTAACGCAGACCATGTAAGAACTCGTGGCGCGTTGCTGGGTTTGATCTGAAAATACCGCCCAGAGCTGTCGTTGTCGTTTCGCTAGTTGCGTCCATCACACCGCGTGATTTCACACAGTAGTGAACAGCATCCATAGTTACAGCAACATCATCCGTTTCTAGTAGCGTTTGTAATGCAACAAGAATTTGCTGCGTCATGCGTTCTTGAACTTGAGGACGTTGAGCAAAGAAACGAACGATACGATTGATCTTCGAAAGACCAATAATCTTGCCTTGAGGGATATAAGCTACGGCCGTTTTACCATCAATAGTCACTAAATGGTGCTCACAGGTACTGGTCACGGTAATGTCTTTTACACGAACCATTTCGCGAACACCCATCTTGTTTTCAATTACGGTGATTTTAGGAAAATTGGCGTAATCCAAACCAGAGAAAATCTCATCCACATACATTTTAGCAATACGCTGTGGTGTTTCTTCCAGACTGTCGTCCGCAAGATCAAGTTCAAGGAGAGTGAGAATCTCACGCATATGATGTTCGATTCGTTCCTTTTTCTCTTCTCGGCTCACCTGGTTAGGACACATTGGTGTCTCTAATCCACGGCTTGCTAGCGCATCTTTAACCAACTTCGCTGATTCGCTAATACCTGGCATTGAACTTCCTCTTCTATTACCCCTTTTGGATGGCAAACAAGGATACTCGGAATTTTGAAGAAATACACCCATATTTTAAGGGAGGTCATTATTTACGGGGCTTAAACTATGCTAAAGTGACTTCAATTTCGTCGGCGAGTTTTAATAAGCTCAGAAAGGCCGAGCACCTAAATCAAAATAATAACGATCAAGGATTTCAATTATGGGCTGTTGCGACGCTCCGGGCTTAATGCCAATTGAAGAAGCACTAGATAAGCTGCTATCACCAATCAAACCAATCCAAACGACTTTATCTCTGCCTCTTGCTGAAGCATTAGGTTATGTCCTTGCTGAAGATATTCTTTCCCCTATTTTCGTACCTCCTTTTGATAACTCAGCAATGGACGGCTATGCACTGCGCTTAGCAAATCTAGAGAACGGTAATGTACTACCATTAGCAGGCAAATCTTTTGCAGGCCAACCGTTCGAAGGTGAATGGCCAAGCAATACCTGTATTCGCATTATGACTGGCGCAAAGATCCCTGAAGGTTGTGACGCCGTCATCATGCAAGAAAATACGGCCGAAACTGAGGCTGGTATTGAGATTCAACAAGACAACATAAAGCTGAACAATAACATTCGCCCTACTGGTGACGACATCAAACAAGGCGATATCGTTCTTAGTCGCGGTGAGCGTTTAACACCTCGTGACATTCCAATGATTGCTTCATTGGGTGTGAGCCACGTGACAGTGTTACATAAGCCTAAAGTCGCTTTCTTCTCTACTGGCGATGAACTAAAACCATTAGGCCAACCGCTTGAAGACGGTCAGATCTACGACAGTAACCGTTACGGTATTAAACCATTAATCGAAGCCTTTGGTTGTGAAGCTATCGACTTGGGTATCATCCCAGATTGCCCTGCAACGCTTAAAGAAACGTTCGAGAAAGCACAGCAAATAGCAGATGTGGTCGTGACTTCTGGTGGCGTGAGTGTTGGTGAGGCGGATTACACCAAAGATATTTTGGAAGAGCTTGGCCAAATCGGCTTCTGGAAACTGGCAATCAAACCGGGCAAACCGTTCGCATTCGGCGAATTGGATAACGCGTGGTTCTGTGGCCTACCGGGTAACCCTGTATCAGCGATGATGACCATGTATGTTTTAGTTCAGCCAATGTTGGCTAAACTTGCAGGTCACACAGCATGGACAGCACCAGAATCGATTCCTGCTATTACTAAGTCTGCATTCAAAAAAGGTCCAGGCCGTACTGATTACCAACGTGGCATCTACTCGATTGAAAACGGTCAGTTTGTGGTAGAAACAACTGGCAACCAAAGCTCTGGTGCTTTCCGCTCGATGAGCTTGGCAAACTGCTTTGTGGTACTAGAACGTGAACGTGGCCGTGTTGAAGTAGGCGAAACGGTTCAGATCCAACTGTTTAACTCGACGCTTTACTAACGAGGCTTGCTGATGGAAATACTGTCCGATGCTGAGATGCTTCGCTACAACCGTCAAATCATTCTTAAACAGTTTGATTTTGAAGGCCAAGAAGCGCTGAAACAGAGCTCAATCTTGGTGCTGGGTGCCGGCGGTTTGGGTTGTGCCTCTGCTCAATACCTGGCGACTGCCGGTATTGGTAAGCTCACGCTGATCGACGATGATGTTGTTGAGCTTTCAAACCTGCAGCGACAGGTGCTTCACACCGATGCTGACATTGGTAAGAAGAAGGTCGACTCAGCCGCAGAATCATTGCAGATGTTAAACCCACACCTAAAAGTTGAGACCGTCGATCATAGACTTGATGACCAAGCGCTTGGAAAGTTGGTTGAAGCACACTCGCTTGTTCTTGACGCCAGCGACAACGTAGAAACGCGCAATCAATTGAACCGTTTATGTTACGCATCAAAAACACCACTTGTTTCTGGTGCTGCAATTCGTATGGAAGGTCAGATTAGCGTATTCACTTATCAAGATGACAACGCACCCTGCTACCAGTGTTTGAGCGCTCTATTCGGCAATGCTGCTCTAAGCTGTGTTGAAGCCGGCGTTATGGCGCCTGTTGTCGGTATGGTGGGCGCAGCTCAAGCTTTAGAAGCGATCAAGGTGATTGCAAAATTCGGGCAACCAAAACAAGGCAAACTCTTGATTCTCGATGCCATGTCACACAGCTGGCGTGAGATGAATTTAATGAAAATGCCTAATTGTTTGGTGTGTGGGTAGACTAACTCATATCCACTCTTATCGAAAACCTAAGCCTTGACTAAAAATCAGGGCTTTTTTGTAACTCAAAATAGGAATCCTAGATTGCCCTGTCAATTTGAAATAGCACATGAGATTTAGGTTTCATTTGAATTCTCATTTTGAGAAACCAAAAACAATAGAAATAAAGTAACATAAAATCAGCAAGTTAAAAATGGCATATAACTTGATTAAGTATCTATAACTTCCATCACAAGGATGTAGATATGAGAACTACAACGTTAAGTTTGCTATTGAGTGCACCCCTATTCGCCAACGCCGCACCATTCGACACTTGCCCGAGTCAGGCTTACCTCTTTCAGTCTAAACCCGTCGAGGTTTGGGGTGTAAACCTAGTGACAGGTTCAACCACCCTGTTAGAAGACGACACGGGTATGAATGCCAACATCAACGGCGTCGGTTTCGATTTCGAAGACAGATATATTTATGGTTATGACACCACCAACAAACGCTTGGTGCGTCTTGGCAAAGACTTCCAAGCAGAAATTATCAATACCAGTGGCTTACCAACCGATCACACCTTTTATGTAGGTGACGTATATGGCCACGTTTACTACTTATACCGCACGGGCAAAGGGCTATTCACCGTTGACCTATCTCCTTTAGATGCTGATCCAAATGCGACCGTCACTGTAAATAAGATTGCAAACAGCCCCGCAACTGTAAAACTCACCGATTTTGCTTTTCACCCAAGTGATGGCTCTTTATATGGTATAGATAATGACTCCGGAGGCTTATACAGCTTCAATCCTAAAACTGGTACCGAAACCTACATCGGTGACACAGGAGAAACAGGAACATTCGGAGCTGGCTATTTCGATGTAAACGGCTACTACTATGTGTCACGAAACCAAGACGGTAAGATCTACCGCATCAACTTATCACCAGAAAACGCTGCCAACATAGCCGCTGGGATTGTTCCTGCGGTTGAGTTTGTATCGAATGGTCCAGCGTCTGGACAGAACGATGGTGCTCGTTGTGCAAATGCCCCAGTTGTAGATGAAGATTCCAGCATCGATTTCGGCGATGCGCCAGACAGCTACCTAACTCTACTCGCAAGTAACGGCCCAAGACATGAGCTTGATGGCAACACATGGTTAGGAACAACACCTCCAGATGCTGATTTGGATGGTTATGTCACACCACAATCTGATGAAAGTGTCGGCATTGATGACGAGTGGGCAAACGGTGGTATCGGTTTTGTTACCGCACTTGAAGCCGGACTCGATTCAAAAGTGGTGATTGAAGCTTCAACAACCGGTTATCTTTCAGCTTGGATTGACTGGAACCAAGATGGCAGTTTTGATGGCGCTAATGAGCAAGTATTTACCGATTACCAACTGGATGCAGGTGAGAACGACTTGTTCCTTAACGTCGACATCAACGCACTTACTGGTACTACTTGGGCTCGCTTTAGATTCAGCCAACAAACCAATCTAAGCTACTTTGGCGGTTCTACATCCGGTGAGGTCGTTGATATTCAAGTGGATGTGCTTAACGACGGAGCCACAGCCCGCTACTTCCCTAGTGCTTCTGGCTACGCCACTCTGGCCTATGAAGATAACTGGCCTTATAAAGCTGATTACGACATGAATGATGCTGTAATTATGTACCGCATTACAGAGATACTTAAAGACGGAAAAGTAGTGAAATCCACCATCGACGGACGTCTAGCAGCCGTAGGTGCTTCATATAGAAATGGATTCGCCGTTCGACTTCCGAATCTAGATCCGAGCTTAGTGAGCAGAGGAAGCTCTTACATGAAGCACAATGGCATCTTTACGGACCTAGATATGGAAGTAGGACGCAGTGAAGCTATATTTATTGCGGCTGAGGACTTAACTTCAAAAACAGATACGTCGTGTAATTTCTACCGAACCAGTAACTCGTGTAAAGACAGCGAACAATTTTCGTTCCAAATCGGTATTACCTTAGCTGGTGACGGTGTGAGTACTGACAATTGGACAGACATGCCTTACGACCCGTTCATCTTTGCAACACCAGGTTACTATCACGGCGAAAATCTACCTCTGCATCCAGGACGCAGCTGGGAAGTTCACCTACCAGACCAAGCTCCAACCGAGGCATTTGATACCACGAATCTCTTTGAGGCTGGATTAGGCGTCGATGACAGTAATCCATCAACCGGCAAATATTTCAAAACCGCAGAAAATCACCCTTGGGCGCTGATAGTAACTTCGGACGATGAATGGGAATGGCCTTTAGAGTACGTAGATATTGTTACCGCTTACCCAGAGTTCAAACAATACGCAGAATCAGGCGGAGCTACGAACCAGACATGGTATCTATCACCTACAGACAACCAACGCTACCAACCATAAGGAGAGATGTTATGACTATTTACACAAAACAGTTTCAAGAAAATCATTACGTTGACTCAAGTCGTAACCTTTCTGAGGAAGAACATATGTCCGGGCAAAGTACTTGGAACATCAAGAAATCACTAGTCACTATTTTAGTGGTAACTCCACTGGCATTAGTGGGTTGTGGAGGTGGGGGCGGTGGTGGCAGTACATCTACTCCATCGCAATCCAGTCCGTCGACCCCAGAAACACCTTCTACTGTGCTAACAGCAAACCCTTCTCCAACTCCCGTGACAAGTACAGTCGCAGCGCAAAGCTATACAATGAGTGATCTAATAGTGCCTGACGGGTTTGACTACAGCTCTGTCGAACAGTTTGAGCTCGATATCGACATCAGTAATATCTCGACAGATCGTTCTTTCGTGACCGTTTACAGCCGTTTTAGCACAAGAGACGATTCAACCTTGAAGCCGGATTACTCCAGTAAAGTGATTGCAGGCCCATTACACAATGGCATGTTCGCCTCCAACTTTTCAGCACCGGTAAACCATGAAGCTCTCTTGATAGAGATTTGGTTTTACGATGGTCAGCCGCCATTACAACAAGTGGTATCAAGCAGTGATTCTCAGATCGTCTGGTAATCGGTCGAAACAGTTTGGTCGTCAACAGATACAAAACGGATTCTGTATCGATAGAAAGTGAGCATACGTGCTCACTTTTTTCGTTTCGTCGAATAACAGGTAATTCAGCTTTCTCAGCTGGTTCCATTCACTTTACCGCCAATCTCACTTATATTTTAAATATAACCTTCAAAGACTTACTCTCATGACTCAATTAAAAATAGGCCTATTAATCTTACTATGTGGTGTGGGCTTATTGTTGGCCCTCACCTATTTCCCGATGACATCTGAAACAGGTCAACGCATTCAAGCAAAAGTAATTTCGAACACACTCACTCAATCCCTAGATGGCCACAGGCGCTACCTCACTCTTCAAAGTCAAGGCAACGAAATATTTCGCGTTTCAATTCCACCAACGACAGACTGCCCTATTGATTCTGTGGTCGTGCTTGATACATTAAGCAATCAAATAACCGGACAAAATAGCTACCAGTTCGCCCATTGCCTTACTGCACCGTAGTACTGGCTATAGCAGTAATAGCTATCACAACAAAAAATGGACATAACAAGAATGAATCAGCCACTGATCTCACCAGAACAACTTCAACAACGTTTGCTAGAAAATCATTCGCTAAAAAGCGACCTAGTCGTCCTCGACGCCAGTATCGAGTTTCAAATTCCAAGCGAATCAGAAAAGATCAAAGGACAGATGATTCCTGGGGCTATTCGTTTTGACTACGACAAAGACTTCTGCAACAAACACACTCTACTTCCTCATATGTTCCCGACCGAGAAACACTTCAATAAACGGGCACAAGAAATTGGTATCAATCAAAACAGCACCATCGTGGTTTACGATAATTCAGGTACCTTAGCCTCTCCTCGTGCATGGTGGATGTTTATGGCGATGGGACACAACAACGTATACATCTTAGACGGCGGTTTGCCAGCATGGATAGAAGCCGGTTACGCTACAGACACTGACTATAGAACCGAAATCCAAGCCGGGAATTTTGAAGGAAGTAGTCAAGATAACTATTTTGTAAATGCTCAGCAGATTGAGAGTTACTCAACTAGCAAGAGCGCAAACATTCTAGATGCGCGCTCTCAAGCGCGTTTCGATTCAGAAGTACCTGAACCACGTGAAGGTTTGCGCAGTGGTCATATTCCAAACTCAATTTGCCTACCGTTTGCACAGGTACTCGATAACGGCAAGCTAAAACCCCAGAGTGAGCTTGTTGATATCTTTTCAACGTTAGAATTAACCCCTTCTCAACCCATGTTCTTTAGCTGTGGCTCTGGAGTAACAGCCTGCATCATTTTATTAGCGGCGAAACTTGCTGGCTATTCAGGTGAAATGGGAGTTTACGACGGCTCGTGGACTGAATGGGGTGCCAATGAACAACTGCCGATGGCCGTCACTCATAAGTAATTCGTTTTGCTCAATGCCATTGATAGCATATACTACGCATGCATAAGAGCTTACAGATAATAAGGACTCCTTACAAAGTAAGCTCTTTATGGCTGAGATATCTCATCTTAGTTTGAAACTAGCACAATCTAAAAACGGTTGATTCGAAAGCGTGGTTGTTTGATAAGTAAAAACTGTGATCAGCTCTAGGTTAATCGTTATCGTTATTTTTGTAGTTAATATTTCGCTCAAGAATCTCAGCTTGTAGTCGTTACACTATTTAATCCTTGATACTTTATTCATCGATTTGTTACACGCACAACGCTGACAACCTAATAGTTTGTCACTTGCAATCAGTTAAAAGAAGTAACTAACAAAAGGCACCCTATGGCTCTATTTAAGAAAAACATCTGGTCGCTGTACGCTCTGATCGTACTGCTTACCCTGATGCTTTTCGCTGGGCTGGGCGTCACTAAATGGCAGTCAAACAGAAATGACTTCACAGAGCAGCAGCATATTCAAGTTGAGCTATTTTCAAGCTCTGTCAGCTCACTATTAACCAGTCAAGAAGCCTTATTGGAAGTAGTTGGGCACCAGTTAGCCCAGCAGTCTGACTTTACACGGACGGCTTCGATTCAAATTCGACCTATTCTAGATAAATTACTTGATACACACCCTGCTATTGCTGCATTTGGCTTACTCAATACTCAAGGTGATTACCTTTCAATTAGCTCAAATCTTCAACTATCTGACCAGAAAAATCTGCTCCAGTACAAAGAAACAAGATCTTCATTTTTGGACGCTATGGCGAGCGAGAAAATGGTGTTGGGTCGTACTTACTTTCAAGAATCTTTAAACAGCCTCATTATCCCAATGAGGAAGTCTATTTCAATCGATGGCAAAAATATTGCTGCGGTTATGACTGCTGGCTTACGTTTGGACAGCACAATAGTTTTTGAAAACAATGCGCACGCCGGTAGCTACAACACATTAACGTTACTTCGACTCGACAACTACCGACAGTTTTTTTCCAGCGATATCGAATCACTCGATGCCTACTCAGATCCCGTTGGGCAGGATGTAATGAAACGCATCTCTAAGAGTTTTAATGAGCAAATTGGCATAAGCATCAAAGACGCTGCAACAGGAAAAAACACCTATTCTTTTGTCATCAGTGACGAGAAGTACCACGCTTTGTTAAGCGCTAAATACATCCCAGATTACAAACTTTGGGTCGTTGGTCGTACTGAGCTCTCTTATGTCGATAACATCTTTATCAATGAGTTCGGTATTCTTCTCATTATCTTTATCTTTCTGCAGCTAGGTTTCTACTTTTTGGTTAAATCAATCGCCAAGAACGAGCAACGAACCCGAAGCCAACTCATTTACCAAGCTAATCACGACCCATTAACGTCCCTACCCAATCGCTTATACATGCGAAGAAACATTCATAATTGGGTAAAAAATGAGTCAGAGCAATTCTCTCTACTATTTATCGACATCGATAATTTTAAATGCGTTAACGATACTCACGGACACGATTTCGGTGACAAAGTACTCAAACAGATTGCATTGCGTTTAATGAGATTCCGCTCACGCTTGAGCTTAGTGGTACGGGAATCCAGTGATGAGTTTTTGTTCTTAACGCCATTAACCAACGAACCCGAGATTAAACGGCTCGCAGAAAGAATTATTGATGTGCTATCTCAACCTTATGAAGTTGAAAATTCGCAGTTTTTGTTAGGCTGTAGCATTGGTATCGCTCGTTTCCCTGAACACGGGAAAGATTTAGATAGCTTGCTCCGTTCTGCCGACATTTCAATGTACAAAGCAAAACAACAGCAAAACTCATACAGTATTTTTACGACAGAAATGCAAGATGCCCATATCTACAAAATGCGAGTGGAACAAAGACTACGCATTGCTATCGAAAAACAAACTCTATTTATGGTTTTTCAACCACTGGTCCGCACCGATAAGAGCATTCATGGCGTTGAAGCACTGGTGCGTTGGATTGATGACGAGCTTGGATTTGTTCCGCCCGATGTCTTTGTACCCATAGCTGAAAGTACTGGCTTAATGCAAAAATTGGGCGCTTTCATCATTGAATCGAGCGTCATGCAAATCGCTCATCTACATAGAACGACTGAACAAAACATTGGATTGTCGATTAATATATCGGTTCGCCAGTTTTCTCATAAGTCGTTCTCTGAACACTTACTCGCTACGTTAGAAAAATATCAATTTTCTGCTCATTGCCTAACATTAGAGATTACCGAAAGCCTATTCATTGAGGACGTAACCTTAGTGAAACCTATTTTCCAAGCCTTGAAAGAGAAGGATATAAAAATATCTCTCGATGACTTCGGTACCGGCTACTCCTCATTAAGTATGCTGAAAGTTCTCCCTATTAATGAGCTTAAAATTGATAAGAGTTTCATTGAGAACATCGCTATAGACCAACAGTCGCTCACGATGGTACAAAACATCATTGCGATAGGCAAAAACTTTGGCATGGTGGTATTGGCAGAAGGCGTAGAGTCCAACGAACACTTCTCTATTCTAAAGGCGTGTGGGTGTGATTTAATGCAAGGCTATTACTTCTCACGACCTATTCCTTACGATCAACTATGTCAGTTTTTAGCCACCACTCTAACTGAGGAAACGGATCTAACCGTGTCTCTATCTTAGTTTTGATTATTTGGTATAAATAGTCGCATATTACTGATACTAAAATCTGATCAACACCAACAGTTTTGTACACTGAGTTAAGTGAGTACAATCACTACTGATTTGAACCATGACGAGCAAGAAGAAACATATTATCCATTCTCCTGAATAAATGTCGCTTAGGTAAAATATCCATTTTGACTGGAGCAGAGCATTCGTAAGAACAACAAGGGATAGGACAATAAAGTATATCTCCTTTGTCTTCTCTTTAGTTTTTATCAATCAGTTCAACATGCTTCATTTGCTCATCCAAGTTAAGTACCGTTAAAGCATTACTTACACTAGTTGCAATCACATCTACCACACCAGTTCTTAGTGCGCCTAATAGAGCGAGAGGTTTACTGTTCTCAGCTGCAATAGCAATAACTTCAGCAATTGGGCGAAATTCTTCCAAGGCCAAACCAATCACACGGTCACTCATTACTGTATTGGCAGCTTTGCCGTGTACATCGAAAAAGTCGTAACCCGCAAAGTCACCGACGACACCTTGTAACAACCTCGATTGAACGACTTCACCAGGTGTAAACCAACCTAAATCGACCATATAGCTGTTTTCACTCATATCACCAATACCCACTAATGCGACATCGGCTTTACGAGCTAGATCGAGTGTTTGCTTAACGGTGCTGTTCTCCATAAACGCGGTTTTTTGTGCTTTATTCTCTGCATAAGCGGGGGCGTATAAGGTTTCTGATGAACCGCCGTACTTCTTAGCCAACTGTCTGCATATATGGTCGGCGTTAAACATACCACCTCTCGGGTGAATACCGCCGATGCCACATACAAACTTACAGTCACGTGGCGTGATAACACCAGTATGGTGAGCAACCGACGATACGTTTCGGCCTTGGCCAACCGTCACCACCATGCCATTTTTCAATGTGCTGGTAAGATAATTAGACACCAAGCCTGCTACTTGAAGACGTTGTTGTTCTTCATTCGGCTGGTCTAACGCAACCAGAGCACGCTTCACACCAAAACGTTCAATCAAACGCTGTTCTATCTTGGCACTGAATACTGGGTGATATTTCACGGTTATCTCAACAATACCTTCATCTCTGGCTTGTTTGAGCATTCGACCAACCTTTGCACGAGAAATAGAGAACTTTTTGGAAATCTCTTCCTGAGTCGCGCCATCTTGATAATAAGCGACCGCGACTTCAGTGAGGAGATCAGTGTTTTCTTCGGAAACATCTTGGATATTCTTACTCATATACCACTCAACCAATATTTAACAATTATTTTACCTGCTTGGAGGACTAATGTTCGATGCTTAAGCATGTGATACACAAGTTTACACCCCGAGCATATGTAACAACAAGGAACATTTGTTCAGGGTGTTAACCAGGTTTTTAACGGTGACAAATTAACGCCATATTAGCTGTTAAACGTTTGCTTATAGTCCCCATGATTACTAGAGCGAAATATATTTGACTAAAGTCACCATACAGCACTATTTACCGTTGACTTTGGGGCTAGAACGGATAAATATGGCTACATCATTTACTCATCGAGCGATCAAATGTTCTGTGCAAATGTTCGTTCGGAGAAAAATTTAAATTAATGTAAGTTCGGCTCACTGGTACAACCATTGAGCGCTTCATTAGTTAGCTTGCAAATGCCCGCACCTCTCCCGTTAAAGGGGTGTTATGCGATACATAGGATGATCAAAATGAGCAATAAATTAGAGCAACTTCGTAAACTAACAACTGTTGTAGCTGACACTGGCGATATCGAAGCTATCAGTAAGTACACACCAGAAGACGCGACAACTAACCCATCTCTAATTCTTAAAGCTGCTCAAATTGCTGAGTATGCACCTCTAATCGATGCTTCTATCGAATACGCTAAAGCGCAAAGCGATGACAAAGCACAGCAAGTTCAAGACACTTGCGACATGCTTAACGTAAACATCGGTAAAGAAATCCTTAAAGTTGTACCTGGCCGTATTTCTACAGAAGTAGATGCTCGTCTTTCTTACGACATGGAAGGCAGCGTTGCTAAAGCTCGTCAACTTATCAAAATGTACAACGACGCTGGCATCACTAACGACCGTATCCTTATCAAACTAGCTTCTACTTGGGAAGGTATCCGTGCTGCTGAAATCCTAGAGAAAGAAGGCATCAACTGTAACCTAACGCTTCTATTCTCTTTCGCTCAAGCTCGTGCTTGTGCTGAAGCTGGCGTATTCCTAATCTCTCCTTTCGTTGGTCGCATCATGGACTGGTATAAAGCGAAAGAAGGTCGTGATTTCGAAGCTTCAGAAGATCCAGGTGTAATCTCTGTTTCAGACATCTACAACTACTACAAAGACCACGGTTACAAGACTGTTGTTATGGGCGCAAGCTTCCGTAACATCGGCGAGATCCTTGAACTTGCAGGCTGTGATCGTCTGACGATCGCTCCTCAACTTCTAGCAGACCTAGAAGCAGCAGAAGGCGAAGTAGTAGAGAAGCTAATCGACTCTAACGGTACTAAAGAGCGCCCTGCAGCGATGACTCACGCTGAGTTCCTATGGGATCACAACCAAGACCCAATGGCTGTTGAGAAGCTAGCTGAAGGCATCCGCAACTTCGCAGTTGACCAAGGCAAACTAGAAGACATGATTGCAGCTAAGCTGTAATCACTCTTACCAAATTCAAATAGGGGAACGTTCAGTTCCCCTACTTTTATCAATTTTGTTTTTCTTAATTTTTATTCGGAAGTTCTTATGAATCGCAAACATCTAGCTAACGCTATTCGTGCTCTAAGCATGGACGGCGTACAACAAGCAAACTCTGGTCACCCAGGCGCTCCTATGGGCATGGCTGACATCGCTGAAGTACTTTGGCGCTCTCACCTAAACCACAACCCAGCAAACCCAGAGTGGGCTGACCGCGACCGTTTTATCCTGTCTAACGGCCACGGCTCAATGCTGATTTACTCTCTGCTTCACCTAGCAGGTTACGAGCTTTCAATTGAAGATCTTAAGAACTTCCGTCAACTGCACTCTAAGACTCCAGGTCACCCAGAGTACGGCTACGCACCAGGTATCGAGACGACTACTGGCCCTCTAGGTCAAGGCATCACTAACGCTGTTGGTATGGCGATGGCTGAGAAAGCACTTGCGGCACAGTTCAACAAAGAAGGCCACGACATCGTAGACCACTACACTTATGCATTCATGGGTGATGGCTGTCTGATGGAAGGTATCTCTCACGAAGCATGTTCTCTAGCAGGTACGCTAGGTCTTGGTAAGTTGGTTGCTTTCTGGGATGACAACGGTATCTCTATCGATGGCGAAGTTGAAGGTTGGTTCTCTGACGATACACCTAAGCGTTTCGAAGCTTACGGCTGGCACGTAATCCCAGCCGTTGATGGCCACGATGCTGACGCTATCAACGCGGCTATCGAAGCAGCTAAAGCAGACCCTCGTCCAACTCTAATCTGTACTAAAACAGTGATTGGCTTTGGTTCTCCAAACAAAGCAGGTACGCACGACTGTCACGGTGCACCATTAGGCGCTGATGAAATCGCAGCAACTCGTAAGCAACTAGGTTGGGAGCACGGTCCTTTTGAAATTCCGTCGGAAGTTTACTCAGAGTGGGATGCGAAAGAAGCAGGCGCAGCTAAGGAAGCAGCGTGGAACGAGAAACTTGCAGCTTATGAAGCAGCATACCCTGAGTTGGCAGCTGAATTCAAACGCCGCGTAAACGGTGACCTTCCTGCTGAATGGGAAGAGAAAGCATCAGCAATCATCGCCGATCTTCAAGCTAACCCAGCAAACATCGCATCACGTAAAGCATCTCAAAATGCTCTAGAAGCGTTCGGTGCTATGCTACCTGAATTCATGGGCGGCTCTGCTGACCTTGCGCCTTCTAACCTGACTATGTGGTCTGGTTCTAAGTCTCTTGAAGCAAATGACTTCTCTGGTAACTACATCCACTACGGTGTACGTGAATTCGGTATGACGGCTATCATGAACGGTATCGCTCTGCATGGTGGTTTCGTACCCTACGGCGCAACGTTCCTAATGTTTATGGAATACGCGCGTAACGCAATGCGTATGGCTGCTCTGATGAAAACTCAGAACATCCAAGTTTACACTCATGACTCTATCGGTCTTGGCGAAGATGGTCCTACTCACCAACCGGTTGAGCAAATCGCTTCTCTACGTCTGACTCCAAACATGAGCACATGGCGTCCATGTGACCAAGTTGAGTCTGCTGTTGCTTGGAAACTGGCAATTGAGCGTAAAGATGGCCCTTCTGCACTTATCTTCTCTCGTCAAAACCTTGCACAGCAAGATCGTGACGCTGAGCAAGTGGCAAACATCGCTAAGGGTGGTTACATCCTGAAAGATTGCGAAGGCAAACCAGAGCTTATCCTGATCGCGACTGGTTCTGAAGTTGAGCTTGCTGTTGAAGCAGCAGCACAACTAACAGCTGAAGGTAAAGCAGTACGCGTAGTCTCTATGCCTGCAACTGACGCATTCGACAAGCAAGACGCTGAATACCGCGAGTCTGTACTTCCATCTGACGTAACTGCACGTATCGCTGTAGAAGCTGGCATCGCTGACTTCTGGTACAAGTACGTTGGTTTCGGTGGCAAGATCATCGGTATGACAACGTTCGGCGAATCTGCACCAGCAGGCGAGCTATTCAAGATGTTCGGTTTCACTACTGAAAACGTAGTAAACACAGCAAAAGAGCTTCTAGCTTAGTCTTGATTAAATTGTCTCACCCTTAAATGGGTTGATGCATACAGAAAGCCCCGCATGAAAATGCGGGGCTTTTTTGTATCAGTTGCCTGTTAGTCTTTGATTGTTAACAGTTCCTTTAGCTCACAAAAAAGCCCTGCTAATTTCGCAAGGCTTTCTCTTATTTCTTACTCGGCGTAAATCTAACCGCTATTTCTCTTCGAAACGCTTCGCCAATTGATAGAATTCATTCACTTGCTCTTTGAGTTCTTTCGAATGATCTTTGACTGAATGTGTCGCCACTAGGTTTTGCTCGGCGGTTGACGCGATAGACTGCATATGAAGGTTTACGTCACTAGATAGCTGACGTTGCTTATGTGCGGAACTTTCAACCGACTGCATTAACTCGTTCATCGATTGCATTAGGTTCTCAACTTCTGACAAGCGCTCTGCACTTACCTTTGCTACATCGCCACACGCATCCGTTTGTTCTCGGTTAGCCAAAATATCTTTCTGCCAACCTTCAATCGTCGCTAACATGGTATCAATGCTCTCTTTGATTTGAACCGTCGCCTTAGAAGTGCGACCCGATAACGCACGCACTTCATCAGCAACCACCGCAAAACCACGTCCTTGCTCGCCTGCTCTAGCCGCTTCGATCGCAGCGTTCAGTGCCAACAAGTTGGTTTGCTCGGCGATTCCGCCTATCTCTTCCATTATCTTGCTGACGCTTTGAGCTTGGTCGCTCAGTTGGTAAGTTGTTTGGGTGGCCTTCTCTGCCTGTGAAGCTAAGCTTTCTAAATTTTGATGAGTTTGATTAATGCTTTCTTTAGCACCCGCACAGGTTTGCAAAGTCACATCAACAATCTGATGCGCTTCTTCTGTACGAGAAGAGACCTCATTCGCCGTGACTTCAACTTCTTCAGTTGCTTCACGCACTTGTAAAATATCTTCCGTTTGTTGATCTAACGCTTCTGACACTTCAAATGAAGTCGTATTGAGATTATCAGCTAAGTCTTGCAATGGCTTCGCAGAATCCGTCATACGACCTAACACCGTTCTGATTCGCGCTGACAACAGCTTCAAATGGAAGTCGGCGATTGAATACTTACTATTACCTGAATAAACAAGACGACTGACACTATCAAACTTAGACTGAAGCTTCTTTAACTGTAACGGTGTATCAATGAGTTCTTGTCGGAAAAGCAGAGCCAATGCAGAAACAGGAAGCAAACTAAGAAACCATTGCGACATTTGCCCAACTTCGACTAGATTTGATACGAGAGGCGCAGCCAACGATCCCAATAACACGGCATAACGAACACTATCGCTGATCTGTAATGACCATTGGCGGCCAGACTTCTCAGCCTTCAATAAGCCTTGGTAGGCCTTATCTGCAATCTGCACCCACTCATTCTTAGGTTTAACACGAACAGACTGATACCCACTCACCTTTCCATTATCGTAAATTGGCGTGACATAAGCATCGACCCAATAAAAGCCACCGGACTTCGTTTTGTTCTTTACGATTCCACGCCACGCTTTACCTTGTTTTAGGTTGATCCACATATCGGCAAATGCAGCTTTGGGCATATCACCATGCCTGACAACATTGTGGTTTTGTCCTAGGAGTTCTTGTTGGCTATATTCTGCTATACGACAAAAAGCATCATTACTGTAAGTAATCACACCTTTAAGATCGGTAGTTGAGACGAGTTGTTCGTTTTCGCTTAGAAGCGTTTCACGTGATTGAGAAAATGAGCTGACAGTCATTATATTAACTTTTGTTAATTATTATTTTAGGCGAGGAATATATACAATTATTAAAGTTATGACAAAATGTGAATATCACATTTTGCGTAAATGCCTGCTATTTATACAGATTTAAGCTAGATACTTCACAGAGTTCGAACTCACCCTACAAATTTAAAAAGCCAAATCACTCATCTAAATTGACAGCTGTACTGAATTTCACCGTTCTCATAGAAACAGACGTGTGAAACTTACGAATATTTAAATCTTTGCGCAATACACGCTCAACAAAATCTTCATAGGCTTGTATGTCTTTGACCGTCACAATCAACATGAAGTCAAAGCTGCCTGATATCTGATAACACTGCGTGACCTCTTCTGCCTTTGAAATAGAATGGCGAAAGATCTGGTAAATGTCCCCTCGGTCACGCTCCATTTCCACGGACACAACCAAAGTCATCTTACTGCCGGTCAGTTCTGGGTTGATGATAGACACATCACCAACTATAACGCCCTCTTCTCTCAGCCGTTTCACTCGCTTTAAGCAAGCAGGCGGTGACAATCCGACCAGTTCAGCCAATGTGAGGTTTGGAATTCGGTTGTTCTTCTGCAGTTCAACGAGAATATTCCTATCTATACGATCAATTACCATAATTTCTTAAACCAAGAATTTTTTGACTTATAATTTTTAATATTACGATAATTAAAAAATCCATAGCAACTTTAAAGTTCAATTTAGAAACTTTAATCACATCAATCACGGTAAGATCTTTTCATACTAAACAATCGAACTATGGTCGTAACGATGAAATCAACCTATCAATTTTTTAAAGAACTCCTTAAAGAGATTATCGATGTCACCTCGACTCTTTTCCGAATCATGATTCCAATTATCATCGTGATAAAGGTCATTGAAGAGCTCGGCGGCATCGTGATTCTTAGCGAATGGCTTAGCCCAATAATGGAAAGCGTCGGCTTACCAAAAGAGATGGGATTGGTATGGGCAACCACCATACTCACCAACATCTATGCGGGGCTCATTATTCTCATTAACTCAGATATTCCTCTCACTGTTGCTCAGGCTTCTGTATTAGGCAGCATGATGCTCCTCGCCCATTCACTGCCAATCGAAGGTGCGATAGCCAAAAAAGCAGGCGTCAGTTGGTTGGCGACGTTATCAGTCAGAGTCGGCGGCAGTTTGGTATTAGCATGGTTATTGAATCTCAGCTATCAATATGGCGACTTACTCAACTACCCCGCGACAGTGCTTTGGCAACCGGAAGTATCAACGGATACAAGTTACCTCACCTGGGCCTTGGATCAGCTTAAGAGTTTTGCGGTTATCTTCATGGTAATCTCAGCACTATTACTGCTACTCAAAATTTTAAAGCTTGTCGGAATTGAAAAACTGATGGCTGTAATGTTGAGACCATTCTTAAGACTGTTAGGGATCAGCAAAGACGCAACCAACCTAACGATTATCGGAATCACGCTTGGGCTTTCGTTTGGCGGTGGCTTATTGATCAACGAAGCCAAGAAAGGACATATCTCAGCTAGAGACGTGTTCACCGCGCTCATGCTGCTCAACTTGCTCCACAGTTTGATTGAAGATACGTTGTTGATCCTGCTCATTGGGGCTGACTTCTACACCATATTTTGGGGAAGATTAGTATTCTCAGTGCTTGTCGTTGCTTTGATCTCAAATGTCATCAAGCGCATTAACCCCAAAGTGTGTGAACGGTACTTCTATCGCGATGTCTCTCAATCATAGGTATTGTCACCAAATGACTAACTAGAATACAAACGAAAGAGCCTAACTCGGCTCTTTTTACTACTTATTCGTTTATTCCAAAAAACTCTGTTGTTGCACGCTTTCCATCTAAAAATAATTTAACGACTAAAGTTACATTCATCTCTTATAATTTAATTCACTTCTAGATTTCCAAATGCACGAAAATAATTAAACAGTGATTATGACAAACCTCATATTTATTACCTTCTAGAGTAATAACGTTCATTTCAATGAATAGTACTAATAACCAAACTATCACCTATTTATTCATTAACTTTCATTAAATAACTGACAGAAGAATAATTAACCCATCTTATTTGATATTAACTCTTAATGTTGAAATCGGAACGAATAATTGTTTGTAAAAATTAACCATTTGATTGGTTAATTTTATAAATATATTTTGTTACATAATCAAAACTAATGGCTCTTATCACGATGTCTTCCAAAACAATGCCTTTAATAGTTCTACTTTATTGCTCACTGTCACAGGCTTCCACTATTGAGAACGATGAACTCTTGCTGAAATCATTGATTGGACGAGGCGTTATCTGCTCTGGCTTAACCTATGAGGACAATCAAGAAGCTTTGCGTGTTTATCTCAACGCTAAAAAAGTGAAGGGCACTCCGTTTGATTCAAAAAATAGAAAAGAGACAACTAATACAAAAGAAATAGAACGTATAAAAGAGATAGAAAATACGAAACATACCACAAACACACGTCAGTTAAATATAACACCACAAGAGTGTATTAGGCCAAACTCGGACAACAGATCCGAATAAGGCAAGTTGATACTGATATCGACATGGAAATATAAAAAGGAAATACAATGAAAATGATGAGAAAAACATTGTTGGCTTCAGCAATGCTTCAGGGCAAGATCATGAAAAACCCTTATGGAATAAGGGATGACTAGTAGTCATATTTTCACTAATTAGATACTGAAGTCACAATAATCTCAATACATCCAAGATCGATTTGATGATCAGATTTAGGTGTGATCATATACTGTTTTTTAACAGCAGATATTTAGCCTAATGAACGGATTAAGCCTTTTGGACCATATTTCAGTTATTCGAGACCCTCGCCAAGCTTGGAAAATAGAGCACACGCTAACCGACATTATCTTCTTAACAATTGCAGCAGTGATTGCTGGTGCTGAAGGTTGGGAGGATATTGAAGATTTTGGTGAAGATAACTTGGAATGGCTTAGACAGTATGGTGATTTCAAACAAGGCATACCAGTACACGATACCATTGCCCGAGTTATCAATCTTATTTCCGCCAAGCAACTGCAACGATGTTTTACTGCGTGGATGAAAGACTGTCATGAGGTGACTGAGGGTGAAGTGATTGCTATCGACGGCAAAACTCTCAGAGGCACATACAACAAAGACAAGCGTTGTGGTGCAATCCATATGGTTAGTGCGTTTAGTGCTGCAAATCAAGTTGTGTTAGGGCAGGTTAAAACAGCAGACAAAAGCAATGAAATCAAAGCGATCCCCGAACTGCTTGAAATGCTTTCCTTACGAGGTTGCTTAGTGACGATTGATGCTATGGGATGCCAGAAGGATATAGCTGAAAAGATAGTCGGCCAAGATGCAGATTACCTCTTAGCGGTAAAAGGTAATCAAAAACGATTGGAGCAAGCGATTAGCCAAGTCTTTAATTCTAGTATGCTTAATAGTTTTGAAGGTGATAAATACGTCACTCAAGAGAAAGGACATGGTCGTACAGAAACGCGTTTGAGTATGGTTGTTCACAATACAGATTTCTTAGGCGATATAGCGCTTGATTGGGCGGGACTCTCCACCATTGGTATGGTCGTTTCAATTCGTCAAGAAGGTGATAAGCCAGCAGAAACAATGCAAATCAAGCACTACATAAGCTCAGCAAAACTGACAGCTAAAGCTTTACTCGAGAGCACGCGAGCACATTGGAGCATTGAAAATCAGATGCACTGGCGATTAGACGTAGGTTTTAAAGAAGATGAATGTCGGATTCGTCGAGAGCAAGCTGGTGAGAATTTAGCAGTTATAAGACATATAGCTTTAAATCTGCTGACGGAAGAAACCAGCTTCAAAGCAGGGATCAAAAGAAAGCAGAAAAAAGCAAACCGTAGCAATAGCTACCTTTCGCAAGTCCTTGCAGTACAAGGGGCTTCGTAATCTTGCCCTGAGCAATGCTTGCTCTATTTAGCGTCAGTAGTTATGCAAAGACACCTATTGATTTAGGCGTGGTTAATGAAGACAAGCTAATTGAAATGCTAATAAGACAAGGCTTAGTTGATCAAGACGCAACCGATGTAGCAAAACACGATGCGCTCGACCGTTATTTAAAGAATAAGATCAATTCTGGTTTTAAAGGTGATGCCCAATTCGGTAAAAAAGCGCTAGAACAACGAGCGAAGATACTGAAAGCCATCGAGAAAGGATCTGGTGTTAAAAAGGCGAGCGTCTTTGCTTTGGAAGTCGGCACCAAGCGTACAGATAAAGTACTCGCTCTACTGGTTGATTTTCCTGATTTAAACTGGGACGACAACAAACTGACTGAAGAACATACTCAGATGTTGTACGCGAGCTACAATCCAAATCATTATCAAGAATTGTTGTTTTCAAATTCTGGCTACATCGGACCTAATGGCGAGAACCTAATCTCAATGCGTCAATATTACCAAAGCGAATCAGGTGATAGTTACAGCGTTGCAGGTCAAGCGGTAGGTTGGTACCGCGCTTCTAAGCCTGCGTCATTCTATGGTGGCAACTCCCCTACCACCGACAACGACTTAAACGCACAGGAACTGGTTCGTGAAGCGCTTAATCAACTGGCGCAAGACCCAAGTATCAACCTTGCCGATTACGACATTGAAGATCGTTACGATTACGACGGTGACGGAAACTTCCGCGAACCCGATGGTGTGATAGATCATCTAATGGTGTTCCATGCATCGGTAGGCGAAGAAGCCGGTGGCGGCGTATTAGGCCCTGATGCAATTTGGTCTCACCGCTTTAATCTTGGCCAAGCTCATATTCTTAGTGGCACCTCAAGTTCCCTCCCTCACCGCTTTGGTGGTCAATACGCCGCGTTCGATTACACTATTCAGCCGATTGATGCTGCAGCCGGGGTTTGTGCTCACGAATACGGCCACGATTTAGGCTTACCTGATGAGTATGACACTCAATACACAGGCAAAGGTGAACCGGTTTCCTATTGGTCAATCATGTCTTCAGGCAGTTGGGCTGGTCAAATTGGTGGTACACAACCAACGGCATTCAGCTCTTGGGCAAAACACTTCCTACAAAAATCGATTGGCGGACGTTGGATTAACGACGACCAGATCTCAATTGATGACCTAGAAGACAACCCACAAGTTTATACGTTGTTCCAAACAACGGATAACAACCGTCCGAACATGATTAAGGTCGATCTTCCTGAAAAGCAAATTGAAAGTCTGAAACCCTTTGAGGGAGAGTATTCGTTCCACTCTCAAAAAGGCGATGACCTGAAAAATAACATGACTCGCAAGTTGGTGATTCCAGCGGGTGAATCTGCGCTGCTGTCTTTCAAAACTTGGTACGAGATTGAAAAAGACTACGACTTTGCGCGGGTACTCGTGAATGGACAAGCCATCGCAGGCAACATCACCTCAATGGATGACCCATACAATACTGGCCTCGTTCCTGCTATTGGGGGCGAATCTGGCGGGTGGATTGACGCTGAGTTTGACGTTTCACAATGGGTAGGCAAAGAAGTAGAACTGTCATTCGAGTACATCACCGATGGTGGCTTGGCGATGGAAGGCTTCTATCTGGATAACCTCAGTGTTATCGTTGATGGTGAAGTCACCTCAATAGACGATGGTGAAAGCAACTCCACCTTCGCCCTAAATGGCTACAAGCTGAGTAATGGATTCCACCAAGCGCAACACTACTACCTGCTGCAATGGCGTAGCCACATGGACGTTGATGAAGGTCTAGCCAACATCAAACGCATGGGTCAACTGATCTCATTCGAACCGGGCCTCATTATTTGGTACGTCGATGAAGCTCTCACCGATAACTGGGTAGGCAAACACCCAGGCGAAGGTTGGCTAGGTGTGGTGGATGCAGATCAAAATGCCATGGCATGGGCGAATTCAGGAGAAGTCGCTCAAACTCGATTCCAAGTGCGTGATGCTGCATTCTCACTGAGTGATCAAGCACCAATGCGCCTCGTCAATGGAGATAACGACGTACTAGAAGACACCAACTTAGTTGGAACTGCCAACTTCTCAGATACTGAAGACTACGCATCACCTCAAGCACCAGACTCAGGGCGTAAGTTAACAGAGTTTGGCCTTGAAATTGAAATACTCAACCAAGGTGAAAACAACGAATATGGTGTGGTGCGTTTATCTAAAGTAAACCAACACAACGTCGCCCCTACTGCAAACTTCGAGGTCGATGTTACTGGCCGGAACGTTTCTGCACGTAACTTCAGTTCTGATCAAGACGGTGAAATCACCAATTATCTATGGGACTTTGGAAACAGTACAACAAGCAACGAAGTGACACCAACTTGGTCTTACGAGCAAGCCGGTGAATACACGGTAAGCTTGACCGTTGTCGACGACAAAGGCGCTACCGATTCGTTTAGCTCATTAGTGGTTGTTGAGTCTCCAAATGCTCTTCCAGAAGCGAGAGCGAAGTACATACACTTGGGGCGTTGGGTAACCATGTGGTCTACAAGTTCAGACAGCGATGGTCGTATTGTTGATACCAAGTGGACACTTCCAAACGGAAAGGTGAAACGTGGTCGCACATTCACGTCAATCTTCCCTTCATACGGAAAGCACGAGGTGACACTGAAGATAATCGATGACCAAGGTGGGATTACGACTAAGACAATTTTAGTCGACCTGTAAATCACAGCAGGTTTTTAAACCCAATAATAGCGATGTGGACTCTACCATATCGACTTGAAAGCAAACTTAAGTACTGTTGTCACAGGAGATAAGCCACGACAGCAGTTTTAAGAAAACGTGATTATTTAAGCCGTAAGCAAAGCCCTACCAAATGGTAGGGCTTTTTATTAGTCTGTATTTCAATCTAACAAGATTCGTACTACCTATAATAAGCTTGAATTAATTGGAGGCTTGGAGGCTTGGAGGCTTGGAGGCTTGGAGGCTTGGAGGCTCAGAAAATCATCATACTGGCTGTTTTTGAACACGCGATTTACGCGCGCTAAAAGCGAACAGCAAGATCACAGCTAATACGAAGGGTAATACGTAGATATTAAGGTTCTGCCACCCTGCTGTTGATTCTAGCCAACCAGAAAGCATCGCTGTGATAGTCACACAACCAAAGACAACAAATTCATTGAATGCTTGAGCCTTGGCTTTGTTTTGCAATTGGTAAGACTGACTAAACAAGCCTGTTGCCGCGATAAACATGAAGTTCCAACCTACACCTAGCACGACCAAGGCCGCTCTGAAGTGCCAGATAGATTCGCCATGAATGTTAATCGCAATACAGACAACGAACAGAATCCCGCCCGCCAAGATCATCATTCTTGAGCCAAACTTCTCGATAAGCGATCCGGTAAAGAATGCAGGTACAAACATCCCCAGAACATGCCACTCAATCACGCCAGCCGCCTTGGTAAAATCAAAACCACAGCCAATCATTGCCAACGGTGTTGCTGTCATTAGGATATTCATCACCGCATAAGCGACCATTGCAGCAAAAACTGCTCCAATAAAGTTCGGTGCTTTAACGATCACACCTAAAGGATCAGCTTTGGGAGCCTGACTATTAAAAGAGACTCTTGGAAATTGAATGGTTTGTAAGATAAGCAACGCAAGAATGTTCAATCCAATCAACGAAGCAAAAGCACCAATATACAAGCCATCTTGCGACCATTGTTGCGACATAATCGCCAAGTTAGGCCCTAACACGGCAGCAAGAACGCCACCAGCCATTGATATAGAAATCGCACGATGGCGAGCATTTTCATCGCACACTTCGATAGCAGCGAAACGATAAAGCGTGCCAAAACCTATACCTATCCCAAGCAAAAATGTGGCGAAGCAAAACAGATAAAAGTGTTGTTGAGATAACGCGTAAGTTGCAAGACTTGCCCCTTTAATACCGACTACGTTGCCAATACTAAACCCTCGTTTTCGTCCTAACTTACCTGAAATTAAAGACGCGGGAATAGTGGCCGCCATTAAACCTAAAAACTGTAAAGCAACGGGTAAAGTAATCATGCTGACACTAGGGGCGATCTGTTTACCTATCAAACCAATCACCGAGATCAGTAATATATTACCCGTCATCAATAAGGCCTGACACAGTGATAGCAGCCAAACGTTTCTATTCATCTTCATTCCCAAATACGATCGTAGTCGGCCAATAAACCAAACATTCAACAAAGTCGCAACACTTTGTTACTCAATAAATAGATTAACGTCCGTATCTAGCCAAAAACACATATCGTTCGCTTTACACTAGCTTGCTTTGATTTCCATAGAAGTGTCTTTTTGAGGTTGAAATTATCATTACTTAATAGAATAATAATTTTTCGTTATTCATGTTGATTTTAATTTTGCTATTCACAGGTTTGGGGATTTGGAAATGAGTATGATTAACCCGCTTTGGCTAAACACGTTTAAGACTCTGGTTGAAGTAGGTCATTTTACCCAAACGGCCGAAAAGCTGTATATGACGCAGCCCGGAGTTAGCCAACATATCAAAAAGCTAGAGCAAGTGTGTGATTGTGACCTTTTATCGAGGGAAAATAAGAGCTTCGAACTTACCGAGCAAGGTCGCATTATGTATCGCTATGCTCTCAAACTGGAAAAAGACCAAGAAGATCTTTTCGAGTCTTTGAATTTTGATAACCCTTATTCAGGGCAATGCAACCTTTCGTGCTCTGGCTCTTTATCTCTGCGCCTTTATCCAAAGCTTCTTGAATTGCAGCAACAGCATAGAGAATTAAGCATTAACCTAGAAGCAGCTCCCAACAAGAAAATATTAAATGACTTACTTGAGGGCACGACAGATATCGGCATCGTGAGACATTCTCCAAACGACAGTTATTATCAAAGCCAAGTCATCGGTAAAGAAGCGTTGTGTTTAATCGTCCATCAAAGCCATGCAGGTTTAGAGATAACACCAAAAGTGTTGGATGACATTGGATTAATTGCGCACCCAGACTCTGCCCATTATCTGTCTTTGTATTTCGACTTATGCGGAGACAAAGATTTGGCGAATATCAACATCAACGAAATACCAAAGTCTGGCTACATCAATCAACTTCATCAAATATTGCTACCAGTATCAAAAGGATTAGGCTTTACGGTACTGCCCGCCGGTGCTGTTGAACACTTCCCAGGCAGAGATAAGCTGTACGTTGTACCACCAAAGGTAAAGGTAGAAGAAACGCTGTATTTGGTTCAGAAGAGGAACCGAAAACTGCCACACAGATACGATACTGTCATTGATCTAATCAAACAAAATGTCCGTGATTAGGTGTGTTTGCCGATTTGATTAGACCCTTTTACCGTATTGTAGCTGTTTACTGCATTTAGTCTTTAACTGCATTTAATCTTTAACTGCATTTGACCTTTAGCTTCATCGGTTCCTCCAACATTATTGGCCCCTAAACTAAAACAGTTAAAAGGGCCAATTTTTTGAGTACTGATGTGATTTAACACAAATTATGTGATTATTGAAAAGTTCGGATTACGTCAGTCGCCCGCTCGAAATCATACCCATCCAGCGCACGTTGCACCTCTTTAAGCTCGGCAGAACTTGGATACAAAACAAGTAACTCAGACACATATTGCGCAGCTTCGTTGTCGTAGGCTTCAAGTAGACTGAGCAACTTCACTCTTTGCTTCTCTGTCACCGTTGACGACAAAGCTCCTAGATTAACCGCTTCAACTACTTGTGATTTATCAAATTGACTTTCAATAGCCTTAATGAGCTCGAGCAAACCATGTTTACCTTCTTGAAGATCAAACTCATGACACTCCTTCGCATGGGCTTTCGCCTCTAAATCACTTAGCAAGCCTGCTAAACGTACTCCACCAATCGATGCTGCCATACTTTTCAAGGTATGTAGACTACGCTCTAAATTCACCCATTCACCTTTCTCATGACTCTCAAAGGCCTCTGCCATGATCTTTGGTGCACTATTGTCGAACTTTCTAAGCAGCTTATCTTGGAGTTCAACGTCGGATTGAGTGAGTTGCTCAAAGCGCTGTTTTGAGAATACAGGAGATTCTTCAGAGTTCTCATCAATGGAATGGTCATCGTTCTCCGCTGAGCTCACCACTTGATCCGTTAAAGGTGCAGCTTTTCCTTCGACCATAACCTCAGGCACAATGTACTTAATAAGCAAAGAGCTTGCTTCATCAATGATTATCGGCTTATCTAGGAAATCTGTTACCCCTGCGTCTCTTGCTCTCTGTTTGGTATCAGCGAACACATTAGCCGACATCGCAATGATAGGAACTTGCATGTCAAACTCTCGAATTTTCCGTGTCGCTTCAAAGCCATCCATAACTGGCATTTGAAGATCCATTAAAATGACTTCGTAATCATTATTTTTGGCTAGTGAAACGGCCTCTTGACCATTTTCGGCCAAATCTGCGTTTAGCTTGAAACGATCCAAGAACGCCAATGCCAAGTCTTGATTCAGTTCATTATCTTCAACCAAAAGTACCCTTTGCCCTTTAAATTCAACATGGTAATCAAGTTTTAATTCTTGGGACTTAAATTGCTCAAGTTCTTGTGCATTCGATTTAAGTAACGTGATAGGGAAAGAGAATTCACTGCCGTTACCCAACACGCTCTCGACTGAAATTTTACTGCCCATAGCATGCACGAGTTTCTGACTAATATTCAAACCTAAACCAGTACCACCAAATTTTCGGGTCGTGGTGCTGTCAGCTTGACTAAATGCTTGAAAGAGCTTGTGTCGATTCTCTTCTGATATCCCGATTCCCGAATCGGATACACTGATCTTCATACTCACGCTGTGATCGTTAGACTCCAGTAGAACAGCGGTTAATGTCACATGTCCAAACTCTGTGAATTTAATGGCATTACCAATAAGGTTAAGAATGACTTGAAAGAGCCTTAACGGGTCGCCGAGCATTGGACTGTTTAACTCTGGGTCAACAGACATCGATAGGTTAAGTTGCTTTTCTGACGCCTTAGACTCCATCAGTTCTATGACATCTTTAAAGGTCACCATAGGGTTAAATGGGATGCTATCAATGAATAGCTGCCCCGCTTCTATTTTAGAAAAATCGAGGATATCGTTAATGATACTTAACAGTGAATGTCCTGAACGATGCACTTTCTCGATATAATTTCGAGCAACAGGATTAGATATTTCGCCAATAGCCAAATAAGACAAACCGATAATCGCATTCATCGGTGTTCTGATCTCATGGCTCATGTTAGCTAAGAAATCAGATTTAGCTTGGCTAGCCAGATCGGCTCTCTCTTTCTCTTCTTCAAGTTGCTCATTTAGGCGCTTCATTTCAGAGATATCAAAAGCCCAAAATAGAGTCGCGACTTCCCCATCAAGTTCAAATAGGTAATAGCTCACAAGCGCGACAAAGCGGCCTCCATCAAACTTTCTCAGCACTAACTCCCGGTTGACTACTTTACCGTTAAGATCTAGCTCTTTGTCAAACGCATCACGATCAGACAAAGAGTCATAAACAACTTCAACATCGATAGAAGAGAGTTCTTTTCGTCCCACCCCAAATAGGCGTTTGGCCGTATCATTTGCATAACGCACTTGGTCATCAACAATGACACTCGCCGCGATAGGCGAAGTATTCAGGATGTTGTATAGTTGATCTTGTGCTTTGCGAAGTGCTTCGGTCGCGTTATTGGCAATAGTGATTTGTTTGGATAGCTTTCTATTCCAAAATACAATCAGCAACACTATCACGATCGAGAATACCGATATGGTATAAACCAGTTGGTAATCAATTTTTTCAATCGCTTTAGGTGCCGCCCATTTAGCTGATATTTTTTGATGATCTTCAGCTGATATATTTTCAATCGCTTTATTCATAATTGACAACAATAACGGCTCAGACTTTATGACATGAAATGTTGGTGACAAGAAAAAATCTAATCGCCCAATGATCCCAATACCTCGGTAACCAAACGAATCGATCAAGTAATTAAGCACGTCGACAGTGTCAATAATTCCATCGAGCTCACCAGACTCAACTCGCTCCAACCCTTTTCTCGTAAAATCGACAAGCTCCCATTCAATATTTGGGTAACTTTCCACAATAGCTTCAGTATTGGCACCATTTGCTAATATTCCAAGCTTCCATCCATAAGCTTCTTCCAGCACAAGACTATTAATATCTCGGTGTGAAGCTATAGCAAGACGGCTAGAAAATAGCGCTTTTGCTGGTTTTACATTTTCACCTAACGAGCGGTTCTCGACAGCAGCAGACACTAGATGAACCTGACGGTGATCAACAAGTCTGCGAGTTTCTTGCCAGTTTTCAACATCAACATGACTCAATCGTAACCCAGTTTTTTGTTCAATTAACGTCAGGTAATCATCAATCATTCCAATATATTCATCCTTACTAGACAAGGCTTCATAAGGTAATGAATTGGGGTCGATACCTACTTTTAGTTCGGGATGGTTCTTGATCCATTGACGCTCTTTTTGGCTGAGATTTAGAAGCTCACCAGTCAAGTTGTTTGATTGATAGACACCGGCGATATAACGCTGTGCTCCTTCTCCAAACGATTCAAATTGTTCAATGGAAGGGAAATATACATAATTTCTTTCGACGGAACTAACATCAAAGTAAAACGTCATGAACCCTGCATTAACACTTCCTGTTTGCGTTTTATAGCCAGCGCCTTTAGTCACAGATGATAATTTGGAGGTGTTTTTTTTGTTCAGTGAGGAATCTAGATCTTCGCCTAAATACCAAGACTCAATAGGCCTTTTGTTGTTATCTGCTTGTGCGGAAATCACTCTAAAAGTATGCTCAGCATCGAATATATCGAAGATCCTAGGGAGCTCTTCAAAGCGGTCATTCACAATAAAATAAGCCGATATTTGAGCAATGATGTCGGCCTTCCTAAGTACTGGAGTAAGATCATTCCTAACTTGAGTTTCAAGTATCTGCTCAAACTCGTCATTAGTTTGCTTTAGATGTTTAATCGCTTCATTGAAGCTGTCTCTTAGCTTAGCTGATCTAAAATCCACATAAATCGGATAGTTGACTTTAAAATCTTCATGTAGTTCGATTTCACGCATCTCAATGAAACGGGTATTCATGACAAACCACCTCAGCACCCGTTTCTCAACCATTAATAGATCGACGTTTTGTGCACGTAGCTGAGAAAATGCAGATTCTAGGCTGTCGATATCCTCAAGGCTACCGATACTGACTTTGTTTCTCAGTATCTCAACGGAGTTTTTTATTGGCGAAGTATCATCAAATAGCAAAGCACCCAGCGATAAATTTTCGGCAGAGTTGAGGTTCAAGTTGCGCCTTTTTAGCGAAATAGGTACAAACTCAACATCCATGATTTTATCACTCAAAAAATGTACTGAAGCCCCATCAGCCTGTATTCCTGAAACAAACGATATCGAACTATTATTATCAATAGCCTGGTTGGCTGCGCTACGAGGAAGAGTGACAACGTCACCAAGTCGATATCCCATATTGTTGAGCGCGCGCTGCATAATGTCATGCTCAATCCCTACAGATGTACTTTCTGGGTACATGTAAGGAGGGTTACCAAATCCAAACACACCTTTTACTGGAGTGCGATAGGGCGAATCTTTTAACCAGTGCGATAAAATCCGGTTTTTCTTCCCAATATCAAATGTTGCGATTTGTTGGTTTAACAAAGCAAGCAGTTTGGCGTCCCTAGTTCGAACAACCATTGAAGCTTCTATGTATTTCCAGCGTTCGAGAACGTAATTAACCGCTAAACTGTATACGCCGCTCTTGTGAGCGAGATCTAGCGTAGTGACTGGCTCAGCAAGCATGCCATCGACTGAGCCTTCTTCCAGAGCACGAATAGCATCAATAGCAGTATCAAATTGAACTCTTTCGATCGAGCTGAGTTGTACTCCTGACTTTTCTAGATCGATACTATTTCGCACCATGGCGATACGACGCTTATCAGATTGCTCGATGTTATTATTAGTAGGATCGTCGGTAGGGAGAATCACCGCGATTTGGTAGGGAATATAAGGGCTAGTAGCGAGAAATCGACCGCCTTCGCTTGGGTCGAATTGCTGGAAAGGAAAAACATCGCCACGCCCATCAAGTAGGACCTGCTTTGCTTCGGAATGAGAGTTCACACTTATAAAGTTCGTTTCAATTCCATAATTGAGTTCAAACTCTTTCGCCCAATCTCGAATAATACCGGATACCTCACCTTCATCATCGATAAATGAATAAGGATAATGACTGGAAAGCGCGATAAAGGTCACTGTTGGTTTGCTTTCTAACCACTGGGTTAAATCATCTTCACTGACGCTTTCAGCATAAGCATGTGGTAAACCAACGATCAGAAGCGATAAGCTTGAAATGAGAATAAAACACTGATTAATCCATGTAATAAAGCGCTTATTCATCTTTGAACTTCTCTTTAATCGCTAGTATCTCGGGCAAGTTGACGAGAAACAAATCGACTATTGTCGGGTCAAAGTGTTTGCCTTTCTGCTCCGTAATTAGAGCAAGCGCCTCTTCAACACTCCACGCTTTTTTGTAAGGTCTTTCAGCCGTCAGAGCATCAAACACGTCAGCAACAGCCGCAATCCGACCAACTAAAGGAATAGCTTCACCCGCGATCTGATTTGGATAACCGCTGCCATCCCATTTTTCATGGTGATACTGCGCCACTTGGGTTGCCATTCGCATCAACTTTGAATCGCTTTGTCTACCTAGTATCTCAACACCATACTCAACGTGCTTTTGCATGGTAGCCCATTCATCAGCATCCAACTTACCGGGCTTCAATAACACACTATCAGGAATGCCGATTTTCCCAATATCATGCATCGGCGCCGCATCACGGAGAGTCTCTGCATCTTCGTCTGTCATGCCTAAGGCTTTAGCTAATACTTCACAATAATGACTCATGCGCATGACGTGCATACCAGTTTCATTATCTTTAAATTCAGCCGCTCTACCCAATATGTTCAGGGTTTCTAGCTTACCGAGATTGATCTCTTGAGTTTTCTCTTTTACCTGACTAAACAACGCGCGTTGTTGGTCATAAAGTGTAATGTGAGTCTTAACCCGCTGAAGTGCAATAGCTGGTGTGATGGGTTTGGTAAGGTAATCTACAGCCCCCAAAGCCAATCCTTTTACCTCCGCTTCGGGCCCAATTTTAGCGGTCACGAATATGATAGGAATATGGGCAGTATTCGGTTGTGATTTTAACTGTTGGCACACCTCATATCCGTCAATATCAGGCATCATAATATCAAGAAGAATGAGATCGGGTTGCGGTACCATTTTCGCAATTTTAATACCAATGGTACCGTTAATTGCTACTTTGACTTGATAGATATCTTTGAGTATTGCAGTTAACACATCCAAATTACTTGGGGTGTCATCTACGACTAACACTATAGGTTTCCGACTCATTGATACCTCGTATAAAAATCAGACAGTTATAACCATAGTGTAGATGGCTTTTCACACCTCTCAACACGAAAATGACAAATGTTTGTTAAAAATGAAGGATAGATCTTCGACTAACATCAAACTAGCGATGAGTAGGTCTTGATGTCAAAAACTCGACTGGATTTATTATGCAACTTACAGCGTAACACTCTGATACTCTGATACTCTCAAAGTATATGGTTAAACATATCTTGGTACTGAGGAGTGTGTTAATGGGTTCAACACCATACCACGCACTGTAAAGGATCAACCTGGGTCACTTTATCAGCAGTCGCAAGAAGCTCATCTTAGAAGATGACGAAGTTACAAGGCGTTAAAATTACAAGAAGCTTAAATTGTAAGAAGATAAAGCAGCAAACGCGCAAAGAAGCTTGGAGAATAAAAAAGAGCTCCTCATATGGGAGCTCTTTTCCTTTTTGTATCTAGAAACTAATAGGCCTAACGACCAGAGTAATACATACAGATTCGAACACCATCGAACTCACGAATCTCAAATGGGATCTCGTAAATCGACTCCATCACTGATTTTTCAACCACTTCCGCAACCTTACCTGACTTAACCACTTTTCCTTTCTTCATCGCGACAATGTTATCTGAATAGCAAGACGCGAAGTTGATGTCGTGAATCACGATCACTACTGCTTTATTAAACTCATGCGCTAAACGACGCAACGTCTGCATGATTTCAACAGAGTGTTTAATATCAAGATTGTTCAGTGGTTCATCTAGGAACACATAATCCGTATCTTGTGCCACAACCATCGCGATAAACGCCATTTGACGCTGACCACCACTCAACTCATCAAGGTATTTGTTTTGGATCTCGGTAATGCCAAGGTGTTCGAGCGCTGTATCGGCGATCTTATGATCTTCGTCTTTCAAGCGACCTTGGGAATGCGGAAAACGCCCAAAACAGACCAACTCACGAATCGTAAATCGCATATTGATGTTGTTTGATTGTCTTAACACGGCAAGGTGCTTCGCTAGCTCTTTGGTATCCCACTCAGCCAGTAACTTATCGCCAATAACCACTTCACCCGCGTCACTGTCTGTTAAGCGACTCGCCATTGAAAGCAGCGTACTTTTACCCGCACCATTTGGGCCAATGATAGAAGTTACTTCGCCTTTCGGGAACATGGCACTGGCATCATCCACCACAAGTGTCTTGCCATACTTCTTACTTAAACCTGTTAATTTAATCACTACTTACTACCTTTACTGAATTCTGGTGCGTAACAACAAGAACATAAAATACAAACCGCCAACCAAGTTAATGATCACACTCACTGTGGTTTCAAACGCCATCACTTTTTCGATAAACCATTGGCCAGAAACAAGTAGCACCACCGCTAATAAACTGCTGGCAATGATAAGCACACGATGCTGATAAGAGCTGAACATCTGACGAGCCAAGCTCACGGTGATCAAGCCAAAGAAAAGTACTGGGCCAACCAAAGCAGTAGACACAGCCACCATCACTGACACAATCACCAAGATAATCTGAGTCAGTCGCTTAGTGTTCACGCCTAAGCTTGTCGCGTTATCGACGCCAAGCCAAAGTACATCGAGCTTGGGCGCAAAAAACCATAGTCCAAGCAAGCTCAAACCCAGTGGAATAAGACTGAGATAAACCAGCTCACCTTTCACATTATTGAAACTTGCGAACATCACATTCTGCAGCACCGCGAACTCGTTCGGGTCAATCAACATCGCTAAGAAGCTAGACAAACTCGAGAATACGCTGCCACACACAATACCAATCAACAGCAGTGTAAATACGTTGTTTCGCTTGCTCTTAAAGTAGAAGTGGAACAGGGCAAATGAGAACAAGATCATCACAGTCACAGACAACGAAAAGTTAGCGATGGAATCAATCACCCAGAAACTGGTACTGCCAAATACAAACAGAAGCACCGTTTGAACCAGCATGTACAAACTGTCAAAACCCAAGATGGATGGGGTTAAAATTCGATTGTTAGTAATGGTTTGAAAAACCAATGACGATGCAGAAATCGCTACCGCCGCCAACACAATCGACAACAGTTTTGGTAATCGCAGAGACAAGAAGAACTCGTAGTTATCCCACGTGAGTCCCTGCCCCACAAATACTGCCGCCATACCCAAAGATGCGATAGCCAGAATCGCAATTTTTATTGAATCACGCATTCGACTTGTCTCTCATGATTAGGTAGATAAAAATTAAGCCACCAAAGATGCTGATTACCATCGAGATTGGGATCTCATAAGGGAAAATGACTATTCGAGCTAATAAATCACAAGCTAATACTAAAATCACGCCCCAGTAAGCAGTCCAAGGTAAAATCTTCTTCATGTTATCGCCCATCATCAACGACACGATATTCGGGACAATTAAACCAAGGAATGGAATGACGCCAACGATCATCACTACAGAAGAGGCGCAGATAGCAACAAGCGCAACACCGATGAAGACGATTTTCTGGTAATTCAGGCCGATGTTTTTAGCAAAGCTCTCGCCAATGCTCGCCGCGCTAAATTGGCTCGCAAAGTAGTAAGCCAACACACAGGCAGGCACAGCCAGATAAAGGATTTCGTAGCTGCCTTGCAACACACTTGCAAAGTTCGCCATCGTCCATGCCGACATGGTTTGCACTAAGTCGTACTTATAAGCAATGAAGGTTGTTAAAGACGAGACGACGTTGCCGTACATGATGCCAATCAAAGGCACCAAAACCGCATTTTTGAATTTTAGGTGTTGTAAGAAACGCACCAACAACATGGTCCCGAAAACGGCAAACGCGAAAATAAAGCCTAAGTAGCTCCATTGCGCGGCATTACCCAGCACTAGAATACCAACGATGTAACCTAACATGGCACAGTCAATGGTCCCCATAGTCGAAGGTGCGGCAAACTTGTTCTGTACGATCTGCTGCATGATCAAGCCTGCGACACTCAATCCCGCGCCAGCAAGCACAATCGCGAACAACCTAGGAATTCGACTAACAATATAAATAGAGTTGGCGTGTTGGTTGCCGTTGAAGAAGTCACTAAAACTAATTTCAGCGACTCCAATCATCAATGACGCAATGCATAACACAACAAGAAATACAGCAGCTGCAATGGGTTTCAACATAGAAATAATACTAAAGGTAGGTCTCGGGTAGCCCGTATGAAAAGTGAAAAGGGCTTATAAGAACACTCTTATAAGCCCAAAAATCTGATGATGAGTAACTATTGAATAGTACGTTCAACATCACCAAGCATTCTGTGAATCGCAGTCACACCACCGCCTGCCAGATACCAAGCACTTGAATCAAGGTAAACGATGTTACCTTGCTGCGCTGCAGGTGTTGCCGCAACTAATGGGTTATCAAACAGTTGTTGTGCGCGTCCTTCAGATCTGCCAATCGCTTTTTCGCGGTCAAGAACGTAAAGCACTTCAGGTTTCGCATCAGCAATGTATTCAAAAGAGATTAGATTGCCGTGTGTTCCTTTGATCGGAGCCACTGTTGCACTCTTTGACTCAACGAAGCCAAAATCATCAAAGATGATTGAGAAACGGCTGCCTTTGTTGAACATAGCGATGTTGTTGCCGTTGTTCATTAGCATCATGGCTGAAGTTTCGTTAGACGCCACTTTGTCGTTTATCACAGTGATCGAAGCTTGAGTCTCTTTAATGATCGCTTCGACCTCAGCTTGCTTACCAAAAATGTCGCCTAGCGCGCCAGTTTTGTTGAGCGTCAGCCCAGTACTTATCACCTTCAATAGAGAACATGACCGTAGGAGCGATCTGTGTTAGTTGGTCGTAAACCTTAAGCATGCGGTTTTCCGCGATGATGATATCTGGTTTCAACATGTAGATAGCTTCAAAATCAGGTTCGCTCAACGAGCCAGTGTTCGCAGTCGTTTCTTTGTATGAAGCGAGGTAATCAGGCAGCAAGCTATGAGGCGCGCCAACTGGTTGCACACCAATTTGATCTAGCACGTCTAAGCTACCATGGCCAAGAACCACCACTCGCTGTGGTACTTCAGTAAACTGCGCTGTGCCTTTAACGTGTTCAATCGTGACTGTGTTTGCTTGAGCCATCGCCATCACTGACGATAAAAGAACGATAACAAGTCCGCTCAATAGCTGACGAACTGCATTGATTGTTTTCTTCATGTTTATTCCTTTGCCATTGATACAAACCACCACTCATGACAATGAAAGTCACATTACTCATAGGTGAGTATGGGGCGTACACAACCGCTAAATAACGATAATTTAAAGTCTGCCGCCAAATTGACAACATACCTGTAACGCAAGTGAGAATTATTATCAATTATATTTGCACTAAATTGGTGTAACAACAACTTTCTTATTCAGAAACGTTAAAGTGAGTATTCATTTTTTGTTAGATCAGGTAGTGGCGAGTAGAACTCACAATTGAAGGTCTCTGTAGTAAGAGCGACCTGGAAAAAATGCGACTCAAGTCAGTGGAGGTTCATAAATCAGGAGGCGCTTTCTCATCCATAAGCTTGATTGTTCAAAATAGCATCAGAATAAGGAAATAGGTCCAGATGAGAAATATGGATGGAGTGATGTCGGTAATTTTTAAACGCGAATAGCTGAAAATACAGCAAATCATTAGATTTATCAGAGGATAAGCTCGGTGACATTCCCGAACCAATCAACAAAAAGAAGCTTTATAGCTTTAGCTCTATAACTCAAAACCCAACAGTTCACAAATAAACCAGCCTTCCAATTTACAATGTAAACACTTTATATAACAGAAAGTTAAAATGAAACATCATAAAAAAGGCAATCAGTAAACCTAAGATAACTTGAGTAAGAACTGTAGTTACCCCAGACAGTGAGGCGATGAACCCTACTCTATTCGCTCATTTAACCCTCAATTAGTGGCGTTAATTTATTCAGGCTTATTTAAAGTTTAATTGAAAATAAGGTTGTAATTTAAAAAACTAGGCGTATAGTTCGCCACTTGGCTCTAATCTATAGAGCTGTTAATGCTAAAGTAAGTCCAAGTTCCACATAGACAGTTCTCGATTCCCTCGTTACACCATCTCTGCGTCAGCTTTCACCCAGATAGTCATTCAATAGCTTTTAAAATAGATCCCACTACCGTTCTATTCATCATTTGCTTTCTTTAAAGTAAGCGAATCAACAATAGTTCGACGACTTAAATATAAATGTAATAAACACAAGGCACAGTTATGTCACGCAGAACAACACGACAAACCCATTGGTACCAATTATCACGCGACAAATCAGTTAATAAACTTAAAGGTAGTAAATGCTCACGATAAAAATAGACTTACATAAAGAAGAAATTTCATGGGTCACCGAGATCCGACAGCTCAATAGCGATATACTTCACCGCCACATATTGCCTAAGCTACAACACAACAGTTATCTCATCGACTTTGAATTTAATGAACGAGACAGCATCGGAACTATCGTTTCGGGCAACGGAAACACCCTAGGACATTTCACACTCCTATAGCATTTCCAAAGGCTACAAAAAGAAACACTGCCTAGTTCCAAAGATACAAAAGATGTCACCCTCAATTCGCTCTAGCTGAACGAAATAGAGTAGAAGTAAAACAGATCAGAAACCTAGCCCTTTTTGCATTTCACACGCGGCTAACGCTAGCTAGGTTATCGTGCTTCTATTGAAACCAACTTATATCAAACTCTGAATCACCAATGAGTCATTATCAGTGCATTCATGGACTAATAAGTTAACGGCATAGACCTTAACTTCTGATCCAAAGTATATAAGTGTTCTGCAGCTTGCATGTGTTGAGGGTAATCACTGAACTTCTCACGATTTTCCTCATTCATCTTACATGTCTCATCCACCAGCATTAACTTCCAATACAGCTTTGTTGTATGCAGCATCGCCAGTAAAGGTTTGAACACCTCTTTCTCATAAGCTTGAATCAACTCTTCAATCAACTCGTCACGTTCGTCTTCGCTTGCGATTGAACCATTGGTTGCCGACAATACTTTTTGATATTTCAGATTGAGTTGCAGCTTATCCATGACCGTTTGGTTTTCTTCCGCTAACTCAACAAGCTTCGACTTAATGATGTTTACCCAATTCGCTTGGCTCAGTACTGTGTCATCAACGTTGGTAAAGTCTTCTCGTATCTGTCGTTCAACATCTTTTTGAGCTTTCTTTAAAACCGCACGCACCTTTTGGAAAGGCAGCTGATATTCCTTACTTAGCTCGATAATCAGTTTATGAAAACCACCATTTGGAAGGTGTAAGTTTTCTTTAAACATCGCCATTGCAGCTTCTTGCTGTTCGGTAAGGTGAGTCATTCTGTTTCCTATTCTTTATTACTTATGGTGCTGAGCCTGCGATCATACCACTATATAACCTCGTTTTTTCGGTAACTTAATAACTTACACCTAGGCAGGTGCTTAATTTCTCTCAACGAATTCCCTTTCGGCTAATTTCTAAGCTACGTGGCACTAAATGGTAAATATTTCACGTTGAATATTCGTACATTACGTACTCAGGGGATAGAGCTAGACAGGAGTCATTATTTATATGTAAAAGATAACAACGAGAGATGAGATAACAAGATGACCTACTCAGAATACAAAGAATCAGATTTACATAAATGCTTGAGCATTGCGGCTGAAGCGATGACCTCAATCGCCAAGTTTGCTTTTAAAGCCACTACCCTTATCTTTCGCCTTTTACGTTGGCTTGCAGTAAAAACTTACACCTATGTCATGAAGTAACCGTTGGTATTGCCACAACCTCCCTTTCAAAACTGAACGACGGCCTAGACCCAAGCCTCAAAGAAGCTCCTGTAGGACCAATCTCAAACAATCGCACGATTGAAACGGGTGCGATGATTAAGATCGACAAAAACACGGTTCAAATGGATATCGTCTATACCTCTGGTGAAACAGGAACGCTTACCGGAATCAAAGATGGTCAAAACGTTAGCTACTATATGGATGGTCAGCTCGTGTCGCAAACGACTATCGAAAAGCTAGAAAAGATACAAGGCACTGAGGCCTAAGATTCCTAGGGCACACAAAATTAAAGCTCAAAGCCCATACATACTTTGAAGCTCATACGATAGAAGAAGCCCGGCAATTACCGAGCTTCTTTGTGTGTCCTTTATTGGGATTGAGATTGAGCAAGCCGAATACTCACCAAGCTCGCCACCATGATGGCCAAGTAGAAACTGCCAATAATGGATTCCATAAACACAAAGAACTGAGCAATAGGCAAAGCCGGTGATATATCACCGTAGCCAACCGTGGTCAACGTAATGAAACTAAAGTACATTGCATTGAACAAGTTTGTTAGCCAAATTTGCTCTTCTAACCCATTAAAGGCGTTAGGAAAGATTTCTAGAATCAACAAATAGATAGTCGACCAAGCAAACCCCAACAGTAAGTAAATACAGATAGAGCCGATGATGTGATTAGGGGTTACCGTTTTTGCTTTCATCACTTGCTTTAACGCAGAGTAAATGTGTGAAAACAAGAACACAGCCAACGCCGATAACGTTACTACCGATAAGTTATAGCCTTCCAAAAATGAAAACACACCAGACACCAAGGCCGTGATCAACAACATCCCATACCAAGAGCGATACAAAGCTCGCTCTTTATGAATACCAACAATTGAACTCGCCAAAGTAATAATGATAATAAATAGTATTGTTTTCTGTCCTTGCGGATAGAACTGCTGCATCACAGCACAACCAAAAAACAACACCAACAGTGCATAAAACAAGAAGTAGAAGTTGTCGTCTTTCGAAACTGGTTTCATTTACTTTGCCTCTTGGTCTTCTTCGCCTTTATCTTCAAGGCCAAGCCAAGCCATCATAAGTTCGTAGGTCAAACTGAGTATTACTGCACCAACAAATAGGCCCACAATACCCGACATTGCCATACCACCTAACGCACCTAACAGAATCACCAACATAGGGATATGAGAGCCGCGGCTCAACAACATCGGCTTCAAAATCGCGTCACTACCGCTCACTAAAATACACCACACTAAGAACAAACTCGCCGCAAGTGTCGATTCAACACTGAACATGTAGATGATCGCAGGTAGCAGAGCAAGAATGGGTGGCAGTTGGATAATAGCGATCAACAATACCGCTAACGCCCACATGGCTGCCGCTGGAACGCCCGCAATAACTAATCCGATTGCTGACATGATGGATTGAATGACGGCCACACCAATCACACCTTGTACTACGCTACGTACCGTTGCTTTAGATAGTTGAACAAGTTCTTTACCTTTACCGTCAGTTAAGCGAGCCACCAAGTGAGTCACACCCGTTTGGCATCGCTCAGCGTTACTCATGAACGCGCCAGCAATAATGGTCGAGATAATGAATTGAATAAAACCGCCCCCCAAAGAACCTAAAACAGACGCTGCTTTAGATGCAAAGATCTTCAATTCGTCAGCATATTTGATAAAAGTGCCTTCTATATTATTTGAGGCGGCAACCAATGTTGAATAAACCCTCTCTCCAATGAATGGAATCTCTTGTAAGGACTCTTTCGGTTTAGGCAGTGATAAGGTGCCGTCTTGAAGACCGGTCATCAAATCTGAAGTGCTGGTGTAAATACCAGAAGAAAGTGCAACGAGAGGAATCAGTAACAGAATTACGCCAATAAAGCTCAGCAATGCACTGGCTTTTCCTTTTGACATACCCGTTTTATTTGAAATGGCGACCGCCACTGGATACAGCGCAGTCGCAATAATCGCCCCCCACACCACCAGTAAAATAAATGGGCGCAAAATCGAAAAACACCAATAGACGAGCATGGCAATGGCTGCAATTTTGATTGCGGCATCAATCGCCTGTTTTGAAAAATCATCGGTTAGCTTCATGAGACGTCCTTGTATGGCAAAAATTAAGGCTGATTTTGTAAGAACTTCCAATTCCTGGTTTCAAGGAAGAGTGAAGCCAAAATCATATAGACTCCAATTATCACTAACTGGAATATGCGTATGAATGCGTTGCTATCAATATCACCTGAGCTCATCAATGTACTCCCCACAAGTACCAATAAGGTACTGAATGCAGTGGCAAAAATCGGTGCTTTTTCTGGAACGGTGTAGATCCTCGTGGCCATCAAAATAGCGACAAGACCTATAAATAAAGAGTAGAAGACAATATTGGGAACAATAGAAAGGATTGAAAAAGCGGTAATCGCCAGCATGCCCCCAATACCATTACTGATGACTAAAAAGACGCTCAGTTTTACAGATTTCTCTGAAGTAATCATTAACGACAACAACGCAATAAACATCATAGTTAACAATGCTTCAGAGATCTGAAAAATAAAGAAAAAGCACACGACAGGATAAGAGATGATCATCGCTCTAAAAGCAGCATACCAACGTTGTTTCTTTTCGAGCGGCACTGGATCAAAGCCTGAAAAGCCCGTTTTAGGTTCAGGAAAAAATACATGCACTAACGCAAAAATCATCACTGAAACGACACCCGATGTCGCCAAACCAGAAGCCAACATGACCGAAACGCCAGGGTTATCAATCGCCATAAATGGCAACATCAACACCGCGATTAATAGCACAGTCGCAAACAAGTTCCATTTAGGGTCAACGAATAAGTAGTAGCCCCATAACATCATCAACCCAACTAAAATTAACAGAGGAATCGGATAATGGGTAATTCCGCGCGACAGCAATAAACCCAATGCCATGGTGGCGACTACTGCCAACAAGAGTTCGTAGACTGTTTCCTTGTGCAGGTTAGGCTTATCGAGTAGGAACTTAGCTGTGAACACCGGCGCCACAAATGCGAGTGGCCAGTTAATCCATGCAGCCAAAAATACAGCCAACGTAACGCCTACGGTATAACGCAGGATCCGTTGCTGAATTTGATGGTCGAGAATAGGCTTATCGGACATAAGACAGTACGCTTATGAATCGAATCCAAAGCTTGCCTATTGCGTTGAAAACGAAGTTATCACCACTATAAACAATCACATCAGCCTGACCACCCACACGTAGCATGCCTTGCACAGTATCGCGTTCAAATTCAATGGTGATTGGCAGCATCTGAGTTTGGCGTAACCAACCTGTTTGTTGACTCGCTTGAGCTAGTTTACCAGCTTGATCATTTTGTCCCCAATCGACCCCCCAATCGATACTGCTCACTCGACCCTTCACGATTCGACCCGGAGCAAAATCTAGAGCAACTTCCACTTCATCACCGACCGCGACATTGCCTAAACTATTTTCGCGATAGTAAGCTTCGATCCAGATATCTTCGGTTGAGACAAACGTCATAATGGCTTGCCCCGCAGATGCATAGAAACCTTCTGACAAACTAAAATTAGACACACCCCCTTGAGTTGGCGCTTTGATAACCGTGCGTTCTAGGTTTAATTGAGCTTGCTCTAGGGCCAATAATGCCGCTTTCACTTGGCTGTTTTCTTTGCCCTCTTTACCCATTTGTTGTTTAGCACGTTCCAAATCCGCTTCCGCATTAGTAACACCAGCACGAGCAGTTGCTAGTGCAGCGCGGGCTTGGTCAGCATCCGATTTAGACACGACACCTTTGTCTGCCATTTCCAACACTCGTTTAGCCTGTAATTGAGTGTTTTGCTTCTCAACCAGAGCAGAGGTTAACTTGGCTTGCGCAGAAGCAATGCTCGCAGTCTGAGCACCGACATTCTGCCCTGCGATTTCTAAGTTTTGCTCTGCCTGTTGAACTGCAATTCGATAATCAGACTTATCCAAAACCGCAAGTGTGTCGCCTTGATTAACCAATTGGTTTGGTTGTACTAAAATATCAAGCACCTTGCCCGACACTTCAGGTTTGATAGGAACGATATAACCCTTCACACGTGCGTTATCAGTAATAGGAATAATTCGATCGGCGATAACACTAAATAACAGTGTGAATGCCACAAACCCGAGTAAGTAATTGGTGACCTTTCTTACCTTATCTTTACCATTTTCGGGTTGGCTACTTTCTTCATTGTCGCCTTGCTTGTTCCCTTTGACTTCTGACATGGAACTCCCTTCTCAATAGCTAAAATCAAACAAAATTAATATCTTAAAAATAAACCCGACCATGGAAAACTCAAGTAAATAGGGTTAGATTTACTAAACAAAACACTGTAAATGATATGCACGTCTAATAACGTATAGATACACAAGGATTGTTTGATCATGGCTACTCGCTCTTACCAAGTCCCAGTAATACAAACAAGTTATGCCAAAATCTTAGTGCAAGTGTTCACGGACTATGGCTTAGACCTGTATAAGTTGCTTGAAGACTCAGGCTTGCCGCCCGGCCTCATTGAATCAGAAAGTGACTTTGTGCCGTCTGAATCCATCAAGCGACTGATTTATCTGACTTCGTCACAACTCGGTGTCTCTCGATTTACGGATGTGCTCGGTTTGGCCTTTAAACGACGAATCATCCCATACGTCTTGCATCAGTTTACCGAGTTTGAAACGATTGAGGATTCGTTAAAACACATCAACACCATTTTCTCTTATGATTCTCCCGGTAGTAGAGTCGACTTCATTCAAGAGCATGGTCAGAGTTGGTTCTGCCGAACCGCAACTGAAGATAATTCACCCATGTTCCAATGGGGCGAAGTTTTTGCCATTACCTACATCATCGAATTAATCACCATTCTATCTAAGTCACCTTGGCAACCAACCAAAGTGCGTTTGCAAGGCAATGACACCGACATCGTTAAAACGCTGCTTTCCAATCACTGCCAGCTGTTTGTCGGCCATCGCTCTACCGCGGTTCTTATCCCTGATGAGATCTTACAACTACCGATTCGACTCACCGCCAAAGACTTAAGTAACAAGCCGGCGATCATTGAATGGCACACAAGCTTTACTGACAGCGTTTACGAGTTACTCAAACCCTACATGAAGGAGCAAGACCTCTCACTTGAAGAGGCAGCTGAACTCTTAAACTTTTCTGTACGAACATTTCAACGTAAGCTGAAAAACGAAAATACCACCTACCGGAAAATCAAAGAGAACCTGATGTTTTCCGTCGCATGTGAGCTGATGGAAGAAGGCCATACGTTGACTTACATTTCGAGCCAATTGGGTTACACCAATATTTCCCACTTTTCTAGAGCCTTTAAACGAGTCTCCGGTATTACCCCAAAGATTTACCAACGCTCAATTTCGGCTCAGACACGATTATAATTAACCAAGGCAATTAGCTCTGGGCAACTCGGACTAGAACTACATACCCTATTTCGGCCACTGCCCTTGGCACGATAAAGCGCCCTATCCGCACTTCGATAGCTTGCTTCAGGTTTGGCTTGTATTTCAAATTATCACCTTATTGAAGATAGCAGAATAAATGACGAGTGACCTAGGCTTACTAGCCGAACACCTCCGTAAAAATAACGAATAAACAATCAGTTAGTAGCCAAAATAGCATTTACTGACTTAGCAGATTACTGAACTGCGAGATTGGATCTATGCACCAAAAACGCTCGAACATGGTCGTAAATCAGGTTGAATACAAATGCGTAAATGGTAATAAAAATGGTCACGCCGATATCCATCAAAAATGCCTGCCAAATACCGACGTTGAGCAAGTACGCCATCACAGGGATCGTCGCCACCAGCAAGCCAGCCTCAAATAACACGACATGAAAAACACGTAACTTAAGTGAACGCTGTGATTTTTCCCCCGTGAAATGGCGATCAAAAATGCGATTAAAACAGTAGTTCCACATCATCGCGATACTCGCAACAACTATCATGGTTCCTGATAAGGCGTTCACATCATGATCGGTAAATATCGCTAAGCCGACAATGGAAAGTGTTACGGCCAATACTTCAAATAACACAGAGTGAAACACTCTTTCTAACGTACTCATACATTCCTCTAAATAATCTATTACGTGTTGAATTGGTCGAGATTATGTCATCTGAAATAATAAGAGAAAGTTAACAGCCATCACGAATAGTGATAGCCTGAACGTTATTAGCCCATATTGGATTGAGTGAGAGGTAGCATGTACAGTTTTGAGCAATTAAAAGTCTTCGTCACTGTGTGTGAAAGCGGATCTTTTTCAGCGGCAGCGCGCAAGCTGAAACGTGCTCAATCCGGCGTCAGCCAGTCGATCGCCAACCTAGAGATAGCCATCGACCAAGAGCTGTTTAACCGAGAGAAAAACATCCCCGTTTTAACCAACACAGGTAAAGCGTTATTGCCTGTCGCTAAGTCCATTCTTGATCAACAAAAGTACTTCGACCAAAAAGTAGAATCGCTGACACAAGAAGACGAACATGAACTGATCATTGCGGTTGATGAAAGCATTATCGATAAGAATTTCATTAAGATAATCAGCTCGCTAGCCGATCAATTCCCTATCACACACTTCGATATCATTACCACTTCAACATTCGATGTCGAAGACTTAGTGAGACGCGGCAAGGCGCAAGTTGGAATCATCTATGCCGATGGTGAGCTAAAGGTTGATATGGACTTTTTCTTGCTTGGCCAAGCGCGTTTCCTAACTGTCAGTTCGGCTACTCACGAACTGAGCCAATTCCCCGTAGTGCAAGACTCAGACTTAAAGCGTTATCGCCAATGTGTGCATCGCAGTTCGAAACAACGCGAACTATGGTTCACTTACGGCATTAGCTCCATGCTTTGGTATGCCAATAATCATAAGACCATTGTTGATCTCGTTGAACAGAATGTTGGCTGGGCAAATGTGCCTGAAATGATGGTAATGAAAGGGATTGAAAAAGGAGACCTTGTGGCTTTGCCTGTCGCACACGAGCATGGTGGTTGGATAACACCTGTTGGTTGCTTGGTGTCTCGCAGTCACATTAACGGCCCGGTTCTTACTAGCCTCATCGAGACCCTTGAACGGTATTCACTGCAATACAACCAATGGCAAGTAAACTAAAAGCTGATCCATTCTTAGAATCGAGGTTAGTAATGATTACGCCTCGACTACCTCATTTTAGCTTATCTTGCCGATAAATATCTTTGTCGTCTGGATAAAACACCCTAGTTGATGTCCCAAAGTGACATAACTACTATGCGATCCCAACGGGTTTGTCTTTTCGAACGAATATAGACAGTCCCAAATCGCTCTTTAACAACACTGACCCAACTTCAAATCTTCGAAATAAGTGTCCCTGCCCTGCAAGAACTTATGACAGCTTCAAATAGATCACTTTTGAATATTGATTCGCCCCAGTTTATGAGCCCTCTTTGAGTGCTTTTCTATATCTAAATGAACCTTTTGGAAAATTTGTCGTGAACGTTTTAAGAAATATTTGCCCTGAGAAAATGGGTAAAGAGCGTAACAAACGAGAGTATGATTTACGCGTACTTAATTGTGTCAGTGAAAGCGAATATGAATCGCGTATGGCAGTTTGGAATAGTCTAGCTTTGGCTGCTACTCCTTCTGTTTCAGAAACAAAAGGCTTCATCGATGAGGCTTTCAACAAACTGCAGCAAGACTTGAAAGAAGCCAGCCGTGAGTTATCAATTAACTACACGGACTTTATCGCGATGGCGCATGAAGAAATCAATTACATTAAAGTTTTTGTCGCGAATAAAACAGCGCAATACGGTTGGTACACCGCGATCGTTCTTATGATCATCGGCACTGTTGCTCTGTGCGCTCAGTAGACCAAACTGAATATTCAACAGATAATTCTGTACATCCGATAAACTGTTTATGTCCCTTATATGTTTACATAGGTATATAGAATAGCGTGCTTAATAGTTTTCCTTAAAAGCTCAGTCGATAAACATAAGCACACCTCTGTGCTTATGTTTTAACTAGAAAACAAACAGCTAAACGCATTATTTTCTGGTCTAAATACCCTTTCACTCCTCCATTAGGGACAACAGATCCTGCGTTGCTTTTTTCGGGTCTTTTGCGTGACATATCGCAGAGACTAATGCCAACCCATGGATGCCTGTTTGCGTTAACTGAGGGATATTCGATTCGTTGATTCCACCAATACCGACAATCGGCAGCTTCGTTGTCTCCAAAGCCATTTGAATACCTTCATAACCCCAATGCTTTTTTAGATTAGTCTTGGTCGGTGTTGTAAAAAGCGCACTGAGACCAATGTAATCAATCGGCAAATCGTCAGCTTGTTGAAGTTGTTGCTCATCTTCTATCGACAAACCTAGAATCTTATCTGGTCCAATCAACTGACGCGCTATGATTGGTGGCATATCCGATTGACCCAAATGTAAGCCATCGGCATCCACCGCCAATGCAACATCGACTCGGTCATTAATGATCAAAGGTACGTCTGTTCCTGCCAAAATAGACTTAACAGCTTGTGCTCGTTCAATGAACGCTCTTACATCTCCATGCTTTTCTCTTACTTGGACCATGGTGACGCCACCAGCAACTGCTTGTTCAACCACGAACTTGAGCGTATCTAAATCTTGTTGGTCATCCGTTACTAAATAGAGTTTATAAAGGGTCATATCGCACCTTTGGCGTTGAAGTCTAAATTGAGTTGTTACCATTTTACCGACAATTATCATCATGTGCATGGACGTTAATACTAAATTAGCTCAATTAAGCGCGCGCTATTAAATATGCAACCCGTTGAAAATGTGTTGAAAAAACTGAATTACTTAACTAAAGCGTTACTTTTTACACAAACTATTCACTTTGAGTATGCCCGACACACCGTTTTATGAAATACTGCTCTGTGAAAGAATCAGGTCAATATAGGGATAGTTATGCGCCACCTTTCTATAGCGCTCAAGATCAAGCTGGGTTATGCCATCTGCTTGCTCTTTTTCGTCATTTCAGGCTTTGTGAGTTACAAAGGTATCCAAACCTTGTCGAACGGTTTTAGCCAATACAGTGAGCTCAGCCATAAAGCGACATTATCAGGCAACATTCAAGTGCACTTTCTTCAGATGCGTTTAGCCTCTGAACGTTACTTAGAGTCATTGGATGAGCAATACGAAACGAATTATCAATCAAGCAAACTCGCGATTGATGAACTGCTGAACAATCTAATCCAAACCACCACCAATACCGATAGTCTCTCGAGCCTGCAATTAGTGCAAGACAGCGTTGCAGCTTTTGATTCGGCTTATGGGTCAATGAAACAAAGCCAACTCCTCATTGACCAGTTGGTAAATGTGGAGATGGTCAAAAGGGAAACCAACGCACTGAAAGCTGCTCAGAGCTTGTTGTATGAGTCTTACAACAACAACGATCCAAACGCGAGCTTATACGCCGGTATGTTGATGGAGAATTTCCTCGCCGCCAAGATCACTGTGCTGAGTTACTCAAACAACAACGACCTCAAAACCTATGAGGCCGGTAAAGACATTTTTGAATATGCTCTACCAGGTATCGAAGGTGATATTGAATCTCTTAAATCATCCCCTTATCAAAGTGAACTGATTGAAGATTTCTCTAACCAACGTGAAGCGTACGCGAAAGGTTTTGAGCAAGTTCATCAGCAGATGATTGAGAACACCCAAAGAACCGCTACTCTCGCCTCTATTGGCGATAGCTTAGCTATTTCGGTAGCTGATGCTCAAAGTATTCTCGAACAACAAAAGCAAGCGCTCACGCCGGTACTGCAAGCCAGTGAAAAACGCTCCATTCAAATCATCTTCTTGCTTACAGGAGTGGCTTTGCTTATTGGCATGACAAGCGCGGTTTTGGTGACTCGTTCTATCACCAAAGGTATCGCACAGGTTAAACAGATCACCAATGAGCTTTCTCAAGGCAACCTGAATGTTGAAGTGAACATTGAAAGCAAAAACGAGATTGGCGAACTACTGACCAACATGGAGGTCACCATTGAATCTCTGCGCGATATCGTTGGCCAAGTGAACCGCTCTAGTGTGCGTATTGGTGAGATGTCCGAATCTCTTAATCAAGTGACTAACAACAGCTCGACCAACGCGACACAGTTGAACAATGAAATGATCAATATCTCGTCAGCCGTTGATCAATTGGCTTCGAGCACATCGGAAATTGCTTCAAGTGCTAACCACGCCTCTCAAGTTGCAAATCAAGCGGCCGAGAATGTCGCGATGGGACTTAAAGAAGTAGACAAGACACTGCATGAAATTGGCAGCGCCGATGAGAGCATGCAGGTCAGCAGCCAGAAAGTGACCGACCTACATAAAGAGTCGATGAACATTGGTGCCATTCTTGAAGTAATCAAAAGCGTTTCTGAGCAAACCAACCTGTTAGCATTGAATGCGGCTATTGAAGCTGCGCGCGCAGGTGAACAAGGTCGCGGGTTTGCCGTCGTAGCCGATGAAGTAAGAACGCTTGCTAAGCGCACCCAAGATTCTGCTAGCCAGATTGATGAACTCATCACATCGCTGCAGCGTGGCGCTAAAGATGCGTTAGAGTCGATTAAGGAGAGCCACAGCACGGTTTCCGATGCTTCAACTCAGGCACAGCAGGCTTCTCAGAACTTGCATGTGATTAACCAACACATTCAAGATTTAAATCAAGCCAATAGCCAAATCGCGGTATCGGTTGATGAGCAAGATCGTCTAACCAAGTCACTCGGTGAGAACGCGCAAGGTGCAAACACCATCGCGCAAAGTAACCAAGAGTCAGTAAGCAGCATTTCAGGTGCAGCGAGCGACTTAACCGAGGTTGCTCATCACCTAGAGAGCCAAGTGAATCGATTTAGAACCTAGCAAGCTAGTCTATACACAGCTCCAAACCAATAATAAAAAGCCCCCAGCACATAAGTATCGGGGGCTTTTCTTTATCTAAAGAGTTTTAAGTTAGGCTTCTAACTTGTGGCTTACAGTTAGATTAACCCTACTGAATCTTCAAACGTTGAATCAGAGTCTCTTCGTCTAACTGATATAGCTCATCAAGCAAGTTCATTTGTAAGCTACCCGGGCCGCGTGAGTTTTCAGCCGCGATTTCACCAACCACGCCCAATATCGCCGCAGCCGCTAAACCACTGTCATCACCAACAGCAGCAAATGCGCCCGTCAAGGCCGTTAAGGTACAGCCCATGCCCGTTACAAACGGCATCATTGGATGACCATTGTTTAACATCACAACACTGTCTTTGGTGACAACGTAATCTGTCTCACCAGAAATTACCACATTTGCACCGTATTCAGCCACTAAGCACTGTGCAGCGCCTAATGCGGCATCACTGCTATCCAGCGCATCAACGCCTTTGCTCTGTGCTTGCTCACCCGCTAGCGCAATGATCTCAGACGCGTTACCACGAATGATTAGCTTATTGGCTAAACGTGCAATTTCACGAGAAGTCTCAGTACGCAGCGTACTTGCGCCACAACCTACAGGGTCAAGGACCACAACCTTGTTGTTCGCATTCGCTTGTTCAACCGCGAAGCGCATTCTTGGCGTCCAAACACTATCAAGCGTGCCGATGTTAATCACCAAAGCGCCAGAGAATGACATCATCTCAGCCAGTTCTTGCTGTGAGTGCGCCATGATAGGTGAAGCACCAATCGCCAATAAAGCATTCGCCGTATTGTTCATCACGACGTAGTTGGTGATGTTCACAACCAATGGTTTTTGCTCTCGTACTGCGCGCAGTGATTGGATGATTTGTTCAGTTAGCATGGATTAATCCTTATTCGTGAAAGCCGCTGTTGAGTCATTAAGTGCATTCAGACCTTGCTGCCAGAAAGCCACTTCCATACGCGTTGCCGTTTTAAAGATATGAACGATACTTTGACCACGCTCGCTGTTGATATCAATTTCAGCAAGCAGCTGATTAAAGTACTCCGCGCCTGTAGCCACACCTGATTGGAACTCTTCGCCGCCATACAGTTGCAGCCAGCTTGCGTATGGGTTGCCTTCCCAAACGGTATCGCTGCTTTCTAACAGCGCTTTACCGATCACAGCGTAACCAATTGAACACGGAGCCAGTGCCGCATAAAGATCGACAAGATCACCCGTCATACCCGCGTCTAGAACGTAGCGTGTGTAAGCGACTGTGCCGAAATCTTCAGGTTCGTTTTCTAGGTCAGATTCCGTTAAGCCCCACTGACCACAGTAAGTCACGTGGTGAGATATTTCAGAATCTAGCAGAGCATGAACACTTGGCAATGCACGGCGCATATCAGCCAAGGTTTTCGCCTTGTAAATCGCCAACGCATAAGCGCGAGCATATTGCTTCAAGAACAGAAAATCTTGTTTCAAATAATGCAGGAAACACGGCTGAGCGAGTGTGCCGTTCGCCAGCGTTTTAACAAAATCATGCTCTGTGTAGTCTTGCCAATCTTGCTGACAGGCTTGGATTAAGTCTTGGTATTTCATGAGATTCCTTAGTCAAAAGTCGGTACGTAGTCAGCGGCTTTTGGTAGTGATTTGATAATGCCTTTGTCGAACATGAACTGTGCGTAATCGTCGTAACGTTTCAGGTCAACCGCTGAAGGGCGAAGTGCAAAACGAGTCAGCGTGTCGTTCCATGCGCGTTGGTTAAGCTCGTTGTTCAGCGTATCAGGTGAATACGCAACAAACTCGCTCCATGACTCTTGTGGGTGGTTAACAATGTAAGTGGTTGCTTGTTCCAATGCTTTGTTGAACGCTTTGATCGCTTCATCATCATGTTGCTTTGCGTTCGCAACAAAGATAAGCTCATCGTAAGCAGGAACACCGTGCTCTTCTGGGAAGAATGCTTTTGCTTTAAAGCCTTCAAGAGCTAACTGGTTGGTCTCGAAGTTACGTAAGCCACCCCAGATTGCATCTACCTTCCCTGATGCCAATGAAGACGACAGTGCCCAACCAACATTGATGGTTTGCACGTCTGTAAACTCAACGCTTTCTTGAGCCAGCATGGTGCCAATAGTCGCTTCTTCGTTACCAGCAATCGCAATACCAATCTTCTTGCCTTTCAGATCCGCTAGCGTATCGTTCTTGCCGTTATCCAATACCATTAGTGTATTTAGTGGCGTCGCGATAAGGGTTGATGCACGAACTAAAGGAAGACCCGCTGCCACATCCATGGTTAAACTTGGTTGGTAAGTTACCGCTAAATCGACCTTACCTGCCGCGACCAATTTTGCTGGTGTGCTTGGGTCTGCTGGCTCTTGAATTTCAACATCTAGACCTTGGTCAGCAAAGTAGCCACGCTCTTGAGCGATCACAATCGGGCCATGGTTCGGGTTCACAAACCAGTCCAACATCAGTGTCAGTTTCTTTTGTTCAGAGTCCGCTAGAGCATGACCTGACACTAGCGAAGCAAGCAGTGCCACTGCACCTACCAATTTGGTGTTTTTCATAGTTAACCTTTCCTTTTGAATATTATTATTGTGTTTATAGAGCTAGTTTTTAACGACGTTTTGTTTAGATAAATAGCGTTGAGCGAAGCCTTATTAAACAAAGTGTTATTGATCAAGCCATCACTGGTTCTCCCAAGGGATGGCTTTTTTGAGTAACTTATCTGTGATGAAATAGAGCGAGATAGACAGCACCGCCAAGATAAATAAGGCCGCAAACATCTCATCAATGATCATGCGCGCATTGGCTTGTAGCATTAAGTAACCTAAACCTTCACTGGAGCCTACCCACTCACCGACGACTGCGCCTATTGGGGCTATCACCACCGCTACACGAATGCCAGACGCCAATGTTGGCAATGCAGCAGGAAGTTGGATATAGCGGAGCAATTGCCATTTCGATGCACCCATCGTCTTAGCAAGATCAAGATAACCTGTCGGTGTATTACGCAGACCGTCGTAACAGCAAGTGGTCACAGGGAAGAAGATAATGATCGCCGCCATCACCACTTTTGAAGCAATGCCATAGCCAAGCCAAAGCATAAGTACTGGCGCAATCGCAAATACAGGAATCGCTTGGCTAGCAATCAAGATAGGCAATAGCCAACGCTTCAACGGGTCAAACATCAACATCTGCAAGGCGAAAAACAGCCCCATGGATAAACCGAGCAATAGACCAAGTAAGATCTCTTGCGCAGTCACCCAAGTGTGTTTGAGTAACACATCGTAGCGTTCAATCAGCTTGAGGGAGACTTCTGCGGGAGCTGGCAGAATGAAGCTTGGCATCTCGAATATAATTACCACCATTTGCCACAAACCAAGAATCACAGCACTGCTAATAAGCAAACGCATAACAGGATTCATCTGGCGAGGACGCGCAGTGCTAGCCTGCGCGTTAGTTGAACTTTCTTCCATTGAGTTTTCTATCTTGGAGCTATCAGTAGCTTCACTTCGAGTTAGTTCATTCATAATCACGCTCCAACTGTTCTAAGATCGCTTGTTGTAGCTCGGCACACTCACCATCTAACACTCGTGGCGTTGACGTGTGAGGCACAGATAAAGAGTGAGCACTCGCAGGCGTGCCTTGCAACACATACAAGTTATCCGCCAGACGCACCGCTTCTTGTGGATCATGAGTGATCAACACAACGGTTTTACCCCTTAACAGTTCACACGCTAAACTTTGCAGCTTGTGTCTCGTTACCGCATCCAGCGCAGAGAAAGGCTCATCCATCAGCGCGACTGGCTTGTCTTGCATTAAGGTTCGAGCCAAAGCAACACGCTGACGCATACCACCAGACAATTGATCCGGCATAGCATCCGCGTAATCAGCCAGACCAACAGAAATCAGTAGCTCTAACGCCTGATTTTTATGCTCGATATTTTTATGCTTATCTGCGGAATTTTGAAAGCGATGGCTCAAACACACGTTGTCGATAACCGATAGCCATGGCAGTAACAAATCTTGCTGCGCCATGTAAGCGATGCGATCGGTGAGAGGCAATTCATCAGACGTTGCCAATGTGCCCTGCCATTCCACCTTGTCGTCCAACAAGCCTGCCAGATAACGCAATACCGTGGTTTTTCCGCAGCCACTGCGACCAAGTAACACTGTCCACTTGCCTGCTTTTAAGCTCAATGACAGTCCAGATAAGGTCGCGTGCTCGCTATCTCGGTAACGCAGAGTCGCATTACTGAGTTGAACGCCAATCGTATTAACGGACATTACCGTGCCCAACGAAGAAGTGATTTACAGGGCCGTGACCTTGACCAACTTGAAGTTCGTCGGCGTGAGCAATTGCTCGTGAAATGTATTGTTTACCTAGGTCGACAGCCTCTGGAAGTTTGTTGCCTTGAGCCAAGAAAGAAGCAATAGCAGAAGAGAGCGTGCAGCCCGTTCCATGAGTGTTTTTGGTAGGAAAACGCTTCGCGCTAATCAGAGCAGATGTGGTTGGCAGAATCAGTAAGTCGTTACTGTTTTCATCTTTCTCCAGGTGGCCGCCTTTCAAGAGAACCGCTTTAGCACCTAGTGCGCGTAAATCTTCAATCATGCCCTGCATTTCAGCTTCGCTTTCAGGTACCGGCTTGCCTGTTAACGCCGCGCCTTCAGGCAAATTAGGCGTAATGATGTCTGCCAGCGGAATCAGCTCTTGTTTCAGTGTAGTAATGGCTGAGTTTTCTAAAAGAAGATCACCACTGGTTGCGACCATTACAGGGTCAATCACTAAGTGTTTAGGTTGGTACTGCTTAATTTTATCAGCGACGACTTTGATGATTTGCGAATCGGCCAACATGCCGACTTTTACTGCCACGATATTGAGATCAGTAAAAACCGCATCTAACTGGCTAGCAACATGGTCGAGTGGAATAGGCAAAATGGCGGAAACGCCTTGGGTATTCTGAGAGGTAATTGCGGTAATTACCGAACAAGCGAAGCTGCCCGTTGCAGACATGGCTTTAATATCAGCTTGGATCCCTGCACCGCCGCCGCTGTCTGAGCCTGCGATCGTCAATACAATCGGAGTGTTTGTTCGAATCGAACCATCAGCAGAGTGCTGTGAAACTGAGGCTTTTAGCGTTAAATCTTTTGAATTAGAACTGTGTGTCATTGTCGCTCCTACTATCTTACAAGACGTAGGAGAACGAACACCGATCGAAGGAGAAGTCGCAATAAACACATGAAAGTTTTCATGGGTGCAGACGCAGATCAAGTGCTTATAGTTCCCTACGCCAGTGTTAACTGAATCAGGTTCAACGGGTCTCGATTAACGATCTCAGCAAACACCAAATAAGGTATATGCCCCCCGACTATTGATAGCGATAGTAACAGCACTCTCACAACTGAGATACTGATTTTATTCAATTATAAGAATTACACATGAAAAAATTTCAATTAGGCAAAACAAAACAAATACTTATAACGTTCCTTTAGATGGCTTCGACTGTATAAACAAGCACAACACAATCAGAGACATACCTAACCAGCCTGTAAAAGGAATCAGCTCACCGACAACACAGACGGCAAGCACCGCTGCAACTACTGGTTCAAACAGAGTCAGCAGATTGGCGCTACTCGCGGTCACGTGGCGTAAACCAAAACTGAACGCGATATAGCCCAAGCATTGTGGGATTAACGTCAGATAACTGATGACTAATACGTTAATCTGCGAGGAAAACAGGTTCTCCCCCGTAAACCAGAGCGTTGGCAGCAACAGCATCGCACCCAGGCCAAAAATACTGCCCATCGCCGCTTGTGACTTAATCCCTTTGTCGATCAGTGCTTTGGTCGCCCAAGAATAAATGGCGTAACACAACCCAGCGAGCAAACCTAAAGCAATACCGAACAGCTTGAGATCATCACCGGATTCATTCGTCGATGAAGATTCTGAAAACACCAACAACCCAATACCCACCACACCAATCGCAAAGCTAGTGAGCCAACGTTTGTTGATATTATACTTTTTGCTAATAAGACACTCTAACAGAGCAGAAAAGAAAGGTGCGGTAGCAATCGAAACCACTGTACCAATCGCCACGCCAGATAATTTCATTGAAGAATAGAAAGCTAAAGGATAGATCGCTAAAGCCAAAGCGCTCACTGCCAACAGCTTCTTATTCTGCAAAAGTTTATCAAGGGCTAATAGGATTTTTCGATACGCTAGGCCCGCTTGCATTAGGCCGCCGACACCCATAGAGAAAGCACCAATCGCTAATGGGCTTAGATCAGGCGCAAAACTTGCGGCGGTGCCTGTCGTGCCCCATAAAATGGAAGCAAACAAGATGGCTAAAGTGCCCGTTTGGAATTCGTTAACGCGATTGATGGCAAGATTCATTTCTATTACCCAATTTTCAGTTCTGAAATAGATAATAATGAAGATTGATAAAAGTTAGTTTGCCGAAAGGACGCTATTGTTGTTTCTAAAGACTGTCTTTCATTGAGCCTAGAAACGCCCTTGGAGACATTCCAAAGTGCTGAGAGAAGCGGCGACTGAAAGCAGAAACATCACTATATCCCACATTTTCAGCGATCAATTGAACAGGTAAATCTGTGTGGGTTAACAAGGCTTGAGCTTTCTCCATACGATATCGAGTGATGTATTTAAGCGCACTGATACCCAGGCATTCTTTGAAGCGTTTTTTAAATTGAGTGGGACTCAAACAGGCCGTTTCTGCAAGTTGTGATATGGATAACGGTTGCGTGTAGTTATCCGCTATCAGCCTTTGTACGGCGCGGATTCTTGGGTCGATGCTCTTGCTCACTTGTTGTTGCTCTAACAGCAGTGAAAACACATCCAAAATTGATGACTCAATACCGCTATCGACCTGATATTCCAACTGCTTCTCTACAAACAACAAGAAGCTCATCAAAGGTGGCGTTATCGTGAAAACCGAAAGCTCATGCTCTAACAAATGCTGCGGCAACTCCGCCATATCCGCGACAATAAACCGCGCTGCTTCATCCGCCTTAAACGCATGCGCGGTGGTTACTGGAATCACCACACATTCGCCCACCGCCACTTTACCGACATACCCCACCATTTCGATATTAATACTGCCTTGGATCGGCAATACCAGTTGATGATGGTCATCATGAGCATGGGTATTAAATTGCTTGGTGTAAGATCGAATGCTTAAGCTAGATTTCATGAGCAACGCCGGAGTACATTTCGCTAGGTTAAAGTAAGAGATACAACGTTACATTATCACTTCCCTAGAGTCACACTCAATGATCATCAAATTCATGCTAACTAGGTGACATGATCAAAAACGGCCTCCAAATAAGAGGCCGTATTTATTCGAATGCTAAATCACGTCAAAGATTTAAAACGATACTTGGTTATCCTGACCAACCACTACCTGAACACTATTTTGAACATCATAGATTTCAAAACCATCAGCAACCGGATCAGCATTGTCTTCATCACTGTCGTAATGCGCAGTACAGGTATAACCCAATGAGTAAGTACCTGGATCAATGAAGCCCAGAGAGAACTCATAGTTAGTCTGTGCTTCATTCATTGCTACTGACGCTGAAGTGATCGGTTTCACTTCATCACTGCCGCCAATCGGAGCCATGTTAGCTTTAGCGATGTCACCTTCATACAAATAAACCGATTGGACGAAGGTATTGTCATTTGTAGGGTTACAAGCTCCAAAAGTTGTTGTCGCTACAGTACCTTCAATGTTTCCTGTCTCAACCGTATTGATAAGGCTTACAGACGTTCTTTGAATAGTGTAATCAGGGAAAGTCGAACTGTTCTTTAGGCCACGTCGAAGATCGAACTCGACAACAAAATCGTTACTCTGTTGGTTCACATTAAATGAATCATTAAAGTAAAGCACGCCAGCGTTATCTTCTTTACCAACACCTTGCGGGCACGCGCCATTACCTTTCACCGTTAACTCACGAATCGAGTCATCGTTTTCTACAACATAAGATGGATGTGTCGGGTGATCGCCATCATTCGCAAACACACATAGTTTATAGCTACCTACTGGAACTACCTCGTTTTCAATCAAAGGAAGTGCATCGCTTCCTTGGTAATCCAATAAATTGACACTTAATGGAATAGGATCTTCACCGTCTGTCAACGGGTCGCCATTTTCATCAACGTAATCACCGTTTTCGTCCGTTTTATACACGTCATACACTAGCGTTGTACCTCCCTGAGTCGGAAGTAAAGCTACCTTGCTGAATGTCACCGTCACATCTTTAACATCATCGACGGGCGCATCACTCACACTCAAGGTAATGGGTGTCGTACTGCTTGATGATCCTGAGTCTCCGCCACAACCAACAAGCCCGGCCAACACAAGGCTAGCTAAAGCCGTTTCCTTTAAATATTTCATAACTCATTTCCTATAAAATCACTGCTCAATAAAGGGCTTATTTGAGTGCCCTCTTATTCTTTTTCTTGTTGTGACCCATAAATAAACAGCGCTATTGTTTGATGTTTATATCCCTACTATTCAGGGCATTCCTCATCCAAAAAACACTGTTCATCAAGGTGCACATATCAAGTCGCACATAGGTTAATTAAGTCTAGTAAGTAAATTGTCAGTAGCAACGCATGTTTGGCAAAAGTGCTGTCAATTGTGTTGAAATAGTCGTTGAGTAGAAAATGGGAAGCAGGGATTGAAAGCAACTTGATCAAAGTGAATAATCGCCACCAAGATCAAAAAAGGCCGTTAAGACAGCCTGTTGCTGAACTTAAACGACCTTTTCATTGAATTTTGATTAAGCTAATTCGATCTTAGCTCATTCAAATTGACTTATTTTTGAAGTTGTTCTTTAGCCGCTTCAACCTTAGAGAAATCTAGGCCAAGCTCTTCAACGGCTTCTTTGATTAGCGCAGGGTTTTGCATTACCTGACCCATCAGCATTTGAAGTTTATCTTGTGGTAAGCCAAGTTGGCTGATTGTCGCCATTGCTGCAAGAGGGTTCTCTGTCAGCGTCTTGAATATCTCGCTGATTTGCTCATCGCTAATATTGTTCTCTTTCAACATTGCTAAAATCGGGTTCATCACTTTACCTTTGAAACACTAAAATTAATAGAGCGCCAGTTTACCACCTAGCGCCTCTCGATAGTACCAGCAAGTTGTGCTTTGCTTAACCCAAGTTATTGCTTAGATTTTAGGCTTAACGCGACTCTAGCGGATAAGAGCGGTAACTCCACATGCCATAGGTTCTTAGAGCATCACGATAAATACCTAACAGTTCGCCACTGCTTGCATTTTTAAGACTTTCTAATGGCTTGTCTGGGTAAGCAACCGTATCAAATGTAATTCCTTGAGGGCCAGTTTGCCAGCTCGCAATTTCAAACAAAGTTTGACCACGACGAACATGGCTTGCCGAGCTAATAATGGTCGCATGCTTAATATTATGACGAGCAAGCGCATAGCTACTGAACAAAGCATTCCCTACCGTGCTAGTCGCATAGTTCTCTTCAATGATACGATCTTTACTCACCCCTTTTGAAATAAGCCAATTCGCCATCAACTTGCCTTCTGTCTTGTGGTTCTTAGGCACGCCACCCGTTAGCACAATCATCGCATCCGGGTTGGCTTTAGACATTGCCAATGTGGTTTCAAGACGTTCAATCAAGATCTCATGCATTGAACCATCTGGGTTCAGCGCGTAACCCAAAGTAACTATCGCGCCGTGATCGCTCAGTAGCCCTTTATCTGCTGATTCTTTCAACGGTGTTTCTAATACGCGATCGACCGTAGCAAAGATACGTTTGATGTCTTCGGCTTTGCCTTTGTTCAGGCTCTCAAGCTTCTGCATATGCTTGTTGGATTCACTATCATTACCATCGAATCTTTGCCAAACCGCAAGGTAAGAATGAAGATCGACATCGTCTGGCGCAACCGTCAACGCTTGCTCAAACAACTCAATAGCGCGCTCTGCATTCTTGTTATAGATCTGAGCGTTCGCTGCCGAAATCAGCAAGTCAGTGCGGTAAGGTTCTAACTGGTAAGCTTCTAACAATCGATTCGTCACAATTTCCATGTTGCTTGGCATTTTAGCCGTGAAGCCAGCGTGAGAAATTCTTGCTGGAGACTTGAACGCTTGCAACGCATCAAGAAGTAGTTGGTCGACAACTTGTCGCTTAGTCACCAACTGCGCGTAATCCGCAGAAGCTTGTACTGCGCCATCGTTAGCAGCAAAAGAATAAGGAATTGCGCCAAAAGCCAGCATGCCACCAAGAGCGAGGGCGATAATGTTCTTTTTCATGGAAAGATCCTGTGTCGTTAAGTGTTCACATCAGATTTGCTCCCCAATGTAAGCCCCTAGTATTAAAAAACCGTGAAGCACACCAGAATCTACAGCGTTAATATTCCTTGGTTGCATAAGATGTGGCTGCAGATCACGATTTTATGTGCCTAAACACGCTCGCCAATCTAACGAGTTGTTGTATAACAATGATGTTACTGACTATTTTCGAATATCTAGCTTCAAATTCACACGCCTCCCCCACCATAATCGACAATTACATTTAGACTGACGACCAACTGTCAGCGCCGATGTAAAAATGACCCACTAACGCCGATTTAAAATTGACCCACTTGAGGCAAACTATCCGTTCGTAAATGGACAAAGCGGCGGATTATGATCAATCAGGAGCAACTAGTGGAAATACATGTTTTACATCAGCAAGGGTGCAGCATCCGCCGTATCGCCAAGGATTTGGGTATCTCAAGGAATACCGTTCGTAACTATCTCCGTGATAGAAGCAAAGCCCTCGTGTACCCCGAGCGTCAATCGCGACCAACTAAACTTCAGCCATACCATGACTACTTGCGTACTCGCATTGACGCAGCAAAACCGTATTGGATACCAGCAACAGTCCTACTACGTGAATTAAAAGCGCTTGGCTATGAGGGCGGTATAACGATGCTCAAGGAGCACATCAAGCAATACAAACCTAGCACGCCAGTCGACCCCGTGGTTCGATTCGAGACAAAGCCTGGTGAGCAGATGCAGGTCGACTTCACTACCATCACGCATTACGGCGTACGTGTTAAAGCCTTCGTTGCAACGCTTGGTTATAGCAGAGCGACCTTCGTTCGCTTTTGCGAGCGAGAGCGACAAGAAGACTGGGTTGAAGGTCTTGAAGAAGCGTTTGAATACTTCGGTGGCGTACCCAAAGAAGTTCTCTTCGATAATGCAAAAGCCATCATGATAGAACGAGATGCTTACGGTGAAGGTGAACACCGATGGAATCCTATGTTGCTCACTGCCGCTAAGAAGTACAACTTCAAACCAAGAGCTTGCCGCCCTTATCGCGCAAAGACCAAAGGGAAAGTGGAGCGATTTAACTCTTACTTGAAAAGTAGCTTCGTTACTCCGCTTGCAGCGACACTCAAACAACACGGACTTAAAGTCACCGTCGATGTTCTTAATGGGCATATCGGCGCGTGGTTAGAAACCGTCGCTCACCAACGGATCCACGGTACGACGGGTACAAAGCCTCAAGTTCTCTTAGATGAAGAGCGCTTTACACTTCAACCCCTCACGTCACCGACACGCCTAATGGTACCGCTAACAATGGGTGATAATGTAATGCCAGTTGAGAGCTTCCAACACCCACTCTCAACCTATGACGCGCTGTTGGAGGTACGAGTATGAACCTTCAAATGAATCGCATCGAAGCGGCCTGTGCAGCGCTGAAGTTACAAGCTATAGGTCAGGACTGGCCAAGACTGGCAGAAGTCGCTAATAGTCGTGAGTTCAGCCTAGCCGATTACTTAGAGTCACTTCTCAACGCAGAGCTTGATGCGAGAGCTGAACGCACAAGAGCCACGCTGACCAAATTCGCCAGCTTCCCTATGGAGAAAACATTCGATGACTATGACTTCAAGTTCGCAACAGGCGCTCCAAGAAAACAGCTTAAGGAGCTAACAGGGTTAGCCTTTATTGAGCGAAAGGAAAACGTGATATTACTTGGCCCAAGTGGCGTTGGTAAAAGCCACCTTGCTGTGAGCCTTGGTCAAATAGCGGTTCAAAAGGGTCTAAAGACACGCTTCATCACAGCAGCAGACTTAATGCTTCAACTGTCTACAGCAAAAACTCAAGGCAAGCTTGAAAGCTACCTGAGACGAAGCGTGCTCGCTCCAAAGCTTCTTATCGTCGATGAAATCGGATATCTACCGTTCGGCAGAGAAGAGGCGAACTTGTTCTTCAACGTCATCGCTAAAAGATACGAGCAAGGCAGCATTATCGTGACCAGTAACTTGCCGTTCTCTCAATGGTCAAATGCGTTCGCCGACGATACGACACTGACGGCGGCGTTACTGGATAGACTTCTTCATCACTCGCACATCGTACAAATCAATGGAGAAAGCTATCGATTACGAGGAAAGAAGGCGGCTGGAACCATACCAACGGTTCTAGAGAATCTATCTGAAAGTAGAAGTTAATTACGTGGGTGGGTCAGTTTTACTTCGGCGATAACGTCGATAAGTGGGTCAATTTTAAACTGGCGTTGACACAACATGAAAGCTCACATTCAAACACATACTTTCAGATATTTAAGATTCTCAACCGCCAATAGGTTCACGCTAGCTTCTGCCCATCAACTGAAATTCAAACACCGCTCGTTTAAAAAAACAGGCCATTTTTCACATAATTTAAAATCAATTATTGAACGATCGTTCAAGTGATGTTTTAATGGACGTCCAATACAAGGAGTTACCCCATGCTTAAGTTCTATTTTCACCAAACACCCAACCCAATGAAGATCGCTCTGTTTCTAGAAGAGACAGGCCTAGATTTTGAACTCGTTCCAGTTGATACCTTAAAAGGCGAGCAACACACACCGGAATATCGCTTAATAAATCCAAATGGCAAAACGCCAGCGATTGAAGATGACGGACAACGTGTATTCGACTCTAACGCTATCCTTCTTTACCTATCAGAGAAAACTGGCAAGCTAGCGGGGCAACCAGAAGACAGAGCAGAACTTCTATCTTGGATGATGTTCATCGCGAGCGGTCTTGGTCCATACTCTGGCCAATCGGTACACTTCCGTCATGCTGCCCCTGCAGGCCTAGACTACGCCGTGAACCGTTATCTACGTGAAGCACAACGTCACTACGAAGTGTTAGAAAAGCATATGGAAGGTCGTGAGTTTTTCGTCGGAAATGAGTACACCATTGTCGATGTCGCGGCATGGGGTTGGATTGATAAAGCACCTTTCGTGCTTGGTGAAGAAGGCCTAGAACCTTACCCGAACTTAAAGCGCTGGTTTGATGCAATCAACAGTCGCCCTGCCGCACTGCGCGCTCGCGAGATTGGTAAAGGCATTGAGTTTAAAACCGAACGTGATGAAGAAGCGAAACGAGCACTGTTTCCTTCGAATTATGCGAAGTAGAAAAATTGATAGTTAACACTCTTCTGAGTGATAGCTAAAACTCAAACATAAAGAGCCGCTAAAAAGCGGCTCTTTATGTTGAAAAGTCACAAGTTGATATTTTGTGTGGATTGATACCAAGGTTCAACATTCGTAACTATCCACTTCTCTCAAACACATTTCTGGACAAAAGTTTGCTAGTGACTTCCCTAAATTAGCAATTCATGGATAACTAAAGGTATGGTAAAGCTAGTTGTGAAGAGCTAGTACGATGAGTAAAATCGTACTAGCAAAAAGATTGATTTATGCTTAGGTTCGTATTAAGTGTAGTTACGGTAAATCGGTCAAGGCAAAGTCGATACAGTGGTTTTTACAACAACCGCTGAATTTGAGAAAGAAGCTTCAATGTTACTAGCATCCAGTTCCGCAAAGTTTCTATAGCACTCTTCAAAGTGTTTATCTTCAATCAGTCTTTGCTTCGTATCTTCGGGTAAGGTAAACGTATAGCCTTCTTCTTTAACAAGCCCTAGACTTACCATGCGTTCTCCCATGTGAAATACGTTATATGGCATCCAATCTTCTTTATCTGGCACTCCAAAAGGGATTACTTCGTCGAAGAATATCCGTAAGAATTCTTTGCCTTCGTCTTTTAGATCACGAGAAAAGCTAGTCAATGTCTTTTCACGCTCTTCTTCTAGATGATTTATCAGGAGTTTTCGAGCTGCGGGATACAATTCGTATACGCTTTCAGAGGCGTTTTTATGCCCTATTTCTCTAATGAAACCTACTTTTTCGAGGTAGTCAGCAGGTTTTTTTTCCTTTTTAAAGACACGGTTTCAGTTAGCATTTTTTTTAATAACGAGAGATCTACATTATCTAAATGAGGAATCGCAGCTTCGATTTCTCGTTTTGATTTCAATGCTTTGCACATTGAACTCACTTTTAGCTCACATAACCAATTTATGATCAAATGAAAAAGGCAATAACATAATAGAAAGCAGATAAAAAACAATTCTTCACTTGGTAGTCCGAATAAATCCAATTCAGAACCTGTGTTCTTCCCAAGCCAATAACAAGATAAAATAGAAAGCATAATTATTAGTGCTTCCTTCTTCGATAATCTCCGTTTTATAACAGCTATAAAATTCTCAATCACTTTTTACTCCATTAAGATTTTTAAGATCGTGGATTCTATCATTTATTTTCAAATACGTGACTCCGTAACGAAGAACCGAAGGTTCTCCATGGCGAAAGCCAGTTGAGTTTAGGTTCGCAGAAATATCGCTTGAAAATGAGGTTAAAAATATCAAAATGTGGTGTTCATTATTCCTACTATGTAAAACCCATGAATTTGCGCTCAGAAACAGCCCTTATAGCAAGTCAAACGCTCTTAGCGAAGATTCTAGGCGGTTAATCAAGGCTATGTGATTCTATGGTTTGTAACGATTTCAGTGCGATTTACAGAGCAAAAACTAGCGAATTCATTTGAGTCAAAAAATGCACTCAGACACCCATTTTTCGTACTTTGTGAATTTTAGGTGTCAGATTATATATATTTGGGCAAAATTCACCCACCTACTACAAACGCAGTATTGCGTTACAGTCTGTGCCGTAAACTACTCTAATGTCATGTGGAAACTTCCCACCCCACCATTTAATCCATGAATGACTAAAAGCTTTGCATTTGCCTCACGTTTATCTATATCAAATTTATATGTCTTTTTGCCTGTATTGAAATCATCTGAAAATAAGATCTTATCATTCGAAGATATCAGTTGAATCCTAACTCGAACATCATCCTTCTGCTTCATACTGATCAATTTGTAAGGTTCTGTGATATTAGACTGAAGCTTGTAAATTGCACTTGTACCTTGGCTAATAAATCCTTGTGCCTTGTCATGCATACCCAGAATATTAGATTCACCTGTAAGCTTTTCAGGTGTAGCAACTTCCTCTAGTAAAAAGTTATATGTTCCAACTTCATCATTTATCCCATGGACAACTAACAAATACTCACCTTCATCGTAAGTTCCGAATCCAAACGTGTACTCTTTTTTTCCAGTATTAAAATCATCAGAAAAAAGTACCTTGTCACTAGGAGAAATAAACTGATATCGAATACGGACATCATCACTTTGTTTCTGGGAAGTCAATCGATATGCAGTGTGCCCATTAGAGCGAATCTTATAGATGGCACTTGTACCTTGGCTAATATACCCTTGAGCTATATCCTGATTCCCCAAAACATTGGACTCACCAGTCAGTTGCTCTGGGGTTGCAACTTCTTCCAAAACAAAATTATATGTCCCAACTTCATCATTTATCCCATGGACAACTAGCAAATACTCACCTTCATCGTAAGTTCCAAATCCAAGCGTGTACTCTTTTTTTCCAGTATTAAAATCATCAGAAAAAAGTACCTTGTCACTAGGAGAAATAAACTGATATCGAATACGGACATCATCACTTTGTTTCTGGGAAGTCAATCGATATGCAGTGTGCCCATTAGAGCGAATCTTATAGATGGCACTTGTACCTTGGCTAATATACCCTTGAGCTATATCTTGATTCCCCAAAACATTGGACTCACCAGTCAGTTGCTCTGGGGTTGCAACTTCTTCCAAAACAAAATTATATGTCCCAACTTCATCATTTATCCCATGGACAACTAGCAAATACTCACCTTCATCGTAAGTTCCGAATCCAAACGTGTACTCTTTTTTCCCAGTATTAAAATCATCAGAAAAAAGTACCTTGTCACTAGGAGAAATAAACTGATATCGAATACGGACATCATCACTTTGTTTCTGGGAAGTCAATCGATATGCAGTGTGCCCATTAGAGTGAATCTTATAGATGGCACTTGTTCCTTGGCTAATATACCCTTGCGCTATATCTTGATTCCCCAAAACATTGGACTCACCAGTCAGTTGCTCTGGGGTTGCAACTTCTTCCAAAACAAAATTATATGTCCCAACTTCATCATTTATCCCATGGACAACTAGCAAATACTCACCTTCATCGTAAGTTCCGAATCCAAACGTGTACTCTTTTTTCCCAGTATTAAAATCATCAGAAAAAAGTACCTTGTCACTAGGAGAAATAAACTGATATCGAATACGGACATCATCACTTTGTTTCTGGGAAGTCAATCGATATGCAGTGTGCCCATTAGAGTGAATCTTATAGATGGCACTTGTTCCTTGGCTAATATACCCTTGAGCTATATCTTGATTCCCCAAAACATTGGACTCACCAGTCAGTTGCTCTGGGGTTGCAACTTCTTCCAGTACAAAGCTATATGTTCCAATTCCATCATTAATCCCGCGAACAACTAAACGGTATTCACCCTCATCATATGTGCCAAAACCGAAAGTATAATCTTTTTCACCTGTATTAAAATCCTCAGAAAACAAAATTTTACCACTTGGAGATATAAAATTATATCGAATCCTCACATCATCATTTTGTTTCTTACTAACTAGTCGGTATGCCGTATGACCAAGTGAAATTATTGAAAACTCTTTTAACTCATCCCCTTCCTCCTCTGAGATTCGTCCTTCTATAACTTTTGAGTTTACAGAATCCTGCTTTTTATTAGTTCGAATAAGCTTTGCGGGTGAAGAAGAAAATGCGGTCAAGTCAGATGATTTTTGACTAAGCAACTCTGTTTCGAATGCGAAGAATTCGACTACTGAGCGAGATAAAGCTGCAATCGTGTCCATTCTTAATACTCTACCAGTACCATCTTTAACCGAAATTAGCATTCCCATGGGATAGCTACCAACATATACAATGCTTCCACTCATGCCTTGAGATATTTCTTGATTATTGTTTTCTAACTCTACATAAAAGTAGGTATGTAAATCTTTACTAGTTATTCTCAAAGGAAATTCTGTTAGTGCCCCATTCTTTTTCCTAAAGCTTAATGTGGCGTTTTTTACGCTATCTAGTACAGTTCGAACTCTTCCACCTTCATCTTTCCATGAGCTTTCACTACATATTGATGTAGAATTTGGCGCTAACTGTAAAATAGCCAAGTCTTGAGGGTAATTTGTTAAAATAGCTGCAATAGCATCCCTTTGAAGCCTTGAGCTAACGTAAATACCGTCAGAATCGTCAACAACATGCTTTGGCGTATACACCAGACATGTATCTCCTACCTGTCTTAATAAACCCTTTCCTGAGGAAAAATCCGTTTCAACAAACACATCCGTAGCATTTGTATAAAATGAAATAACAGAAACCGATAACACCAGCCAAAGAATAAAGAATTTTTTAATATTAGTCATTTAAGTCTTCTCTAGCAATGTTAATTATTTTAATCCGCAGTAAGAAGGATATTATAAAAGCTACAAGTTGTATAAAAACAAAAAGTACAGTGAAAGCTAATGTCGCTTCATTATCCTCAGTAATTCTATTTATAAAACTTACATCAACTTTTTGAGGTAAAGATCTGTACTTCTGAATAAAAACCTTTCCTCCATTAGAGAAAAACACACCATTCAAGCCTTTATCATTATACTCAGCCCTTATATATCCTTTTACAGGGTTATTTTTTTCTTTCTTAAAGTAAACATAGTCTCCATTATTAAAAACTCTCGGGGAAAAGTAATAATTCGACTCAGTGATTAGCGAGTAGTCTGATATTTCCACATATCCTTCCTTTAACGTAGGAAAGTAATAATCACTAGCATCAGATATGTTTTTTCCTATTTGAACATCACCAATCAGATTGGCAGAAAAAATAGGGTTGTTTGTATCAAGCTCAACTACGATGGCAGTACAAATAGGTAAAAATTCTTTGTTAAAGTCAACAGACAAGGCACCTGAACTATATTTCGCATCTTTCCCAAGTATTTCAATAATTAGATTTCTATCACTAAATCTAGTTATCGATACTTGTGCACCTTGATTTAAATTGAGGACTCCTTCTAGTGTTCGTGCTTGCTCTTTAATAAATTGGACATCACCACACTCACCGACTGAAAAATTTTTCAGTAAAATATCTGATGAGTTTTTATCATTTGGAGTATATTGGAAAAACTCAGAGTTTACCTTTAATGTATAAGATGTATTTTCCCCCAACTTACTAAACAGTAAAATTAATAATAATACAGCAAAAGAAAAAACCAGAGCTAGGAAAGTAATAACCCAAACACGTACATTTTCTGGAACTCTCTTTAGCTCCAAGTAATTTTTAATATACAACCATAAAACTCTCACTCTGGAACCCAAATTAGGTATTTTTTGTTTCTAGAGCTTTTAAAAACAACATTGCTGTTCCCCGACGGGATAATTTCGCCTAACTTACATTTGAAGTTATATGAAATCTTTATTTCAGAATCAACATCAACACAATAACTATTTGTCCCACCTTCAACAATCGGTTTATACATAGGGATATTACTTGCACTATTTATATAAAAATAGCCAGTTTTAGTTGAACTATTAATTGGCATTCCCCAGGATATAGGAAATACATGCAAGAATTTCCTACCTCGTTTATCTTGCTGTTCAATATATGCAAAGGCTGTAAGTTGTTCTACAGCGTACTTAGATAGCTTTTCTCGATACTTTGAGGGGAAGGTTATTTGGTTCCAAAACGGCTCACCATTTTGAAATTTTAAAGACACTGTTGCTGAATAAATTCCATCTATCGTAGAAATGTCAACATTGAGTTTATTTACATTTGGTGGCCTAGAGACATACAGTTCATTTATCGCAGGAGCAGAAAGCTCGCCAGTAACTTCATAGCCTATGAGTAGTCCACCAGCGACATTGACGTTTTCTGAGAACTCTTCATGTACAGATATAACCTCATACCTTTCATCATTCGACAAACTTTGGAATGACGCTATAAACAATGTAACTATCCATGTAAAACGCTTAGAGTTTTTCATATTCCTTATGCTTCTTTTATTTAACGATCCACAATTAATACCATCGTACCTTACAAATTTAGCCTATTGTGTGAGCAATACCTAATACTGTAGATTGTGGAGGATGTACAAATTTGACCACTATGTAATCGAGATACTAATTACTGCACTAAAAAGCTGGCAGTATCAGAGTTGAGATCAATTGTTCCATATACTCTGCCAGGTGGTTTAGATGATATTAATGACATATTGGAACGTTTAGGTTGTTAATCTCTGGGGTTATTTAGGCTCGAATTGGTCAGCTCAGAACATGCTAGAAGTTGTAGCTATGCCCCACTTCAATTTTAATTTCCGACTTCCAACATGCAGTGTAACTACGAATATGTAATCAAGCTATTTAGTCCACTACATCCAAAACAAGTAGCTCTTCATAGGATAGAGATACTTAAATTGTTGGCTATAATTTTACGAGGAACGAACAATAGCTAACTGTTTTTGTTCCGTTTAAAGTCTTTGTTAGCTTACTTTCCAAACACTTCAGATTGTACCACTTGATTTCCGAATGGCATTTTAACCTTTACCCATTTACCAAAAAAACTAAAGGCATTTTCATTGACACATGACTCTGCAATCAAGTAGCTTGAATCTGTCATCACATGGAACTCATCCTGATAGAGTGATCGGTAGCATACAGTTAAAGGCAAGATTGAAGTGTAGTAGGCTAGAGCTTTATATTCATCGGAAACTACTTCGGGTTCTTGGACTTTCAGAAGGGATATACTCTGCCCTGCACGTAGAAATGTACGATCTTCAATTTTAGTAATTAATGCCTTAACATTGCTAATATCGATGTCATTAAGTTTTGCGAATTCATTGAGAGTCTCCCTTAAACTTTTAACTTCTTTAGCCGCCAACTCAAAAGTATCGATGATAGCAGGCCCAGTACCTATATTTTCTAACGCTATTTCTATGTACTCTCCATCAGAATGTGTGATTGAAAATTGCAACATAGGAATTAGAGATAATTTATTATGATACGATGTTGTACGTGCTTGATGTACAGTTAAAAATAGAGCGCAAACAGCAATTACTAAACTGCATACCTCTACAACTCTCCCATTAAAAAGCTTCTTCAATTCATCAAACACTCGAACTCCTGTAAGTTAACATTTTAATATCGTTCCAGCACGAATTGATGCATTCAGTATACCTCAAACATACTACCTAACTAACTGAAAAATATAAATAAAAATCAGTTTAAATCTAGTTTCTGATAAAATGCCGCGCAAGCACACATAGCTTCCGATTCTAGGTACGTTATCAATCAAAAACTTCCCTTTAGTTCTCCATTATTCAATAGTTTAGAAATGGTTGAACAACATATTCGAGCGTAAGTGTGATTGAAGGTCAGTCTGCTGTGGATTAGAAAATTTAGTTACATTGTTGGAACTCTAGGCATAAGGAAAAGTAAGGCATGTTGCAGGGTTTGAAACTGAGTTAATCCCTATCTAGCTCACTTTGGGGCAATAATGTGTTTGCAAGTCCCAAAAAAAGAGCCGCAAAAGCGGCTCTTGATTTTCAAACTATTTGTAGAAACAACCATAAAGTGATATTTACGATTTCTTTTAGTTCAATAGCTTACTTAAAAAGCAACCATATGTTGATATCGCCTAAAACAACCATAAGTTGATATTTTCGTGAAAATCATTAAACATGAAACATCCCAAGGTAAGAAAATTACTTACCAAAAACAAAGTTCGAATTTTTGCTACATCTTTAGTGTCACCTATAACTTCTCTGGCCTTTCGGTTTCAGTATTCTAAGACAACTCTTTTATCTCTTGTCAATTCAATCCCAACTTAAATTCTCAACTAGCTAAAGATTTGATTTCTGATTGAATCAGTTCACACAATCGTTGCATGATAGAAATCAAACGCCTTGCCTGTACAAACAAGCCTAGAAAAATATACTCTCGAGCACGGTTAAGTAAACTATCAAACACCTCAAATTTCTTAATAATCTCTCTGTTTTCGGACTGCAATATCAAATAGCTATCAGTGCCAAACATTACTAACTGTTGTTCTATCTGTTCACAGCATTTCAATAACAGGGCTGCAGAGTTATCCATTCAACATTGCCTCTAGATACTGCAAATCTTTTTGATTTAACTGAGTTAACTCTTCTTTGAACTCAATCAGTTCCTGTAACGTTTGTGCAGTGGCTGCCTGAGTAACCTTTTGACTTTGGATCATAATTTGGATTTCAGCCATCAGTTCTTCCAAAGTACGAGTTTGTCCTTTCTGAGCAGTTTTAACTACCTGTCGAACATCACCTAACAAGCGACTATTGTTGTCAGCCATGTCATTCACTCTATCTTCAAACTCTTCATTAAGTTCAGAAAACTGCTCAGAAACCTCTTTTGTAAACTGTCTGCTATGCTCTAAAAGTATCGACTGAAGTTGCTTGTTACCTTGTTCAATTATATTTCCTTGTTCACGCATGAACTCACCATTTTCTTTGGTTTGCGCTTCAATTTGGCTAGTCAACTCAAAGATTGGCGAAAGTTTTTTGGTGATCTGCTCGAGATGGTGATCAAGTGACTGTCGTCCTAGTTTATTTTCCTGTATCAATTGTTTACTAAGCTGCTCTGCAGTTTGTGTGAATTTTTTTGCTAGCTGGTTTTGCAGTTCAATGGAATCCGCCGATTGTTGGCTATTTAATATATTGATTTTTAATATTAGATCAGAAAGTTTGTCGTCAATTATTTCTGATACAAGCATAGTATGGTTCTCTAGCTGCTTAACTACACTAATCAGTTGCTGATGAATTCTTTTATCTTGCTCAGTTTTGTCTTTTACAGCCATACAAATTTCTGTTCGCATATTTTTCGTCGTTGATTGGAATTCACTTTTATAAGCAAAAAATGCTTGTTGTTGCTCTAACTGACGCTGATGCGCTAGTTTCTGATCAAGTAAGCTGAATATGAATACCGATACTGCAGCTAATCCAACAAGTCCGTACCCATATACAACGTATTGATTGTGGATAAACATAATGAATAAGAAAGCTAAAATAGAAGCTACCGTAATCGCTTTAAAGACTGATGACATATTATTTTTTACCTATAGATTTTAAATAGATAATCTGATTAGTTAAGAAATCGAGAGTAATAGATTCACACTGATGCTGATAGAAATCTATCAGTAAGTCAGTAAACTCCTTTTTATCCCTCTGAATTGTTTCAATAAACTCAAGGTGTGTTAGCTTATTAATATTACCAAATGATACATCGCTCCCAATACTGCGTATACTTCCAATACACTTCAACTTTGTACTTTTTACCAGCTTACAGTAAGCATCCAGTGGCAAACTGTAACCTACCTTTTTAAAGTTATTTAAGAAGGGCATTGTCGAACCATCAAAAAATTCTTCGCTTATGTGAGTGCAGTAATTATCTAACACGTTCATTGCAGCTTGTGATAAGTACTCATGATACTTCTTTTGATTTGAGATACTTTGTAAACCGTGCTGTGAAAATATCTTGTCAAGACTGCTGGGTGAGATATAGTCTTCAACAAAGTCTTCAATACAAAAGTCATAGGTCGTACGAAAAATCACATCGTCTGATACGAAATCCTCCATTTGTTCAACTTGGTGCTGTATATATTCTCTCTGTCTTTGGAGATAGCTTTTTCGATGGTTAAATCTGGCTTTGAAATACTGCTTTAAATTTGAACTATCACCGACTTCTACAACGTCACCAGCTAAAATATCTTTAGAGTACGCACCAGATAAATCCTGTTCCGACATATCAAGGTCCGAGGAAGCGGTATCTGGTCCTTCTAAAAGCATTAGCTGAACATTCGGAATATGTCGCCGTGCGATCAGCCAATTTGTTAATCCGTTAATAATACTCTTATTAGTCAGCTCCCCATAAGGAAAGGCATCACACCAGAGTATTCCATATAAATGCTTTAGCCAGCGCATATCATCCCTTAGAAATGGATTAGAATGATGTTCGACTAAGAAGCTTTTTGTCTTAAACTGAGGTGGGATAACAAACACAAAACCCAATGGCAGGTTGCGGTTACCTACTGAAAGATAGATCACCTCCCCTTTTTCAACAGAGTTGCTACCCTCTCTCAAGTTCAAAAGTCCTTCATTCGTTTCAACGTACGCGATATCTTCATCATGGTTAAACAAAATGTAGGTTTTTTTACTGCCATTATCTAAGTAGCTAACCGGCATAAAATCCTGCACCGCATCTCTCAGCAATGAGCGAAAGATGAGGTAAGTCTCATGAGTTGGTAAGCCCAAGACAAATACACTTTGATAGTTCAGCAGTGTTTGCTTGAGGTTAAGCATTTAACGAATCCAGCTTTTCAGCTAATTGAGCAACCTGAAATAGCTTCTGCTCTTTTTCTTGCTGAGAAAGTTGCAAATTACTCTTAAGTTCTGCTATTTGATCTGCTAATTCTCTGACCATGGATTCGCTGTCCATCATGACGCTTAGTGATAGCTTAACCATAAACTGTTCAATAAGTTCATCTGAAGCGGTTTTAACCGATTCAATATAAGAACTCATTGAGTTATTCATCTGTCGACAATAGAATTCACAAGACAAATTTCTTTGCTGCTCTTTTTGCTGTTGCTTTTGATTTTCAGCCAAAGCCTGAAGCTCTGCCTCCAGTTCAGATCTACGCTGTAACAACAGCTCTTTCTTTTTCTGTCCGTAAGCTATTTTCTCGTTGAGCAATCCCATATCGCTCATTTTTTTCAACTGCCTTTGGACTTTACTTTGTACCTCATGCTCAGCTTTGGCACGCAGCTCTTCAAACTGACGCCTGTGATTCTCGTCAATACGAGAGCTTGGTGGCTCATCGAAATTCTCTCCGAGCTTTCGCATCCAGAACTCGGCTTCCAGTAACTGAAGCGAATTCAAAGCAACCTGCCCTAAGTTCTGCTCCTTTTCATCACTTGAATTGGCTAGCTTAGCCGCACTTTGTTGGGATTTTTCCTTTAGCTTTCTATAGTTACTGACATGCTTTTGAGCAATTGGCTTGTATTTATCAACTGCCGATTTAGCAGTTTTAATGACCGTTGTCGCTTTCTTTACTGCTTTCGTGGCTTTAATTGCTGTTTGAGTTGCATCAATCGTTTTTTTTGTGGTTTTCGCTGCATCAATAGCTTTTTTACCATTCGTCACCGCCTTTACTGGCCCAGCAGGGGTTGGAATAAACATCACCGCAAGATCAACTGCCTGCCCCAGCATACTAAACGTTTTTGAAAACGAAGAGTCGCCTGGATTAGTGATATATTGAGGGGCATATGACAATTGATTAACTGTTTCCTTCGAGACTTCCGCTTCAAGTGAAATAGCGCCAAGCTCACTGCTAGCCGAGCGCATATCTTCGGTCAACTGAGATACTGAATTGTTAAGCTCAATTTCTTCAGCATCCATACTGTTAAGCTGGCGAGATATTGCGAGTAAAACCTCATCAGAGTTACTAACCACTTCATCAAGTGTTGGTGTGTTCATCTCAACGGAAAATCCTTCAGCCGATAAGCGCCCGCCTACCAAACCGAGTGCTGACAGCTGCTCATTCTGCTGGCGATAAATAGATTCCACAGATATCGTCAATCGCTCAGACACTCTGGTATTAATATTTAAAGCCAGTTCTTTAACACTCTGATCAGAATATTCTCTAACTTTTGTCGGAGAATCTATCCAAATGGCTGTTGAGAGTGTTTTTCGGTAGTCATCAACTGCCTGAACTTTTAATCGCTCAAGCTCTCGCCCAATATCCCTTTTAACTAAAGAGAACTCATGCTCTAGGCTTTCTTTTAACAACATCCCATCTTTTTTCTGCAAAGCTAGCTCTGTTTCCAGTTGCTTGACATCGGACTCAAACTGTTCAGGATCACCTTGATACTCAAACTCTATCAACTGGATTGTCTTATCCAACTGGGTTTGAAAATCAGCCGTTAGTTTACGCATGTTATTTGAGACAGCTCTTTCTAAGGACAATCGAACATCATCAGCGAAATAGCCTTTCAACCATTGCTGCAAGCTTTTAAAGTTTTCCTGCCAACGCGGTTGCTCCAATTTGTTAGATATAGCAAAGTAGTGCTGACTAGTATCAACCACTTGCTCGAGAATTTGGCAATCTTCAGCTACAACGCTCTCAACGGATTCTTCACACTCGTTAATCTCATCCATTCTGGTACGAACAAATAAAACATCCAGACCAAACTTACTAATACGTTCTAGGAAGTTAAGGTCAGATATTGAAGGTTGATTACCACTTACATATAAGAATGCTTGAGCAGCAGGCAGAAACTCGTACGTCATCGCCTCATGAGCACTATGAAGTGTGTTTATTCCCGGAGTATCTACGAGCACCAGTCCATCCTCTAGCAACGGACTATTAAGTTCGATATCCAGTGAGCTAATATCGTCAATATTTAACTCAGGAAGCTGAATACTTAATTCACCACGACTGATACTTTGTTGGCTAAGGCACTTAGCCATTGAAATATCCAGCACTAATTCTTGATTGTTATTAAGCTTAATCAGTAACTTATCTTGCTCACCAAAACGAATAGTTGTTAAGAACGAAGTTGTTTCTGTCGTTAGGGTTGGGAGTATGTCTCTTCCCAACAAATTGTTGATAAAATGTGATTTACCAGCAGAAAACTGCCCAACTACTGGCAGATAAAACTGTTTGTTCTCTATGCTGGATTGTAAGTTCTCAAGCTGCATTCGTGTCTGAGGAGCAGCGTCAATATCAATGGCAACCGACTCCAAAGTCTGCATCGATTCAATTAGCGCATGATTCATACTAGGCTCCCACAAACACTTCTGAAATGTTTCTTTGTTCTATGACATCTACAGCCTGCTCTTCCAGATCACACTGAACACCAATTGCAGCAATTAGAATCTCTGAAATCTGCTCATTCTTCTGTTCGCATTTTTCTATGAGTTGCTCTTTTTCACTGATACTACCTTCAAGATCCATTTTCTTAAGCTCTAGTTCTTGCTTCTTTCTTAATAATTTGTCGGAAAGGCTGCTCTCCAAACTATGTGATAGCAATGGAATCAATGACTTTTCCTGAGAGCGTAAACGGCTAGAAATTTCACTTAACGCCTCACTGCGTATGGAGTCAATTCTCTCTTCTATATCTTCCTGTATTTTCTTTAATTGTGTTTTAAAGTGACGCTTCTGTGTAGCATTAAACTCCTCAGTTAAGGAACGTTTTTGATCTTCCAATCTCTTAAGCTTGTTATTTGTTTCCTTAGAGGCTAAATGTGATGCCTCTATGTCCTGATATTCAATACCACTCAACTCAGCAGTTACCTCTGCAATATCTGAATCATATCGCTTCTCAACAGATTGTTTATGTTGTTGAAAGTTTTTTATTCGAGCATCATCTTTAGTAATCTTAGTTTTTCTAACAATTTTTTTGCCGAACAGCCAGCTCCACCCTTTGCCTATAACACCGTCACGAGACTCTCGGTCTATGTCTTCACTTTCGACTCTATCAACAGTTGGCGCTGGCCCCATTCCAGCTAGCTCTGAATGCTTCTGATCCATCAGCGTACGTTTACGCTCTTCCAGTGACTCTTTTTTATGCGTAAGCCTGATTGCAGACTTTTCTTCTAACTCTGACGAGTTTAAACGTTGTTCTAATTTTTCAATTTCGTCTTCTAAGTCAGTCCGTCGTTTATCTACTTCTGCATAGTCTAATGACAAGGTGTATTGACCTATTTCATCACTTTTGCCAAGTTCGACAGGCTGTGCCAATTTGGATAGTTCCTCATTTATTCCCTCCAGCTCAATATCCGCAATAGATTGGATATTCCCTTCAAGCTCTGCTTGAAATGATAAAGCAAACAACGCCAGGCTGCTGTTCACATCGTCTTCTAGGCGAGAGATAAAGCGTTTCAAACTTGTTTCTGCATCATCATCCATTAACAACCTGTCATGATCTATGATGAAGTCACTATCAAATTTATCCATGTAGCGTTCACGAATTGATTCTAATGTACCTGTCATCGTATTTTCTGCCGCAATACGCGACTGACGAACTTGACGTTTAATTGTTCTTTTGTTGTTTTCAACCGTTTCACCAATTTTTTCTAGCTGTTGTTCTAACGCACTTATTTGGGCTAATACCTCGCCTTTACTGTGACTTTCTTGTAGTTCACTGATCAATTGGCTGTTTGCCTTGCGCGTGTTTTCAAGTAGTTTGATCACACGATTAACTGGCTCTAAAAGTTCAGAACGTGCTTTTTCTCCTTGGGTGAGAAAACGCCATAAGCGCTCTTCAAATTCCAATAGGCGTGACTTTTCAAAAAGAGCCTGCTTTTGCTCTGCGTTATAGTCTCGCTCAACTATCTTTTTATCGCTGCGGGCGACAAGGGCATCCTGCGCTGAAATAGGCCAGATCTCAGGTACCGATTGGGCATGTGGAAATTTACTCTGATAACTTTCAGTCAATATCTTAAGCACTGATTCAATTGACTCCTCATTTAAGTTAATAGTGTCAATTTTATTTAGCACCAACAGAATTGTACCCACTTCTCCTTTCAAGCGATCTAAAAACTCGAAATCGCTGTTCTTACCAGGTTGTTCTGCGTTAAATAAAAAGATACACGCATGAGATTTTTTAATCTGCTCTTCGGTTATTTTACGGTGACCTTCCCTTACCCCATTTAACCCTGGACTATCGACTAAAATCACGTCGTTTTGCAAGAAATCCGAATCTAAAAACAAATCAACTTGTTGAATGGAACTCGCTACCTCTTCACCTTTGGTCGTTGCAAATTTTTCTACATTATCAAATGAAGCCTCTGCGAAACTCTGGGTAGTACCATCGTTATAAATAACACGTAGCCCTTCATCGGGTTCAGCTTTACCACTATGTTTTAGGAAGTTCACTGTTGCCGTTGTTTCGCCACTAAACGAAGGTAAATACTTATCCCCCATCATTGAATTAAGAAAGGTTGATTTTCCTGCACTAAACTCACCAACAACAACGATAGAAAATTCGCCGTTTTCTACCTGGCGATATAACTCTTCGAACGCATGTTCATTTTCAACATCATCGGTGTTCTGATAGAACTGACATGTTCTTTCAAGCAGCGTCAATACCCCTGCTTTTTTCTCATCATATTGTTTTTTATAATCCATTATTAAAACACCTTAATTTTTACAATACTCTTCTTTTATTGCGCTTATTTCTGTTGCTGCATTTTTTAGAAGCGGTAGTTCAAGATTCTTAGATTGCCCATCAAGCAATTCCAGCTTTTGTCTATAAAGTGCAAATTTTTGCTTATGGTACTGATAGAGCTTATCTGACACCGACGAAAGCTCATTTTTAATCGTGGATTTTATAATCTTATTTAGTGAACCAATAGCCTCAACCTTCAAGTTTGTTTCTACCTTCTGACAAAGCTCATTTCTTTTCTCTCTAGTGACCTGCTGACGGTGGTTTCTTAGCTTTGATTCGATATGTTGATTCATCTCTAAAATACGCTTTTCGTGTCTTTCGATCTTTTTCTCTAAGCGCTCTTGACCCAATTTTGATATATCCATCGAGGAATTAGCTTCATTCAACTGACTTTGAAGGCGATTTTTCTTCATGTTGAGCGTACTAATTTGAGCTGTGTACAGATTGCGAATCTCATCCAGATCACGATCATACCGCTGTTGCTCACTTCTATCCGCTGCTCGATAGGTTTCTCTTTTTTCAGAAAAGAAGTCCAGAACTCCACCTAAAAGGCCACCGCGCTCAACTGTTCTGCTTCTGGTGATATACTCAACGCCTGGCCGTTTACCTAGACGCTGAATCTTTGTATCTCTTTTGTTTTTAGTGCTGCGCGTATTGGTATTGTTATTGACTAATTCTGTTTGAATTTTTTCCTGTAACTTAGCAAGTGTTTGTTGATTATCCGTGTTTGCTTTTAGACCGAATTCTAAATTGGTTAGATTTCCCTTTTCGTTATTCAGCTTTGCACGATCTTGACTGACAATGTTGATATCAAGCTCAAAGGTTAATCCACTTACCTTATGTGATTTTTGATAGTCAATGGCTACCTCAGAGGTAAAACGATCTGTTTCTAGAATTCCGATCTCATAAACATCTTCGATATTACTTTGTAGTAACCTCTGTATAACGGTGCGCATCTTCATAATGCCTTGGTCAATTTTTTTCCCATAGGTATTATGAATTACACTTGCTTGCAATTGATCCAAATCTTCACTTTGAATATAGTTTCGCAATTCTTCATTTAGTCTGATTAACTCATCTTTTAGATAATGAAGCGTATGATTTTCTAAATCTGTAGAGCGCGAATTCAGGTAGGCCTTTATCTTGTTCCAGCTTTTATTCTTCCGGTCTTCCAAATTCTCAAGATACTGGGATATCCGTCCATCACTTCCCATCCTATGTTGCTGTTCAATACAGGCTATCTCTTGGCGTAAATTATCCTCTATATCATTGATAGCGGAGGTCAGTCCCTTGAGTGCAACATCCTTAATATCATACTCACTGTGATGTTCGACGTAATCCTGTAACCTTTGCTCAAATACATCAAACCGTGAACCACTCCGTAAGCTGTTACGTTCAGCGTCTGTTAGCTCAGTTAGATCTGAGCTATACAGTTTTTTGAAGGAAGTATCCTTATGTACTAATGCCTTTAGTGCTGAGATAGCAAAAGTTTCGCATTCTTGTCCTTCAAAGAAATGGCTCGAAAAGTGCGTTGATATTTGGTCATGAAAATCTGCAAGGACCTTATCAACACTTTCCCCCTCTAGCTCGTTTACCGAATCTATATGATTCAATAGATAGAAAATTCGACTTTGATGCTTTGAAAGCAATTTTAAGAACTCTAGGTCGGTTTCGGTCAACGCTCTCAAATGGAACAAAAAGATGCTTGCGTGAGCTCCCTCAACTTCAGCAAGAGTGATAGAGCGATGTCCATCAGCAGTCCCATTTAATCCTGGGGTATCAACGAGCACTACTGGCGTTTCGATATTCAAAAAATGAGTATATACATGAACACTTTGAATCTCGTCGACAACACTGAATTGACTCGAAAAGCTGGTTACATACTCTTTCAGGGCTTTTTGATCATCCGAAATATCAAGTGTTAATGGATCCCGAGCATCAACAAACTCAATCGTCACCTTCCCACACTTCGGATTACTTTTCGGTACGTTATGGATATATGTAATGGTTGCTGTGGTTTCCGAACGCGCATGCGGAAGCAAGTCATATCCTATTAATGCGTTAATAAATGTTGATTTACCAGTACTAAACTCACCAACGACAGCTATTCTGAACTCTTCAGCCTCTAATAGTTGTTTTATTCCATCTAGTTGAGCCTGAAAAGGTGATACACCGTAAGTTTTCTTACATAATGTTTCTAGTGAACATAAGGCTGTTCGTATTCTATTTATTTCACTTTGATTGGGCTTTTTACTCACTATTACTCCCTAATGAGCAGCATTAACTACTTCTTAATTTCGCTGTACACTGCAATATTAATGAAACTAATGCTTTTCGCACATCATTCTTCGAGATACATGTAATAACAGGCACCTCGCAGTCACAGCTTGCTCTTCTGAAAAACACGGCTCTACAGCTCTGATAGTTTGCTATCCGTAACCGAAACTAACTCTCTAAAGAACCTGATGCACTTGTCCAGCTCTTCGCGCTTGACTATATGAGCTTCGGTTCTATTGGTTTGAGCGCGATGAACAGCCTCACCTCGTTTTTTTAACCATTTATTGAGTTGTGATCTAGCTTCATCAGCGGTTTGAAAATTGTTCCAAACCCACGCTTCGGTGACATCAATACCGAAGAACTCAGCAAAAAGTGCTTTGGTCTTTTTTGAACCAGGGTTGTTAAAGTACTTAAGATGCTCATCAAGTCGGTTCTCAACAATTCTTCCAAGCTGTGAACCTATAACAACACCATATTTCGCATCAACAAGCTCTTTTGCTATGTCTTCGACATAGGTTTCCCATGCAGTGAGAGTCATTATCAATGTAGCTCTCTTAAGCACCTCTGGAGGTTGGGAGTTGGAGTTGCATCCGTTTAACTGGTCGTAACACTCTAACAATTGCTCTGCGTCTGAGATCGCATATTCAAAATTGGCTTTCGCTTCTGACATCCTTGGCCCTAATTATCATGGTTATATGCATATAATGGAATTTACCATATTTAGGCTTAAATCATGATAACTAGCTTCGATAAAATTGAGTTACTTCAATAGGCTAGTGAGCCTTGGTTTGCTAATAACGCTGACAGCCATCGCTAACAAGGAGCTAATGTTTTAAATCACCCCATTCCGAAACGTAATGCATCGGACCGCAAATTTTGTTCATTGGTGTGCAGTGAGAGTTACTTATTTGAATACCGTGTGCTTGTAACCCATTATTTCCCCTTCGGTTGCTAATTTTTCTACTTAATTCCGAAGGTACTGGAAAATCACCATCGCTCACCAGCAAGATATCAGTTTTGTACCACTCCTCTTCAAAACCCCACATATTTAGAAGCTTTGTAGAGCACCCGTTACACGGGGAAATTTCAACCTACGCTAAATCAGGCTTTGTTTGAAGTTAACTAGCTCCTGAATACTGCTAGTATGTGGATTATATATCCACTCCAAATCAAACTGCGTCTTAGACCGTTGGTACATAAAGCAATCACCGATGACTAGTGAATTAAATTTATTCCCTTGTTCTCTCTGCTCTTCAATACTCTTCATAACGTTTTTTGGTAGTTCACTCATGATGAAATCAGAGATAACCAAAACATCAGCGTTTTCATAAAACTCACTTTTCATTAACTCAGTAGCATGACGGAGTGCTGGAGCAACATCTGTTCCGCCATGAAAAGAGGAACTCAAAAACTTAATCAAAGATTCCAGCCCTTTTTTACCCGTCAAATCAAAAGTCACAATAGATGTTGAGAAGTTAATTAGATAGCAATTTCGGTCCTGCTTTCTAGCTACAGAAGACAAGTACAAGGCCATAGCTTTGGCTATGTGTTCAGGTGCACCGTACATTGAACCACTCGTATCTATGCATAAAATCATAGGTCCTAAATTCGAATCCTCTTCAACAGATTCATCTACGAGGACACTCTCCTCCTGATCTATTTCTGTAATGCCCTGCATTTCAAAACTCAATAGGCGTGATTCCAGATATTTAAGGTCAAAAAGAACTGATGTTTCAGGATCCGAAAGAAGTGCCAATTCAGAGGGTAGCGCGTGCTCAATATCCTTCCCTTGAACCACACCTACAATCTCTTCCTTTGAATTGATATCAACAACTGGTTGTTTGAATGCTACCGACTTCAATACTTTTTCAATTTTAGTTGATGATTCAATTTGCCTTACTTTCCCTAAAAGCTCAGATACCTTTTTGGCACCTTCGTTGTTTTTGAGGTAATCCGCCCATCTCTTTAGCGCTTCTATACTTCCACTTTTTAATTCAACATCAGATAAATCAAGGTACATTCCTGGCTCAAGACCTAAACTCTCTAAGCTATACATCAACTCTTCCAGTAAATTAAGCCATTCACTAATCTGTTTATAAAATTCTTCACGCTTTCTGGACAGAGTTTCGAAGTACCACTCAGATGCAGATTTATCCAGCTTCTTCTGCCAATCTAACAACAGGAGACTTCTAGCTGTATCATTAGGCTTTTTCTCTAACAACTCTTTGTGCCAAAAGGAAGAATCAACGTGATATTTAGCCTTCTTACAAAATGAGATGTAGTTTTTTAGTAATCCATCAATATCTTGATTATTCGTCCATATTTTTAGATTCGCTTGATCATCGAAAAAAGGGTTATCCACTTCTAATGACCGTTCAACACCTTCTTTCCAAGCACTGACTTTGGCTTCTACCTTAGATGACAACTCATCTAAATTACCCAGCAATAAACTTTTTTCACTTGTGAGTTCTTTCAGCAGGTTATCTGATTGCCTATGGATCAGCTCTACTGGCATAGAGCCTCCAGACGTTCACAGTCTTTAATTCGTATTTTGAGTTTATCTATCTGAGAAAGAACACCTTTCAAAGCAACCTCTGCATCTGCACTTGTAGCAAAGGGACTATGCAGCTCAACTTTATATACACTCAACTTGTCTTCTGTCTCTTTAAGGCTTTTTTTTAGCTGTCCTCTCAGGTTACCAACTGAACCTGAAAGAGATTTAATCAACCTCTCGTTTACATCACTTCTTTTATCTCCTTTGTGGAACAAAATAGAAGGGGTGAATTCAAAGTCGTTATATCTATTTCCATAACGTCTTTCGCTATACGATAGTGTACAAGATCCTTGCTCATCGAACTCACATGTAACCTCTTTTACGTCATTTCCCGATGTATCGACAGGGTGAAAAGAAGTCTTACTTTTAAACTTATTAAAAGGAATATAAACCGTTTTCTGCTTAATTTCCGGATTGCCATAAGAATATGAATTATGCTCTCTGAATTTTGCTACTACTTTAAAGTAATCCGCCTCCCCTAATGAAATTACGTCATATACATCTTCCTTATAGAAGAGCTCTTTAGTAATCTCTTTCTCTAAGCTATCTTTACTATTATCAAGATCAGCCAAATTGATATCACTAGCAATTCCACATGACTCGATAGCATTCATAACGATCTCTTCGGTACAAATCCTGTTTGCTGGAGAAGTCCATAAGCAGTGCTTTAGAAGTATTGTGTCTGTAAGGTTTGTATAATTACGCTCGTTGAAAAACGCAGATGCTTTCAACAAATTTGCAGCTTTTTGCCACCGTCGATCCGAAACATACAGACCTAACTCTTCATTTTTTTCACTGATCTCATTGCGTATATATTTGATAACAAGCAAAGTGTCATTACTAAGTTCAACATTATGTATCGCTTCATTCCACTGATTAAGCTCTGAAAGAGATACTTTAAGTTCCTTATCAACATTAGGCTCACTAGTCGAAGGCTTTGCGTTTAGTAACAAATTGAAATTATCTTCAAGTACAATTGGCGGGACCATTAAACGAGTAATAAATCGGTCATACAGAGCATCTAGCCCTTGGTTTTCTTGAGGTACTTCATTCGAGGCGCCAATAACCGAACGAATAGGTGCTTTGATAATTTCACTGCCATTTTTGAAAACATGTTCATTAATTAAGGTGAGCAGAGTGTTTAATATCGCTGGGCTGGATTTCCAAATTTCATCAAGAAATGCAAACTCTGCATCAGGAAGATACCCTTCTGTCTTACGGATATACTTATCCTGTTTGAGCTCTTGAATTGACACTGGCCCAAACACTTCTTCAGGTGTTGTAAAACGATTCATCAAATGTTCATAATACTTTTGAGACTCAAATGCACAGGCTAACCTTCTAGAAATTAAGCTTTTAGCAGTTCCAGGAGGTCCGAATAGAAAAGTGTTCTGCCCACTAAGCGTGCTCAATAATGATATAGAAAGGATCTGCTCTCTCTCATGTAACCCTTCACCAATCTGCTCCAGTAGTTGCGTTATACGTTTTTTCACTTCTGGCTGAGCTGTTTCTGTCACTCTTAAATTTTTACTGTCTTTGATTGTTTGACGTTCTTTACTTTTCACATTCATAACTAACCAACTGTTTCCTTGTTAAACTTCAAATCTGACCACTATATTAAGCCACTTAAGCTTATTGCTACGGCTGTTGTGACGAGTCTGTTCCCCGCATTTCTTGCTGCGATTGAAAAGCCTGCAATCGCTACCACAAACACCCACAAAGATTGATAACTTACTTCTAAAAGATACTCGCCCAAGAATTGCTTCGCGACCAGCAAGGCAAAGGCACTGACAAAAGATACAGCCGCCGCATCCCTATACAACAAATAAGCTCTGTGAGTTGAAGCCACTTCGTCCTGCTTATTGGATGGACGATAAAACTCTTTGTACCAATGACTGTTCTGCTCACTATTATTTTGCTTCAACAAATCATACTCGGACACGCGGGCCTTTAGGAGCACAGTGTCAATACGTCGATCTTTCTCTGATAACTGTATAAAGCGATGCCCAGGTAACACATTGCTCCATCGCCAAAATACCAAGACGCTCTTGACTTCAGCCGGCATAAGGTGGCTAAGCCACCCCGAAATCGCACCTATCGCTAACATCGCTCCACCGGTGTCTTTTAGTATATTGACATAACTGATATCAAAAGAACTTTGATTAACAAGTGATATCACGGTGAACTGAAGAACCATCAACACCGAGAGCGGGACAATGTTATTGGCTTTCATCGATAGGCCCACCATTATGCCACCTCTTCTTCATAGTCGAAGTGATATGGCTCAGGATTCATACTATTCCATCCATCACGACCAGGAGCATTATAATGGTGACAAATATCGGAGCCTCTCGTCGCTAGTGCTTTGACACCTCGGTGAGTAAAAGCATTCATAACCGCTTTTCGTGGGTGCTTAGGCTCACCATTTTTAGCAGTAGAGGCAATCGCCGTAATATTACGAGACGAACCTTGCCCGATAGGCTCTCCAACCAAACGATTTAAAACTGTCGGCCCGATGTTACGCTTACTGCCATGATGTGGGATCTGCATAAATCGAAGCTCTGCTCCGCTCGTACACTGCTCGATTTGATCTGCCGCGTAATCCAAAGCCTGAATGCCCGCATCCCCAGTAAAAACAGAGCGCCTTCCCTCGACGACCAATTGGGTGATTACACTTAAGTTGTTCTTCGCCGATGTGACTCCGTCATCATCAATCTGGTCTTCACCCCAAATGGCAAAGAAACGACTAATAGATGCGGCCACTTTGTCAAAAAAGCTTTCTAATGCATTCGTTGCAATGGCTTTTTCCGGCATGCCATCGAAATCAGGAATGAGGGATTCGTAGTATTCGACAGAAGGACCGAGAACCTTAATACCACCGCCTGTGTCAGTTAAACCAGTAAAAGGTTCACGTACACTTATCCCTTTCGATTCAGCCAACTTAACCAGTGACCACGCTTTTTCGAGGTTTTGCTTAAGGCGCTCCCCTAAGCTATTGTCCGTTACGCGTCCATCTTTGAATTTATCAGCAAGCCCTTGGTTATGTAGCCACGGCTGATGAATCCAAAGTTCTTTTACTTCGAGTTCATTAAGGACGGTTTCCAAACCGTTGATATGGTCTTGATCAGCGTGAGTATTAATGACCAAGTCCACTTTGGAAGTACCGAAACAAGTGGTGATGTGATCAATAACCTTTGAACCTGTACTTTGAAAACCACCATCAATCACAACTACCGTTTGCTCGTCACGATGACCGTGTAGATTACCGTAGCGAAGTGCGATTGCATCACCACTCTTAGACTCTTCACCAACACCTAAAAAATCAATTTCGTAACCCATAACTTTTTCCTTTTTCTATGAAAGTTAAGAGTTACTAATCAACTAGCATGCCACATTATAACATATTGTTTTTATTGGAATTGCATTGAGATGTGAAGATATGAACCGTAATAATATTTACCTATAGTAAATATTATTACCTTCAGATGAGTCAATAAAATTAACTCGCCCCTAAACAGAACTACATTACTCATGTCATCAGAGGGTGGGGTTACTTTCGTGACTTGTTGGGCATAGTCGAGCAACCGCTCGCTCGGGATAAAGCACTGCTTCTTGTTGTTCACTTTGATGCTTTTGGTTTGAGAATTGATATAGCTAGAAATTTCAAGCGCCAGCATTTGGCTCAATCGATCGAGATTCCTATCATCCAAGGTTTGCGTGACCCACTGTGCAGCGTCAGCAATATGGCCGTTAACACTCAGATCGGTGTTTTTTATCCAGTTCGGTGTGAGCTCAATGTCATTGAGCTTTGATAGCAACATGGCAATGTCATAACGGCGGATTAAGCCCTTATCTTTCAAGGCATAAGTTTCCAAGGATTAGCTTTCCAAAGCTTCAACGAAGGCAAATTACCACTCAATTTCTAGCCTTTCGGCGAGCTCATAGTAGCGGCATCCGAGCTTAGTTTATTGACTCCTGGTCGTTTGCCCGCTTCTACTGATAAGCGCGGGAAATCGTTTTTAAGCCATTTGTTAAGAGCCTTAGTAGCGCTGAGTTGTAAATGCATAATTCAATCCATAGCTAGAGAGCAGGATTAATATTTAATTAATCCTGCCACATGTATCGCATCAAGTTACAGACCCCAATTGTTCATTAGGGATGCGAGGACCAAACACCTCTCACGAGATCAAAGTCTTCATATTGAAGAGACGTGTTGTAAGAATTTGCTTTCGCTTGAAGCAAATCGTTGGGCATCGGAGTTATATCTGTGAGCTCTTGACGTTGATCTCTATCACTTGGTTCTGCAAACCCCCTGTCGTAGATCAAACCACCCTTGGCTGTGAATAAACCTCTAGAATGTAAAAAACCCGAACCATCATCATCTGCGCAATACCAGTACAACTTAATGTTCCCAGGCATAACAGCTTTTAGTTCCATTAGAGCTTGTTCTGTTTGCCCCCAAGCTGGTTTTCCGTCTTCTTCTGAAAAAATATGAAACTCGACTTCAGCCTTTTTACATAACTTCATAAGTTCAAGCAGCGTTTTACGATAACCCGACTTAGTAACACAAATAAATGGGTCGTAAATAGTAACTTTCTCCGCACCAAGTAAGAGTGCCGTGGCTGCTTTAGCTAGAGACAATGCATCTCGAGGAAATTGAGAGTTGTAATTAAAATCGGGATCTTCTAATTCAGTAATCGAAGAAACAAATATTGGCAACTGAGTAAATGATTGATCGACTAATCTATGAAACGGCACATTTCCATGACTTACTGTTGCTGCATTTGCCCAGCTACCTTCTCGATACGTTCGAGTAAACGTAACTGTCTTATTATTTTTGAAAGTTCTAAGTCGCTCTGTTGCTTTATCCAGCGAAGTTCCATTGTGCGTCTGCCTTAATTGGTCAGAGACATCTCTAAACCAAGCTTTCGGAAAACCAGACAACACAGCCCCACGGTCAAACCCTAGTCGCGCATCCAACAGAGCCAAGTCGGCCAAAGAGTTGACTTCAGTAGGCGCAACTGCAAATTCCAAATGTAGCATCAGAATAGCTCCTCTCTTCTTTCTTCAAAGAAGCCATTTGGCCAAGGTGCATCAAACTCACCCTCGTCAGTTGTTTTGATTGGAATTAAACGAGTTTTACCCTCGGATTGCTCGCAGAAAACTATCTGTACATCACTTTTCTTACAACCAAACGGTTCGTATTCGATCTCTTCATCTGCGGTTTGGCGGCGACGTTTTAACAGCCTCAATAGCAAATGTTCGCTGTGGGTCTCAACTAAAAACATACGGTCAGGATTTTTCTTAGTTGCCTCTAGCATCATGTCCCCTAAAGCCAACTGCCATTTAGGATGAATATGCAGTTCGGGTTGCTCGCACGATACGATAAGGTCTTGTTCAAGTGATGTGGCAACAACGAATGGGAATACTTGAGAAACGCCAACACCTACGCTTGATGGCAATAAATGTATGCTTGTGTGCGAGTCTTTGAGGATAACGGTTTTCTCAATCAAGCTTGCTTCACCGTGATTAGGTGCTTCAAAACAATAATTGGTGCCAAAGAAATCATTGTTTGTAAATTTCTCATTGGTCTTAGCTTTAACACTTTCATTCGAGTAAGCGAACGTCTCCCAACCCGCAGTCCCATCATACCAACGCTGTGGGCTGGTTTTACTGTTTAACACTATCGAACGATTTGGCACAACACGTAGTGGCCCGATATGAATGAAGTCTTCTAGCTTTTTCACCAACAATTTCATGGGCGCTAATATCGCTTGAGAAGATGTCGCTTCTGCAAATAACTTTGCAGCTAAAGGATGATCAGGAAAAACTTTATTCCAAGAGAATGGAGCATTAGATAGATCTAGACGAGTATAGATATTAGGTAATGCGTCCTGACCTTTCAGGAACATTTCTTCCCATTCTCCCGAATCAAATAAGTTGTTTAATGAGAACGATTCATCTACTTCCCAATGAGGTAACGGTTGATAATGAGTGATGCTACTTTGCTGTTTACCTGGTTGCGATTCTATACGACATAACTCATTTCCTTTACTGTTACACTCATAACGGCTGACGAATGTCTTCTGTTTAAGGTGATCCCATCTAATATCTAATTCGAAATTAAATTCATCCGCTTCTGAATCAGGAGTAAAGCCTAAATAAGATTCGAGTAACCAACGCTCAGAATCAGACAAGTACTCATCCCAAATATCCGATGCACCATCCCTAAAATCAAGAGTGGCACCTATAGTAATAGTGCCATTTAAGTCTTTGCCATGAACTAGGTTTTGAAATCCACCAAAATAGAGGGCCTCGCCCGCTATTGAACTATGTTGAGCATCAAAGTTCCGCTTCGCGACTACTTCGTACAAATATAACAACGCATGCAAAACAGTACTTTTACCCGTACTGTTCGCACCAAAGAAAAGCGTGATAGGTGCCAACGGAATGACAGCCTTTGTCTTTATTCCCTTAAACCCACCAACAGTCAGTGACGTTATTTTCATATTTTACCTTTTAACATTTGAAATGCTTACAACACGTTAACTGCAATCCAAGTAGACCAACTGGCACTATTAGACACCTTCGCCAATTTATAAACCTCAATTAGCCTCTTTATCTGATCGTGTGTATCTCTCATGAAATCAAATCGATGCATCCCGCCAGCGAGATCTAAACGCCAATATCCAAAACCTTGATCTAGAGTTACTTCAACGATATCACCAGTAGAAAAATGCAATTGTATTGCTCTTCGGTGCGGTACTTCGCGTTTGTTATCAATTATGTTGGTATTTACTTTTTTGCCTGCCATATGAGTCAACCACGCATTAAATATAGCGTCATAATCGTAGCGCTCGTTCCAATCATGATTAACAGCAAATGGGTTTCTATTTTGTTCATCAAAGCAGCTGTTGACTTCTATTCGGCAATCCGATGTTTCTCCTAGTACTTTGAGAACCTCAGCTAACAACAACAAAGAAACTGGACTTTGGAGATACCTATCTGAATATGAAACACTCTTCAAATCACCTTCTTTAAGCAGCTTTGCTAATCGCTCATCTTTGTTTTTCAATAACTTAATAAAGCCACTACCGAAGTTTGATAGCGGTCCATTTAATTCAGTCGTGAGATCAACATGAACAGCTCCTAACAAGTGAGTTGGCTCCATCGAGTCTAATTCGAAAGGAGTTGTCGCTATTTCTGGTTCACTATAAGAAATAATGGAAATATCTTCCGCTGTAAGCCAATACTCTCCAGGGGTGGTTGCTTTAATATCAAGGTTAGCTAGTGTTGACCAACCGCTACCGGTTAAGCCTTGAAAAACAATCGCCCCACACTCTTTTCCATATCTAAGTTGAACCCCGATTTTTTGTATTTCCCTTAAAAAACTCAGAATTTCTTCAGTAAAATCAACTTTCGGGACGACTATTGAAACAGCTATATTCTTCGCCAATAGTTCATGTAATTTTGATTTCATCAAGACAAGAGATGTATCCCAACTTTCGACTTCAGAAGAAAGAACAAACAAACATTCCGATACTTTCTCATTGAGTAAATCGGTTAGTTGCGCCTCAATAGTTTGAGGGCAGTATTTTCCATCATTGATAAGGTTTTGGTGCTTAGTAGCAAGTGATACGTAGTGCTTAAAATCATCTCCTAACCATTCTATTGCTAACATGCGATCGAGTTTATCGGTATCGTGTCTCGAATCCGACTCTAAAAGACATTCAGGACAAAACGCGTCACAATGCTTCCTACAATCAAGTTTTCCAACTAATCCATTTAATATCTTAGAGATATGAAATGGCGCGGAAGTCGAAAATCCGGCACCGCCGCCCACGCTGTCGAACAGTTGTAGCACTAATGCGTGTTGATTCTCACCAATAACTGTTGGCCTAACGCTATACTGAACCTCATTGGTAGACACTCCAAGTTGTTCGATTAGACACTTTCGTAATGCCACAGCTAATGTAGTCGCTACTTTCCGACCCTGCTCATTATCAGGTATGTATTCACCCGTTTTGGGATTTTTAATCACCAGCTCAAATACATCGGTTCGAGAGTTAATACCTAAATGAATTGAAGACATTATCTTGGCTGACCCATCACAATCAGCGTGTCGACCTACTTCATCTTTATCGAACTTACTAGGACGCGGGGGCTTATGTGTTTTTTCAAAGTTAAGCGCATTTGGCAACTCACCTTTCGCTGTCATCGACTCTGCGCGGCCACAAGCCATACATAACGCGTATCCTTTACCGGACAACCCAGAACTATGATGGAAGACCTTTCCATTAGTATCCGCCACCATATAACCAAGTGCAGGCATGGGTAATGGTGTCGCTGTACCGGATGCAATAACCCAAGAAGGTTGTACTGGAACATAATTATTATTCGAAATATTATTTGTTGGCTCTCGATAATAATCAGTGACAAAACCTGTAGGTTGAATCACTTTTTTTCTACAGTCAGTATTATCAGGGATACTTTGTCCACAAGCGATATTGGTACACACAAGAGAATTTGAATCAGATTGTATTTCCAGATCCGTTTCGTAACCTGTCTGGCCACAACCAGGACAACGCCAAGCTAAGTCAAATTTCTGTGAATCCTTCGCGCCATCAACGTGAATTTTCTGCCAGTTAAGAGAAATGCCTGCCGCCCGATGTACTCGCCCATCAAGAACTATTTCTGAACCTGGGGCGTATTCTCGAATTGCAACAGCTAGATTTCGGCTTGGTAACCCTCGATTGATAGAAACATTATCCTCTCGATCAAGTTTGCTTAGATTCCTAAATTGAAGCTGCCTTCTAAAATCGACGATATTATCGGTATCCAAGTTTACGACATCAGTAGGGAATCCATATCCAGGCAGGAACGCCCTTGTCGCTAAATCCCGTAGTAAGTACTCTCTACATAAACGGGACTTTTCACTATTTAGCTTAAAAGCATAAGGACCATCGGGATCAACACCGACCAGTTCATTTTCTATGTATTGATACTCTTTTAGCCAACGCGTGGTTATTTCCTCTATTTTCTTTGCCGAGCGCTTACAGATTTGTGTCAAAGGAATTTTTTTCAACTCAGTACCTTCAATTAGAGTAGATAAAGCTGATTCAAATCTCTTATCACACGTTTTTAGCCAATTAATATAACGTTCTGCTATAGATTTTTCACCGTTAAGCTTCGCATTAAACCACTCAAGATCTAAGTTAAATTTCTCTTTATTCGTTAATCCAACCTCTTCAATTAAGAAGCGTCCCATCAAAAATGAATTCACATGGCGCTGCACCAATTTCTCAGACGAAAATTCAACATGAGGAGCTGGTATAACGGTAGTAAATGGCCATTTTGGGTTATTAAAAACCAACGTATCATGAGGGTTACTTTTACACAGCGTATAACTTATCGCTCTAGATTCTTTAGAGCGTCCAGCGCGACCTGCTCGCTGAAGATAGTTCGCAGGGTGTGGCGGCACATTGTTCATCACTACCGCTGTAATACCCCCGATGTCAACGCCCATTTCCATTGTTGTTGAGCAATTGAGGACATTTTTCCTGCCAACTTTAAACTCATCCTCATAGATTTTAAGTCGCTCAGCGGATTGTTGCGCAGAGTGTTCTGCTGAAGCATAGTAAAAACCACCCTCTACTGTTCGGTCATTAATGTCCGTCCACAAATTCTGCTCTCTAAGTGATCTCACTTCCGATGATTTTTCAATATCCTTGCGCGTTAGAATCAATGAAAGTAAGAAGTCGTCACTTCCTTCAAAAGCCCATACCGCGGGAAGTTTCACTTTTTCACATAGGTTGCTATCTAACTGGCCTTTAAACGGAATATAAGGAGTGATCCCTTTAAACGTAGTGTCCAACAGCTTGTTCGTAATCGGGCATATATAAGCCGAATTCATCAAAGAAAAGCTGACATTAGTCAGGCTCAAACTATATTGTTTGTCTGCTGTTGAATCTTGTAAAATTTTTGATCCAGTTAATGCATTCCATGCAGAAATCAACCAACCATTAACCGTGTCTTCCCCTAATGTACTCGTAATATCAATTCCCGTGGCAACAGTGAGCAGAGTGATTATACGTTGTTGACGTTTACTGCCTTTTCGCACTAACGGCCAACTCTTCGCTCTGTTTTCATCGACATCACTAGCATCCGGCCCTAATAATGTTTTAGGTGAAAAGTGCATACCGATCCAACGAATCCATTCACGATCAATGGTTATATAAGAGTTTTCGCGGACAAAAAAATCCAAACAAACTTTAAGGTAATCACGCCAATCTTTTACCGTTAGGCCGTAATTCTCCCAAAGCTCCGGAACAACATCGATTTTATCCAATCCTGGGTAGACTATTTTGACCAACCCCTGAGTCTCTAGACTGTTTCTATTTTTTGGCCGTCTCGCAAACTCTCTCGTCAATAGCATTTGAGTGAGTCGTAAAGGTCCGGTCGAGTCATCGAAAATTTCTGGTGATAGCCGCTTGTTCTCTTTTAACATCGACTCTTTTAGATCGTTATCTTGCTTAATAACAGCTGCCAATTCAGACCAAGGAATCGTTTGAGGCAAAGGTATAGCAACCGAACTACTGACAACATCAATATATTCTTTTAGTGCCTTTGCATCTTCAGGCATGGATTGTTCGATGGATGGCAACATGACTCGTAATTTGTCGATAGGCATACTCAAGTAGTCCTTTACGCTGTCGAGTAACGCCTCATCTATAACGACTTTCTCTTCAACATGCCTGCGAAGCTCCTTAAATACTAAACCTCGCAATCGAGAGCGCTCTGCTTCTTGCTGCATTCGAATGGACATTTTTGCCGTTCCTTGTCGGCTATCGGTAAAAGTAATTAACCGACGCCCTCGACCCGGGACAGAATTAGGACCTATTTTGGATTCTTTATCGACTTCAATATCCGGACAGTATTCTAATACTGTTGGTACCGCATTTGCTGTATAAAATGGTGCACCCAACAACCCTCTTCGTAACGCTTTACTATACTGACCTCTACCTGAGTAACCACATTCGCAACATTGTAGTGATTCATTCATCGACTTCGATAAGTGAATTGAACTATTATCCAAAAACTCTTCTCGACCTGCATTATCAAAGCCTGTTAATAGGTAATCATCGTTCTGCTTTGAGCCAATAACGACTTGAGTATCACTTGCCGTTGTCTTTTTGGAAAACTGATCTGAGCGCTCCTCATCTACCTCTTTTTCTTCTTCATCAAGTAGCGAAAATTCATCGCTTATTTTCCCGGTACATTGTTGCAATTGACCATTTTGGTCTATGGCTAATAGGTGTGGTTCATTACAATCATTGCAAAATGTCAATTCAAGTACTGCAGACCCACAATGACATTTCTGACGATGTTCACTATAAACAAGACCAAATGGCCATGCGCCATTCAGTTTAGACTCTTTCTTATTCTCACAGTTTGGGTCAATACAGCACCACAAACCATGCAATGTACGCTGAAAATAATGAGCTCTAAGCTTTAAAAATGCCTCACTGCTATGAAACTGCTTGGTTCCGGTACAGATATCTAGCCATCGGCATAATTCTGCTTCGTTTAAATCATAAGGTTTTAATTTATCAAGCAATTCAGCGTAATGTACCGGACCTATATTGTCGCCAGCTAACAACTCTCGTATTCTAACGGCTAGTTTGGAACTCGCTAAAGCAGAGTATCGACGCTCTGATACTTCCGAGTTTTGACTTAGCTTCTTCTCTTTAGGTTGTTCACCTTCTGGATCTATCGCTTCTATTTCACTGATGGTTAGGTTTGCTGGTGTTACTTTGGGTAAGCCCGGAACAACGCGTCTCCCCCCAATGACGGCTACCTGCTCTACGCCGACATTAGCTAGCCTAGCGAGGTATTGTTTAAGTTGCGTTTCTGCTTCAGCGCCCGCAATTGTTGCGGACGTAGCAATAAATCGAATATCCTCTGGCTTAACATCAAAAGCTTGCATCACACGTCTTAGCTGCAAAGCAAGTTCAGCGGCTTGGGAACCAATATACGTATGCGCTTCATCTAATACGATCCAACGCAGCTTGCCCTGCGATTGCTGGATAATGGGAGCATCTGCTTGCCTCACCAACATATACTCCAACATGGTTCCGTTGGTGACCAAAATAGGAGCTGGGTTGTCTCGCATCAACTTTCTCGAAAGCACTTCCTGAGGCTGATTTTTTTGCCTTTGCCTATCTTGAGCTTTAAGGTCATTAGGCGTATTACCGTTATACAGACAAAAACGAATATCACCGTTAAAGTGTGTCGTCCAAGCATTCAGTCGTTCTTTCTGAGAGTTTATTAACGCATTCAAAGGGTACAAAAATAGCGCTCTCACCCCGGTTAGCGAACTGTTGGTCTGTTGTGTTTCTCGATACAAATCTTCGAGAACTGGTACCATGAAACACTCTGTTTTACCCGAACCTGTACCACTGGTGATAATTTGGGATTGGGGGCGAGGGTCAAGCAAACCTCTCCATGCTTCTAGTTGATGTTTGTACGGCTTTATCTCTCGATTCAGAACATACTTACACTTGCAGCTACTGTCTCTTTTACACCCCTCTTTATGCGGTGCGACATCTAGCGCGTCTAGTAGCTCTGGGCTGAGTAGGTTGTTATATTCAGGGGTAGAAAGGTCTTCTATCGTTATTTCGTCTGCTTCCCAAGAGAACATTTGCTCAAACACCGGACCGTGAACAAATTTTTCATCCGTTTCCATTCTCTCGCTTAAATGGTTTCTAAGCGCCGGGTTATTGATACCCAAAATACTTAAAGTTGACTCTTTTGCTCGGCTATTAGCTTGTTGTTTTAGCGTGGAAAAATATTGCTTCATTTAAGCTTCCTCTTGGGAAAATACGCACAATGCACTCTGAAATACGGGGTTAAACCAATGACGGTCAAACTCGACAATCTGTCGTAGATGGAAATAGTCTATGGGATAAAGTGACGGTGACAATTCTTCCAGTTGCACTTTTCCACACGCCACTGCAGCGGCAAAAATAGGGAAATAAAGCACACTTTTGTGTGAACTTCGGTTTACTTCAAAATGAATAAGCGATTCGCAGTGTTTCTGGCACCATGTTTCTAAGTCATAACCAAATGCTTTAGGCCATTCACGATCAGACAAGTGAACTCGCATCAAGTCTTGGCTCCATTCTGGTAAAAAGTATTGAAACACAACTGATAAATTGGTTGTTTGCTGAGTAAATTGCTCGTCAATTAGTGCTCGGCACTGCTTTTCAAACAATGGGGTAAATTCAGAAAGAGTTTCTAGCTTGCTCTTAACTTTGTTATCCACCACTTTTTCAGGCAGCCCTATATCTAGCAACATCTTGCGATATTTAACAGTATGTGACCGCCAAATACTCAGCGGTATAAGCTCCCAAATAACATTGAATTCAACTTTCAAACGTTCCATTAATTGCGAGGGTTTATCTGCTTTAAACGCAAGAGCCGATAAGCAAGTCGTATTTGTCACTATTGCTTTCCACACTTCAAAGGTCGCCATTGGAAGGTGCGAGTAATTAGCAAACAAATCGTTGATAAATCGCCAGCTACTGTGATTAAAGTCATTCGCTAACATTGGGAGCACATCGGCTATCGCATTAGGGTTAGTTACTGGATGAAATAACGCAACTGCCTTATTTAAAGTTTTAACATCACTAGAATGTTCAATAGGTTCACTACTCGGAACAAACTTCGCGCGAAAAGCCAACTGAGTATTGTTTGAAGGAACGATTAAAGCTGGCTGAGATAACCTTGTATTTAGCTCGAATACGCCTGTCGCTACGCCATTGGAATATCTTTGTTGAAGGGTGTGCGGTTTTTCTGCTGGGTCAGCCAAATTAATCAATTCAGGCTTAATAAAGAGCTCTTTCTCCAATTTTACATTAAAGCTCACAGTATCATTTAGCTGTTGAGCTTCTGTGGCATATCGCCCAATGATAGTTTGTTGTTCTCGACAACCCGACCCTCCAATAACCATTCGGATTTCATCATCAAGTTCACCAGATGCTGCCAATAGTTCGCGAATTCGATGGCGAAACTCATATAAGCTGACCTCTAAGACTTTATCTGCAACCTTGTACTCCCAATAATAAGACGCATCACGAGACCTCGCCGGCCCTTTTAATTCAATATGATAACTTGCCGCTACATCTACACGTGGGAAAAACTGAATACGCGCACCTAATAAATCATCGATGGTGATACGATTGGCTAGACGGTTACCATGTTTGTCAAAGGTTAACGCTCCTGATGCAGGAAAAGGTACCCGTATCTTTATTGGATCAGCCATCAAGTTAGCACTGATAGAGATAATAATATCAGCTGGCGGTGACCCTTCAGCTGTCACCGTTATTCTCTTGCCACCTTCTATACTGGTTTGTTTATAGGAGACCTGTTCGCCTTCTATGGATACAAATAAGTTCCTTTCACAACGAAGATCGACAAAACCACTATTAGCCTGCTTAGACGGCTTAAGTTCAATGCCGAATGATTGCGGAAGAATAGCGAGGCGTTTACGAAGCATTGTTCGATTACCACTCGCCTTTAAACGTACTGATTGGATACCAAACAAGCCAGCTTGATGCGTTTCTCCTAGTGGTTTATTACCTAACCATAATTCTGTATGCGCTTCTTGGCTGGTAATGGTTGGCAACCCCAGATAGATAGGTTGTCCAGTACTTGAGTCATATTGTAATTTGACACCTCGAACGCTCACTTGCTCTGCTAACACTGCAGACTGTCGCGTTGATATTACATAAGTATCATGCTCATCATCTTCAGTATAATAATCAACCTTAATTTCCCCACTAAAGTGGACAAACTGGCAGTGTTCTGTCGTTACTGATGTGCACAATTCTGGAAACTCGGCAGTGTACGTCGAACCTTTTGATAAGATAGCTTTCAGTTGATCTGCTTTAACATTTACACTTCCTTGTCCAAGGACCCAATCATGCTCACCGTCTGACTTAAGTACAATGGGCATCTCATTAATAGCGAGATCAGAATTAGCGATTTCTTCACGATGAAGCTCAACACCGGCTTGCAATACGACTAAGTACAGATCTTGCTCTATGGCTTGGCGACGAAATTCACAAGCAGGGGTTCGTAAAATAACCTTCGTCGTTTCTCCTTCAAAGGTTGTATGACCAATGCCTAGCTCTGCAATTACTTTATTGCCTTCTTGTATGAACAACTCAACTCGACTGTTAATCAATGCTTCACGTTTAAAAGGCATAGGTATCGCCTTCATCAATTTAATTTGAGCAACAAAGCTCAAATCACCATTGTTGGAAAGCCTTTGTCTGCAAATAATTCGTTTTGTTTGTTTTGATTTGTCTTTTCGCTGAACGGAGGCTGAAGTCAGCAAGCCAGTGAGAAATTCACTTCCGGTGTCTACATCAAGCGGGATTGGAAATAGATCTCGCCAATTGGGTAATTGGGTGTCTAAATGATTGGCTGGTTGCTCTTGTTGTTGCAGGTTGTATTCGTCAGTTAAACGCAGCAATAGCTCCGCCATATTAGTGATTAGATCAACCGTCGTTTCTTGTCTAAATGCCTCAGGTAAATGTTCAAGGCCCTCCGACACTAACTGAAAAGGCGATTGACCAAATTCCTGAGCGTCGTCAAAAACCCTAAGAATACGTTTAAAGATTGTTTGGAAACGGCCGCCTTCACTCGCTAGCAGCCCATAGGGCAAACCGCCCTCTCGAAATACTGAACCAAGAAAACTATGCCTTTCATCGTTATATTGGCTAACCGTACGCTGCCAATATTTAAAACCTGTTTTTATTACTTTACTACGTTGGTTAGCATCTAACTCAAACTCTAAGCTGCTTGATATACCACTCCAGCTCCATCCACCTTGATATTGGCGTCGATACCATTCAGCACTAAAAAGGCAAAAAGCGGCACACCAGCTACTATCTCCGTGCAATCTTGTTGGCAATTTTTGGTTTTTTAAACTGGTTCGTAAGTGATGATATTCGGATTCTGATAGCTGATAGGTAAAGAGCGGCTGACCTGTTGGCTGAGATAGTTCTCGCTTCGTCAAAATGGCTCGTAGGCAACCATTAACCGAAGTAGAGCCGAGTATCGCACTTGTAGGTTCAAGTGCACTGGGGGACGTAGTATCCATTAATAACCTAACCTTATTTACTTAACCTTAACTGTAAGCCGGCCAAATACTTCGCACTTAGCCATTTTTATACAAGCCAATGCATTGCAACAAACATTCCAATTAGTAACAAGTTGATTTATCAAGGAATAAGTCGGTAATCACACTTTAACTTTGGAAGTTAAATTACCAATGTGTAATTAATTTTACGGTTAAGTTTAGGGAGAAGACGTTATTTCAATAGGCACGAATGTGATGGTTGCTAACAGAGTCTAGGCTTTATTTTTAATTCCTCTGAGACCACCAATGATAAGTGATGTGATTTCCCGTTGTTTAAAAGAGAAAGAACCTAACCTTTGATCAAAAAAGAGGTATCCGAAGATACCTCTGAAATTTATAGTTGGCCTGAGAAAGCTTTTTGGGAAAGGCTATCGAACAAAGGAAAAGCGACTTGTTTATTAGTTTTAGTATCTATATCTAAGACTTTATCAACAATATCGCAAAATTTCTTTTGTAGTTCCATCGGAGGAACTATTAAAGTTAAATTTTCAACCTGCTGTTTTGTTAAAGCCTCTCGTGTAGCGCCTCCAGATGTAGCGATTCGCATCAACATTTGCTTAAAACTCGTCGAGGTTATTAGCCTCTTCGCAAATTCTGGTAAAAGTAACGCCCTATCAACACGTATTATACAAACGTGTTGGTTTACTCGAGCGGGTAATACGTTGCTTGGAACCATTGTACAACGACATACGGATGCGCCTGTAATATTCAAAAGAATATCTTGCTCTTGAACGACTACATTTTTAAGCTTTTCAGCCTGTTCGTTTGATATAAATGCAAGATCTTTATAGATAAAGGTATTATCATGCACATTAAGGCTTCTTATGAGAGAAATCCCGGCGCTCAGATAAGCTTCCTTCCCTCCGCGTGGAGTTGACCCACTACCAAGTTTTGATGTTAAATCTTGAAGCTTACGAACACCCCACCCCTTCGGATTCGTTACCGGATCACCAAACATATCCAAAAACACGCTACGTAAGAACTCATCGGCAAGGTCAATGGCTTGCTTGCGTTTCTGGCGGATGGCATCGGCTTTATCCAAAATGGCAGCGATGCGTTTTTGTTCTTCTAGTGGGGGGAGTGGGATCTGAAAAATTTTCAAATCAGTTGCTGATAGATTCGGTTGAGCAGCGCCATTTTCATATAATTGAATCTCTCTTTCGCAAAGAAAGCTACCTAAGTAGTGCTTCAAATAGTCGATGTGTATTTTCTCATTCACGCGAATGATCACAAGAGATGAAGCTATTGCCCCTTTCATATCTGAGTCAACCAATGCGAACTTACCTAGAGAGCCTCGCAAACAAAAAAGGATATCCCCTTTTTCGATTTTCCCGCTGTTCAATGAATTGAACTTATCCTCAGTTATGTAATTGAGCGCATCTGCATAAATAGTATGAACAAGGCTTAGATTACCAGCATTAATAAATGGGATACCCTCATCAACAAAAGAGCCTTTTGATGGGTAGTTTTTCCCTCTATCACCATTAATAAACTGGGCTACGTCTCCAAAGCTTACGACGGGCCAACTCATAGCATCAACTCCAACTCATTTAGGTCAGCTAGAATGTCATTCTCGAGGGCTTTGAGTTTGCTCAGAATCACTTTCGGTTCTTCATAGCTTTCTTGCTCGTACACCACTTCTTTATAACGGTTGATCGACAGGTCATATTTGTTCGACTTAATATCCTCTTTATCAACCAAGAAGGCTTTTTGAGTTTTGTCTGCCCATTGTTCGGTTGACTCACCTGCCATTACCGCCGCTTGATACGCTTTGTACTGAGTAACAAGATCAGGTAAGTCGTTATCTTTGATTGGGGTACGCTTATCGTCTAACGAACGGCCATCGGCTTGCACGTCGTAGAACCAAACCTTGTTTGTGCTGCCACCTTTGGTGAAGATTAAAATTGCGGTAGACACACCAGCGTATGGCTTGAACACACCGCTTGGTAGCGAGATAACAGCTTCTAACTGGTTATCTTCAATTAGGTGTGCACGAAGCGCTTGGTGCGCTTTAGAACTGCCGAATAGAACACCGTCAGGCACAACTGTTGCGCTACGACCACCGACTTTCAGCATGCGTTGAATCAACGCAACAAACAGCAGCTCGGTCTTTTTAGTTTTCACAACTTTTAGAATCGCAGGATCGACGTCTTCTTCATCTAGGCTACCCTTGAACGGTGGGTTGGCAAGGATGATATCGAAGCCATTTTTAGCCTCATCGGGGAAGCGTTCAATAAAGCTTTGGCTTAATGTATCTTGGTAGTGGATATCCGGCTGTTTTACACCGTGCATCACCAAGTTCATTGCCGCAACACGCAGCATGGTAGAGTCAAAATCAAAGCCGTGGAACATGTCGTAATCGATATGGGCGCGGTTTTCAAGCTTGTCACCTGCGTACAAACAATTAAATACCGGATTACCGTCAATATCTAATACTGGCTTGCCTTCTTCGTCAAACGCTTGCTCTTTCTCGGTGCCTTCTGGTGAAGAATATTTCTCTAACAAGTATTCGTACGTCGATGAAAGAAAGCCGCCAGTACCACAAGCAGGGTCACAAATGCGGTGTGTTTCTTCTACATCGAGCATTTCGATCATGGCTCGAATGATATGGCGCGGTGTACGGAACTGACCGTTAATACCAGCGGTGGTCAATTTTGAAAGTAGGTACTCGTACAAATCGCCTTTTACGTCTTTGTTTTCTAGCGGTAGCTCACTCACCAACTCAACCGCCTTCACCAATAGCGATTGCTTTTGAATCATTAGCTGAGCATCTTTCATAAACTCAGCAAACAAGGTGTCATCGCTGGTCAGCTCTTTAAAGAAGGGAAATAGCTCGTCTTTAACCAATGGGTAAAGCTTTTCCGCACCTAAATGACGGAAATTTCCCCAGCGGATATGTTGCTTGTCCTTCTCTTTATCTTCACTAACAGGAAAGCGGCGATTAAATGGCTTACCAGTACGAGCGCTACGCTTCTCATCGTTACGCTCATTCATGTCTAACATACGGGCATACATCAAGTAAGTAATTTGCTCAACGACGGTTAAAGGGTTGGTGATACCACCGGTCCAGAACTCTTCCCATAGCTTATCGATTTGGCTTTTTAGTGCACCTGATGTAATCATTATTCATTCTCTTAATTTTTCGCTTGACTGCTTGCTTAATTCTTCAGCAAAGCTAGTTCGGGAGCAACCGACGGCGTATTCGGAGCCTTAATTCAAGGCCCTAATTCAAGGTAGTAGCCGCTGGTTTTTAATGGTTGTAGTGTAATCAGCTTGCTGGCTTAACCAAAGGGCTAATTCACTGCTTTCTCGACGCTTGATTGTTTATTACCCAAATGCACGCTAAAGCGACGCACAAATTGCTCAACTACATCTGCTTGAGCTGGGTTCGGGAACACGCCGTCTAATCCCGCATCGTCAATTTGATTAAATGGTGCGTCATAAAGAGCTTCAATATCAACGCTGCCATAACGACATAAGTGATTCTTGAGCATGCCGATAAAACGCTGCTGTCTTGCGTTCAAGTGAGTATGAACTTGTTGAACGAATGCGGTAAATTCATGCTCAATTTGTTGTTCATCCATCCCTACAATCGTTCGTAAAATTTGGTCTAATTCGGCGGTTGATTCAGGGAAGAACTCTTTGAGTGTATGTAAATCCACATTTGGGTTTTGTGTATGCACCAGTGCATTCAGTGTTGATAAATCGGCTTCTGTCACCGCTTGCCCGCCACGTATTTTCTGTAGCACAGTGTTAGATTCAAACAGTGGCGTAAGTGTCTTTTCAACTTCTTGACGATAGATCTCGTAATCCACAGTGATAATGTCGGTTTTAATCTCATCTGTTTCATAGAGCGTTGGATCTTCACGTAGGTCAATAATAGGCGTTTGCGGCGCAGGAGGAGCTATGCCTTTATCACGCAAGTGGATAACCGTGCGTAAATTATGGCGACACGCTTCTACCGCAAAATAATCGGCATCACTCAAATAGTTGGGTTGTTGAATCTGCTTGATCGTTGCCGCTTTACTACGCACTTCATTTAGATGCATCGACAGACTGATGACCTTGTCTAAGATCGGCGGTGCCTCTAACTCAACTTTACTTGGCTGCTGCAGTTTGGTGAGTTGCAATTGTAAGAATTGCAGGTCTAAACGCAGCGCTTCACTTTCACCAGTAGTCTTCTTCCACTGCATCAGAGGTGCCATTTCATCAAAGAGTAACGCTTTAGTATCTGGCGCCATCTGCATTAAACGTTTTTCTTCACTCAGCTGTGCTTTTAGTTTCCATTTCTCTCGTACCGCGATGGTTTGATCATTTAGAGAATCAATGTCTGCCTTAATCTGCGGTATAACGTCGGCAAAGATTTCCATCTCCGCTTTCTTAAGCGCTTCGACGGCAAGCACTAATTTGGCTTCAAATACTTTTTGCGCCAAAGATTTACTTTGCGTTCCTTCATCCTCATCTGGGTTCATTTTGAAATGCTCAAAGTTGCCCCAGTGGTCGAAGATGAGAAAGTGCTTTTTATCTAACCCTGGTCCGTACAAGTTTTCACATAAACGAGTACCACGCCCTACCATTTGCCAAAATTTCACTTTTGATTTGATAGGCTTAGCAAAGACCAAGTTAACACATTCAGGTACATCTATACCGGTGTCTAACATATCAACTGAGACGGCAATGGTAACTTCATCATCGTTACCTTCAGTACTTTTGAAGTTGTCGATAAGTTCTTCTGCTCTCTCATATTTTGAGTGGATAACTCGGCAGAAATTTCCACCCATATCTGGGTACATTTCACTAAACAACTCAGCTAGCAGTTCGGCGTGAGCTATGTTTCTTGCAAAGATAATCGATTTACCAGGAAGTTGGTCATCCACATCTTTTAAACCCTTTTCCATTAGGTTGCGGATGATTGCTCGGTTGGTATCTTTATTGAATATAGCTTTATCAACCTGCTTCGCATCGAAATCCAGAGTGTTTGGATCAATACCTTGGTCTTCTAGTTCTGCAATCTGCTCATCCGTCAGTTCGCTTGCCTTAATGCCATCACGTAAGAATTGAGTTGTGTGAGTGACGACTTTAAATGGAACTAAGTTTTTCTCTTCAATCGCTTGCTCAAGTGGGTAGTTCGCCGTGGGCATTTTGTAGTCGCAGCCGAACAACTGACTGGTTGAGCGCGAAATCATCTCAACAGGTGTCGCGGTTAAACCTACTTGTAATGCATCGAAATATTTGAATAGCTCGCCGTACTTGTTGTAAATCGAACGATGCGATTCATCCGCAACAATTAGGTCAAAGTGACCAACATCATACTCTTCATAATTTTGGATCATGCCCGGATAGGTCGCGATAACAATACGCGCTTTTGAAGCTAGTTCTTTCTTACTTTTACCTTTGATGAATAGCGGCTCTTTAGTGTGTTCATTAAACGCATTACCTGCCTGTTTACGTAGCTCTTTTCGGTCACATAAGAACAGAATACGTTTCGCCCAACCTGCATCTAACAAGCGCTTAGCTAAAGCAATAGAGACTCGCGTTTTACCCGTCCCTGTTGCCTGTACAATAAGAGCCTTTCGATGTTTGTCTGAAAAGCGCTCACAAATACGGCTGATGCTTTCCATTTGATACAAACGGCCCGCAACTTTTGTATCAATGGGTGTGCTGTTTAAATCTTTCTTTATTTCTCGTTGAAGAATCAGATACTGAAGACTGTCTTTTGAGTAGTAGCCAAAAATTAACCTAGGAGCGTAACCTTGAGCATCATCCCAAATATAGATTTCGTAGCCGTTAGTGTAGAAAATGACTGGGCGCTGGCCGGTATTTGCTTCTAGAGCGTCTGCATATAATTTTGCTTGCTCACGACCTGCATTAGCATCTTTTCGAGTTCGTTTAGCTTCAATGACAGCCAGTGGCTTTCCATTGTCATCCCACAGAACATAGTCGCAAAAACCTTTACCTGTTGTAGTAGGCTGCCCATCGACTTCATACTCTTTTGACACCTGTTCCGTGCTTTCATTATCAAGAGCGACATCCCAACCTTCACTGCGTAATTCAGCATCAATGAGACGCTTACGAGTTTCGGCTTCATTAAAGTCAAAACTGCTTTTTAGTGACAGGGTATTAGTGCGAATTTTATCGGCTTTAACGTGGTCAGTTTGCTGCTTCAGCTGAGCGGCTTGTTTCTGAGCTTCTAACTGCGCTTGCTTTACTTCTTCTAATTCTTTTAGCGCTTTCTTAAGAAGGTCATCATTTTGGTTAAGCTTCTGCTGCAACAGTTTGTTCTTTCTCTTGAACTCAGCTTTAGACTCTTCACCCGTTGGTGCATTGTCTGGAACAGTAAATTTAGGGCAACCTTCTATATCACCGTCGCCATAGGCCATATAGAGCCAGCAACCAATAAAGTAAGACTCTTTCAACAACCAAATCGAATCATGTTGTGAGACTTTCCCTTCATGAGCAGCTTTGTTGCCCCCCCTTGCGAACAGCGTGAAACTTATCAGCAATGGTTTTGTCAACAACCGAGGTAAAAGCGCCACTGACAAGTTTGTCGTGCATTGAAGCATTGGGAGCAACAGGTAGGTGAAGTTCTTGGTATAGGTAACCAACAATTTTTTCAACATAACAACGTAGCTTAACGAGAGCACTTTGCGGATCAACAACGGCATACGTTTCAGCAAAAGCACCAAGCTCAGCTAACTCGGGCCACTGTTCTCTTAAATGTTCAAAATTCATAGACTTCTTCACCTTTCTGCCTCCTAAGATGAGTGATACTTTGCAACGTTTACGCCAATTTCAAACTTGGTTGTTTTTATGATTCTAAATTGAGCGTTTTCAGCCAGTTATTTAGCGTTTGATGATTATTTAAACCTAACGATTTTGCAGCTTTAGATTTGTTTCCAGCAGCATAATCCATCGCAGACTCAATTGCACTTTTCTTTATATTATCAATATGTTGCTGAAGGTCACCAGGAACCCTAAATTCACCATTGTTCGCCGGATTTAGGTCACGACTTATTATCGCAACGTCCAAATCTTGTTTAGTGATCTCTTTACCTTCCGACCATAATACGGCTCGGTTTAATGTGTTCCATAGCTCACGAATATTACCCGGCCAGCTGTATATTTCTGCAAATTCTATTGCAGACTTGGAAATATTCTTACTCTCAAATAAGGGATGAGTCTTCATCTGCTGGTTTATCTCGATCATCAACTCTTCGATCAGGAAAGGGATCTCTTCTGAACGCGCCCTTAGCGAAGGCAACTCAATCACTCCAACGGCTAGCCGATAGAAAAGGTCTTCACGAAAAGACTCGTCAGAAACCATTTTAAAAAGGTCACGGTGTGTCGCAGCGATAATCCTCACATCAACACTTTTCGTGGCAACGTCTCCCACCTTTGTAATTTCCTGCTGCTGCAATGCCCTAAGTAATTTCACTTGAACGGCTAAAGGGAGTTCACCAACTTCATCAAGAAACAATGTTCCACCATTTGCTTGTTCAAATAGACCTGCATGATCTTGGTGTGCCCCTGTAAACGCACCTTTTACATGACCAAACAAAATGGAATCAACCAAATTTTCAGGTAAAGCACCACAGTTAACAGCTTTAAATGGCTTATCAGCACGAGGACTGGCTTTATGAATACCTTTTGCCATCACTTCTTTACCGGTACCACTTTCTCCGAGTAGCAAAGCCGGTAGATCAGCATAAGCCAATCGTTGCGCTTTCTTGATGACGTTCTGCATGACAGTAGATTTGGCCGTAATCGAATCAAAAGCACTATTGAGAGACGGTGTTTTTGAAGCAAGTTGAGCAATAGCTGTTGACGAAGATTTTTGATACTCAGCAGAAAAGTCTACAGGTACATCAACTTCGATTAACTGACCTTGAGGGGTAGTTTGAACTAACTGACATTTCGCAATACTCTTTCCAAGTAGAACAGAAACGACTGTCATTGCAGGCGTACCAGAGGTCAGGTTTAGAAAAACACCATCAGCCTGATCAGAGACATAAGCCAGTTGCTTGTGCATGACTTTGGTAATTGCAGTGTAATCAATTGGAGATGACAACCTGATACGTTGAATCTTTACTGAAGTATTGGAACGCCCGGCACAAGCAAGTTTTTTTTCAAGCCACTCTTTGTAATCATGCCATTCATCTTCCCATGTACTAGCCAGAATCACGACATCATCAATTGCTGACGCTTTTAACGCAATAGTCGCAATTGAAGCTGTTTTATCTAGCTTCATCTGATCAAGGTCTGTTCTTCCAAGCCAACTAAGCAAGGTTGCCATTCTATCTTCCGTAATTATCTTTACTTATTGATAAATACTTTACAGCAATAGTCTCTTAGTTGATATTCAATTAAGTGAAATGCAGATCCAGATTACACAAAATGGAAACTTGTCTATAGCGTCTCAATCTGAAGTAAAACTCGGTTAATCATGTTGGTAACTCCTATATTTGGATTAGGAGGAGCTTAATGCTTTTACAAAGACCCAAACCACACAGTAACGAAAGCTTGGAGAGCTTCTTTATCCGAGTTGCAAATAAAAATGGCTATGAAGATGTGAACCGTTTTCTTATGGCCACGAAACGTTACCTTCAAGATATCGACTTCTCAGGGTTCCAGACCTTCCCTACTAACATCTGCAAGATGAATCCTGCGTCAGCCAAAAGCAGTTCCAGTGCCCGTACAGCCTCACTCCTGAAACTCGCTCAATTAACGTTTAACGAACCTACCGAGTTACTTGGATTAGCAGTTAACAGAACAAACTTAAAATATTCTCCATCAACTAGTGCCGTGATCCGTGGCTCAGAAGTTTTTCCTCGCAGTTTACTCCGGACAAAGTCCATACCCTGCTGCCCATTATGCTTACAAGAAAATGGTTACGCTTCTTACCTTTGGCATTTTGAGGGTTACGATCACTGCCATATCCATAATGTACCTTTACTCAACAGCTGTCGCTGTGGTGCTGAGTACGACTATCGAGTGTCTGGTTTAAGTGGAATGTGCGGCAGTTGTGAAGCACCTATCGCCATAAAGAGTCGAGAAAAAAGTCATAACGCAACACTCTCTGTTGCGAATTGGCTAGCGGGTAATGAATCAAAAGATCTGCCAGATCTCCCTCCAAGCTACCGTTGGGGCTTAGTACATTGGTGGATTCATATCAGCAATGATCCGTTCGAGCACCTTTCGTTCGTCCAATTTTTCTCGAACTGGCCAAGTTCGTTTCACTCCATAATTGATAGTGAGATCGAGTTCAATCTAGAGCACGCCATTGTTGGAAGAAGTGAATTACGGATAAAAGATCTCCTAGGGCGGATATTGTTTAGTTCTGTTCGGTTACCTGATCGCAATCTTAAACACAATATCGTTCTAGGAGAGCTTCTAAGGCACATAGAGACTTGTTTATGGAATAGCAATGGTTTGATCGCTAATCTTCGCATAAACGCTTTGGAGATTGCGGTATTCCTTAATTGCAGTATTGATGAAGTAGCCTCAATGGTAGAGCAACGCATCTTAAAGCCAAATCGTAAAACTAAACCAAACGCACCTCTTGAGGTTAATGATTACCTGTTTTATTTCGGTGACATCTACTGCCTTTGGCTGGCTGAGTTTCAAACTGATGAGTTCAACCGATCTTTCTATGTATCGAGGTGGTAAATGGATAGTTTGAAAGAGTTGATACGATCGAATCCAGATGATTTGAACAAAGAATTAAAGCGAGCATTCCGGCCTCTTACTCCACATATCAAGATCGATGGAAGGGAATTAGATGCTCTCACTGTATTAGTGAACTTAACCGACAAAACAGCCGTTCAAAAAGATCTACTTGATAGGGTTAAATGCAAGCAAAAGCTTAGAGACGAAAAATGGTGGGCTCGCTGTCTAAAAACGGTTGAGTATAGACAAAGCCACAACCTAAAGTTTCCAGACATACGCTCTGAAGGTGTTATTCGCGCGACTCCTTTGGGGCAGTTACCTGAATTTTTACTCTCATCTTCTAAATTAAAACCACACCACTGGGCGTACAGCCATGATTCCAGCGATGTTAACAAAAGCGCCTTATTAACCAATGAATTTAGTTGGAATTGTGTGATTTCATGCCTTGGGGATTTACTTAAAGATGTAGAACACCCGTTGTGGCAAAAACTCAATACGCTTGGCTGCTACCAGAAAACACGTAAGGCTATCGCTAAAAAATTGGCTCCGATTTCTCAAACAACGATTAACGTCAGTCTCGCTCCAAATTACTTAACTCAACTATCTTTGCCTGATAACGACAGTTCTTATATTTCACTCTCGCCAGTGGCTTCTCAATCGATGCAAAGTCACTGTTATCAAGCGCTAGAAAATGAGTATCGCTATACAGCGTTAACCCGTTACAGCCGCAGTACTAACATGGGAGTATTACCTATGACATGTGGTGGTACTTTGAAGATGTTGAAAGCTGTCCCTAACTTTTCCCTTACACCTCATTATCAGATAAACATTGGAAAATCTTGGTTGACCTCAAGTCATATTCAATCGTTAAAACAGTACCAAACGCATACTCAATATTTAATGCCAAAAAACAAGCGAGTGGCTTACCACAGAACAGTCAAAAACGAGATACAAGAGATGGTTAAGGCTTGGTTGCTTATACAGGACAGGACCATGGATATGAATACTCTTGTCCAACATCTAAACCATGATCTATCCCGCTTCAAATCAGCTAAGTGTTTCGCATACGAGCCGAGCATTACTAAACTACTGCTTGGGCTTATCAAGCGTGAACTAACCGAACCTACAGCCGCTTCAACTAATATTTGCCGCAGTGAAGAAAAGGATTCATTTTTCGCTATTCCAAATATAAGAGTTTGCGGGGCAAGCGCATTGAGTTCACCTATCACGGTCGGCCTTCCATCACTCACTGCTTTTTTGGGGTTTAATCACGCGTTTGAGCGGAATTTAAAGGGCTATTTTCCTATGCTCACAATCGATTCGTTTGCCATCTGTATCCATCAACTACATATTGAAAAACGTGGTTTAACAAAAGAGTATGTGCAAAAGGCAAACCACACCATATCGCCACCCGCTACACACGATGACTGGCAGTGTGATTTGGTATTTAGTTTAGTGATTAAATTTGATCGTAGCTTGAGCATTGATGAAAGTACGATTGTTCGAGCTCTGCCGAGGCGGTTTGCCAGAGGTTCCGCTAAAATAACCATTGCAGATTTCAAATACATCCGTTCATTTTCAACGTTAGAAAAGACGATTCAATCCTTTCCTCAGAAAACCGGAAAATGGCTATCGATGCATACTGAACCTATCGAAAACATGAGTGATATTTTATCGGAAGTTAAAGAGAACCGAAAATTAACCCCAAGCTGTGTTGGGTATCATTTTCTTGAAGAGCCGACCGACAAACCTAACTCTCTTCGAGGTTATAAACATGCTTTTTCTGAGTGCATCATTGGTCTGATTGAGCCAATCACTTTTGATCAAAACACCGACATAAACACTATTTTGTGGCATCACAAGTGCTATCAAAACTACCTTTCTGTGCAGCCAAGGAGTACCTATCATGGAACTACCGACTAACCTAGCCTATGAACGCTCTATTGATCCTTCTGATGTGTGCTTTCTAGTTGTGTGGCCAGATGGGCGAAAGACCCCCTTAACCTACACTTCTCGTACTGTACTAGGACAAATGGAAACCGCAGCCTTAGCTTATGAGCCGTCGGGGCGGACCAAAGAGAGTGCAACCGCTGAAAAACTGGCTCAAGGTAACCCACATCAAGTCGATTTTTGTCATGCTCCTTTCGGTGCGAGCCACATTGAATGCTACTTTTCGGTCTCTTTTTCTTCTGAGCTACGCAAACCTTACAAGTGTAATTCGTCTACGGTTAAACACACACTAATGCAGCTAATCAAAGCGTATGAAGAAAATATTGGTTGGAATGAATTGGTTTCTCGATATCTAGTCAATATATGTAATGGTTCATGGCTGTGGAAAAATACTAAAAAAGCCTATTGCTGGGATATAGAGTTAACTCCTTGGCCCTGGGCGGGAGGTGCTGTCAAATTTCAAGACATAAGGGCTAACTACCTTGAAAGAAGTGACTTTGAGAACCATAAAGATTGGGAAGCTATTGCTCAAATGACCAGAAATGCTTTTTCTCACTCTAATGGTTTGGCCATATTTGAAGTAAAAGCCACCTTGCGGCTACCAACCAATAAACAGGTTTTCCCGAGCCAAGCATTCACCGAAAATGAAAGTAACAACACTAATAAATCAAAGAAACAAAGCAAGGGACGAATTTTTCAAAGCACAACGGTTGACGGTGAACGGAGCCCAATATTGGGTATTTATAAAACTGGTGCCGCCATTGCGACCATAGACGACTGGTACCCCGATGCAACTGAGGCACTACGTGTCGGTCGGTTTGGGGTTCATAAAGAAGATGTCACTTGCTACCGTCACCCTTCTACGCAAAAGGATTTCTTTTCTATCCTTCAGCAAACAGAGTCTTATATTAAAGCACTCACGTCTTCAGATAAACCAAGTCAAGAGACCATAAACGACCTGCATTTTTTGGTCGCAAACATCATCAAGGGTGGAATGTTCCAACATAAGGGGGATTAAGTATGAAATGGTACTACAAAACTGTCACTTTTCTGCCAGCGCGTTGTAACAATGAATCATTAGCCGCTAAGTGCCTTCGGATTCTTCATGGCTTTAACTATGAGTATGAAACAAGAAATATAGGCGTTTCATTTCCTCTTTGGAGTGACGATACCATCGGAAATAAAATTTCTTTTGTGAGCACAAATAAAATCGAGCTCGATTTGCTACTCAAACAGCACTACTTCACCCAAATGAAAGAGCTGCACTATTTTGATATATCAAATACAAAGGTTGTCCCTGACGGTTGCGAGTATGTTTCATTTAAGCGTTGCCAGTCGATAGACAAAGCAACACCTGCAGGACAAGCTAGAAAAGCGAAAAGATTAAAAAAACGTGCGGAAGAAAGAGGTGAAGAGTTTGACTTATCCTCGTTCAAACAACACGAAGTTGTTGCACTCCATCACTACCACTCGCTTGAGGAAGACAGCAAAAGTCGTGGCGGTAGCTTTCGACTCAATATAAGAATATTCAAAGAAGCTCGCTTAGACGGAGATGCACTATTTAGCAGCTATGGGCTTGCGAATACTGAAAACACATCTCAATCAGTACCTTTAATTTGACCCTTTTTTACTGCAAGAATGTAAAGTATTGAAATAGCGTTATTTTTATCTAGCATCTAAAAATAGGGGCAAAATGCCTTTTATGAATTAACTATCTGATAAAACTGTACTATTCTTTATTTAGCTACAGTGTACTGCCGAATAGGTAGCTGATTAGTGGTGAGGTACTTGAGTTATATCGTGGTCAAGTGTACTGCCGAATAGGTAGCTAGCTAAAACCACATCAATAATGTAACTTTAATCACAAGTAGCCAAATGGCTGTTTGTGCTGCCCACCAATGAAGACCATAATCCTCATTACTACTGAAATAGTAGCTGATAATAAACGAACCACATTTATTCGAGTTCAAGATCAATATACTGCTGAATAAGTAGATTTTTAGGGCGACGCTGATTTTACGGTAATAGCTCTAGTTTAGCCGACGACAACAGGTGCCAACCTAACTCCCCCCTCAGTAAACCAAAATCCTGGGGGCAATCAAAAAACGCCTACTAAACAACGGCAGTTGGAAAAAACACCACCTAAAAAACTATAAGTAGTTTTATCTCGGAGACCATGTACTGCCTGGTTGAAACTGGAATGCCCTAAGTATAAGTATTTTTAGAGCCGAGGTTACTCTGACAACCTGCTGCATTAGTGATAACGTGAAGGTGAGCAACCTTCAAATTGACACTATTTCGGTTTAAAACGTCTCTTCAAAGTTAATCGAAGGCTAACAAGATGCTAGTCGATCATGGTTTAACTTTGTTCGTTACCTTAATGGTAGGCAAATTGGGGCTTGAGGCGTTTTTTTGCAAGGCCTGTTACTATATGGTTAGGAATTTCAGGTTTTAGGTTCGGTATTAGTACATTTCACAACAGTTAAATCAATACGACAAGAGCTGAGATTCCGAGTAAACAGCAGCTTACAATAGGTTTAAATTTAACTTAAAACCAATAAAAATGCTAGATATGCTGACGATAGTACTTGCGTGTGACCGATTCTTAATTGATGGAGTCAATGAGAGTGCTTTGATAGTTTTTGGGAAATATATTTAAAGGATAGTTGAGGTGATAGATGATTACATTAAATGTTTATTTTGATTCTGTTAACGCCCCGTATATTTCAACATCCGAGCTTTTGAGCAGCGTTAAGGACAAATACCCTACACTCTATCTTGAGTTTTTAAAGGATGAAGGGGTGCTAGAGGCAACAACAGTAAGAATTATCGATAAAGAGTATGTTTTTTACCCATCAGATATAGAAAAAATCGCCCTCCGGTTCGGTATTAATATTGAACTTAAGCAAGTAGTCCTATGACTTATAAAAAGGGACTGGCCCAAAGTCATATTAATGATCAGAAAGAATCGAAGCCGTAAATACTACTGTAATAATGAAACCTGACTATTCGTAACCTCCCTCAAGTTTCATATCAATGTACTGCAGTAATGCTGAAGCACCATATTTGGTTATAATGTCTTGAGGCGTTATATGCCCGTAACTGGCCACCAAATGGGAGGTATACCAAGTTACATAATCTTCACCTAGATGACACAGCCTGTCCATAATTAACTCAGTATCTACGCTAGAAACAACCAGTCTAATGTTTTCCAATGGACTTTCAATGTCCTGCCCTTTAGATTCATTGCTTCTCATAGTAAAGGCCTTCTTCAGTGATTGAGGGGGGGTGAATCATCTCTAACTTATCTATGCTCAACTTCAATTTTGTGTAGCAATACTATGAAAAGTCAAATCTAAAATTGTCCAACTTGACCATCCAATTTAATGTCTCTGATTTTTACCTATTACGGAGTGACTGCTTCAGTTATATTAGACACTCCCGTAAGTAACTTTTTCCATACTTTAAATCATCCACGCTTCGCCAAATTAGCGATCTTTCTAAAACGGAATTGTCCAAAACCTTCTTAGAAAGTGAACTCTTTTCATGTGATCACCAAGCGATTCTGTAGTACCTTACTCAAACATGTTCCCCCCATTGCGTTTCGCATTCAGGGAGGTAACGTGATGATAGTAGTCCTCCCAACCAATATCTTTAGGCGGTGATCTCAACATGCCTTCCGTCACTTTAACACCCTTCTCAAATGGGTTTTCCCAACGATCACTTTTGTCCCCCGAGGTCAACTTAGATGCAAAAATGAGATCTTGTTCAGTGATCGTTTCATGCTGCTTATCAATTGCCTCAACAGATGCTTGGTAAATGAGATTTCTCAGAGAGCGCATATTGCCCTGAGAAAAAGCATATAATTTCTTCTGAAGGCCTTGTTCAACCAAGCCAACTTCCTTTTCAAAGGGTAACGCTTTATCTAAGTGTTCCAAGAATGTCTTGAACACACCTTCCCCATTTTGGTAACTAAACGGTCGCAGTTCAAACTGAATTGAGAATCGTCCATGTAATTGTGAGTTTGCTTTCAATACAACCTTCGAATATGGCATGCCGAAAAGAACGATTGGGCACTTAGTTTTATTGAGTATCATTTTGATCCAATTGGCTACCTGCGTGAGGACACGATTTGACCTCTCTTCAACTAGATGCTGAAATTCATCGATAATGATCAACTTAACACCAATCACGGGTATTAGATCAGTTAACCTTTTCGTCAATCTTGCCAAATCAGTCTCATAAAGCGCTAGTGGATCTCTCATTTCAAGCAACAGCTCTCGTGCTGCATCAACAGGCTTCGCGTTGTCTGGTAGCTCGATATGCAAGACAGGAACTACGTCTCCCCGAGCTTCTGAATCTCGCTTGTTTTGACTTAAATATTTTTTGATAATTGTCGTCTTACCCACTCCAGATGCTCCAAAGACCATCATACATGTAGGCTCGGATTCAAAGTCAGATAATTCTCTACACCTATCCATATAGCCCAAAATTTTCGTAACACTTGGCGTTGATACAAATGCTCTTTTGGCTTTTGAGATGCGTGTTTCTCGATCTTCATCCATCTGATGATTTCTCAAACATAATCAATATCCCAATCTTCATTATCTACAATTACAATTTCTTCTTCGTCTTTCTGGGGTGGGACAAACTTAGTATTGCTGATGCTCTTTGCTCTTGCGCTATTTTCTTGATGCCTAGCTCCACGCCTACGAGATCTAATTTTCTTTGTTTCAAGAATTGAACGGTCAGCAATTTCTTCAATTTTAATCTCCGCATCGATTTCCTTATCTTCGTCATATTCTGCTGAGTTTAATTCTGCTTGATATTTCATATTGTATTTATGCTGCCATAGAGAGACTCTACGAGCAGATTCATAATCTATAGCATTAACCGTAAAGTATTCGTTCACATCTTCATCTAACACCCAAATGACCGCCATACACTCTGGATTATATTTGAACTGCACTTTATGATTCCCTTTTTTACCCATATACCCAGCTAAACGTTCACTGCTATATGTCAGCCCTTTAGAGACGGTTATACCTGCTTTGGTTAGTTGTTTATGATCTTCAATAGCAAACTTAAAGTCCAACTCATCTCTAGAACCCAAAAACTCCTCAGGCTCCCAATTTTGACAACCTTGTCTCCAAGCAACATTAGGACAATTAGTCCCCCTTTGATTAGGCTTTCGATGATATATGTCTACCAACCAAATCAAGTAGATCTCTTTAATTTCATCTAATGTAAGAGTTGCTTCACTTACTGAGTCGTAACCTTCTCTCTGAAGGTACTGACTGAAAGCTTTACCAGGTAGATCATCTAACAGCGAAGTATTGATAGTGCCGTAATTACGTTCGACATGCGGTTTATTATCGGGCGTTTCTACTTTGTTTTGATGTACATTGATCAACAGAGATTCACACGCTTTATCAAAAGCTTTTGACAAAAACTCTTTGCCATTGTCAGTCACTAATAAATCAGGAATCCCGTAGCAAAGCCATTCATTTTCAATTGATGGATATGAGGATAAAAGAGTGTCTTTACGTTGTATCGCATTTTTTAGAGCTAAAGAAACCGACATATAGCTTGGAGGTTCAAAACCTAAATAAAAGCCAATAACAGCCTTACTATAACAATCTACTAACTGAGTAAGCCAAGGTCTACCCAAAGGGATTCGATGCTCTTCGTGTACTGCAAAAAGATCCAAGACAGTGTGGTCTATCTCAACTCTCTCTAGTACGCTAGACGTAATGATCTTTCTCCCCATTCGACGAAATTCTCTTTTAGCGACTCGCTCGCCTTTCTTTGCAGCTAATATTTCGAAAGGTGTTTTCTTTTTGACCCGTATCCGCACAGACTCATATTCGGGATATTTATATTTCGTACTGTGCGTTAAGTTATATTGTCGGACTTTGCGCTTAACCCGTCTATACGCCGAGTTAATATTGATTTTTCGACCAGAAATAACGCTTTCAACCGCTTGTTTCATAATAGCATCAACAATAGGTGCAACTTTCGGGTCTCTGTTACCTCGACTCTTGAAGTCGGGAGCTAAACTAACTGGATTATAATCTGATTCTCGGAAAGTAAGCCACCATCTGTAAATTGTAATTGCACTTGGAATTTTTCTATCATGGCTCCGTTGTAGGTCTACGCGATGTGGTTCAATTGATTTGGGGACAATCTTTTCACATTTCCGCCCTAATAAACGAAGAATGCTTAACCTAAAAGTAATCTCTACAACAATTTTCTCAGGAAATGCTGATATATCTTTATATGTTGCTTCAGCGACATCGTTGATATCAACAACCCTATCATTCTGCTCAAGCTTTTCTTGATGAAGTACTGACTTCCTATGAAAACTCGAAAATGATTTCTTAGTCATAACAAACCAATTCAAATTCAGACTCGAGTGATAGTGGGGTCTCTAAGTTCGTTTGGAGGAGATTTCGAGAGAGCAAATCACACAGGATTGGTAATATTTTTCTTCCACTTAGGCCAAGATGGTGCCCTAAACTCCTGGCTGTTTGGGTACCATTCGGTTTTAAAGTAGAGAGGAGAGTTTGATGGAAGTCGTTCAAGTGATCTCTTGAGGCATATCTATGCAAAAGCTTCAGGTTGCTAAATATGACCTCATTCAGTATTTCTTCCTCTGTAACCAGTTCTAGATCTAACCCTATGCCAAACGCACCTTGAACTTTTGCTTCCCATTCACAATGAAACTCCTCTTTTGAGCTTTCCATATCGGACTTTACCTCGTACAACTTATAATCACCGGTATCAAATTGAACTAGAAAGTCTGGAACGCCCTATCTGGCAGGGTAGTTGTCACTGTTAAAATTTAACCAGTCTGGGCGATAAAGAGTAATTGTGTCTCGTATCTCAATAGAAAGAAAAGAAGCTATATTGAAGAAGCTATTACCTCCCTATTCGATGTCAGTTAAAGAAGTGTCGGAAGAGGAAGGAATCAGTACTGCGACCCTGTATCATTGGCGCCAGCAACTCAGACGTTCAGGAGCCGCCGTGCCAAATAGTAACACTTCATCAGAGCAGTGGTCTGCTCAAACTAAACTAGCCATTGTCGCTGAAACCTACTCAATGACAGAAAGTGAACTCAGCCAATATTGTCGTGAAAAAGGCCTTTTCCCAGAACAAATCCAAAGCTGGCGCAGCGAATGTATGCAAGGGTTTAAGTCGAGTAAAGAGCACGAAGCTGAAGCAAAGAAGCAGGCTAAAGCTGACAAACTTGAAATCAAAGAGTTGAAGAAAGATTTACGACTCAAAGAAAAAGCACTCGCTGAAACGGCCGCCCTCTTGGTACTAAGAAAAAAGCTGAGAGCCTTTTACGGGGAAGAGCCAGAGGACGACTAACCTCAACCGATGAAAGGCAGACCATAGTGACTCTTATCCTTGAAGCGAAGCAATGTGGATGTCGTTTAGAGCCAGCTTGCCATGAAGTTCAAATCGACTTGAGAACATATCGTCGCTGGTATCAGCAAGGAGAAGTACAAGCTGACAAAAGGCCAATATGCCTCAGGCCTGAGCCTGCTAATAAGCTGTCGCAGGAAGAGCGTGATGCGATAATCGAGGTGTGTAACCGCTCAGAGTTCGCAAGCTTGCCTCCAACTCAAATCGTCCCGACATTGCTTGATAGAGGTGAGTACATCGCCTCTGAGTCGAGCTACTACCGAGTGTTGAGTACGCAGGGGCAACTTCACAAGCGAGGTCGTCAGCGGAGCAGACAGAAGCAAGCGAAGCCAACCAGTTACACAGCGACGGACTCGAACCAAGTCTATACTTGGGATATCACTTACTTACCCTCAAAGGTTCGAGGTCAACATTATTACCTGTATGTCATTGAGGACATCTACAGTCGAAAAATTGTTGGTTATGAAGTGTATGAGCATGAATGCGGTGAGCTGGCGTCACAACTTCTGCAAAGGACGTTGATGCGAGAGCAGTGCTTTAATCAAGCGCTGGTTCTTCACTCGGATAATGGTGCGCCAATGAAGTCGTTGACGTTCAAAGCTAAAATGGAAGAGTTAGGTATTACCTCGTCATATAGTCGCCCAAGAGTCAGTGATGATAACCCTTATGTCGAGTCATTGTTCCGTACAGTTAAGTACATGCCAAACTGGCCAACAAAGGGCTTTGAAAGTCTCGATAGTAGCCGAAGTTGGGTTGAAGCCTTCGTACTCTGGTACAACACCGAGCACAAGCACAGTAAGCTAAATTACGTCACGCCTTCAGAGCGTCACAATGGAAAAGATAAAGAGATCTTGAAGCGTCGTGTAGAGGTATTGTTCGCTGCAAAACAGCGAAAGCCTGAGCGGTGGTCTGGTGATATCAGGAACTGTGCGCCTGTTGGTGACGTTCATCTGAATCCAGAAAGAGAAGCTGCTTAATAAGCAAGCAAATGATGACAACTACCTTGAAAAACACCGAACGTAAGTATGGGTTTTGCCGTTTAGGCAGTATGAAAATCTTATCGGCTGAGAACAAAAGCGAACGATACTAGGTTCGAAATCAAAATGATAACAAGCAGCACATTCTAAAAAAGACTCTACCGTAACTCTTTTTCCCATCTTAGCACTGACGTAACGGTGTATGTTTTTACCTCGTGACTTGGTTAGGCTTCGGGCAGGAGTATAAAACGCACTTTCAAGCGCTATTAGGGTGGCTGTAGAAAGGGAGGGGAGAGCAGACATAATATTGCCTCTTCACGATTTTGTCGTAAACTTACATAAGTTTAGACCATGAAAAGGCAATATCAAATTATGGTTGTACCAAATATCAATATATGATTGTAAATATCAATTTATGGTTGTATCAACACTATTCGAATTTGTTCAGATTACTCTTTACCGAATACGTTGTTCTCTTGCTCTTGTACACGGATGAAAGTTGTACGCTTAGTTAGCTCTTTTAGCTTCGCTGCGCCGACGTATGTACAAGTTGAACGTACACCACCAAGGATGTCAGAAATTGTGTTGTGAACAGAACCACGGTATGGAAGTAAAACAGTTTTACCTTCTGCCGCGCGGTACTTAGCAACACCACCTGAGTGCTTGTCCATAGCCGACTGAGACGACATGCCGTAAAATTTCATGTATTGCTTACCGTCTTGCTCTACAACTTCACCGCCTGACTCAGAGTGACCAGCTAGCATGCCGCCTAGCATTACGAAGTCAGCACCACCGCCGAACGCTTTAGATACGTCACCCGCACATGAACAGCCACCGTCACCGATGATCATGCCGCCAAGGCCGTGTGCTGCGTCGCCACACTCGATGATTGCAGAAAGTTGAGGGTAGCCTACGCCTGTTTTAACACGTGTAGTACAAACTGAACCTGGGCCGATACCAACCTTAACGATGTCTGCACCCGCTAGGATTAGCTCTTCAACCATATCACCTGTTACAACGTTACCTGCAGAGATCACTTTGTCTGGGAATTCAGCACGTACTTTTTGTACGTACTCAACTAGGTGCTCTGAGTAGCCGTTAGCGATATCAATACAGATAAATACGAAATCTTCGCTAAGAGTCATGATTTGCTTAACTTTTTCGAATTCAGCTTCAGACGTACCCGTTGATACAAATACGTTGCTCAGTGTTTTCTTGTCTGCTGTTTTAGCGAACTCAGCCCACTGCTCTACTGTGTAGTGCTTGTGTACTGCAGTCATAACACCGTGCTCTGCTAGAGCAGCTGCCATTTCAAAGCTTGCTACCGAATCCATGTTAGCTGCAATTACTGGAGTACCAGACCATTGACGACCGCTATGCTTGAATGTAAAATCGCGGGTTAATTCAACTTGAGAACGGCTTTTAAGGGTAGAACGCTTCGGACGGAAGAGTACATCTTTGAAACCTAACTTAAGTTCTTGTTCGATACGCATGGTGTTTTCCTTGATTCATAAAATTATGTGTCTCTCGCGAAATGCGTAGTAAAACCGTTGGCAGACGAGTTTACTTTTCTTCGGACACAAAAAAACCGGAGCGTTGGCAGACGCTCCGGTTTTCAGCATTATAGGTCGTGATTTAGTAACAGCAAGTCTGATATTTCACTTTTTTTTATGCTATCCTCTCAAAGATTCCATACCTGCTTCAAACCCCTCAGCTTTACTTTTCCACTAAATTCTTATTAATTAATAACTTAGCGAACTATTCACGCAAACGCTGTCGATTTATTGCGCAATCGTTTTCCTCCCTATTTCACTCAATATCACCCTCATTAAGCAAATATGTGAAGAAAGTGCCTCGAAATCACATAAAAATCACACTTTTCTCCAACAAAAAATTGTCTTTTTTCTTAAATAAATTCGATTTTTTCCCAAATTTTCTTTGCTCTCGACCAAATTAGGTAATCTCATCACCTTGCCAACTAGCCCCAATTTGGAAAAGCACTGTGCAATGGGTTCGATTTTGAGGTCGAGATTCATTTGGGTTTGAGAATCCAGCCCTCGCACTCCATTAAATAATGCTTTCAAGCTCAAGCTTTATAAATCTAATTTCTATTAACCCGTAGCATTACCGTTCCAAAAGCACATTTCGTGGCTGCCCTTTCGTTCATTTAACCTGGAAGACTCTGCAAAGCGCACAGAAAAAGAAGATTGGTTGACGTGTAAAACTGGGGGGAAAGACAAGATTTAAAGAATAGAAAGCAAAAAAATGGCTAAAGTGGTTAACCTTAGCCATTTTTATTCGCTGATCAGACTGATGCTAATACGCACATAGAAAATTGCTGTTTAGTGAATAGAGCAGTGCTAGTTCTTTTGAGAAACTAACGCTTCAGCGGTCGCATCTTGAATAGATAAGAACAATGAGCTGACTTGCCCTGTTGGTGAGCGCATTGGGTTCAGGGTCACGTTCTGATACATGAAATCGGCTTGTTGGGTTACTGGCCTAACGTTACGACACTTAAACAGATAAGGCCTTTGTTGCCATGTAATGAAGCTGCGGCAACCTAGGTCATAGACTGGCTTGGTTTTCAGCCTAAACCACTCTTCAGGGATCTCAGGGAATAACTCAAAGATCGACTTACCGATCGCATCATGCGATTGCTTACCGCTATGGTGCGTCATGAAGCCATTCCAAACTTGTACCTGAAAGTCACGATTAATGACCACCAGCCCCATATCGACGTTTTGAACCATGTCCACCATCCAGTGGAACTGTTCAAATTCAGCAGGAAGATTCAGCATATTAAAACTCCTCCATTAGGTAGGCCAATTTGTTGTCTAGAAGAGGCAGAGACTCATCGACAAACATAAACAGAAGGTCACAACGGATAGAAGTGCCATCAATGTTGTAGCTGACTTCGAAAGTCATGGTCTTCTTAAATGAGCCACTGGTATTTTCGATGACCGAATCGATCGAGATGTGTTGCCCGAGCAGTACAGGAGAGCTCTGGAAGAAACGAACTTCAGATTGCTCCCCTAGTCCATTCAAGAATGAGCCTACAAGGATGTTAGATACATCCATCAGTAGCTCTAATTCTTCCAACTGTTCGCTTTCGGTTGGCACTTTCATGAGCTTTTTAAGGTCGCTCACACTGGAATCGCTCAACAAGACTAATGCTTCGCCTGCGATGCCTTCTCCGCTGAAACCTTGGCAAACACCCGATACTTGGTCGTTGTCTGCTAGGTCACGAAGTGCCATGTGCAATTCACTCACTTCGAAGATGTTAACGTTCGGCAGTGGTAAATGAACAAACACATTGAAGTGACGAGCCAATGCATCCGCTGCACGACCAATCGCTACGTTCGCAACTTCCATGTAGATGTCACGTCGGCGAAGAATTGGGAGTTCTAAAGGCGAAGGCGTAATGAGTTGAGGCTGTTTTGGTGGCTCAACATGCTCACGTAAAATGGCTTTTAACGCTTCTTTATCGATCGGCTTTTGCAAAAACGCTTTAGCACCAAGGTCCATTACCTTCTGTTGCGCTTTTGGCTGGATATCACCAGAAACAACCACAACAGGCGTGGTATCACCTAAACGTTGCATCTCTTCCAATGTGCCATAGCCGTCTAATTCCGGCATGGTGAGGTCGAGGAACATAAGTTTGAACTGGTTTTGAGCTAACTCTTCAAGTGCATTAAGCCCATGAACAGCAAAAGTTATATCTGCATTTAGAGAACTAGGCAGTGACCGAGCCATTTGCTTCCTTGCTAACGCAGAATCATCACATATAAGAACTGGGAACGACATAAATGCACCACCGACAAATTAAAGCTAACTGGCACGAGTGTAACAGATCATTATGGTATCAGGTACGGGGTGAATAGATTTATATGTAGATTATTAGTAAGAATGATGAAACAGGCAGGTAAGCTATTATTTGACATTATTCTTTATGAAAAACAATATGCTACAAAGGTAATAACAAACTGTAATTATAGAGTAATAGCACTTTTTTGGGTGAAACAACGCGGCGAATTTATGAAATGCCAGCCTTAATAAGTGGGTTTATTATGGCTCGAACGACTCATACATTTATCGCCTTTATAGGTCCAACAAACAAGCGCAAACAAAGTAGCACTGACCCACAAGGCGAGTATCCAAAAGTTAATGTAAACGCTATGGGAAAAAAGCTAGAACTGATAGGACGGCCATAGAATCAGTAACGCAAAACGTATGATCACGGCAAAAACCAATAGAGCGATCCCTAAACGGTACCATTTATATTCAGCTATATTCATTGGGATACGCTTGTAAAACATCGTAATCACCCCTTTCCAATCGCTACTGCGCCTTCCATATTGCATCATGCTTGTTAAAACAAACAGTGCACCAAGCACCAACATTCCTTTTTCAGCCCAGAACAATCCAACTTCCATTTGTGCATTCCTTGATAAAACATTAAGCAACTCGAATCATTCTAGTCACCTTTTAGCTCGGTTTCTGTAAGACCAAGGTCTAACTCGTTTTCTGCTTATCTAAACATAGTACTGAATTGAACGCAGTTAACTGAACGGCGTGTTCATCTCGAGTTCAGCTTGGCTACCTATACTCATGTTTCCATTAACAGGAGAAACTCAATGAAATCACTGAAAAAGTCGCTTTGTGTCTTAACTGCTTCAGCTTTACTCGTTACCGCTCCGTTTGTGAGTGCTTCATCACCACAACAACTGCCTCAGCCAGTATTGAGCCCGCTACAAATGGTCATTGCTTCTTTAAACCTAACCGAAGAGCAACAAGCAGAAGTGTTCTCTTTTGTAGAAGACTATCAATCCGATAGAACAGAGATTGATATGGATAAAGCAATAGAGCTTAAGAAGAAACAGATCAGCCTTGTGACTCAACCGGATTTTGATGAAGCTGAAATGGAAAAGGTCATCGACACGGTTCAAGCAACCGAGAAGTCGATGGTGATGCAAGAAATGCGTCTTAAGAACAACATCTATAACGTGTTGACTGAAGAGCAGAAAGAGCAATTCAAAACAATGATGAAGTCCGTGTTGTCTGGTAACAAATAGACGCCACTCTTTGCCTTGATAGCGATAGGTTAATCCTTGCCCGTAGATACATATCGCATGCAACATAAGACCGAATCAGAAAAATGAGAACAGAAAAAGCCGCAGTCGTTACGATGACTGAGGCTTCTGTGTTTAATGTGTAACTAGCGGCTCACGAATAAACATGATTCGATAGATCCGGGAACTTGCTGTTCTTTTGAATGACACGCATCAGTTGGATGAGCAGCAGAATACCTGTCACACCCAAACCAACACCGATTCCGCCCCAAATTCCTGCTAATTCGAACTTAGGCATCAAATACCAAGCAGCAGGTAGTCCAAATACCCAGTAACCAATGGCAGTCATTACGGTTGGCATCGAGACAATCTTCATGCCTCTTAACAGATTAATCGCCAACAGTTGCCAAGCATCAACAATAAAACACAGAGCGACGACCCAAATAACAGAAGCCAGCAATGAAGTCATCGCCCCTGTACCATCATCCAATTTGAAGATAGAAGCGATCATTTCCGGCCACAGGATAAACACGGCAGATAACACCACGCTCAATACCGATACTAAAATAAAGCTCTGAATTGACGTTCGTTTAATTCCTTCAAAATTACCCGCACCATAATCGCGTCCCACCAAAATTGCGGCTGCTTGCGAGAAACCGAAATTGAAGTTCCAGGTAAAGCTTAAACATTGAAGCAAGATTTGATGCAGCGCCAACGAGGCAATACTGATCGTCCCCGCCATTAAGGTGCCGCCGTAAATAAGCCCATGCTCAAGCAACGCCGCCAAGCCGATAGGTAAACCCATTAACAACAACGGGCTCATCAACTTGATTGAGTACTCTTCTGTGTTTAACCAAGGGGCGAACTGCTTGAATTCATGACGCTTAAATACCCAAACCGTGTATCCAACCATCACGATAAATGCCGCGATAGCGGTTCCTAAGCCTAAACCCGTTAAGCCCATATCTAACTGGAACGTAAGTAAATAACTCACCGGCACATTTAAAATTACGGTGATAATAGACATCACAAGAATAGAGCGCACGTTACCAAACGCACTGGTTAAGCCACGAAGAACCAACAATATAAGGGAAGGCAGCATCACCCATTTCAGAGCGTGTACATATTCCATGGCTAAAGTGATCACTTCTGGTGGTTGCTTGGCCGCTTCTAATACCAGTGGCGCAAACCAGAAGCTGGCCATTAAGGTCACACTGAGCACGAATGCCAACATGGTTGCGCCTTTCACCGCTAATCTGATTTGAGTATTACCAAACTCTGGGCGAGCGACTCGCTGACCATAAGCAATAGCAATCAAGTTCGCGACACAGCCTACCGTACTGCTCGCAATAATGAAGATGAAGAAGTAGATAGAGGCCCCTAATCCACCAGCCGCAAGCGCCGACACACTGATGCGTGACATCATCCAAACATCAGTAAGGACTAGAGCCATGGATATCAGCTGTGAAATGATCAAAGGGAATGCAAGAGTGAGTATTTTTTTCATGAGCGCCTCAGTTAATTTCGCCCAAAATACGATCGATGGGGCTAGCGTTCAATTGATAAATTTGCGACTCTAACATTCCATAAACTCATGCGAACGAATTATGACCCCATATCCGAGCTTGCCATCATCACATAATGGTTTGAAAGCCTTTGAAGCTGCAGCAAGGCTGATGAGCTTTACGTTAGCTGCCGATGAGCTTCACGTAACACAGAGTGCGATCAGCCGTCAGATCAAACAGCTTGAAGATGAGCTCAGCACATCACTGGTTGTTCGCAAACACAGAGCAATTGAACTCACACCTCAAGGGCATGATTTGTATAGAGTATTGCGTGAGAGCTATGGAAATATCGAAGCGGTAATGGCGTCTTGGAAAGATCCCAAGCAAAAACGAATCGTGATTAAAGCCACCTTGAGCTTTGCAACCCGTGTGCTGATATCCAAAGTGCGCGAGTTGAATGAACGCTACCCCGACTATGAGATAGTGATTGTTCCAGTAATAGAAGAAGATGAGGCAATCAATAGTAGTGAGTATGATTTATTGATCTTTCACACTCGCTTCAAAAAACGTTACGACAACGCACCAGATATTACCTTCTTACGTGAAGAGTTTATGGCTCCGGTTTGTTCCACGAACGTTATTACTGAGGACACCGATTTAACTTCCATTTTAACGATGCCTCGTATTCACCCAACACTCGATCACCACGACTGGAAAGTGTGGTTGGCTGATGTCGAATCCCCTCCAAAGAAGCCTGTCAGAAATACCAGTTTCTTATCGTTAGATATGGCACTCAGTGCCTGTTTATCGGGTGAAGGTGTCACGGTAACGGATCTCCTTTTGGTCTTAAAGGAACTGCAACGTGGCTTTTTATATTGTCCGGAGCACGCCAAACTACAACACAGTGCTTGGACGTATTACATTCACCAGCGCACTCATACTCCTGTGATAGACGATATTATTGACTGGCTCAGAGAAGAAACAGCAAAAGAGATTGAGTTACTCAAGCAATTGGCACTGCAATACCATTGGTCTGGCGTAATTAAAGCGCAAGATTAACTCAAAAATAGTAAGCAAAAACCTCAAAACCAGACACAAATAAGCCGCAACTCTTACTGCGGCTCATGCTTTCTGAACAGTCATGTTTAGCTTTTATTCTGGCTTTCCAGATAACTGAACACTACAACTTAAACATACGTGCGCTGCGTGGTGGCAAATTGAAAGTGTGATAACGAGAAGTAACCGTTTCTGTTGCAGTGCTCAACACATCTTGGTATTGAACATTCCAGTTAAATTCATGCTGGTAGGTATCTACAGTAACTCCACGAGTTTCACCACACTTGTTGATACCCACAACCCCTTCTTTACCACGCTTGAATAACAAGGTGCACTGATCGCTCGAAAGCATAGTCATGGTTTTGCCCTGCATCGCATTATGGAAGCTCAACATGCTCTTCATCGTTGAGCTATTCCAAACATTGCCCCAGCGACCGTTATCCTTATCTTCAGAATCAGGAAGATCATCACTGTAGATCAACGGCGTACCGCCATCTTTGCCAAGAATGTAAGCGTAAGCAAGCTGCTCATCTTGTGGATCCATAATTTGGTAACGGAAACCATCATTAGTTGGAATATCGTGCGTGATCGCAAAAGTAATCGAACGATTGTCATCGAGCGCTTGCCCATAAGCTTTTGGATCATGCAGTTGGTTTAAACTTCCGTTCATAGAGAAGGCCGAGCGAATCGAAGCAAACAGCGGGAAATCGTACGCGGAGTGATTAGTATTGTTTAAATAAGGTGCTAAGAAGGACTCATAGCCACTGTTGCCTGCCCCACCGCTGGTAATCACCTCACCAAACACATGAATGTTCGAGGTAATATCAGACGTGAACACTTGATCGATCTGGTACTGACTCATGTGCTTTACGGCATCAATACGGAACCCTTTGACTCCCATATCTTTTAGAGCTTTTAGGTATAGACGTTGCTGTGAAACCACCCAATTGTTTGGATCCAAATCAGGAAGACCAACATCACCATCTGCGCCACACAAACGCCAATACTGAACGTGACCAGGGTCGTTCCAATCCGAAATACAGCCTGCTGGGTGGAAATCGTTAGCCGAGACAAAACCTTGCGCTAAGTTGCCAAACAAAGTCTGGTCAGCATAGTAGCTTGAGCGGCCGGCATAGTCGTTTAGCACTTCTGTGCCTGGGTAATCCAAGTCACTTCGCTTCCAGCTTTCATTCGCCATGTGGTTGAGTACAACATCAGCGTAAACATCAACACCCACACCTTTGAGTGCAGTGATCATTGCGGCTAAATCTTGCTTGTTCCCCAACGGAGAATCAATGGTGCGCAGATCTTGTGGTTGATAACGTGCCCACCATTGGCTGCCACTGGATTTCATTGCCGGTGCAACCAACACTTTCTTATAGCCAGCTCCGGCTATTTGGTTGGCGTTGGCCGTTACGTCTGAGTACTTCCAGTTGAAAGCGTGCAAAATGGTATCAGCGTAAGTAGCTGAACTGAAAGAACAAGCGGCAAGTGTGGATATGAGTAAGGTATTTATTGGTTTCATAGAACATATCTCTCATTATAAATTCACAAGAATGATATGAGTGGGTGTAATAATTAAAACGTTCGATAAATCAGAGTTGAATTAACGTCACTTTCTGTTGGTGTGGATTTTATAAAATTGAGCGATGGACGATATTATGTGAGATAAAGGCACGTATAACTGAAATGAGAATTAATTGAGTCAAGTTGACTATTACAAGACAAAGACTTTGGTCGGCGCTTCTAAACTAAGTTATGATTCCTTCTCCCTCAACCGATTGATATTTTTATGCCTTCTTTCTCTTTTTCTCAAATCCCTGTTGGGGTTCGATTCATGATTCTCTCCGCTTTTGGATTCGCACTGATGTCAGCTTGTGTGAAATACATTAGCAACTATGGCATACCCGTATTCGAAATCGTTGCAGCTAGGGCGCTGGTGTCGTTGATCATCAGTTATGTCGATGTGAAGCGCAAACGTATTTCGATTTGGGGCAACAACAAACCACTCTTGTTCGTGCGTGGTACTGTCGGTACTGCGGCGCTAATGTGCGTTTACTATGCCGTAACCACCTTACCATTAGCAGAGGCGACCATTTTACAATACGTGCACCCCGTATTTACCGCACTACTGGGCGTGTTATTCCTCAAAGAACGCATCCAAAAATCGACCATGATCTGCATTGCATTCTGCCTAGTGGGATTATTGGTAATGGTACAACCGAGCATGAACATCGGAGCGAGCAGCGAGTTGCCATTATTCAGTATTATGCTGGCATTATGTGGTGCGTTTGGCAGCTCAATCGCCTATGTAATTGTGAGAAAGCTTAGCCAAACTGAAGACAGCTCGGTGATCATCTTCTACTTCCCACTGGTTGCTCTACCAATCTCAACCGTTCTTATCTGGAACGATTTTGTGTGGCCGAGCGTGTTCTTAACATTGATGTTGATTTTAGTAGGGATTTTCACACAGATAGGCCAATACGGCTTAACCAAGGCGATGCAAACCCAAGCAGCAGGCAAGGCTTCGGCTTACTCTTACGTTCAGATCGTATTCTCGGCACTGTTAGGCGTGTGGATATTTAATGAAATTCCATCAGTTTGGACTTACCTAGGTGGTGGGCTGATCGTGACAGGCGCACTAATCAATGTATTTGGTAAACAGTTATTGGTGCCATTTAAAGCTAAATAGCTAGCTGTTTAGCGTTAGACTTATACGCCGTTAGGCAAACAGACAAACAAGTAAAGATTGAAAAAGGGCATTGCGGAGTATTCCACAATGCCCTTTTCTGTAAGTCTTTCCTAGCACCCTTTATTAGACGTTTTATTTTGAACAAACTCGCTCTAACAAACCAAGACAATTAACGAGTTTTATTACGTGGCATTGCGCAGTTTGGGATCATCGCTCAAGTATTCTACGAACTCGATTTCAAAACCAGCTGGATCCACAAAGTAGACGTTTTTGCGATAAGGTTCTTCCGCTCCGGGTTTGGCTATTGGGAAGCCCGCATCGATAAGGCGTTCAATCACACTCTCAATATTATGGGTCACATAAGCGAAGTGAGCGAGACCAACGGAGTGTCCGGCTAAGTCTCTATTTTCAACCTCACCATGGTCACTCAATGCAATATATTGATACTCATCGCCAAAGTGCAACCAGTTACGTGGCTTACCTGACCACTCCCCTTTTCCCTCATCACGGACATACCAATGAGGGAATGCCGCTTTATAGAAAACCAGCATTTCTGGGATGTCTTTTACCACTAAGTTCACATGTTCAAGTTGGATCATTCTTCTCTCCTTAAAGTATTCTCGTAAGCAACGTTGTATATCCTAATACCTCAAGTTAAGTTGAGGTAAAGCACTAGTTTGCATTTATTTCGAGAACGTTTTTAGAGCCCAAATTGCCGTACTTCGATAACATACAGACCCTAAGTTTAGACGACCTTCTCTAAGGTGACTTCTTTGGCACCGAGCTTACTAATTCACATGCTTTAAGCTAAGCGACAAACAACCTCATAAATAAATAGAGTCGACTTGTTCGTGCTTCAACGATAAGTCTTGTTGTAGAAAATCCAACAAGTATCGATGTAACTTAGGCTGGTATTGTCTTGAGGGATACAGCGCCCATATGCCAACAGAGTTCACTTGACAGTCTGTTAGCAGAATAGTGAGAGCTCCAGTTTGTGCTTCATTGTCAATAAAAGGCAGAGGTAAACACGCTATACCTTTGCCATTAATCGCTGCATTAAGAAGTATGGAACTATCATTTACAGAGTAGTTACTTGTGACCGTTACATTAATAGGCTGAGCAGATTTAGAACCGGCTTTAGAAACAAACAGCCAATCATTGCCTATTCGTTTGTGGATCAAGCAATTGTGATCGAGTAAATCTTTGGGAGATAAAGGAGCCCCATGTTCCGCTAGGTATTGAGGGGAAGCGCAAACCACCGATGGACAATCAGCCAATTTCTTTCCAATTAAAGATTCGGGCAGGTCATTACTCAACTCGATTGCCATATCAACCCCATGTTTTATCAAATCCAGTGACTGATTCGACAGCGTGAGATCAACTTCTATGTCAGGGTACTTAAGCATGAATTGTTCGATAGCTTGGGCAAGATAACCCTGACCAAACGAAATGCTAGTAACCAGTGAAATTCTTCCTTTAGGTTGAGAGTGCTGTTCTTGGGCTAAGCTATATAGTTGGGCATTCTGCTCTAAAATATTCTGGCAGAAAGGCAATAAATCACGACCGGCGTTAGTGATACCTAAGCTTCTTGTTGAGCGATATAGTAAACATACACCTAAAGACTTTTCCAACGCGGTTATATGCCTAGTCGCCATGGATCGTGACATTCCTAAAGCCTCAGATGCTGCCGTCAGACTTCCTAGACCGACAGTAGAAACGAAAACTTCCATTGAAATAATTCTATCCATACACCCTCAATAGTTCGATTTATGCAACAATCTATTGACGTATAGCATATATATCAACTTCAAACTAGGTTTTATACTGACCTTCTATTCCAATACCGAGCCCAATGAAATGAAAAAAACAATGGTACTAGTCGCATGCCTCAGTGCAGGTTTAATTCAAAGTAATACACTATTTGCCCACACTCAAAATGCTGAAACCTCAACGGTAGCAATCATTGAGTCTGGTAAACTTATGGGAAGCAACCATGATGGTGTGACTACATTTTATGACGTTCCATATGCGCAAAACCCTTTTACGGCAGAGCGCCGTTTTCAAGCTCCGCAAGCCTACGAAACTTGGAGTGGAATATTAGATGCAACAAAAGCAGGTCAACCCGTTCCACAACCAAGTCGAGGTAAAAACATCACCTTGGTGGGGGCTCCCGGACATCTTACTCTGAACATATGGACACCGACTAACGCCATTGCTGCCAACAACAAGGCATCAAATAAAAAGCTGCCTGTCATGGTGTGGATCCCAGGCGGTGCTTTTATCCGAGAAGACGCTGCAGAGTTGGCTTATGATGGTACAAGCTTTGCGAAGAACAACGTGATCGTTGTAACGATCAATTATCGCGTAGGCGTTGATGGCTTCATGCACCTTGGAGGCAAACCGGATAATCGCGGCATTCTTGATCAAATCATGGCTCTTAAATGGGTACAAAATAACATCGAAGATTTTGGTGGCGACCCTAGCCAAGTGACGGTCGCAGGTCAATCAGCCGGGGCAGAAAGTGTTGCCATTTTATTAGGTACCGAAAAAGCCGAAGGCCTATTCCAAAAAGCCATTATGCAAAGCCCTCCAATGGCATTTTTAACCCAAAAAGAAGCTGATAAAATCACACAAAGCTATACTGAAAAACTGAATATCCCAGCCACCATTGAAGGTTTATCTACAGTCCCATTTCCTGAATTAGTTAAGAACGTTATTGATATGGGCCATACCATACAAGATCGTGACAAATGGGGAATGCTGTCGTGGGGAGGCACCGCATTCTTGCCCGTCGTTGATGGGGATATCATTGTTGAGTCTCCAATGAAAGATCTCGCCAAAGCTTCACCTTCTATTCCCGTCATCGTTGGTAGCACAGATCAAGAATCACGACTCTACTTGGTACCAAGTGGTGCCGTTAACAACACGACCGAAGAAACGAAGTCACTATTATTATCTGACTTGTCATTGGAGGGTTGGCCTGCGGATGTGTATTCAACAGAAGGCAATAGCAAGTCTATTGGAGACACGTTTGCCGACATTCAATCTGATTTTACGTTTAGAATGCCAGCACTGCACATTGCTCAACAGTTAACTAAAAACGACAACAATGTTTGGCATTATAATTTTTCTTGGATGTCACCTGCGTTTGATGGTCACTTAGGAGCCGCGCACTTTGTTGGCGTACCGTTTGTGTTTAATACCACTAACAACGAACAAACAAAAACATTTGTCGGCTCACAGCCTCCAGTTGAACTTGTTAATGCCATGCACAATCAATGGCTAACGTTCATCAAGACAAGTAAAGCTGATTGGTCTCATTATAACTTATCAGAACGACCAACAATGCAATTTGATGTTACATCGAAACAGGTCAATGACCCCGAAGACTCCGTACGGAAGTTATGGAAAAACTATCAGTTTTAAGCGGAAAGATCGGATAAAAAACAAAAAGCGAACCACTTAGGTTCGCTTTTCTTTCATCTAGCACGTTTCGTCTTTGCAATACGCGGCGGTTAAGCCACAGATATTATGACTTTGGCTGATTCACCTCTACATCGAGAGATGCTCTGTTCCCTAAACTAAAGAACTTCTTCCATCTAATCGGCATCATTGGAATAACGATGAGGCTGATACCAACCAGTGTCAGAATGTCGGGGATCTCGTCAAACCACATCACGCCAAACAAGGTTACAAACACTAACCCCGAGTATTCTGCGAGCGCAATTTGGTTTGCTGGAGCCTTTTTATACGCCACCACCACCAATGCATGATAACCAAGAACAAATAGATTGATTGCCATGATCCACCCTACATGACGCCATTCAATCGCGGCCCATGCCGGCAATGCAAACGCCAGTGCAAGTGGCAGAGTCATAACACTAGTCCAAAATAAGGTAGAGATAATGTGTTGTTCGGCGTTCAAACGCTTGATCAAAATATTACCAACCCCCATTGCAAGCGCACTGCCTAGCCCTGCAATCGCCGCCCAGTGAAATTGCTCTGGACGCAACACAATTAGCACACCCACGAAGCCTATTAGTGTCGCGGTCACTTTTGATGATGTCGGCCTTTCTTTCAACAACACAATAGACAGAGGAAGCATCAGGATTGGCCCAACATAGAACATCGCGTTCGCTGTCGCCAAGGTAAGGTGTGTAATGGCAATCATCGCACAACCACTACCCACTAATATAAATTGAGCCCGTAAAAAATTGATGCGGCAACCGCCTTGCATGCGAGTTTCTTTAGGGAGCTTTAGCCAAAAAGGAAGCAGTAAAATCACGCTCAATAGCTGGCGGATAAACACATACTGAAATGTGGGAACTTCACCATTAAGTATTTTTAGTGAGACATCGGAAAAAGACGCCAATAAGTTTGCAAATACCAAAAGCAAGATGGCGTGGTTGGTGACTTTATTCATACGGAAACAGAATTACACATTTGTCATACAATTATGGGCGCACATAATACATGAGAATGGAAAATAAGTAAGAACAAAGTTTTCGGATACTTACTACCAAAAACCAAAGGTATTAAACAATAAGTATCCATCCTTTCCAGTTGACTGATAGTCTCCTAAATAGCAACACACATTGGCGTATTTGAAATAGGGTCACGAAACACGCTCGCTTTGAGATCAAAGACGTTACTGAGCATAGTTTCAGTCATCACCTCATCAGGCGACCCTTCTGCGATTAAGCACCCTTTTTCCAAAACCACTAAATGATCGCAGTAACGACTGGCTTGGTTCAGGTCATGCAACACAACAACTACCGTTTTTCCTTTGGCATTCATCTGTTGCATCAGGTTCATTAACTCCACTTGATGAGACATATCAAGGTATGTAGTCGGTTCATCCAACATCACTACGTCCGTATCTTGTGCAATTACCATCGCAATCCATGCTCTTTGACGCTGGCCACCAGACAAAGACTCAACTGGCTTATCAGCAAACTCAAGTACACCTGTATCACGCATAGCTTGTTCGACAATCCTTTGATCGTCCTGCCCTAGCCTTCCCCAATGAGAGACATAAGGCGAACGGCCATATTCGACCAATTTTCTTACCGTGATCCCCTCAGGACTAACCAAGATTTGCGGAAGAAGTGACAACGAACGAGCAAGCGCTTTATCGCCATAACTCGACAGTGGTTTGTCTTCAAACAACACCTCTCCAGCCACTGGCTTGTTAATTCTGACTAACGTCTTTAACAAGGTAGATTTACCGCACCCGTTAGGTCCTATCAATGCGGTGATTTTTCCCTTAGGGATAGAAACAGACAGGTTCGGTATGATCGTTTGTTTGCCGTACGCGACGGAAAGATTCTGCGTTTTAAGCATGGTTACCAACCTCGATAACGATAGAGAAGAAAGATGAAATATGGCGCGCCAATCAAAGACGTGAGAACCCCTGCTGGCAATTCAATGGGTGGTTGTAGACCTCTGGCCAACCCATCAGCGCTGGTAACCAGAATTGCCCCCACCAGTGCAGATGCTGGGATTAACAACTTATGATTATGCCCAAACAACAAGCGGGCTAAGTGAGGTGCCAATAAACCCACAAAACTGATCGTTCCTGCAACAGAAACGCTAACACTGGCAAGCAATACAGCAGCCAATAACGCAAGAGCCTGAATCTGTTTTGGCTTAGTACCCAATGTGGTCGCACTTTCCTCGCCAAGCCCCATCACATCTAATCGCCAAGCAAGCCACAATGCCATAGGTAACAACAAGAGCAGCACACTCCAAATAAAGGGAACTTGCTGCCAGTTTCGTCCCCAAAGGCTGCCAGTTAACCACACCATGGCCGTGTTGATCTCGATCGGATTGGTGACCAGCAAGAAGTCGATACAACTGGCCAGAAACGCACTCACCGCAATACCAATCAGCGCCAATTTGGCGGGTGTTGGTCTTGACCACCATGCCAATACCGCAATCAGCCCAGCAGCCAATACCCCACCGAACATCGCCACAACCGGAAGCACACTGACTGGTGCATTGGGGAACCAAACTAAACTCGCTGTCGCAGCAAGGCCAGCCCCAGCGCTAATACCCATAAGGTCAGGCGATGCTAACGGATTACGTATCACGCCTTGCACCAATACCCCAGAAAGCCCTAACCCTGCGCCCACGCTTATCGCGAGCAGCATACGTGGTAGCCGATACTGATGGATAACAAAGTCGTCACTGGAAAACGCGACCAAATGTTCGATGACTTGAGGAATAGAAAGTGACGCTGCACCGACAAACAAACCCGCAGATGCCACTAATATGAGAATCCCAGATAACAAAACTATCTTAGTGTGATGGTGCATTAAGATCTCCTCGTCGCAATCAAAATAAAACAAGGTGTCCCGAGCAAAGCAGTAATAACACCAACGGGTGTTTCAGTCGGGAAAGCAATCGCTCGTGATAATGCATCCGACCAAGAGACTAATGCTGCGCCTGCCAATGCGGAAATAGGAATCAGTAAATGGTAATTGTGACCAACCATAGGTCGAACCAAATGAGGCACTAACAAACCAACAAAGCCAATTGGCCCTGCGATAGCGACACTTGCTCCGGCAAGCAACACAATCGTCAATCCACTAATCAGGCGAGTAAACCTGATGTTACTGCCAAGCCCCACGGCAACCTCTTCACCAAGCGCCAATAAGTTGAGGTTGCGAGCAAGACTCATTGCTAACACCAAACCAATCACTACAGGCGGCCAAAGCTGTTGCCATTGCCCATCATCCACACTAGACAGTGAACCAGTAAGCCAATGCAAGACGCTATAAGCCATGTCGTCAGCAAGAATCAGCGCCGCTCGTGTCAGTCCGAGCAATAACGCAGTAATGGCGATACCCGCGAGAACCAAACGTAACGGATGAGAACGTTCGGAGAAAAAGCCGCCCAGAAGCATCACAGCACCGCCGCTTAGCAACGCACCAAGAACCGCATTAAGGATTGGACTTAGCTCGCTAACCACAGGTATACCTATTGCAGCTAACGCCATAAAACAGGCTGCGCCAGCGTTAATGCCAAGAATCGACGGAGACGCGAGTGGATTGCGCGTCAAGCCTTGCATCAATAACCCAGCGACGGCCAAACTCGCACCAATCAATAGCCCCGCATAAGCTCTTGGCGCTCTTAGCGTCGCCAATATTTGATGAGTCATGTTGCTTTCATCAAACGCAAACCGATAGTGAATCAAGTCACTCAATGTTAAAGAGAAATTAGACCACCCGGTCATAGAGGCCGCGTAACCAGAAAGTGCCAAACACGACACTAATCCGGTAAATAACGTGACTCGCCACGACAATATTGGCCAGAATCGCTTACTTTTAGAGAACAACATCGTACTCATGATGGATCCAAGATCTGCTCAAGATTTTTCGCCATTTTTTCTGCCGCTAACATGCCTCGATTCAGTGACCAAAGTGCTGGTGACACTTCTACAACTTGCTTACTTTTTACAGAGGTTAGTACATTGAATAACGGATTTTCCTGCCAATCATCAACAATATTTGGATGAGAGTAAGCACCAAGGAGCAACCAATCCGGATTGGTTTTCAACAACAACTCAAAGCTGGTTGGTAAATATGCCTTCTCTGTTGGTTTCACAATAGGGCTCGCAATGCCTAATGTGGTCAGCACGCCCCCTGCGTAAGATGCGGGGCTATGTAACCACATACCTTTATCCGACACGACAGCGAATTGGACGGTTTGTTTGAGCGAGAAATGACTTTTGAATTCAGCCATGGCGTGTTGATGCTGTTGAATTCGTTGTTCCATTGACGATTGTTTATCGAGAGCGATGCCAATCTTGAGCGCAGACTCCAAATTCTCTTGATAAGTCTCACCACGGCTTTTAAGCAGTAGAGTTGGTGCGATGCGTTGTAGATCTTGATAGACCGTACGATGACGCTCTGCATCGGCAATGATCAGATCTGGCTTTAATACCGCAATGGCTTCTAGGCTAGGCTGAGAACGCATGCCAACCGATTCCCAAGGTTGAACCAATTCACGTACCGCCGGAATCACTCTTGAAGCATCATTGTCATCGGCAACACCAACAGGAGAAACACCCACCGCAGCGAGTGCATCTACAAATGAAAACTCCAACACCACAATACGTTGCGGGGTAGTCGCTATCTCAAACTGGCCTTGCTCATCTTGGATCGTTCTCGTTTTTGCCGAGCTTGAAAATGAGAACAAGCTTAAAATCAGCAAAGCTAAGGTTATCGCTATCCTGCTGCATAAAAACGGCCTATTAAATGACAGCAGCCCGTTCGACAGCATCAATTGATTCGAAAACAAAAGGCGAGAGCTGTTTTCCATATTTAATTTTCCTTAAACTCTAGAACCGTGAAAGCCGCCAAGAGTATTGACGACTTTTATTCGTTATTACTTTCAATAAATTACGTATTAGAACTGATAATTCAGATCCAAAGTGTAAGAACGTCCTGGGGCTGGATAACGACCAACTGGGCTGGTATCAATACCGCGGAAGTAATAGTCCTCATCAAACAAGTTGTTCACCGCAAGGTTCATGCGCAGCTTACTGTTTTCATCCTTGTACAAGTCCGAACCTAGGTTAAAGTTCCAGACCATGTAGGCAGGCACTTTACCTGTCGCGCCCGTTGCATCTTCGGCACTTGTATTCGCATTATCAGAATAAGATTCGCTAAAGTAGTAACCAGATAAAGTAGTATCTACCTTGCTAAAGGCGTAAGTCGCATCCCAACTAAATTGATGTTTAGACGTATAAGGAACTTGATTACCTTTGTTTGCGCCCTCTTCCTCGATAGTTGCATCTAAGTAGTTATAACCAGCGCCCAAACTCAACGCTTGCATCGCTTGAGGCACGTAACGACCTGAAAGTTCAACACCTTGGTGAAGGGTTTTACCAATGTTGTCGAAAGTTTGAGTAGCACTTTGCCATTGCAGCTGATCTTCAAAATCAATGCGGTAGAGTGCGATGTTAAAGCTGGTTGAATCTTGGTTGTAGCGCGCACCCAACTCATAGCTCCATGCTAGTTCACTGCCCTCTTCTCCTAGACCTCGAATGTAAGCAATCTGTGGTGCACGCAAAGATTTCTGCGCATTGGTGTAAACCACCCACTGTTCTGTCAAGTGGTATGCTACAGTTAAGCCCGGTAGCCATTCCGTCACTTTGTTGTCTGTGCTCTGTGCTGTACCCAGGTCATCAAACGTCATATCAATCGATTCGTAACGAATACCCGGAGTGACTTTCAGTACATCATTGAACAGGCCGATTTCGTTACTGATGTAACCAGCAAAAGCGTCAGTATCAAGATGCCAGTCGCGTGGGATTGTGGTTACTCCACTAGAAATTGATGTTTGAGTGAGCTTGTAATCGATATCTTCGTTGACGTAGCGTGCCCCAACAATCACGTTTTGCGTTACCGTATTTCCGTCAAAGTACATCGCGAGTTTAGGTTCAACACCATAAACAGCAAATTCACGTGGTGACGTACGAATATCGGTTGACGGTAATGCCGGATCCGCCCAGTGACCACCAGCACTGTTAAAGCCCCATTGGAAGAAACGCTCAGAACGGTGGCCAAACGTCAGTATTTCTAATTCAGCACTATCTGCAAGATTCAAGTCATGTAAATACTTCAGGCTCCAACGCGTTGAAGTGCCTTGATATTCATCGTACGGGCGCTTCGACTGAGTACGATCTTTGTCATAATCATCTGGCGATAAAGCACCGGGCATTTGCGTATCTGCATCATAACGCTGCACTAAAGCTTGCAGCTCTTGAGTATCACTCAGTAACCACTGCAACTTCGCTTGGAAGTTTTTGACATCGGTGTCGGAGTGTTCACGGAAGCTTTCACCTTTTAAGAAGTTCCCCTCAACTTGAAGTGCTAGCGTATCGGTTAACCAACCGCCCGTGCGCAGATAAAAGTCGTTGAGCGGCGTATCGCCATCCTCGAATACAGTAAAGCGATTACTTATTTCCGTTTGCCATTCGTGTGGAATAGGCTTAGTCACCAAGTTGATCACACCACCCACGTTGTTTGGCCCGTACTGCACAGCAGCACCACCACGTACGATATCAATTCGGTCAAGCATCGACAGAGTGGCAGGAAAAATAGATTGTCCGGTATGACCATAAGGTGCAAGAGTCAGTGGTACACCGTCCATTAGAAATTGAGCATGCCCACTGCGACTCGTATTCAAACCACGTACTGACACGTTAGGTAGAACACCTGTACCCGTTTCGTCTTGAACTTTCACCCCAGGAACGCTTTGAAAAGCAGAATCGATCGATAGTGCTGCAGTCTTTTTAATTTGCTTATCGGTAAGAACGGTACGAGCTCCCGGATACTCTTTCACATCCTCAAGTTCTGAATTACCTATCAAGCTGCCAGTCACGACAACCGTTTCCATGGTCGTCGTTTGCGGATCTGATGCAGCAAACACGCTCATGGAAGTCACTGAAGCGATGGCCATTGCAAGGGCACTTAGACGCAACTTTTTATGTGGTTGAGTACAGGATTTACCATCCAAATTCTGGTAACGCATGAAAATCTCCTAAGTAGGCAGGTTAAGATCAAAGGCCGTGTTTTCAGTTATATCGACGCTTTGATCCTATGGGCTAAACGGCCCCAAAATGAGGCCAACTGTTCACTCATTCGTAGCGAGTAAATCAATCGTTTTTAGAGTCGAAATAGCTCTTAGAAATGAACTAACTCCTAGAAATGAATTCGCTCTTAGAACTGAATTGGCTTTTAAAACTGATAGCCATAGCTGAGCATAAATTCGGCTGGCGCTCCGTAACCAATCTGGTTAGTACCTGACGTACCGTTAGTTGCGCCCAGAATGTATTCCTCATTAAGCACGTTGTAAGCGTTCGCTTGAACTTTGTGACGACCCGTGGTGTACGCAGCCATCAAGTCAACCGTGGTGTAGTCACCCAGCGCTACAGCTTCATCATTACCTGCGTATCGGTCACCTACGTATTTCACGCCACCACCTAAACGCCAGTTATCGTCTAGCTGATAAGTGCTCCAAAGAGAAAACAGGTGATCAGACACATCGTTCGGCTTTTTGCCTGTCTCTTTGTTTTCTGCATCGAGGTAGCTATAGCCCACCGAAATATCCCACTGCTCAGTAAATTGACCGCGAGCTTCTAGCTCAATACCTTGGTGGCGAGCTTCGATCTTGTTAACAACGTCTCCGTCTATATTCGTTTCTGGTTGCTCTTGATCAATTTGGAAGACCGCGGCATTTAGCATCAAGGCGCTATCTAACAAGTAAGCTTTTGCACCCACTTCTTTTAGATCGGTATGGAAGAATTCAGCCAATTTAGGATTGATATAAATACCGGAGTAAGGCAATTGCCATGAACGAGCTAAGCTCGCGTACACTGACATATCATTGTTGAGACGGTAGACCAAACCACCGCGGTAGCTCACTTTGTCATCGTTTAGATTCTCTTTTACTGAGCCCGCTTTTTGCTGTTCAAGCTCCATCGAGTCGTAACGCACATTGCCGATCACAGAAAGGTCACCAAAGGTATAAACGTCTTGAATATAAACGCCAGTGGTCGTTGTCGTGTTATCACGGAAAGGTTTGAAGCCCGGATCAGGTGTTGGGCCTGTTACAGGGTTATAGATGTCTTGTGAAGGTAGGGTTTGATCGCTAGCTAGAGTGAGATCGATATTGATCTGGTTGTAATCGGCACCAATCATCATTTGGTTAGAGTTAGTTTCCCAAACCAACTCAGACTGTAGTGTTGTCGTGGTACGAGGATCATAGCCGAAGTTGTTCACGGTTTGAGATACTTGGTCCCCTGTTACCGTGCCTTGACGCGTACCTTTTTGTTCAAGCTCAATATGGTTGTATGCTGCGCGGTTTGTCCATGCCCATTCACTGTTCAAAAGCCATTCATAATTAACACCAACACGAATACTGTCTGACTCCTGATAGTCATTCCTACCGCCATAAAACGTGCTTTCAGAGACATCGACAGGCTTACCATTTTTAGATGGAACCCCACGATATGGCACTAGCTCTTGGTGAGCATATTCGACATCAAGATCTATGGTATGCCCCTCAGCAGGTAATACACGAATGGTGGGTGCGATAAAGAAATCACTAGAATCGACATGGTCTACATAAGAATCCGACTGTCGACTTTCCACGTTGATACGACCACTGACTTTGTCAGTAAACGCCATCGAGCTGTCGACCTGACCAACAAACAGATTATTGCTGCCGACACTGCCATTGACGTGTGTGAAATTATCACCGTTAGCACGCTTGGTGACCAAGTTGATGATACCGCCTGCTGAGCCTCGGCCATAAAGTGCGCCTGCAGGGCCTTTTACCACTTCGACACGTTCTATATTCGCTAGACTTCGGTACGATTGCAGAGTCCCGTCATCACGCATACCATCACGGTACATGTCGTTGAGTGCATCAAAACCACGAATCACAAATTGGTCTCGGCTCCCCTCACCCAAGGTATTGTTAACCCCGGCAACACCATCAAGAGCATCCACCAAACGTACAGCACCGCGGTCTTGCATTTCCGTCTTTGTGACCACCGATACTGCTTGCGGTACATCCAACCATTCGACATCGGTTTTGGTACCCGATTGCGGCATGTGCTCCGCGTAACCTTCGTACTGATGACCAATAACTTGTAGGGTTTCATCCGTCATTATTTCTTCTGCAGCCATTACATTCGACACGGTAACTACTGCGGTTAATGCACCTCCAATAGCCAAAGCGAGAGGGGACAAGGCCAATCTAATGTTCATCATCTAATTCCGTTTTAGTTTATAAAATCACAACAGATGCGAATAAAAACAAATATCATTTATATTTGCAATATATATTTTTTGATCTATATTTGCTTTGCAATATGCAACGCCACTAATGATAAAAGAGTAAATAAAAACAATAAGATAGAAAGCTCCCTTTCTTGTAATCTCGAAAGAAAGCACTTCGTCAGCGTCAGGAATTCGGTGTGGAGTTTGGTGTCTGCCATAGCAAGTTCATCATCACAGAATCAGAGCCGGTACTGGTCAAGATCAACTATCGGAGTATCGGTGATGGCCGGGAATTTTTGCTTGATAACTTCAGTGGTGGGAATTGGTTCAATACCATCTTAAATCTTTTCTTGGGTCACAAGCTTGATCCTACACTTCGCATTGCTGGCAGCGCAAAGTCATGACCACCCACTTGCGATCGTGGAAGTTAATCAGCAACTCACTATTTCACTTCCGATAAACCATGCCGCACCACATTGATTGAATACTCAATTCCCGACTGTGATCGCAATGCAGAGCCAAACCGTAGTTAATTCAAATACAAGCACTTAACGTTTTTTCATCGGCTACTCAGCGGGAGCAACACATGGACAACAGAATCACCATCAAAGAATTTCTTAGAGTGTTCGATTACATTCGTTCATCTGGCGAGCAATTAGAGAACAAATATCAATTTGGCGAGATGTTTGCGTGGCACGATTACGACGGCTACACCTGTTGGCTAAGCTACAGAGACGTTACAGTAACACTGATGTTCCATGGTTCATTGAAGATCGAATACGACAAGGCACCGAACTATGAAGGCTTCATCAACCGTTGTTTAGCTATGCTTGAAACTGAACTTTCTCCGTAAGCTGTCCTTAGCTATTGAGTCAATAAGGCAGAGTCTAAGGAGAAGCAGTGGAGAAAATCATGAACGGGGCCACTTATAAAACACGGTTACCATTTAGGCTAACCACATCTTTATTTTTTCTACTCAGCCTAAACTCGTTAAGTCTAAAAGCGGATGCAACAGGGACAAACATGATCGACTTTACACAAGCTAGTGAGCATCAAAACTGGACAGTGACTAACGACGATGTAATGGGCGGCATCTCAACAGGCGAGCTCATTTATCTTAATAACATGAGTCGATTTAGGGGAGAGCTCTCGTTAGAAAATAATGGTGGTTTCAGTTCTGTAAAGCGCTCCATTGAATCACCTGCCCATGAAAAAGATAGTGCAGAGCTAATATTCGTTGGTGATGGTCGCACCTACCAACTGAGGTTCACCACTTGGAAGGAAGGTAGTCGAGTTCAATACAAACACGATTTCGATACCATAAAGGGAGAGCAGCTAAACAAGATCTTCCACTTCAATGATTTTCAAGCGGTGTTCAGAGGTCGGCTACTGAGCGATGCCCTGGAACTTAAGGCACAAGACATCAAGCAAATTGGCTTTTTGATTGCAGACAAACAGCCCTCGCCTTTTGAGCTAGACCTAATACAGCTTCAATTCAAAACATCGCAACCTATCACATCACCAGAAACGGACTAAACCGCAAACAAATAAAAACCCCTGATACCTTTTGACGAGCAATTAGATATCAGGGGGGCTTGTTCTATTTAAATCGTCGACTATTCAAATCATCAGTACTTAGTATTTGATGGCTGTTTTACCTATCGAGGAGCTGCTTTCAATACGTTGGTGTGCATCTTTCAGAGTCTCAACACTAAAGCCATTCAATGTGGTAGTAAGCGTAGACTTAATGCGGCCAGCATCGATCAGGTTCGCTGCTTGGAACAAAATATCTTGTTGTTTCTGAATATCGTCTGTGTTGAACAGTGAACGTGTGAACATCAGCTCCCACACAAAACCTGCAGACTTACCTTGAAGCGCAGAAAGATCAATTCCACCATCGAACTCAACAATAGAACTGATCATGCCTTGCGGTGCAATCAGCTCCACCATCGATTCCCAATGTCCTTTGGTGTCTGCGACATTGAAAATGTAATCGACATGCTGAATACCTTGATCTCGTACAGATTCAACCAAGTTACGGTGATTCACCACATGGTCTGCCCCCATATCCCTTACCCACTGTTCAGTTTCAGGTCTTGAAGCCGTCGCAATAACCGTCAGGTTAGTCAACTGGCTCGCCAATTGAATCGTGATTGAACCGACACCACCAGCACCACCAATGATCAGAATGGACTTTTTCTCTTCTGAACGAACACGTAGGCGATCAAACAACGCTTCCCACGCTGTAAGTGTTGCTAGCGGCATAACTGCAGCCGCTTCATCAGAAAGGCTCGTTGGTGCTTTCGCCGTAATACGGTAGTCAACGGCTTGGTATTCAGCATTAGCGCCCACACGAGTTACGTCACCTGCATAGTAAACACGGTCGCCTAGTTCAAAGCCTTCAACGTCTGTACCTTTACCGACAACTTCACCGACTGCGTCATAACCAAGGACTTTTGGTTGCTCGAGAGTTTTATCTTGAGCACTACGAATTCGAATTTTCGCATCTGCTGGATTGATAGACGTCGCGCTCACTTTTACCAGTAGATCATGTTCTTTTAGTTCTGGAAGGTTTGTTTCAAACTCAACTAGGCTGTCTTGCTCTGCAATCGCAAGTGACTGAGTAAATCCGATAGCTTTCATTTTTGATGGTACTGACATTGTGCTTTCTCCTTGAATTAGACAAGTTAATCTTAGTTGACTCTCAATTTAGATAAACCGCCTAATGTTTGAATTGTTATCAAATTATTTTTGACAATTAAGCAATTGAAGCTAACTTAGAAGCGATAAGTAGAGATAACCCATCTGCAGATTGTGATGGGGAAATGTCCCAACTCCATGTTTAGAAAATAATTCAATACAGGTAGATAATATGCTTCTTGAAGACTTGCAGGTCATTTTAAAGGTGGCGGAGTTTCGTAGTATCACCGCAGCAGCCACCAACCTAGATATGCGTACTGCCACCGCGAGCGCTGCCGTAAAACGTGTTGAAGTCGCACTGGGCGCTGAGCTGTTTGTAAGAACCACTCGCCATCTGAGGCTCTCTTCAGCAGGCGAACGCTATTTACCTGAGTGTGAACAAGCCTTGAAAATATTGGAGCAAGCCAAGCTCAACATGCGCGAAGAGCTTGGTATCTTGGATGGAGAAATCCGCATCGCACTTTCTTCGGATCTAGGACGAAACCTGATCACTCCTTGGCTTGACGAATTTCTGCTTGAATACCCAAAGGCAACACTTCGTACCAGCATCAGCGACAGCAACATCGATTTTTATCGTGATTCTGTTGATATGGCGCTGCGTTACGGCTCTCCGACTGACGCCAGCATGTATGGTTTCAAGATCTGCGATGTGCCGAGAATATTGTGCGCAGCCCCTGAATATTTAGCTAAGATGGGAACGCCAAGCCAACCGAGTAACTTAGCTGAGCACAACGGTTTGCTTTATCAGCTGCATGATATGTTGCAAGACGAATGGGTGTTTAATGATGGCAAGCAGGATCATAAAGTAAAGCTAAAAGGGAATCGCGCGTCGAACGATGCTGATCTTGTTAGACGTTGGTGTGTTGCAGGGAAAGGTGTGGCGATAAAATCTTGCTTAGATATGTCGAGTCATTTGCTTTCTGGCGAAGTGGTTAAAATAATGCCAGAGTTCAAGCCAACCCCAACCGAGCTGTGGTTAGTATGTCCAAGTCGTCAGTCCATCACCCCGACCGTTCGCTTATTGAGAGATCTATTCCGAGAGAAAACCGCTGAGATCCTTTCTCAATTGAGCGAGCAAGACATTATAGCGACTCAAAAATCTTAACGATCTAGAGATAAAAAAGGCGTTAGTGAACTTTAACCCACTAACGCCTTTGATCATTTGAACATCACACCTATTGATGGATGCATCGTATAATACGAGTGCTTAGTTTGACTCTTCTTCAACATCACAGTCAGCACAGCACTGAAGCGCAATTTCATGCTCGAAGGTGATCGTATCTTCACCTTCTTCTAGTAGCTCTGCGATTTCATCTGCGACTTCTTTTTCATCATCCGCTTCAATTCCGCTTACTAGCTCTTCTTCTGAATAACCAAAGAAGTTCAGCAATAGGTACTCACGTGCTTCATCTTTCGTACAAACCACTTCAGCTGAAAGGTCAGGCGTAACCTCCCCCTGGGCCAGAGTCGCGGTCACTTGTGCGATAGCAGCGTCTTTCATCGCAGGCGTTAACCAACCAAGATCAGTACTTACTGTTGTTTTTTTACAGTCGAAGCAAGGCAGTTGGTGGAAGTAGTATTGAAAGGTAGTCATAGGTAATTTCTTCGTTAAGTGTTGTATAGCAAGATTATGCGCGTTTTGTAGCAAAATACTATCTCAATCAGCAACCAGAGACTGATTCGTGAAGGTAATTTTGGGTTCATCACGAGCTTTAGTGATGGAACCGTTACAAGCGCAGATCGGCAAGCTTAATCTGGTCGACGAATGTGTTCTTGATAATGAAGTGCTACTGAGATGCGAAGTTAAGTAGCTTTCATCTGACTATAATTGACACAAAAAAGCGAGCCACCTGGGCTCGCTTTTGAATTGTTCATGTTCTTGCTTAAGCAATGGCTAGATTACAGAAGTTCTACCGATTGTTGAGCAATAACGAATTCTTCGTTGGTTGGAATAACCATTGCTACTGCACCAAGCATTTCTGACTTAGCAATGATACCTTCAGCGCCAAAGCGAGCTGCTTCATTGCCAGCAACATCTTCAACAAAACCAAGGATCTTAAGGTTGCTTAGGATCTCACGACGAATTGGTAGAGAGTTCTCACCGATACCGCCAGTGAAGATGATGCCGTCTAGAGAGTCTAGCGTTGCAAGGTAAGAAGCAACGTATTTCGCTACGCGGTAAGTAAACACCTCAAAAGCAAGTTTAGCGCCTTCATGGCCCTCTTCCATTGCTTCTAAAATGCCACGAGCATCGCTCGTAAGACCAGACACACCCAGGAAGCCAGACTCCTTGTTTAGAGAGTTAAACACTTGCTCTTGTGACCAACCCTTCTTAAGTAGGTACTCGATAATGCCTGGGTCTAAATCACCACAACGTGTACCCATCATCAGGCCAGAAAGCGGTGTGAAGCCCATTGAAGTATCAACACTGTTGCCATCTTTGATAGCACATACAGAAGCGCCGTTGCCTAGGTGCACAGAGATAAAGCTAGATTCTTCAACCGGCTTGTTCAGCATTTTAGCAGCTTCGCGACTAACGAAGTAGTGGCTAGTACCGTGGAAGCCGTAACGACGCACGCCGAAGTCTGTGTATAGTTCTTTTGCAATTGCACCCGTGAATGCACGTTGTGGCATCGTTTGGTGGAACGCAGTATCAAAAACAGCAAACTGAGGTAAAGAAGGGAAAGCTTCAATCGCAGCGCGGATACCGATAGCACCTGCTGGGTTATGGAGTGGAGCTAGATCTGATAGGCTTTCAATTTCGTTCGTCACTTCTTCAGTAATACGAACAGTCTGTGTGAACTTCTCGCCACCGTGTACGATACGATGACCAATAGCAACGATATCTTGTGTGAAGCCCAGAGCTTCCATCAGGCCAACCAATTTGCCAATGGCAATTTTGTGGTGGTTATCTTCACCTTGAATGGCAATTTCAGTTTTCTCGCCTTGATATTTCCAGCCCATACGAGCATCTTCAAGACCAAAACACTCCCCTAGGCCACTTAATACTGCTTCACCAGAAACAGAATTGATTACAGCAAATTTAAGGGATGAACTACCCGAGTTAATAACCAGAACAAACGAATTAGACATTGGATATGGATCCTGTTTCAGTACGAATTGGATGAAGTGTTAACTTCAATTTTAGTTAAGCCCATTATTCAATAATTTTTGAATCTTTCAACTTTTGTTTTGAAAAAATCACTAAATGAACACAATTAAGTTGATCTTCGTCATCAATCTATTTATTTCGAGATCGAAATTAAAAAATAGTTGAATAAAAAGTTCATAAAAAACTGAAGCAAACGAGTGCGAAAATTATTTTTAGCCTAATTCAGTGAATTTGAGTAACTCGAACGAAACTCAATAATCATGGAATAAATTGGTGGAACACGTCACTTTACCCGATCCTTACTTGCTGAGGGTTGCCTACTATTCATTCCCCTTATCAGTGCTTACTTCAAAAACACTAAATTAAGATAGTGAACAATGAACGACACAATCAGATGCTTTTCTTCAATGACTACGAACTCAACCGTACGCATAACGCTCTAGGCTGTGGTTAGATAGCTTCTACTCATTGTACCCACCACCTTGTAGCACGATATTTAAGTGTAGGCTTAGAACGCAATACAGCTAGGTTAATGCGCTACAAGCTGAGTTAACTGCTTTTGTTGCTAAACCAACCGCCGTCATAGCTAACCATCTCATTCACATACCCCATTTGAGTACAAGGTGCACCCGCTATAACGAACGAGCACGCACAAAAAAGCCGAGCATTACGCTCGGCTTTTAAATTCAGTGTTTGGACTAAAGCATTTATGCTTAAAGTCTACGCTACAGGTTGATTAACCTTCGCTGCGCTCTGGACGACGACCACGGTTGCCGCCATTAGCGTTACCATGACCACGTTCGCCACGGAAGTTACCACGGTGATCGCCACCACGGTTACGGTCAAAGCGACGTTCGCCATCACGACCACCAGCAGAGTTACCATCACGTGCACCGTCACGGTTGCCACGGTAGCCACCACGACCGCCATTGCCACCTTCACGGTTACCACCTTCGCGATTACCGCCTTCACGATTACCACGGTAGCCGCCGCCATCACGACCGCCACGACCGCCACGGTTGCCATCACGACCACCGCCGCCACGACGAGGCTCACGGAAGTCATTGAAATCAACAACTACAGCGCCAGCTTCTTTTTGGCGAATACGAAGTTTGCTTAGCTTACCAGCAGTTTCAGAGTTCATTGCTTTTGGCAGTTGAACGTAAGTAGAACCTTGGTCAAGCTTGATAGCACCGATAGAACCTTTAGTTAGGCCAAGTTCGTTTGCTAGTGCGCCAACAATGTCTTTAACCTGAACACCTTGCTCACGGCCAACTTGTAATTGGTAAGTATCCCAATCTTGCGTATTGAAGTTGCGACCACCACCGTCACGGCCGTTATCACGATCTTCACGACGCTCTTTACGACGATTCTTATCACGCTCAATAGCAGCAATCATTGGGTCTTCGCCAACGTAGAATAGTGGGCTCTTACCTTGCTGACGTTTAAGAAGCATTGCAGCTAGAGTAGCAGCATCAACTTCTAGAGATTCTTGAAGAGTAGAGATAAGACCTGCAAAGTTTTCTAGTGCTTTGCTTTCTTTCTCTGTTTCAAGTTCAGCGCCAAGCTTAGCAACACGTGCAGCAGCAACTTGGTCACGTAGAGGAAGTTGGATTTCTTCCATAGATGACTTAGTCACGCGCTCGATAGTGCGAAGCATACGGATTTGGTTTGTGCGAACTAGTAGGATCGCTTTACCTTTACGTCCAGCACGGCCTGTACGACCAATACGGTGAATGTAAGATTCAACATCGAATGGGATGTCGTAGTTAAATACGTGAGTGATACGTGGAACATCAAGACCACGAGCTACAACGTCAGTTGCAACTAGGATATCGATAACACCTTGTTTGATGTGATCAACAGTGCGCTCACGTAAAGACTGAGGAATATCACCGTGCAGTGCAGCAGCCTTGAAGCCACGTGCAGATAGCCAATCAGCTAGACGCTCAGTGTCTTGACGAGTACGTACGAATACGATTGACGCGTCAGTTTCTTCAGTTTCTAGAAGACGAGACATTGCTTCGTCTTTTTCTACGCCTTTAACAACCCAGAAATTCTGCGCTACTTTGTCAACTGTGTGGTTAGTACCAGCAACGTCAACTCGTGCAGGGTTACGTAGGTAACGGTCAACAATAGTCTTAACCATTGGAGGCATAGTTGCAGAGAAAAGTACACGTTGTGCAGTTTCTGGAGCTTGCTCAAGAATCCAAGTAACGTCATCTACAAAACCCATTTTTAGCATTTCATCTGCTTCATCAAGAACAAATGTGTGCGCTTCATCTAGGTGTAGACGGTCACGAGTTAGTAAATCTTTAACACGACCTGGAGTACCAACAACAATGTGAGCACCGCGGCTTAGAGCACGCATTTGGTCAACAATTGAAGCACCGCCATAGATTTCAAGAACTTTAAGACCGTTGATGTCACGACCTAAGTTTTTGATTTCTGCAGCAACTTGAATCGCTAGCTCACGAGTAGGAGCCATGATGATTGCTTGTGGTTTGTGTTGGTTCAGGTTGATTTTGTTAAGCAAAGGCAGAGAGAATGCTGCTGTTTTACCAGTACCAGTCTGTGCTTTACCTAGTGCGTCACGGCCTTCAAGAAGAAGAGGAATAGCTGCTGCTTGGATTGGAGTTGGAGAAACGAAACCCATGCTATCAAGAGCTGAAAGAATGTTATCGTTTAGGGCTAATTCATTAAATTGAATTACAGATTCGGACATTGGGATCCCACTATATATAAGTAAACAAAAGGTCCCGGGAGCTCTATCAATTCCAATACTGATCCAATCAGATACTGATTCCATTCAGAGTTACGAAGCAGTAATAAAACACTTCAAGCCATTAGGGACGTCTAAGGGAGGCGGATTATTCCCTAAATGCATAAAAAAAGCCAGAAAAAATTGAAATACATCACATATTTTTCGGTTTTATATCAATACTGGTTATCATATCGTCAAAACTTGATGAATATCTCGTCATCGAGTTTCTGCTACGTCGAATTGATAGAGTTAAATAAGTGGGCAATTAATTTCAGTCCACTTCGGCTTTAAGTAGTAATCAGCTCTCGCAATGATTATAGTGTGCTCAATTGCCCTCGTTAGATAAAAGTAAGATGTTTCAAGATAATCCTCTACTCGCTCAGCTAAAACAGCAAATCCAAGAAACCCTCCCTAAAAAGGAAGGTACGATCAAAGCCACTGAAAAAGGGTTTGGTTTTCTCGAAGTCGATAGCAAAACAAGCTTCTTCATTCCGCCTCCATATATGAAAAAATGTGTACACGGCGACAAAGTCATTGCAATCATTCGTACAGAGAAAGAACGCGAAGTAGCCGAACCAGAGGAATTGGTTGAACAAGGTCTTACTCGCTTCATCGCACGAGTGAAGCTTTTCAAAGGTCGATTGAACGTTGTTCCTGATCACCCGCAACTGAAAAAGCTGCAACTAAAAGCAAAAGCTAAGAAAGGCTTAAACCCTGAAACGCTAAAAGAAGGCGACTGGGTTGTCGCTCACATCGTTCAACACCCATTAAAAGGTGATAACGGTTTCTTAGCTCAGATCTCAGAGAAAATCACCGATGCCGATGACAAAATCGCGCCTTGGTGGGTAACGTTGGCACAAAACGACCTACCAAACAGCGAACCTGAAGGCATCGACAACTGGCAAATCAACGATGACGCAGATCTTGAACGCGTAGACATGACGCACGTACCTTTTGTGACCATTGATGGTGAAAGCACGAAAGATATGGACGATGCCCTTTACGCCAAGAAGAAAGAGAACGGTGATTTTGAACTGACTATCGCGATTGCTGATCCAACGGCTTACATCTCTCCAGATGATTCTATGGATAAAGTCGCTCGTGAACGTGGCTTCACGATTTACCTACCAGGTCGTAACATCCCAATGTTGCCTCGTGACTTGGCTGACAACTTATGTTCGCTAATAGAGAACGAAGTTCGCCCTGCACTTTGCTGCACAGTAACAGTGTCTAAAGACGGTGTTATCGGTGATGACATTAACTTCTTCGCTGCGAACATCAAATCTCACGCGCGTCTTGCTTACGATCACGTATCTGACTGGCTAGAAACAGGCACATCAGAGAAATGGCAGCCATCAGAAGAGATCGCTGTGATTGTTTCTGACCTCCACCAATTTGCACAAGCACGTTCAGCATGGCGCTCTACAAACGCTGTTGTGTTCCCAGACCGCCCTGACTACCGCTTTGAGCTTAGCGAAGATAACGATGTTGTCGCTATTCACGCAGACATGCGTCGCAGTGCAAACAAGTTAGTTGAAGAATCAATGATCAGCGCGAACATCTGTGCAGGCCGAGTACTAAAAGAAAGCTTTAACCAAGGTGTGTTTAACTGTCACTCTGGATTTAAAGCAGAGAAATTAGCAGATGTTCTAGAACTGGTTAATCCAGAAGCCGAAACACCATTTACAGAAGAGCAGATCGTTTCTCTAGAAGGCTTCGCAACTTTGCGTCGTTGGTTAGGTTCTTTAGACAACAGCTACTACGACAACCGTATTCGTAAATTCCAAGCGTACAGCGAGATCAGCAATGAACCTGCGCCACACTACGCTATGGGTTTAGACATTTACGCAACTTGGACTTCTCCAATTCGTAAATACGGTGACATGATTAACCACCGCATGCTTAAAGCACACATCCTAGGTAAAGCGCCAATTCAAACGCCAGATGAAACGATTGGTGATGAACTTGCTCTGCACCGTCGTCACCACGGTATGGCTGAACGTAATGTGGGCGATTGGTTGTATGCTCGCACTCTAGCAAACGCTCCGGCAAACGAAACTCGCTTCCAAGCTGAGATCTTCGATATTAACCGTGCTGGCATGCGTGTTCGCCTACTTGAGAATGGTGCTGCCGCGTTTATCCCTGGCTCTCTCATTATTGATAATAAAGAGAGAATCGAGTGCAACAGTGATTTGGGTACTGTATCTATCGATAAAGAAATGGTATACAAACTGGGAGACGTTTTAGAAGTAGTTCTCTCAGAAGTTAATCAGGAAAACCGTAACTTAGTAGCAAAGCCTACTCAAGTTTTTGCGGACTTGCCTAGCGAGCCTGAAACGACAAATGAAACCGAAGCTTAAGAGCTTTAAAGGTTAGGCTTGCAAGTTTAGTCTTTCAAGGTAAAAAGCTTCAAAGGTTCACTTCTAAAGGCGCTAATAAATAGCGCCTTTTTTGTAAATATCTCATGCTTAAACAATACTAAAACCAATAAGCAACTCGTTTACAACGTCAAAGAAGCGTACTATGTCATCGATTACAGTTACTCAATTCAGAAACTTTATTCCCAGGAAACGTGAACGTTACCCTGCCTCTAAAAACGGTATCTTCATCGTATCCAAAGGCAGCATCTCTTTTACGCTGCCTAATGGCAACGAGGCTTCGTTGCAAGCAGGCGATTTCACTCTTTACAATTCAGGACAGATTAAAGACGTCAATATAAATACTGAAAATGGTGAATTCAGTGCGACTTGTTTAGATTTTGATTTAACTATTTTTCAGAAGTTCATTAATCAGTTTAGTGATTTAGAATCCACCCGGATCCCAGATAAATACATTAAGTTCAACAAAACTGACACGGATATATGTCACTTAAAAGAACTCATCCTTTCCCTTGCTAATGCACCAACTCAAAACGACTATGCTCTCACCCAATTAGGTTTAAGCCTATTGTCGCTGATGGTAGAGCAATACCCGGCTTTACTCATGATTATCGCTCGTGCTTCTAGCTTGACCGTGACACAAAAGGTCATCCATTACATTGAACAGAACATAGAAAATAATATCTCTCTCGATACTCTAGCCAGTTATATGGGGATGTCACCAGCCACACTTAAACGCCGTTTATCGGCCGAAGACCTTTCCTTTTCAAATCTCTTGAAAATAAAGCGCATTGCCCATGCTGCTACTCAGCTCAGAACATCGAACAAATCGATTACTCAAATCGCTTACGAATCTGGATTTAAAAGCGCGGCACACTTCAGTACCGCTTTTAAAACCTATCATGGCAAGACTCCAAAAGACTTCCGTTCATTGATTACACAAGCACAGATGCAAAACATGAAGCCGCAAGTTTAGAAGGTTGAATAACATCATTATTGGGAGTATGAGGAAGAGTTCAGCTTTTGGTATCAAGTCGTTAGTGCGCCATTAGCGAGCATATAAGCAGATAGTTAGGACCAAAAGTACGATTTAGGATCTTTTTCTATTTCAGCCAGAATAGCATCAAGATCCTTTGATTTCGCGAGGTAAGGATAAGGCCCCCAATTTACAGAGTCACTTTCCGAATCATCCTCAAGCGGCACCGTGACCAACCAGCATGATAACGATTCATCAAAAGTCACACAGGCAATGTCGTTTGTATAATCACTGTGGGAAGAGTCAAGCAAATAATGCGCCTGAGAAAACAGCACACCGCCCTCACATGCTTCATAGAGGGATTTGCCTAGCTCCACAGGTAAACTGCGATTGCGAGAAGTACAGAGCCGTTCAGCCCCAATTAAAAGACGATTCAGTTCTATATGAATGACGGACATAACACCCCTTGCGACTTCCTAGAGCCCCCTAAGTAGCGAGTTCATTTACTTAGCTTAGAACTCAACAAACATTTTAGCGAATAAGCTCAAACAAAATACCCGTCTTGCTCTCATAAACAAAGCTACCTCCTATGAACCCATCAAACGGTTAGCGACAACGACAACTTATTTACACCAGGCTATCTTAAGCCAAGCTCGCTCTTATAAGCCCGCCTAGCCGTCATGCCGCACACGAATAGAATTTCACAAAAGTGTCATATAACCAACCTATGATATGCGACAAATGTTATTAACTAGGAGTTGTTTATGTTACGAGTCGCGCTAGCCTCTCTTTTATCCTTAGCCCTGTCTTCTCATGCTGCTTTTGCACAAGAAACCAATATTTCGGGCTCCACTTCTGTAGCGCGAGTTATGGATGTATTAGCAGAGGAGTACAACAAGACTCACCCTGACAACTATATTGCAGTTCAGGGTATTGGCTCTACAGCCGGGATTACGATGGTGAATAAAGGTGTATCTGAGATCGGTATGAGCTCACGCTACTTAACCAACCGTGAGCAGAACGAAAAATTGAAGGTGTTCCCAATCGCCTTTGACGGTCTAGCGGTTGTAACCAATCGTTCAAATGCTGTAAATAACGTTACCCGTGAGCAATTGTTTGATATCTACAAAGGCAAAATAACGAACTGGAAAGAAGTCGGCGGTGCAGATCAACCTATCGCGGTTGTAACTCGTGAAGCATCTTCCGGATCTCGTTATAGCTTCGAAAGCTTGCTTGGTTTAACTCAAATCATTAACGACCGTCTAGTGTCTGATATCAATCCAAATAACTTGGTTGTAAACAGTAATAGCATGGTAAAAACGATTGTTAACCATAACCCACATGCTATTGGTTTTATCTCTGTTGGTTCTATCGATCGTTCGATCAAAGCGATCACCTTTGAAGGCGTTGAGCCAACCTCAAAGAACATTGCTAACCACAGCTATGAATTGGCTCGCCCATTCTTATTACTACACAAATCAGACTCTGTTTCTGACGAGAGTAAAGATTTCATTAAATTCGTGAAGTCAAAACAAGGGCAAGATCTTATCGAAGAGTACGGTTATACACGTATTAAGTAACGACTCTTAGATAGAGTAAATGCGAGATATCGTATAAACAAAAAGAGAGAGCACTAAGCTCTCTCTTTTTTGAATCTATAATCTTTATTTAAGAGTTATACCACTTACAACAAAGTACTAAAAGTGCAGTTGGATTACCGAAACAATCACAGCACCAGGGCGACGAACACCTTCGATTTCTACACGAATTTCGCGTTCAATCTCTAAGCCTTTCTTAATTGGCGTCACTTTCGTTAGCGTACTTTTAGCGCGAACATTACTACCTGACTTTACAGGGTATGGAAAACGTACTTGGTTAAGACCAATGTTTACAACCATCTTCGCTGTTGGGAATTGAGATTTGTCCGGGTCAACACTGTCTGTCAATCGAGGAAGCAGCGATAACGTTAAAAAACCATGTGCGATGGTTGTTTTGAACGGAGAGTCTGTTTCAGCTTTAGAAGGTTCAGTATGGATCCATTGCATATCTTCAGTAACAAGGCCGAATTGATTAATACGGTCTTGACTAACATTGATCCAGTCACCAGTATGAATCACTTCACCAATCTGCTGTTTAAGCTCATCAAACACAAGTTGTGCTTCGGGCTTTAGCACGATTGGCTGCTCAATTGGCATCTCTGGTGCATCTTCGTTTACCGCTGGTTTGTGGTGATCACGAACCCACGCGAAAAAATGGCTGTTTTGCGTACGGTTTAGAAAGTCGCCCCAGTAATCTCTAAGAGCTGGAGACATCCATTGCATAAACTCTGAGTGTTGCGAAGACATGCTATCGCCTCGGTGTTTAAATAAATCAATGACTTTCATAAGAACCTCAATGCACAGAAAATTTCAATATAACTTCGTAATTTTGAAACACTTCACACTATTGTGCAAATGTTTTCGAGCATACACCCGTTAGCTGAACCTTGATATTTCCTTAATAAACAGAAACTTAATAATAAAACATCATTTTATTACAAAACCCAAATTAGAGCATTAGCTCTACCACATAGTAAACATTTGATTATATAAATAGCATTTTTATTCACATGTGGAATAAAAAAGGCTTAGCGCAACACTAAGCCTTTTGTAGAAATGAGCTTACAAGGAGTTAATATCCAACGATTAACTCACAAGTAGTCAAATTCCTTACTCATCATCCAATGGCACTAACTTAGTATTACCACCGTGTGCCTTTTCACGCTTACGTTGCACGAATGCATAGAAGCCAGGGATTAGGAACGTACCGGCGAGTAGCACACATAACAGACCACCAATCAATGAAATACCCAGAGAGTTCTGACTTACATGACCTGCGCCCGCAGCGAAGATGAGTGGGAATATGCCAAGGATAAATGACCAAGAGGTCATGTTCACAGCGCGGAAACGCAATGTACCGCCCTTAACAGCCGCATCTTCGATTGATGCATCTTTCTCTTCACGTTCAACTTTCGCGAACTCCACAATCAAGATCGCGTTCTTCGCGGCCAAGGCTATCAAGAGTACCAAACCAATTTGTGCATAAAGGTTCAGTGGTGTACCGGTTAAATTCAGCGCTAAAAAGGAACCTAAGGTTGCGACAGGGACCACTAAGATAATCGCAATAGGTATTGTCCAACTCTCGTACTGAGCCACCATAAACAGGTAGATGAAGATCAGTGCCAGCGCAAATGCAAAAATAGCTTGGTTGCCTGCCAGTACTTCTTGGTAAGCCATACCGGTCCATTCGTACTGATAACCCTGAGGTAAGACGTCAGCGGCCACACGCTCCATTGCTGCAATCGCATCACCACTTGAATAGCCCGGTGCAGGTTGCCCTTGAATCACCGCACTGCGGTACATGTTGTAACGCCATGCTACATCAGGTTCGAAGATCTGATCGTAAGTCACCAAAGTGCTTAGCGGAATCATTTCACCGTTAGACGAGCGTACATGGAAACGTTGCAGGTCATCCATACTGCTACGGTGTTCGCTGTCAGCTTGCATGGTTACACGGAAATTCTTACCAAACATGGTGAAGTCGTTCACGTACAACGAGCCAAGGTTACCTTGTAGCGTTTGGAAGATTTCCGACAACGGAATACCTAACTGCTGTGCTTTCTCACGGTCAATATCAACATAGTAGTGAGGCACGTTGGCACGGAATGTACTGAATGTGTGTGAAATCTCAGGCTGTTTCGTGGCCTCAGCAATCACGTCATTCATTACCATTGCCAAATCAGTGCGGCTTCGACCTAGTGTATCTTCAAGAACAAACTCAAAACCAGATGCTGCACCCATGCCAGGTACCGCAGGAGGCCCCATAGCAAAAACAATCGCTTGAGGTAATTCAGTTGCTGCTCGGCCATTAATACGACGAGAAATAGCAGAAGCTGAGTGCTCACCCTCTAATGCGTTGCGCATATCCCAATCGTGAAGCTTGATAAATAACGACGCACCATTTGACGCTGAAGCACCCGTCATGAACGCGTAACCATTAACCAGAGTCACACCATCAACACCCGGCTCTTGCTCTACCATCTCGAGTAATTGCTCTGTCACGTCTTCAGTACGAGATAACGATGCCGCATCCGGTAGTTGTACGTTAACTAGCAAAATACCTTTATCTTCTTGAGGTACGAACGCTGTAGACGTCGTCTTCGCAAAGTAAGTAACGGCAGCCAATGCAACAACAAAGAAGGTAAATAGCAGAACACCCTTTTTCACAAGGAAGCCAGCGATTTGACCATATTTGTTAGTCACATTTTCTAAACCACGGTTAAACGCTTGGTACCAACGTGCCGTGTTACCCCCCCCCTGCTTAAGGACCAGCGAACACAGTGCAGGAGAAAGCGTTAGTGCGTTAATAGAAGAGATAACAACCGCAATACAGATAGTCAGAGCGAATTGACGGTACATGATACCAGTGATACCTGGCAGCATAGCTACAGGTATGAAAACGGCTAACAGAACCAAGGTTGAAGTTACGATAGGACCGGTTACTTCCTTCATCGCAATCAGTGTGGCTTTACGTGGGGAGATCGTCGGATCTTTGGCCATGGTAGTATCAACGTTTTCGATAACCAAGATCGCATCATCTACTACGATACCGATCGCTAAGATCAAACCAAACAACGTCACGGTGTTGATAGTAAAGCCTGTCATCTGCATGATCGCAAAAGTACCAATCAGAGATACCGGAATCGCAACCACTGGAATCAACGTCGCACGGGCACTACCTAAGAATAGGTAAGTCACCGCGATTACCAACAAAATAGCTTCGATTAGCGTCTTAACTACCCCTTTTATCGATTCAGCAACGAAGACCGTGGTGTCATAACTCGCTTCATAAGCAACGCCTTCAGGGAAGTTTTTGCTTAAATTGTCCAGCATTGCCATTACCGCCTTACCACTTTCCAACGCATTTGCATCAGATTGTAGAGAAAGCGTTACGATTGAAGCATCTTGACCTCGGTATTTACCGTTGCCGTCGTAGAACTTTTTACCCAGTTCAACACGTGCAACATCTTTTAGGTAAATACTTGAACCATCTTGATTTGCTCGTAGAACAACGTTTTCAAATTCATCAGCCGTTTCTAATCGGCCTTTTGTTACCAAGTTGAACTGAACTTCCTGCGGGTTACTGTAAGGTGCAGCACCAATTCGTCCAGCAGCCACTTGAACGTTCTGTTCAGCCAACGCGCCATAAACATCTGATGTAGTTAAATTTAGGTTAGCCATTTTCTCAGGGTCTAACCAAACACGCATCGAATATTCACCACCACCCAACACGTTCACTTCACTAATTCCCGACACACGAGCCAATTGGTCTTTAATGTTTAAGTTTACGTAGTTAATTAGGAACTGATCGTCGTACTCACCGTTTGGCGAGTAGAAGTTCAATACCATCAACAAGTCAGGTGAACGTTTCTTAACTGTTACACCCACCATTCTTACTTCTTGGGGAAGTTTCGATTCGATTTGGGCAACTCGGTTCTGAACGTTGACCTGAGCCATATCGGCATCAGTACCCACGTCAAAGGTCACGTTAAGGTTGTACGAACCATCGTTAGCACTTTTAGAAGACATATAGATCATATCTTCTACGCCGTTAACCGACGTTTCTATGGGGTCGGCTATAGCCTGTTCTACAACTTCAGCACTTGCACCTGTGTAGTATGCTGACACGCTAACAGAAGGTGGGCTAATTTTTGGATATTCAGCCACAGGCAAGATAGCGAGAGAAATCGCACCTGCCAGCGTCAATATAATGGATATTACAAGGGCAAACTTAGGCCTTTGAATAAAGAAACGACTTAACATAACTACGCCCCTTACTCGGCTTGTTCAGCAGCAGAAGGCTGGATGCGAACAGACATACCATTACGCACACGCTGCAAGCCCTGAGTGATGACCGCGTCGCCTTTCTCTAGTCCAGAGTGAACGATTACACCACCTTCAACCTGTCGACCCATTTCGATATTTCTACGCTCAGCCACAGGGGTTGCTTCGCCTTCGACCAACACCATTACAAAGTCACCTTCTAAGTCGGTTTGAACCGCACGACGAGGAATAGTCACAACATCAATAGATTGTTTATCACGAAGATCAACACGAACGTGCTGTCCTGGAAGCAATTGTTGTGCTGGGTTATCAGCAATGGCACGCATTGCGATCGTACCGGTATTCAGGTTAATTCGGTTACCTAAGAAGTCGAGCTGGCCTAGGTGTTCAAATACTTCACCACTTTCCAACACAATCTCAACTTCAACACGCGCAGAGTCGCTGCTGCCATCACCTTCAATACGATCCATGCCTAGCTCAATACGCTCACGTTCACTAATACTAAATGAAGCATGGATTGGGTCTAAACTAACCAAGGTAGTCAGTACACCCGAAGACGGTGAAACCAGATCACCTTTACTCACTTTAGTGTCACTGATTCTTCCAGAAAAAGGCGCAACGATTTTGGTATGCGAAAGCTGAACGTTAGCTGCATTTAACTGAGCGTGGCTCGCTTCAAGTTGCGCTTGAGAACCTAATAAAGAAGCGGTCAATGCATCAAATTCAGATTGAGAAATACTGCCTTTCGGAAGTAGGTTTTTACCTCGGTTGAAATCAAGCTCGGCTTTTTTAAGGTTGGCATTCGCTTGAGCAACAGACGCTTTTGCACTTGCTACTTCAGCTTCAAATGAAGAAGGTTCGATTGAGTAAAGCAATTGACCTTTTTCGACCATTTGGCCTTCTTTGAAATGACGGCTTTGTAAATAACCAGAAACCTGCGCTATGATCGCCGTGTCTTCAACGGCTTCAATACGACCGATATACGACTTACTTTGCTGGTGAGAAATAACACTAACATCCTGTACAGCTACGAGAGGTAAAGGCGCCTGGTTGGTATTTTGGGCGTCTTGCCCGCACCCAGCAAGAAAAAGAGAGCTTGCAAGAGCCGTAAGGATTAACTTTTTACGCATGGTTATACCGTCACTTATGAGAAATTGAACAGCATAAAAGTTACGTAACACAAATGCCTAAAATGTCCGAGGAATATCAATTATTACTTGAAATGTGTTTCAACGTGTAACACGAAACCTGATGCTTATAAAACACTTACAAACAAGTAACAATTTTACCCCAAATCACCCTTCCCACTTTTATCAACTAGGTATATTGACTAACATCATGTATCTTCGTACATAAGCATTCATATTTAATTACTTAAGGTAATTCACATGATTTCAAAATGGGCTAAACGTTTCTATCAAATGGCCGAGTTGGTTGGTTCTTGGAGTAAGGACCCATCAACACAAGTTGGTGCGGTAATTACTAAACATAACCGCATTGTCTCGGTGGGCTTTAATGGCTATCCTCATGGCGTATCTGACAGTGCTGATACTGATGATCGTGAAATGAAGTACCTCAAAACTCTGCATGCCGAAGAGAACGCAATTCTATTCGCCAAGCGTGATTTAGATAGCTGCGAAATTTGGGTGACTCACTTCCCTTGTCCTAACTGTGCTGCAAAGATCATCCAAACGGGTATCTCTGCCGTTCATTGCCCAGAACAAAGTGAGGACTTCCTTTCTCGTTGGGGAGACAAGATCAAAGTAAGCCAAGATATGTTTGAGCAAGCTGGTGTAACCGTCGATTGGTTACCACTCGCTGATTTAGACTAACTTCAGTAGGTGATCTGAAGTCGCGATCTCTACAAGCAAACTGCCCTGATAAGTACGTTGCCGCTAGCGTAGAGCTAGATTCCAAGTACAAAAAAGCCGAGAGTCGATATGATCGCTCTCGGCTTTTTATTTATTTCAGTAAAACTAACCTAACTAGGACATGCTTATACGCGCAACCTAGTTCAAACAGGAAAACTAGATTAAGCGCTAGCTGGAAATTCCAACGCGTACGCTTCCATAAAATCTTTGCGAATATCTTGCTCTAAGTGAACGGCTTTTTCCGTTGGGCAGAAAATCATAAAATGCACTTCTTGCTCGCCCGTTGAGCTGCTTGTGATATGAATATGAGGTTCAGAGCCTGGAAGGTCAACGCCAGCGTGCTTCTCGATCACACCATTATAACGACGGGCAACATCGATAAACTCTTCACAATGCTCTTCAATTTTCACGATAAGATCCGGCACCATTGGGTATAGATTTACAAAGTCTTTTACCGTCACAAAAAAGTTGTGATAGACATAGCGCTTCATGAAGTTGAGGTTCTTTACCGGATAAGTGAAGAACATGCTATTAGGTAGCGTGGCTGTCTTGCCAGTGAAGTGGTATTGCCCGTGATACAAATCGATTTCTTGAATCACAGTCGCCATCAAATTGTGCTCAATCACCTCACCACTGATTTTACCTACCTCAATCCAATCACCAATTCGGAACGAACGTGAACTCGCTCGCTGAATAGAGCCAGTGAAACACAAAATGATCTCTTTCGAAGCCACGACTATCGCAACGGCAATGGCAGTTACAGACAGTGCAAACTCGCTTATTTCAGGTTTCCACAAAACAAACATAGTGAACACAATCACAGCAAAAGTGCCGTTCTTTGTTCGTGACATCCAATTACGCTGGTCTTCACTAAGGAAAGCAACATCACCGCGAATTCGAGACAAGGTGATTCGACGGATGATTAAAATAATGCAAATGATCAGTGCACTAAAAATAAATTTATGAGCGAGTAGGAAATCTATTACTTGCCACATCTTTTCCATTACTTATTCCTTTAGCATTAAAACATTGAGCTCTATAACAATGAGCTTTATAGCGACTAACTCAACCATATTTAGGTCGATACAACACATTATAAAAAAGCGCTCAGAAATGGAGCGCTTTTTCGTGCCTAAATTAGCTTAGCTTAGCTTAGCTTAGCTTAGCTTAGCTTAGGTAAGGCTATCATTTTATCTTGGCAGAAGTAATAAATTGGCCAAAAGTTTCACACCAAATCACAACCGTATTAAATCGATTAAGATCAGTACTTTCCGGAAGGTTAACCATAAATCGGTCGAATGTTTTCACATCTCCCACTCTCAGTAACTCGATTTTACTTTCATTAAAGGCTTGCTCGGTTTCAATAAACTTAGGAGAAAGGTAAACCTTATAATCCGGCCCCGGTGCCAGTTCACCTTCAAAAGCGATCGCACTTTCAGACACAGAAACGATGCCTTCTCCCCAATGTAAGAAGTCACTGTCTTGACGGTCTTTGCTGAACTCACCTGTGTAGATAGCCTGTTGGCTGATCGCTTCAACCGAACTTGAAGACGGAGAATCAGGCTCAATCAAGATAGGTAGCGCATAAACACCAAGCCCAAAACCAACAGCACCCACGGCTAAGTGGGTACAAAGTAAAACTAACTTTTTCATCGCGTACTCCCTTATGCTTAAAGAGAGTATTATTGAATACCCTCAAAAATACAAAGAGATATCGCGTTTCAAACGGCTATTTTTGGTAATGTGTTGCCGTGCGTTGAGACAATTCGACAATCACTTTTACCGCTTGCTCCATACCTTGAATGGTAATAAATTCATGAATACCATGAAAGTTATAGCCACCAGTAAAGATGTTCGGACATGGTAGACCCATGAAAGATAAGCGAGCACCGTCTGTACCACCTCGGATAGGTTTGATCATTGGCTCAACATCGCATTCAATCATCGCTTGCTTTGCTAGCTCGATAATATGTTGATGTGGTTCAACCATCTCTTTCATATTGAAGTAGCTATCAGTTAGCACCAACTCAACACTGCCTTTCTCAAGACGCTCGTTCAGTTCATCCACTTTCTGTTGCATGAATGTCTTACGCGCTTCTACACCCTCACGTTCAAAATCACGGATGATATAACCCAGCTCAGAGCGAGCCACACCCATTTCAGCCGATTTCAAATGGTAGAAGCCTTCATAACCTTCAGTGCACTCTGGTGTATCTTGCGCTGGCATCATCAATTGGAATTGCGCAGCGATGTTCATTGAGTTCACCATTTTACCTTTTGCGGTACCCGGGTGAACGTTCACGCCATGACATATAACGTCAGCGCTCGTGGCATTGAAGTTCTCAAATTCCAATTCCCCTACTGGCCCACCATCGATGGTGTACGCCCACTCGGCGCCAAACTTTTCAACATCAAACAGGTTTGCACCACGGCCAATTTCTTCGTCTGGCGTGAAACCAATACAAATATCGCCATGTTTGATGTCTGGATTCGCTTTAAGATGGGCAATCGCACTGATGATTTCAGCGATACCCGCCTTGTTATCAGCGCCAAGTAGAGTTGTACCGTCTGTAGTGATAAGGTCATGACCGTGTAGGCCATCAAGGTCCGAGTATTGGCTTGGGTTCAAACTCTCACCACTTGTACCCAATTCAATCGTGCCACCTTGGTAATCTTTGATCACTTGTGGTTTCACATTTGCTCCTGAAGCATCAGGAGCGGTATCCATATGCGCTACAAAACCAATAGCAGGAACCGCGTAATCAACATTAGACGGCAGCTTCGCCATCAAATACCCATTTTTGTCTAAAGAGACGTCCGCTAATCCCAATGCGACCAATTCTGATTTTAAGACTTCAGCAAACGTATTTTGCCCCGGAGAACTTGGGCACTGCTGATTAGAGGGATCGGATTTAGTATCAAAAGTAACGTAATTCAGGAAACGTTCTACAAGCTTTTCCATAATTCATCTCACCATGGATTAAGTAATTGATTTACTGACCTAATTGTTATCTAAAAAAACGATGTAGTCTTCGATAAATACAAACACAAAGTCAGTAGCGAGGTTTTTCATCTTACGCCCCTGACCATCTGTGTAATTGCTCTAAATCATTATTGAGCGAAATTAAATAAGCCGCCTATACTGTAAAAAGAGGGTTTCGTCAGTTACACCTTGCACAGGGATGATAAACGATGACTTTGTACGCATTCTACGCCCTTCGCTCTCAGCCTAAAAAAAGTACAAAGTGGATGATGATCACAATTTATCCTTGATGCAGAATCTGTCATACGTTACACGGAGACACAGTTATGACGATTAATAAGTATTTCATTTTCTCTCCTCAAGCCTCTGAGGAAACGCTTCAACCAGTATTAACTGAGAAAGAAGTTCAAAGGCAGGAAGCTCTAAGACAGGCGCAGGCCCAAGGCGGGCTTGATACAAACGCTGCCTCTTAACTTAAGTTATACGACGTACCAATTTATAGTACCCCCAACAAATGAGCTCTACTTCTCTATGTCGTAGAGCTTTTTTTATGCTTGCCGATTTATTATCCATAAACCTTGGTACTGACCGAGTAAAGCAAACTCGCAACGCAAAAAAACGCCTGACTAAACCCACCAAAGCCATACCTTGTCGTGTCATTTTGTGCTAATAATTCATATTCGTTTTCATTCCTCACTCGCCCCTTTCAAAAACTATAACGCGAGTACCAGAGAACTTAACCACAGGAATCCCGAATTCAATGGAATACTCAAAACTAGGAAGTAGTCAAATTCCCGTTTCCCGAATCTGTCTAGGTAGCATGACTTGGGGGCTGCAAAATACTCAACAACAAGCTGACCAACAAATCGAATACGCACTAAGCCAAGGTATTAACTTTATTGATACCGCAGAGATGTACGCGGTGCCACCTTCACCTGACACTTACGGTAAAACAGAAGCGATTATCGGTAATTGGTTATCGCGTAATCCGCAGCGTCGCCAAGAATTAATCATCGCGAGTAAAATTGCCGGACCTGGACTTCCTTGGGTTCGAGATGGTGGTCCAATAACCGGTGAAGCCGTGATCGCAGCCGTTGACGCGTCATTAAAACGCCTACAAACAGACTATATCGACCTTTACCAACTTCATTGGCCAAATCGGACAACGCCTCACTTTGGTAAACATTTCCCAAATCATATTCGATTCAGCGATATCGACAGAAAACAACATGAAGCAGAGATGTTAGAAATCCTACAAGCATTAGCTAGCTGTATTAAGGCGGGTAAAATTCGCCATGTCGGGCTTTCAGATGATTCCACTTGGGGCATTAACACATACCTCAAGCTAAGCGAAAAGCATGATTTGCCGCGTATGGTCTCTATACAAAATGAATTTAGCCTGCTGCACGCAAAAGATTGGCCATATCTAATTGAGAACTGTGTGCATGAAGGTGTCGCTTATCTACCATGGTCACCTTTAGCTGCAGGCATGTTGAGTGGAAAGTACATCGATGGCGCAAGACCGGAAGGTAGCCGTTGGACTTACATGCAACGTAAAGGCATCTTCCGTGATACTGAAACTGCCAATGAAGCGGTTAAAGGCTATGTTGAAGTGGCGAACGCACACGGGTTTACACCGAGCCAACTTGCATTAGCATGGTGTAATCAAGTTGATGGTGTCACCTCCACAATTATTGGTGCAACCACCATGGAACAACTGAAAGAAAACGTAGCAGCTTTCAGCAAGCCTCTATCAGAAGAGATACTCACTGATATCAACACAGTGTTTAAGCGCTACCCTGTTCCATATTAAGCTATAAGTTCACCTAGCCTTCTCAGTTCAGCTTAATCTTAAGCAAGTAAATCAGATAAGAGCGCGCTATTTAGTGCGCTTTTCTTTTTTAAGTTGGTTGCTTTTTAGTGGATCGCATGAGTTATCACGCTTTTGGTTCTCCAACCTTTGCTCTATAATGCGCGGGCTTATATCTAGGATAAAAACATGATTTCAAAAAACCAATTAAAACTCCTTCGTGCTTTGGGCCAAAAGAAACAACGTAAAGCCCACGGCCAGTTTCTAGTTCAAGGTGAAAAGAACGTTCTTGAGCTGTTCAATAGTGACTTAGTTGTTAAGAACGTCTTTGCTACGGCTGATTTCTTATCTGAAAATCACGCATCACTATTTGAGTTTGATTGTGTTGAAGCTTCACTGGATGACCTAACCAAAGCAAGTACTTTGGTGAGTAACAACGCAGCGATTGCAGTTGTTGAGATCCCAACATTTGAACTACCAAAAGCAACTGGATTGATGATTGCGCTGGATGGTGTATCTGACCCAGGCAACCTAGGTACGATTATTCGCGTCGCAGACTGGTATGGCATTAAGCATATCGTTGCGAGCAGCGATTGTGCAGACCCATACAACCCGAAAACGATCAGCGCGACCATGGGCAGCTTTGGCCGAGTACATGTAAGCCAAACAGACTTACCTGAATACTTAGAGCAAGCGAACCTACCGGTTTACGGGGCGTTCTTAGAAGGCGAAAGTGTTCATAAGACGGAATTTACTGCCAATGGTATTTTACTGATGGGCAGTGAGTCTCACGGAATTCGTGAACAAGCCGCTAAATACGTGACTGATAAGATTACGATTCCAGCATTCGGTGGCGCGGAGTCTTTGAACGTAGCAATGGCGACAGGTATTATTCTCGACAACATGCGTCGTCAGCATAGCTCGATTTCATAAGCTAACGAGCCAATCGACAGTGTTCAGGTATTAAAAAAGGCGTATTGATTAAATCAGTACGCCTTTTTATTTGAGTTCTTTTCAACAACTACTTTTCTAGCATTGCCAACTTATCAGACACACCATTCCATTTTTCAGCTTCATCCATCGGTGCTTTTACTTCCGTTTGCACTGGCCAGATCTCGGCAAGCTCGGCATTCACTTCAATAAAGATCTTTTGGTCTTCTGGCAATTCATCTTCTTGAAAGATCGCTTGAGCATCACATTCAGGGACACATAAACCACAATCAATACATTCGATCGGGTTGATTACCATGAAATTTGGTCCTTCATGGAACGCATCTGCGGGACACACTGCCACACAGTCTGTGTATTTACATTGAATACAATTATCGCCTACGACAAACGCCATGATGCTCTGCTCTATAAGTTAGTCAAAATTGAAGAATGGGGGATAATACTCATCCCAAGGCAAAATTCAACATCATACGACTCTAATATCGTGTCTATTTGCTCCATGCTTCCAAATTAGTATGACAGATAAATCAATTTCTCGTAAAATGCGCGCCATTGTGAGCTTATCGCTTCTTTCAACATCAGCGTTTTCATCAAACTCTGTATTAAGAAACGATCTAGCTAAGACACCTATAAAAACGAGACATCAAAATGATACGTTTAACCGAAATTAAACTCCCGCTAGACCATGAAGAGTCAGCCATTCAAGACGCTATTGAAGCAAAGCTTGGCATTAACGCTGGTCAGGTACTATCTTTTAATATCTTTAAACGTGGCTACGATGCTCGTAAGAAATCAAAGATCTTACTTATCTACACGCTTGATGTTCTCGTTGAAAACGAAGCTGAGCTGCTAGAACAATTCATCAGCGACCCGCACGTAAAAGTGACTCCTGATATGGAGTACAAGTTTGTCGCTAAGGCCGTTGAGAACCAAACTGAGCGCCCTGTGGTTATCGGTTTTGGCCCATGCGGTCTGTTCGCTGGCCTAGTGCTTGCTCAAATGGGTTTCAACCCAATTATTGTTGAGCGCGGTAAAGAAGTTCGTGAACGTACTAAAGATACCTTTGGTTTCTGGCGTAAGCGTACGCTAAACACAGAATCAAACGTACAGTTTGGTGAAGGCGGCGCAGGTACTTTCTCTGACGGTAAACTTTATAGCCAAGTAAAAGATCCAAAGCACTACGGCCGTAAAGTAATTGAAGAATTCGTTGCTGCAGGCGCACCAGAAGAAATTCTATACGTGAGTAAGCCGCACATCGGTACCTTTAAACTGGTTACGATGATCGAAAAGATGCGTGCTTCTATCATTGAACTCGGCGGCGAAATCCGTTTCAGTACTCGTGTAGACGACGTTCATATGGAAGATGGCCAAATCACTGGCCTAACGCTTTCTAACGGTGAAGAAATTAAGTCACGCCACATAGTACTGGCTGTTGGCCACAGTGCTCGTGACACGTTTGAAATGCTACATGAGCGCGGCGTTTACATGGAAGCGAAGCCTTTCTCTGTTGGTTTCCGTATCGAACACAAACAATCGATGATTGATGAAGCGCGTTTCGGTAAGAACGCAGGCAACCCAATCCTAGGTGCTGCGGACTACAAACTGGTTCACCACTGTAAGAATGGCCGCACTGTATACAGCTTCTGTATGTGCCCAGGCGGTACTGTAGTAGCTGCGACGTCTGAAGAAGGCCGCGTAGTAACTAACGGCATGAGCCAATACTCTCGTGCAGAACGTAACGCAAACAGTGCAATCGTTGTAGGTATCGACCCAGAGCGTGATTACCCAGGTGACGCACTGGCTGGTATCCGTTTACAACGTGAACTAGAAAGTGGCGCTTATGTACTTGGTGGTGAAAACTACGATGCACCAGCTCAGAAAATCGGTGACTTCTTGAAAGGTCGCGATCCAAGTGCAATCGGTGAAGTACAACCGTCGTTCACACCGGGTATCCACCTGACTGATATTTCAAAAGCACTGCCTGATTTCGCTATCGAAGCGATTCGTGAAGCAATCCCAGCGTTCGAGAAGAAGATCAAAGGTTTCTCTACACCAGACGGCCTACTAACTGGTGTTGAGACTCGTACGTCTTCTCCTGTATGCATCAAACGTGGTAAAGACTTCCAAAGCATCAACCTTAAGGGCTTCTTCCCTGCTGGCGAAGGTGCAGGCTACGCAGGCGGTATCCTTTCCGCTGGTATTGATGGTATTAAGGCTGCAGAAGCGCTAGCACTATCAATGGCAGAGCAAAACCAAGCCGAGAAGATTGAGATCGCTTAAACGCTTTCGATAAACCCAAGCTAAATAGCGAACACCCAAAACTGAAAATCCAGTGTCTTGTCGACACTGGATTTTTTTATGTGCATGTGACTAGCGGTGAGCAAGCAACATGGTAGAATGCAGCCATTAATCTTATCCTCATATAAGATTGTTGAACCTTTCCATCGCTATTTAGCCAAATCATACCGAGAAACTTATGCCATTTTCCAAGCTTGGATTAAGCTCACCTATTGTTAAAGCCGTTGCAAAACAAGGCTATGAAAAGCCAACCTCTATTCAAGAAAAAGCAATTCCGATTGTGCTTTCTGGTAAGAACCTAATTGCTGCTGCACAAACAGGTACAGGTAAAACTGCGAGCTTTGTTCTCCCTATCTTAGAAATGCTAAGTAAAGGTGAAACACAACGTAAAAAACGTATTCGTGCTGTTATTTTGACACCAACTCGCGAGCTTGCGATTCAGGTTGAACAGAACATTACTAAGTACGCGAAGTTCCTAAACCTAACATCACTAGCGATGTACGGGGGCGTATCTTACCAGCACCAGAAAGACCGCTTGATTGAAGGCGTCGATATTCTTGTGGCAACACCAGGTCGTTTAATCGACATGTACGGACAACGCGCGGTTCATTTTGATGAAGTTGAAGTACTGGTTCTTGATGAAGCCGACCGCATGCTAGACATGGGTTTCATCGAAGACATCAACAAGATCATCGCACGTTTGCCACAAAACATTCAAAACCTGTTGTTCTCAGCAACGCTATCAACGCCAGTGCGTGCGCTAGCGAAAAGCGCAATCAGTGAAGCGGAAGAGATTTCTATCGCTAAGACTGACGCATCTAAAGCGAACATTGAACAATGGCTAGTTACAGTCGATAAAGACCGTAAATCTGCACTGTTAAGCCACATGATCACTGACGGCGAGTGGGACCAAGCGCTTATCTTTATCGAGACTAAGCACGGCGCCGCTAAGTTGGTTGCTCAACTTGAAAAGCGTGGTATCCAAGCAGAAGCGTTCCACAGTGGACGTAGCCAAGCGATTCGTGAAAAGATTCTGGCTGACTTCAAAAAAGGTCGTCTAAAATATCTAGTTGCAACAGGTGTTGCTGCTCGTGGTATCGATATCGATAACCTAAGCCGCGTAGTGAACTACGACATCCCATTCCCAGCAGACGACTATGTTCACCGTATTGGTCGTACAGGCCGTGCTGATGCTTCTGGTGAAGCGATCTCTTTCCTATCGAAAGATAACTTCAAGAACCTGTGCATCATTGAAAAACGTCTTGGCCACTTGATTGAACGTCGCGTTGTTGAAGGTTTCGAACCACGCAAAGAAGTGCCAATTTCAGTATTGAACTTCGTTCCTAAGAAGAAAAGAGAACAGCAACAAGACTAAGTAATTTCAGTTACAGAAAATACAAAAGTCACGTTAGCCAAAATGAAAATCAAACGAAGCCCTATGTGGCTTCGTTTTGTTCTTTGAAATACAAATAAAACTGAGGCAATAAGATGATCGCTCCTATCGCAACGAGGTTAACCCGTGGGCAAGACCTAAAGCTTGAACTCCAAAAGCTTGTGACAGCGCACAATATCTCAGCGGGCTCTGTCGCGTCGTGTGTCGGGTGTGTTTCTCAACTCAATATTCGTTTGGCTAATGCGAACAACACCAAGCTAATCAAAGCTCCGTTCGAAATTGTGTCGCTTATGGCAACGCTAACCCCAAACCACCAGCATGTTCATATATCCGTTGCTGATGAAAATGGAAATGTGATTGGTGGGCACTTGCTTGAAGGGACGATTATCGCGACCACTGCTGAATTGATTGTTCACCGCTACGATACCTTGACCTTCAACAGAGAGCATGACGATTCGACAGGTTACACTGAGCTCACTATCAGCAACAACACGCAATAGATTGACCCGTAGCAGCACTAGCGCCCCATATAAAGCGATACAACCAAATAGTATTAGGAAACATGATGGCTCCCAACTCCGCAGATTCCGTTATCGTTCTCGATTTCGAAACCACAGGCTTATCACCCAATATGGGTGACCGAGCAATTGAAATCGGTGCGGTTAAATTAGTTAACGGCGAAGTCGTCGACACCTTCCAGCAACTCATGAATCCAGGGTTTCGTGTTAGCGGGTTCATTGAAAGCTATACCGGAATCAATAACCGTATGTTAAGCACGGCGGCCAGTTGCAGTGAAGTGATGGATGAATTTGCAGACTTTATCCAAGGCAGCCAACTTGTTGCTCACAATGCGTCGTTTGATAAGCGCTTTCTCGATGCGGAATTAGACTTTATTGGCCGAGACTACACAGGCAAGTTCGCTTGCTCAATGTTGATTGCTCGCCGCCTAATCCAAGACGCACCGACTCATAAGCTAGGCGACCTTGTGCGTTTTAAGAATATCGACAACGACGGTACTTTCCACAGAGCGTTAGCCGATTCAGAAATGACAGCACGATTGTGGTTATTGATGATTGATGAACTGCAAAGTGATCACGGTATTCAACAGCCGAGCTTTCAACTGATGCAGAAAATATCTAAGACCGCTAAAGGCTCGATTCCAAAGCTGCTAATGAGCAATCGCAATTAAAGCTATCAGCTACAAACCATAGATCGAAATAAAGGCTGATTCGTTTCGCGAAATCAGCCTTATTATATACAAGTGTTACTTAGAGCCGCCCTACTCTTGCAGTGCGACCAACGTTGACTTGAGGCTTTCTAATTCATTCATAAAATATACCCATTGCTTATCACTACTTGTGGCTGCGATATCGACCAAGAATTTGGCGGATGTCTCCGTATTCTTAGTAAGCGTGGATTCAAGGCCATCAGGATAATAAGCTTCATGGTTAAGCAACAGCTTCATAATAATAGGCTGAGCAATATGCAAATCAGTCTTCTTTTCAGTAAGCGTCGATAGAGCCTGATATGTATTATTTTGATATTTTCGCCAGCTGTCATTGGTATTTATCCACTCTTGCGACCAAGCAAAAATAATCTGTTTTTGTTCTTTCGATACCGAACCTAACCATCGTTCTAGCCTTTCTTTTACTCGTTCTCGGTATCGCTCTCTCGAATCTTCATCATTTAAGGACAATCTTTCTTGGTAGGAATCTTGTTGTTTCTCTCGAAAATTTTTAAGGAACTGATTATCTTGTTTCGCACTTAGCTGCATACTTAACGCGTAAACATCGGGTGCAAACTTATTAACGATCGTGCGAATATGATTTTTTATTTGATCACTTTGGTTAACGATAAAAGCAGAGGTGAGCTCGGAGCGATCTACATTTTCAATAACTTCTAATTGTGAGACGTACAGCGGTAGTTGAGTTTCTTTGTGCCATTGCTGTAACAAATCCAATCGCTCTTCAAGTTCTGATTCTTGACTGTTAGTTAGAGAAACAAAGTCTTCGATATAACTCACAACAAACCAACTTATGTTGTTATAGGCGAATTTCGTCCCACACCCAGCAAATAGAAAACAGATCAATACGACTAGCCAACGGCACTTTCTCATCACACCCTCTCACAACATTTTACCAAGCAATGAAATACAAAACGATCTTCTAAGGTTAGCTCAAGATCTTAAAACATTACTTAATACCTTAAAATGCTAAAGCTACCTCTTATAAAACTAGCCCGAATAAGCCGTGACAGTAAAAACTTTGAGGTAAATTGAGACTTAGCCTTGATAATCTCACCATTTCGACAAATGATTAGACTAAAAATAATTAATAGCAGTGATAAAACTTATTTTTTATTGTTCATTTGAGGTAATGCGAACCCTATAAAAGAAATGGTGACGTATTTTAAAATGATTAATATTTGGGAGGTAAGCTATGGCCGCTACTCCTCATTATACAAGCGAGTTACAGTACGAGCTTTGTTATTTTGACGATGGAAAGCTAACCACCATTACGATATATGGATGGCTTGGTATCTTAGCGAAGGAAAACATATCAACGATGTTTATTCGATCAGACCTGACCAATGAACGTTTGAATAAAAAATAGACTTGGATACTAACAGGTATGTCGATGGGTTAACCTGCCATAGTGAGCCCTGGTAGAACACCCTTTACTGTCGCGAGTAGACAGTAAAGGGGTAAATTCTCAAATTACTTCAGAATTCGGGCGCGGAATTGACGACCCTTCATCTTACCTGATTCGATTTTGTTCAGTGCTTTCTTAGCCACAGATCTTTCTACCGCTACGTAAGCACGCATTGCGAACAGATTGATCTTACCTACTGATTTACCATCAATGCCGCCTTGACCCGTCAATGCACCAAGAATATCACCAGCACGAAGTTTCGCTTTCTTACCGCCATCAATCTGGATTGTCACCATGTTTGAGTAATATGGCTTAGCGATTGGTTTAGCTGGCAACTGAGACGGTTCGATTGGCATATCCATGTACTCATCGATTTGAGCAACACGGTACATCTCTTTTTCGCTAAAGAAGCTAATCGCAACACCTTTGCTTCCTGCACGACCAGTACGACCAATGCGGTGTACATGAACCTCAGGATCGCGAGACAGTTCAAAGTTGAACACTGCATCAAGGTTATCAACATCAAGACCACGAGCTGCAACGTCTGTTGCCACTAGAATCGAGATGGTTTTGTTTGAGAATTGAACCAAAGCTTGGTCACGCTCACGCTGTTCCATGTCGCCATGAAGCTCGATAACGCTAAAACCACGGTGGCTTAGCTCGTCGTTTACGTTCTGAACTTCTTTCTTAGTGTTACAGAACACAACCGCAGATTCTGGTTGATGATGAAGAAGGAGTAACTCTAATGCGTCATCACGAGCTTCAGTTCCTTCCACTTTGTAGAAGTGTTGCTGAATACTTGAGTGATCATGTGTTGATTCAACTTTCACCATTTCTGGGTTACGCATAATACGGTCTGCAACAGATTTAATCTGTTTAGGGAAAGTCGCACTAAACAATAGCGTTTGGCGATCTTTTGGTGCCGCTTCAATCACCGCATCTAGCGCATCTTGGAAGCCCATTTCCAACATACGGTCCGCTTCATCTAACACAAGCGTGTTGAGCTCAGAAAGATCAATACGCTCTTTCTCTAGGTGATCAAGAATACGACCAGGAGTACCCACAAGAATATGCGCGCCATGCTCTAGTGAACCAATTTGAGGTCCCATTGGCATACCGCCACAAAGTGTCAGTACTTTAATATTGTGAATACCACGAGCAAGAGTACGGATCTCTTTTGCTACTTGGTCTGCAAGCTCACGAGTCGGACATAACACTAAAGACTGAACACGGAAACGCTTAACGCGTAGGTTTTGCAGCACGCCTAAACCAAAAGCAGCTGTTTTACCTGAACCCGTTTTACCCTGACCGATAACATCCTTGCCATCCAGAATAGTAGGAAGACTTAACGCTTGAATAGGCGTCATTTCAGTATAACCAAGAGAATCTAACGTATTTAGAAGCTCTGGCTTAAGGGCGATTGAAGAGAATTTTGAAGTGCTCAATGGAAATATCCAACTGGTGAAAAACAGAGTGCATTATGAGTGTTTTTGAAAATTATTCCACCTTAATCACAGTTTTGGAGCAACATGTTAGGCGAATACAAAAAAACCAGCTGGGTCGCTGGTTTTTATGTTGTGACATCTAAGTCTGTATAGAAATACGAGTTCCTAAAAAGTCTTTAAGGCACACCGTGACCTTTAGATGCAACCCATACGCGATACCACTGCTCACGAGTCAGCTCGATCTTCAGAGCATCAACCGCCGTCTTCACGCGTTCAATCTTACCAGAGCCAATAATAGCGATCGGATTAGACGGTAAACGACGAACCCAAGCATAAATAACTTGGTCAATGCTATCTGCACCCACTTCTTGGCGAATTACTTCTAACTCGTCACGAACACGAATCGCTTGTGCTGAATCACCACTGAAGATGCTACCGCCACCGAGGCAAGACCACGCCATTGGACGAATACGGTTCATCTGCAGTTGATCGAGCGTGCCGTCATGGGCTACTTCAAAGTTCAAGGGATTGATTTCAACTTGGTTAGTCACCAGTGGCTTACCGAGTCGAGATTGCAATAAGTCGAACTGACGCGGTGAAAAGTTAGAGACACCGAAGTGCTTAACCTTGCCGACTTTATGCAGTTCAGCGAACGCTTCTGCTACTTCATCTGCATCCATCAGTACATCTGGGCGGTGAATCAGTAATACATCCAGCTCGGTTACACCCAAGCGCTCTAGAGAATTATTTACTGATTGGTAAATATGATGCGCGCTGGTGTCATAATGATTGATCTTGCGATCAGGAGTGTGGTCACCACACAAGTTGATGTCGCACTTGGTGACGATTTGGATATCATCACGAAGGCTTGGCTCAAGCGCCAATGCTTCACCAAACAACTTTTCACATTGGTAGTTACCGTAAATATCCGCGTGATCAACAGTTGTGATACCAAGATCAATGTGCAGCTTCAGGAAAGTCAGGCGTTGTTGCGGGGTCATACCCCACTCTGCTGTACGCCAGTATCCTTGCACCAACTCAGAAAGTTCTGGGCCTTGTGGCGCTGTCGTTACTCTTGCAACCATGGGTTGTCTCCTTTATCAATACTGCACGTATCCTAAGCTCGTTTTACCGAAGGCTCAACGTATAACAAATAGCAAAGGTAAACGCGTACTAAAAATGTGAGAGCCACAGAAAAACGAACACTTAAATGAATAATAGCTTGCTGTCTGCCCGTCAACCGTTCTCCTGAAAGGCTTGTTTACTCTGATGAATGACGAAACCATCTATAAATTTGAGCAATTAGAGACGATTTAGTTCAACCGTTAACTTGTCACCATCACTATGTAACTGAACCCAAGGAGCTGAAGAACGAGATGATGAAGAAGAATTAGGTACATTCCATACACTCACTTGCTCAGAGGAATGATGTGGTGAGTTGATGAATTTGACGAGTTGTTTATCTACCTTGTCGTAACCAACTCCCTCACGCTTCGCTTGTTCGAGTTGAGCGACCACATCAAACTCATCTTCCCCAATACGAATAGAACTGAGAGCAAAGCCATCTTGGCGAAGGTATACCTGAAGCTTTGTGTAACTTAGGTTCGAATAAGGCAGGTTTAAGCGAACCACCTCGACGCTTGAGTCAGCCAACTCCAGTTCAACATAAACATCCAAATCGTAATATTGAGTGAGGTCACTGCACAACAGAGTGCCTTCAACTTCGCCACAATCCATGAGTTCGATATCGTTAATATAGTTTTGAGAACTCGGTGGAATTGGGCTGATATTGAATACCGTTCGCAACCACCAGCTTTCACTCGCTTGCGCAGAGAATGAAAAGGCATTGAGAGCCAATAACAAAGGAAGGATTAAGATATGAAGAGTTCTCATTAGTTGTGCTTATTTCGTGCGGTATCAATCACCTATTATACGTGACCAATCCACAAACAACCGCTTAAGCCACAAATTTTAGGCGAAAAAAACGGGCATACATGCCCGCTAGATAAATTCTATCGCCAAATAACGTACCCTTTACGATACATCACGATATTTGAATCACTTATACCCACCTTCAATAGCTGGTTCTTCAAGGGATAGCCTTACTTTATTACGTTGAATTGCTTCTGGCGGCAAACTGATAAAACCGTATTGGTTCAACACGCCTTGATGATCTTCCGACAAAGTCAGCCCAACAAAGAACTTCTCTTGTTCCGTAAAGCCTTTGCGATGCGCTGGAATATTTAGGTACATATAGTAAACCGTTGCCAATGGGTAACGACCTGAGAGAATCGTTTCCTTGTTTAGGTCGTAGTTCACCCCTAGATTATCAACAACGCTGAGCCATTTCACATCAGAGATTTGATCCGAGTAAACGGTGTAACCAATCGCGGCATCTTCGTCCTCAATCTTACTAATCAGATCCGGCAGATCCGCTAAGAATTGAGTATTCGCATATTCGCCATCAGCTCCACACTCGACCCAACTTGAAAAGGTGGTATGGCCTTGCAGATTGTGGTCGATGGCGAAGGGCAACATGTGTGTGTCTAGGCTTTCTCCATCACTAGTGTCGCTACTTGGCGTCCATTTAGGATGCTTAGGGTCACTTGAACAACCAAACACATCTATAAGTTCAGCAACACTAATGGATGTGGCTGGGTTATTTTCATTCGCCAGAATCGCTATTACGTCCGCGGTAAACATCAGCTCTGTCGGCCTGTAGCCGTAGCGCATGTCGAACCTAGCCATCTCTTTGTCAGTCCACTTTTTGGAAGTAATACCAACACGTGAGCGTTGCATGATCATCTGCTCAGGGACACTGTCACTCAACAAAATTTCTAAGTCGATCTCTTTGCTCTCAAGCAAATCTTTAATAAGCCCTTCCATGTTCGGTTCAATCGCGACCAAACCAATATCACTCACGTCATTCGCTAACGTTGATACAGAAAAAAATGCAGGTACAGCAGCAAGCAATAAACCCGATTTATTAGATAGACGTTTCATTACTGGCCTCCTACTGGATCAATTGATGTCTTAGATTCAACATCACTATTGCTGTCGAGCTGCATCTCTGAGGTAAAGATATTCCAAGATGGATTTACTTCCATACTCTCTGTTTTTAACACCGCAATGGTTCTACGTTTACGCTTGTGAAGATGCTGAGTTAAGCTGGTTATCTGAGTAAATTCTTGTTCGAAGATTCGCTCCCCATCGATACCTCTGTCAATCAGAGCATCTCGAATCACGCCAGTCCTTTTCTTGGCAAGTGCTTTGTTATAAACGTTAGTACCTTCTGAACTCGTATCACCAACTAAGGTCACTGATGCATCTGGCTGTTCACCCAGTAAACGCACTAACTCGTTGAGAACGGCCGTGTGTTCAGGTTTTAGAACGTATTTATCGAAATCAAATGCCACGCTTAAGACTTCAACATCTTCGACAATTTTCCAGTTTGCACACCCTTTAATGTCTACTGTCACACCTTCTGGTGTATCAGCACAAAGATCTCGTTGGTTAATCACACCGTCACGATCATCATCCGCGAGATCATCAATTTGATGGCGAGTCATCGTCGTATCGGGCGTTTCTGCACAACCCATTAGCAAGATAGAACTCAGTAGCGCTAGTTTAAAATATCTCATTACTTGTTCTCCCCTTGCCATTCTTCTGGGTGTTCAACCCTTAATGCGTAGGTCAACATGCCCATCGCGTTCAATACGCGGTATGCCGCTAACGTTTGATCGTATTCAGTGCTGATGAAGTTTCTTCGAGCCAAGAACACTTCCACTTTTGCATCGAGCACATCCAACAAGCTTCGTCTGCCAACATTAAATTGTTGAATATAACCAAGCTCTGCGATTTTGGCTGCATCCACGTTCTGTTGAAGAAGGGACTTCTGTTGTTCAAGCATCTTGTAGGCATTCCAAGCGAGCTGAGTGCCCTCTTTAACCTCACGCTCCGTTCTTAATCTGATCGCCCTTGCTTCTTCAACTCGCCAAGCCGATGATTCCACGCGAGAGTCAGTAGAGAAGCCATTAAACAAGTCGTAATCCATCGTTAACATGATACGCGCATCTTCATCGACACCACCCGGTGGGTTAGATACGTTGTCATTCTTGTTAGCATGAAGCTCTAGTTTAAGCTCTGGGTAGTAATCTCCCTTCTCACGGCGCATCTCTTTACGAGCCGCATCGATATCAAGCAAAGAGGCTTGGATTTCAGGATGGTTCTCGACAGCCTGTTCAAGCGCGACCTGTGCTGAGCTTGGTAACAAAGCATAATCAAAACGTGGATAAACCAAGTTCACAGCAGGCTTGCCTACTAAGCGTAGGTACTGAGTTTGTAAATCAAACAGGTTGTTTTGAGCTGCGATTAATGAAGATTGCGCCGTTGCAACACGGGCAGAGATCTGAGCCAGATCCGAGTTACTACTCAAACCTTTACTCTTTTTATCTTGGATATCTTGGTAGATCTCTTGGTGTTCTTTTACGTTACGCTTAGACAGTTCAAGTAACGTCTCTGCCTTGAGAATATCGAGATAGTTTCTCACCACGTCTAACGAAACGTTTTCAGCTCGCGAAATCAGAGTTAGACGCTCAGCTTCCGCTTCGAAGGTTAATCGGTCGACATTCGACGTCGTTTTAAAACCATCGAACAGTAACTGGGAAACTTTAACGCCAATTTCCGTTCTCGTTAGGCCTCTATCATCGGTGTCGAGTTTGCTGCCACTGTTGTAGCGTGTCTCTTCATAGCCTGCCGCTGCGTACAAGTTCACTTGTGGCATATACAAACCACTCGCCGCGTCTCCGTCTCTTACCACCGATTGATATCGGGAGTACTGCGCCAATATCTCTGGGCTATAGTCGATGGCAAAGGCCACGGACTCTTCTAATGACGCTGCTTGAGACAGTCCACTCATTAGTAAGCAAGAAGAGAGTAAGAATTTTGAATGCATTACACTTCCTTTTATATTTATGCTCAACGCACTTCATCGTTCGCGAAGTGAGTTTTCCTTAGCTCGTAAAATAGGTTTTAACCAATAACTCAATACTGTTTTTTCTCCGGTCAATATATCAACCGCGACTTGCATCCCTGGGATAATGCTAAAAGCAGAGTTTTGTTGCTGGTCTTCGTTTAACTGAATATGGGCGCGATAATAGGCGTTGCCGTCTTCCGTTTGTAAGGCGTCGGCACTGACATAAATCACCTCGCCTTTAAGTCCGCCATAAATGACAAAATCATAGGCCGTGAATTTGACTGTTGCACCCAGTCCCGTGTGAACAAACGCGATATCTTGCGGAGAGATTCTCGCTTCAACAATCAGATCACTGTTGGATGGGATGATCTCAATGATCGGTTCGCCGGGACGAACTACACCACCAATGGTACGCACAAAGACCTCTTTAACTGTTCCGTCAACTGGCGCTAAGATTTGTGTTCGCTTCAGTTGGTCGGCGATCGCCTGTTGGCTTTCATTCAATTGCGCTATTTTGCTGGCAACTTCGTTCAGTTGGCCTTGTACTTTGGCACGAAAATCTAGCGCGATGCTGCGGTGGTCGGCTATCGATTCTGAGTAAGCCGCTATCTGTTTCTGAGCCGCCACTTTCGAACTGGCAATATCACCTTTCAGTTTAACCACATCACGGTTCAGTTTCAGCAACTCGACCTCAGCTACCGCACCGCTCGCCACTACGTCTTTCAACATGTTGCGCTCTCGAATCACGATATCTAGGCTGCTCTCTAAAGTCTGAATATTATTGAGCGTATCGACACGTGCTTGATCTTGCTGCTCGATGCGAAGTGCCGCCTCTTCCAGTTCAGACTTTAACTGTCCTAAACGCTCTCGATAGTTCGCCTTAGCATTCATTAACGCTGGATGGCTTGATACATCGACAACAATATCTTGCGGTACTAGGACCACTCGTTCAAACCACTCTTTTGCATCATTATTTAAAACGACTGTCGCTAGCTCCGCTTTCAATCTTAATTGTTGGGCCAGTAAGGTATCGGCTTGTTGAGCCGACTCTAAAAACGCGGCTTTAAAACGTGTATCTTCGAGCTTTGCCAGAGGCTGTCCTTTCACCACTGATTGGCCTTGTCGCACCATGATTTCTTGGACAAGACCGCCCTCTAAACTCTGAATGGTTTGTACAGAAAGGCTAGGCACGACTTTGCCCTCGCCGATAACCACTTCTTCCAATGTTGCCCACGTCGCCCAACCGATAATCGAGACAATGAGTAGAGCGCTAAGCCAAATCAGCTTACGAGAACGGAATGCCAAGTGGTTGTTGGTCCATTGAATATCATTACTCATGACGGCCTCCCTTCACCACTGAGACCGTCTTAAATCGACTCGCCCCTTTGGGTACACTTTTCTTCTGTAGAGAGAGGATATCTTTTGGCTCACCCTCAGCTACGATTTGACCTTTATCCAACACAATCACTCGGTCACACATCATCAAGAATGAAGATTTGTGCGAGCTGATCAGCATTGAAGTTTCTCTTGGCATACTTTGAAGTGCATTGAAGAACTGTATCTCAGCTTGATTATCTAGAGCACTAGTAGGTTCATCCATAATCAATAGTTTTGGACAGCGATACAATGCTCTCGCTATTGCCACAGCTTGTCGTTGGCCTCCTGAAAGCAATCGACCACCCTCGCCGACTGGCGTTTCTAAGCCGTTGCTCAAGCGCCCCATATAACCGTTGAGCCCTGACTGTTGCAGCGCTTGTCTTAGCTTTTCTTCATCAACGTTAGTCGCACCTAATGTGACGTTGTCGTAAACACTACCAAAGATAAGATTAGTGGTTTGTCCAACCCATCCCATACCGCTACGCAAGACACTGGTAGGCCATAATTGCCCGTCAATCTCTTGGTAAAAAGCTTGCCCTGTTGTTGGTAAATACTGACGAGCCACAATCGATAAAAGTGTGGTTTTTCCAGAACCTGCCGCACCGACAAGACCAACTCGCTCGCCCGGTTTTATCCCCAAAGAAATTTCCTTAAGCGCTGGGCTCTGAGTCTCTGGATAAGTAAATGTAACTTCATCTAGCCTAACCCCACCATCAAAGTCACCCTTATCAATCACTTGGTGCTTAGACTCTTCTTGCGGTAAGTCCATGATCTGATTTAGACCTTCAACAGCCGAACGTGTTTGTTGGAATCTCAGCATTAAAAGAGAAAGTTGATTCACCGAGCTTGCGGCTCGTCCACTCAACATCACCACCGCTATCAAGCCACCCATACTCAGCAAGCCTTCAGAGATCTGATACACACCAAAGATGATGAGAGTGATGGTGACGATCTGCTGACTCGACTGAATGGAGTGTGTCACGATATTTGAATAGTGGCGAGATTGAGTCTGCCATTGAGAGAGCGACGAAATAGTCTGTTCCCAACGTTTCTGGGTAATACCCTCAGCGTTGTTTTGCTTGATATCAGGAAGGGTTGTTAAGCAATCAAACAGCTGTGCTTGTCTTTGTGTCGACAAACGTGCGGTTTCATCGAATGTTTTCTCAACTTTACCTTTCATCGCAATGCTCAGCACAATCAATACCAGCATAATTGCGACAGGGATGAACATCATCGCGCCACCAAGCCAACCGATAAGGAACAGGAACAGCAAGGTAAATGGTAGGTCGACTAAAGTGACTAAAGAAATCGAGGTGAAGAAGTCTTTCACGCTATCGAAATCTTGAAGCTGTCTGGCAAATGCGCCTACCGATTGAGGTCGATTTTCCAACTTCATACCAAGGACTTTAGAGAACAGTTGAGAAGACAACTTGTTATCAATATAGCGCCCAGCCATGTCAGTCACAGAGCTTCGCGAGCTTCTCAATACCCAATCAAAAATAACAACAATACCAACGCCTGCCGCCAGAACCCGAAGCGTGTTAAACGCTTGGTTCGGAACCACGCGGTCGTACACGTTCATAGTAAAAAGAGGCACGACTAGCGCAAGCAAGTTGATCAAGAATGAAGCGATAAACAGGTCTCTGTACCAAGGTTTTACTTCTTTGACGACACGCCACAACCAACGGGTGTTGGACTTATTCTCGCTGCGTTCATGGGATTGAACACGCGCATCATCAAGTGCTTGAGCACCTACTTGCCACACATACGATTCCACTTGAGCAACCAAGTCTTTTAACGATGTTTCTTGGCTTGAGTTGGTTTCACAATCCAATACTTGAAATTCGCCACCGGAGCCTTGAGTGACAACAAGGGGACTCCCTGTCGCGGAATTAACAGCAACAACAGGGAACTGACATTGAGTCAGTAATTCTTTTTTAACGTGGCTCAAAGTTAACCCCGATTTTTCAATAGCTCTTGGAAAAAGGGATTCATTGAGCCTTCCTTCATTTAAAGGTAGGCCAGACACTATTTTGGAAGGATGGCTGCGAACATTAAAATGCTCACATAACCATTCAACACAACCTAGCCAGCTGTCTTTTTGTTCTACCAATCTAAACTTCCTTTTATAGACTGTACATCTAACTTACAGCGTTAAATTATTGTCTTCTATCATTTTTTGTAAAATTTGTGCTTCTAATGCACTGCTACTGTCACCTTGATACAGATCGTCGTACGTGACATCGGCTATTAAGATGTTTTGTTGAACGTCTTCGTCGCCATTAGGTTTAATAGAAATGGTCACGCCTTCACCAGATTCTTCTAAATCTAGATATTGTGTTGCCCCTAGCCCTGTATTAAGCCCTAGGCTTCCCAAAATACCCGAAAGGTCAATTGCATCAGTGTCTGGAGACGCATCAAAATCTTGAACTACATCGTAGCTTGGGGCTTCTGCACTCCCTAAGCCTGAAGAGGCAAACACAAAATTATCAGAGCCCGTACCGCCAATCAGCAGATCATTATCATCTGTCGCGGTAATCGTAGAATTCCCTTCAGCAACAAACTCAACCGATACCGTTTGAGGTAACCCTACCGCTTGGTTATTGCCTATTTCAGCAGAAGGTTCGATGGTGAGTTCAAATGGTTCAACATCATCATAACCGCCAGTAATAGCCAAATTAGGTACATCCGCTAAATCCACCACATACTGACCATCGACCATAGAACCGTGTGAGAACGTCAAACCTGCGGGAATATCATAGATGGTAATGAAGCCCGCTTCTGAGTCGGCAGGGTTAACAAGAGAGAGATCTAGGTTAAGCGGAATCGTGCCACTCGCTTCTGCCACAATCGAAGAGTATTCAACACTCAATAACGGAGCATCAGGCTCTGGTGTGATGATAAGCGTCATATCTTGTGAACTTGGGTCACCCGTGTCGACCACTAACTCACCGAGTACCGTATTTTGATCAACCGTTCGGCCTGTAATCGTAATATCAAGGTTACCAAACGCGTCGCCCGCAAAGAATTCGAGCTCATCAACAGAGCTTGCTTTAACGAGGATCGTCGCCTGTATGATGCCACCAACACTAGTGAAAGAGCTGGTTTCTGATCCAATTCGAATTCGATCTAGCCCAACTAAACCTGATGGATCCGAAGTCGAATTCACCGTTACGGTAATTGCTAAGAATTCATCACTGTTGGTTTCAAAGCTATTAGCATCGAGAGGAATCACGATGCCATCATCTTCACTTCCAGTGAGCTGTTCAGGTAAATCGAAGAACTCCACTTTATCGCCGATAGGGTTTACACCAACGGTAAATTCAGATTCGGTATAACGAATATCTGTCGTGCCGATTTCCTGAGTAATCGCCTCAAGGACTAGATTCATATCACCACTAAAATCTCGTGGCGGCAGAATAACAAGATTAGCAAGCTGACTTGGATCGAGCTGCCACTCATAAGTAGGGTTACCATCAAAGGTACCGCCATCAACGCCATTATTTGGAACTAATTCGTAGCTATCGCCCACCTTTATCGCAACAACCGCGCCTTCAGGCACGCCTTTCAATGCCAAGGACATATTTTCAGAGCCATCTTGGTCAATCAGCTCCGCGCTAAGTGATGACAGTGAAATGTAGTTGTCTTCGTCGCCTACTATATCCTCCGTCACCAAGTTCGCCGCATCCGCAACAGGTTCAACGGTGATCGTCACCACGGTCGTCTTGTCTTGAGTATCGGTTTCAACGACACAATCCGCTTCATCGGTAATATTGGCCGTCACTGTTAAGGTAATTTCGCCGCTGTAATGTTCTGGTGGTGTTACCAACACATCGCTCAATCGGCTAGGATCCGTGACCGTCCACTCACCATTGCCGTTATCAACCAACAAACCAGTATCAGTAGGGCTTTCCGATAGCGTGCCGCCATTTGATACCGTTATTGTTAGAGAGTTAATGGTCTCTTTACCGGTAGCACTGTTACCCTCTCCCGTGATTAACTGCCCGTCTTCAACGCTATCACCGAGAACTAACTCAAGGTTAAGGTCGGTTGTAATATCTTCCTGGATTGTTGTCGAATCCGTGGCAACGGTAATGTCATCCACAACAGGCAATACTTGAATACTGATGGTTTGATCTGTTGTGACGGTCTCTCCGTTACAAGGAGAGGTCTCAATGGTTTTAATCGTAAAGTCGATACAGCCGGCAAAGTCTTCATCTAATCCTGTTAGCGTTAGTTTGGATAGTCCATCCGCTGTAATCGAGTAACCGACAACCTCACCAGAAGCGTCGTATTCGGCAATAACACCATCACCTGAAATCTCGACGCCATCAGGCAGAGAGTCCGCAGGAATATAGAAAGAGATCTCATTGTCCGGATCACTACCTACATTGGTATTCAATAAACCGGTAAGGTCGATGTCCTCTCCCTCAGGCGTTTTGATATCACCATCAGGCTGAATTAGGCTTGGAGGTCCAACAGGATCACAAGTGCCGCCACCGCCATCATGGCCAGTGATCTGAATTTGGAATGAAGTATCAATATACTTCGAATCTTCACCGTCAATGACACGAGCACGTACCACTATATCTAAAACAGGCGTGTCGCTTGGGCTCGAGATAGTCATGCCACTTAAGATTTCTTGCGCCAACTCTTGGATAGAGTCACTCGTAAGGCCATTTGCAGAGATAATCCAGTTTCCTGAAATATCTTGAGCGGCTCCGTTCGGGTGTTCAATAATCAACGAATAACCATCAGGCACATCGATCAAGATATAATCTAAGTATTCTGAGCCATCCATATCTGCGTCAACAAAAGTAACCGCATCCGACACGTTGACCGGAGAACCGTCCTCACTGATATATAGCTGACCAGAACTTTCCAAACGAGTATCTGACTCGACCCTCGCATCGACCGTGACACTGATTGATCCCGAGATATCTTTTACATCAGTTGCGCCTGTCGGCGAAGTATCAGTAACTTCATAGGTAATTGGGATCGAAAATGTACCGCTCAAATCTTCAGTAGCGGTTACTGACAGTCTTCCGCTACTTAAAAGCTCGGATAGTGTTGGTGTCGTAGAGTCTAATAAACTTTCTAAATCTAACCCTGAAACTGGCACTGCAATAACACTGCCATCGAAATAAAGAGTCAGATCAGCAGGTAGGCTATCAATCACATACCCCGTTAAAGACTCACTTCCATCAACATCTTGATTCAAAGATGGCTCAAGGTTCAATCCGATTTGGCTGTCTTCAATACCTTGAGTACTCACCGCTTGGCCATCTTCTTGATCGACAACAGGTGCTAACTCCACCTTTAAGGTCATCGGGAATTCGCCCGAATCACCATCAGGCTCTGTCGAGATAGCAATAACAGTTAGCTCTAGTTCGCCACTAAAATCAGTAATTGGCTTGAGATACAAATCATTCAGTTGGGCGTTAGAAACCTGGAATACTGGGCCTGTTACATCGTCAATGTAGGCGATGGTCAGCGACACAGGCTCACCCAATGAATCCACCAGCAAGGTGCCGTCAGGAATATTGGTCAGGAGTATATTAATCTCTTCTGAGGCATCGTCATCTGAGGTTTGGACTACAAAATCGAGACGAATCAAACCATCTTCATTGAGAACAGATTGATTGCTGATGACTTTGGTAATACTGTCATATTCCCAATGCGCATTTCCTCCATCCACAACAGTAGGTTCATCAACAACGCCTTTGAGGAAGATGTTGATGGTTTGAGTATCGCTTAACGCAGTCACATTGATAGGGTCTAGTGAGTCAATGGCAGATTCTGTGGCTACCGCCGTGACCTTAATGTACAAATCTTCAGTAAACGAACTGATGTCTTCTTTTGGTAGAAGATAAGCCACACCATTCTCGATGGCCTCCGCAGAGACTAGGTAGGTATCAGGACCAATTAAGTCGAACAGTCCACCTTGGATAGACCAACCATCTTGCAGTTCGATTTGATAGCTTAACGATTCAGAACCGTCGGTATCAGTTAGCGATCCATCAATCACGTTCTTGAGGAAGATGATTTCATCTTCTAGACCTTTGTAGTCCTTAACGGATACATGTGGAGTATCAGCATCCGGTGAGATTTCAACGACTACGGTATTGACGATATCGGCCGTTTTATCTGCGGGGTCAGCGAAAGTGTTTCCCGCTTCGGTTGCAATCGCAGTAATCTCAAACTCAAATCGACCAGCAAGATTTTCATCAGCTCTGATTTCCATTTTGTCGATTTGGTTCTGGGTGTACTCTTTGCCTTCTTTAACCGCGTTTCCGTTCAAGGTGATATTCAGCCCATCGGGAATGCCGCTAATGGTGTAAGACAGTTCTTCAGATGTATCTTGGTCAACCAACTGAGCAGTGATATCTAATTTAATTGGGTCTGCGTCATCTTCTACCGATTGGTAGGTGAACACTGAATCAGACCAATCCGGCGCATCCGCTACGGGTAAAACAGAAACAGAGACATCTGCGGTCAATTCTTTTGGAATTGTGTCAGTACTAATAATGGCGTTGATCGCTAGAATAACCGTTGAGGTCGTATTTGATTCATGAAGTGCCGGTCGATAAGTTAACTGACCATTAGGGCCGGTAAACTGACTGTCAATCACCGTTAACTGATTGCCTGAAAGCGTCACTTTTCCATCAACCACTTGAAGTAATACGCCATCTAAATACAGGCTACCGCCTTGCAAAGAATCTTCTGAGAATTCAATAGCCGTAACGGTTTCGCTTTGGTCAACGTCTCCGGTAGAAACACTCACCACAATAATGGCATCGTTGTCTTCTGTAGTTTCAGAATCCTCATAACGAATAAAGCCTTCGTTATCATCTAGGACAAGCTCTGCAGTACTCGTGACCTCATCACCATCGGCATCGCGAACCAAATAATCAATGTCATCGATTAATCGAGGATCGGTAGGGTCAGTTGATACATTGGCATTAGTAGTCAGTTGGTAGCTGCCATCAGAGTTAAGCGTAAACTGACCGTAGACGCTATTATCAAAATCATTAATGAGATCAATCTCGATTGACGTAATTGCATCGGTAAAAGTGTAGGTATCACCGCGATAGTCAAAACTAACAATGACGGCGCCATCCGCACCAGCAAATCCTTCTGTTAAGAACTGTCCGCTGAGATTATCGCCTTCCACCATTTCAATGGATCCAGAACGAGAAGTTGGCACTGCATCCGTAACATTAACAACATAAATAGCCGGATCAGAACTATCACCATCGGCATCAGTAACGACCAATTCAAAATTCACAGCAAGATTATTTTCACCATCACCCGTAGCATGATCAAGCGGCGCATATAGATTGAACTCTGTTGTGCCATCGTTGTTAAAACGAATTCGGAAGATATCGTTACCCGACGTATCTTGAGCGTAATACCAACCATCGGCATTCACTGCCTGCAATGAAATGGCTTGCCCACCACTGGTATAAGCTAATGCGTCAAAAGCATCGGTATTAACTGAAACTGATGCGATATCGTCCGAGCCTTGGATAATAGCGATCGATGGGCTTGGTTCTTCAGTCCCAGTTTGTTCGTTGTCACCAATGAGTCCATCTTCATCGACAGATATGCTGCCTACAATCGAGAATGCAGGATCCTTACCATCGTATATTTTAATGTCTGATTTTTGGGTGGAACGCGAACCATCTGAATCAATAACGACAACCGTGGCCGGTATGCTCAATTCGGTATCTTTTAACCCAGCACCATGATCAATAGAGCGATATAAATCAATCTCAACGGCAACGGTACCTGAGATATTAGCTTCTAAGAAATAATCAGATGGCAGACGAATCTGCATAATGACATCGCCATTACTTAATATCGCATCAAAACTGCCATCACCATTATCTCTCCAAGATAAAGCCTCGCCATTATGGGTGACTGCTTCACCGTCGCTATCCAAAACGGCTTGACCGTTTGTCACATCAATACCAAGATAAACGATAGGATCATGCGATGCCGTGATATCCAAATTAACCACTGCACTCTGTTTTACGCCATCAGGAGTAGTATCCGCAATTGGGGTTTCAGACAATTCAACCGTACCGCTGCCAATCGTTGGCTCACCACCGTCGGTAATAGAAACGATTAAATCTAGTTTAGTTTGGTCGTTATCGGAATCACGGGCTGTAACAGTAAACGGTATGGTATCTGTGCCATTGGCTTGATCCAAACCTTTGTACAGTGTGAAGACGTAATCCACACTGCTGTCTACATCATCTGATACCGGCGCTGCGAAACTCACGGTAAAGGCAACGTCACCACCAGCGACTGGCCCTGCGTAGCCAGTCAATAATGTACCATCCTCAGAAACGGTGTAATAAATCTGCTCGCCGCCACTAAAGAGCTGAGGTTGATCAGCTAAATCAAAGAACACGCTATCTAAATAATCACTGCCAATCCCGATACTGAAGGTTCCGGTGCTACTGACTTCACCGATAGGATCATTGCTTAGCTCCGACTCGTTGACCGAAGAATTTGAATCGAGAATTAAACTCGGATCATTACCGTCCTCGATCACCCATGATATTTGGCCGTTTTCTAAAGCAGTGCCATCGGTGTCTGTGCCAATAATATTTAACGGAATCGTAAGTAAATCACTGGTGAGCACATGGTCGAGTGGCCGTTCAATCACCAAAACGATATCGGCAAGTACATTGTTCCCGTTGACCGTTGTCGTCATTGAAAACGAGAACACATCATCATCACCTTGCTTAGCTGTAATAGTACGACCATCTGCGCTGAGAGTATAAGTAAGCACTGTAGCGTCGCCACCTGAAGTAATACCTAACGCTTCTAGTCGCGCGACAGTCTCAGAGCTAAATTGTATAGAATCTGGGTCTGGATTATCCGAACCACCTAATACAGTAAATTGAGCATTGATGGTTTGCGAACCGGAGGTCACGTCGACTTCCGTCACCGTTTTCGAATCATCCAATATCTGTCCTGCCGCACCATCCATGATATCAATAGTCGCCGTTGCAGAGCCAAAATCACCACTAGAGTCAGCGGCAACGTAATTGAAGATAACGGTATGGTCTTGGTTATGATCTAGATTTCGATTGGCTTCAAAGGTCCACTGGCCATTAGCAAATACGGTCAATACACCATCCCCGGTATTGAACACCGCAGGAGTTGCACCTGAAATATCCTGACTGACTCCACCAACTTCGACGCTACTAATGGTTAGTGCGGTATCAAGGTCAATGTCATTGTTAAGAACGTTGCCTGACGATGTTTCACCTTCAACCATCGAGTAAGACTCGCCGAACAGCAAAGGTTCAGAATCTAGAATCGTGATCGGTAATTCGCCTAAAACGAGCTCAGTGGTTCCATCATCATCAATCTGAAGACCTTCGATAATGATCGCCGTTTGAAGTAACTCTTCACCAGCCTGTTGGTCAACCGCTTGGTAGAAAGTGATTTCAACGGTACCTCCAACAATCTTAGCTTCGAAAACCAGTGTTCCATCGGTTCGTGTTGCTTTGATCACTTGACCGTCAGACTCTAATTCAATAGCGATAGATTGACCTTGAGACGTCACTCCCTCAGCAGAGACTTGGTTTGCACTAAAAGCAAACTCATCAGCAAACTGAATATTGATGTCAGCGACTTGGGTTTGATCTCCAAAGATACCAACCGTACTTTCAGAAAATGAGACTGAATCTGGCAGTATAATACTTGGCATGTCATCACTGACTTCATTACCAATCGAGTTAACAACTCTCGCATCGATAATCCACTCAGTAGATGGGTCTAAGCTAGAGACATCAATATTCTCGACTAGCCAGCCACCGGACGCATCAACTACACCTTCAAAAGTCAGCGTTTGCGTACCATCATTGATCTCTATGTAGACAGGTAAACCTTCGGAAACATCGGTCGTACCCTGCATGGTGGTTAAATCACCACTACGAAAATCTAAGATGTTGAAACCAGATAAGGTATCAATATCGATAACAGGTGGGACGGTATCAATTTGTCCTGTCGAGTCTGTGCCCGTTGTTTCATTACCTGCAATATCAACGGTAACTGCTTCTACGGTAATGTTGCCATCCGCAAATGCAGACAGATCGACATCATCGATGCTCCAAGCCCCTGCAACAACTACGGTTTGTAACGTGATAGACTGATTATTGCTATCCGAAACTGTGACGGTAATAGGCTGTCCATTTTCTACATTTTGAACAACACCTTGTAGACGAACAGATTGAACCTCTTCAGTGTTGAGTATGTTGTCGGCATCATCGAATTTTGCTGTGATACTTGCCAGAGTATCCTTAACGATTATATCGCTAGAAGTAACAGTATTGCCCGCAACATCCGTAACGCTAGCCTCTACGGTCAAGATTCCTTCTGCAAACCCCGAATAGTCTTGACCTGTCAGCGTCCAATTTCCGCCAACTACTGTGGTCGTATAAACTTGGGAGACATTAAGGCTATCGGTAAGGGTAATAGTGATCGTTTGACCGTCTTCAACATTGGTCACCGTGCCAACCAAGGCACCATTAGTAATTTCGGCTAAGTTGTAATACTCATCACCAAAACCATCAAAATCGACACTGATGTCCGCCAACGTATCTTTAACGATGGTATCGCTAGAAGTTGCTGTATTACCGGCAATGTCCGTAACGCTTGCTTCAACCGTTAACTCACCTTCAGCGAAAGCTGAATAATCTTGGCCAGTTAGAGTCCACTCGCCACCGGAAACTATCGCGGTATAACTTTCTGACTTACCATCGACATCGGTGATGGTGATTGACACTGTTTGGCCATCTTCAACATTGGTCACCGTGCCGACCAAAGTGCCATTGCTCACTTCGGCGGAGTTGTAATACTCATCACCAAAACCATCGAAATTGACACTGATATCCGCCAACGTATCTTTGACTATGGTATCGCTAGAAGTTGTCGTATTACCGGCAATGTCCGTAACGCTTGCTTCTACTGTTAGCGTACCTTCAGCGAAGGCAGAGTAATCTTGGCCAGTTAGAGTCCACTCGCCACCAGTCACTGTCGCGGTATAATTTTCTGACTTGCCATCAACATCCGTAATAGTGATTGATACTGTTTGGCCATCCTCAACATTGGTCACCGTGCCGACCAGTGCGCCATTACTCACCTCGGCAGAGTTGTAATATTCATCACCAAAACCATCAAAATCGACACTGATGTCCGCTAACGTATCTTTAACGATGGTATCGCTAGAAGTTGCCGTATTACCCGCAACGTCTGTAACACTTGCTTCTACTGTTAGCGTACCTTCAGCAAAACCCGAATAGTCTTGGCTGACTAATGTCCATTCGCCACCAGAAACTATCGCGGTATAACTTTCTGACTTACCATCAACATCGGTGATGGTGATTGAAACTTCTTGGCCATCTTCAACATTGGTCACCGTGCCAACTAATACGCCATTACTCACCTCGGCAGAATTGTAATACTCATCACCAAAACCATCGAAATTGACACTGATATCCGCCAACGTATCTTTAACTATGGTATCGCTAGAAGTTGCCGTATTACCCGCAATGTCCGTAACCGTAGCTTCTACTGTTAGCGTGCCTTCAGCGAAGGCTGAATAATCTTGACCAATGAGACTCCACTCGCCACCAGAAACTATCGCGGTATAACTTTCTGACTTACCATCGGCATCGGTGATGGTGATTGATACTGTTTGGCCATCTTCAACATTGGTCACCGTGCCGACCAATGCGCCATTACTGACCTCGGCAGAGTTGTAATACTCATCACCAAAACCATCAAAATCGACACTAATATCCGCCAGCGTATCTTTGACGATCGTATCGCTAGAAGTTGCTGTATTACCGGCAATGTCCGTAACGCTTGCTTCAACCGTTAACTCACCTTCAGCGAAAGCTGAATAATCTTGGCCAGTTAGAGTCCACTCGCCAGCAGTCACTGTCGCGGTATAATTTTCTGACTTGCCATCAATATCCGTAATAGTGATTGATACTGTTTGGCCATCCTCAACATTGGTCACCGTGCCGACCAATGCGCCATTACTGACCTCGGCAGAGTTGTAATACTCATCACCAAAACCATCAAAATCGACACTGATGTCCGCTAACGTATCTTTGACGATCGTATCGCTAGAAGTTGCCGTATTACCCGCAATGTCCGCAACCGTAGCTTCTACTGTTAGCGTGCCTTCAGCGAAGGCTGAATAATCTTGACCAATGAGACTCCATTCGCCACCAGAAACTATCGCGGTATAATTTTCTGACTTACCATCGGCATCGGTGATAGTGATTGATACTGTCTGGCCATCTTCAACATTGGTCACCGTGCCGACCAATGCGCCATTACTGACCTCGGCAGAGTTGTAATACTCATCACCAAAACCATCAAAATCGACACTAATATCCGCCAGCGTATCTTTGAAGATCGTATCGCTAGAAGTAGCAGTGTTGCCTGCAACGTCTGAAACCGTAGCTTCAACTGTTAACGTACCTTCAGCGAAAGCTGAATAATCTTGACCAATGAGAGTCCATTCGCCACCGGAAACTATCGCGGTATAATTTTCTGACTTGCCATCGACATCGGTGATAGTGATTGATACTGTCTGGCCATCTTCAACATTGGTCACAGTTCCGACCAAAGTGCCATTACTCACTTCGGCGGAGTTGTAATACTCATCACCAAAGCCATCAAAATCGACACTGATGTCTGCTAACGTATCTTTGACGATAGTATCGCTAGAAGTTGTAGTATTGCCTGCAACGTCAGTAACTGTAGCCTCTACAGTCATGATACCTTCTGCAAAACCCGAATAGTCTTGGCCGACTAATGTCCACTCGCCACCAGATACTATCGCGGTATAATTTTCTGACTTGCCATCAACATCGGTGATAGTGATTGAAACTTCTTGGCCATCTTCAACATTGGTCACCGTGCCAACTAATACGCCATTACTCACCTCGGCAGAATTGTAATACTCATCACCAAAACCATCGAAATTGACACTGATATCCGCCAACGTATCTTTAACTATAGTATCGCTAGAAGTTACCGTATTACCCGCAATGTCCGTAACCGTAGCTTCTACTGTTAGCGTGCCTTCAGCGAAGGCTGAATAATCTTGACCAATGAGACTCCATTCGCCACCAGAAACTATCGCGGTATAATTTTCTGACTTACCATCGGCATCGGTGATGGTGATTGATACTGTCTGGCCATCTTCAACATTGGTCACCGTGCCGACCAATGCGCCATTGCTCACCTCTACTGAGTTGTAATACTCATCATCAGATGAAGAAAAATCAACGCCAATGCTGGCTAACGTATCTTTAACTATCGTATCGCTAGATGTTGCTGTGTTACCTGCGATATCTGTAACGCTAACTTCAACCGTCAACTCGCCATCTGTAAAACCTGAATAGTCTTGGTCAGTCAGAGTCCAATTACCACCGGATACCGTTGTTGAATAATCAACCGACTTGCCATTAGCATCTGTGATTGTGATAGATATAGTTTGACCGTCTTCCACATTTGCCACAGTACCAACCAACGCCCCATTTGAGACTTCAGCTTGGTTATAAAACTCATCATCAGATGCAGAGAAATCAACACCAATGTTGACTAAGGTATCTTTAATAATTGTATCGGTAGACGAAATCGTATTACCAGCTACGTCCGTAGTACTAGCGACAACCGTCAACTCACCTTCTGAAAAATCAGAGTAATCTTGGTCTTTCAGACTCCAAAAATTACCAGACACAACTGTCGTGTAGCCAACGGATAAACCATTGCTGTCCGTGATCGTGATATCAATAACTTGGCCATCTTCGACATTGAAGATCGCACCAATCAATGCACCTTTGCTAACTTCATTTTCGTTATAATAGTTATCGCCAAACCCATCGAATCTAACAAGGATTCGATCAAGCGTATCCTTAACAATGGTATCGGTAGCTGACGTAGGGTTTCCGGCAATATCGACGGTGCTTGCAACAACCGTGAGTTCGCCTTCCGCGAAATTGGAATAGTCTTGGTTTTCGAGTGTCCAGCTGTTACCAGACACGTTCGTGGAATAATCTACAGATAAGCCATCACTATCTGTAATCGTAATTAAGATAACTTGACCATCTTCCACATTGGTCACTGTGCCAACCAATGCACCATTGCTGACTTCGAATTCGTTATAAAACTCATCGCCAAAACCATCAAAATCGACATCAATTGTCGCTAGCGTATCTTTGATTGTGGAATCGTTAGCAGTGATGCTATTACCAAAATCATCGGCAATAATCGCGTCAACTTGGAGATCACCTTCAGCTAGTGAAGTAAGATCGACACCATTTACAACATAGGTTTCGTTAGTTGTGATCGCAGTGGTAGTTAATGTGTTGCCGTTAACATCGGTGATGGTAATTGCAACTGTTCGTCCATCACGAACATCCACAGCCGTACCCTTAATAGTGACACCTGGTACTTCAAACTGGTTTTCGTAACCGTCGCCGCCATCAAGTATATCTACGGTCAGTTCTGCACTAGGTAACAGCGCATCTAGATTCCCATCGTTTGAAGTGGTGTCTTCCTCTTCATATTCGGTCGGTCGAGTGTCAAAACCTGCTTCTGCAAGAGTTTCATCTAATGTAGAGCGAACATATGCAATAAAAGAGGCACTGGAGCTGGGTTGATCATTGGCAGAACTCGGTTGTTGAGGCGCACTTTCGATATTGTTGACGAGCTGAGTCACGACCTCTTCGAGTTGTTGTTCGACAGCCGCTATTTGTGGCTCAGTGATCGATTGAGTCTGATCTAAATTCTGAGACTCAATACTAACAACTTGCACACCTTCAACTTTAGGCTGTGATGCGGGCACTTGAAGCCATGTACCATCAGCAAATACCTGCCATACGACACCACCAACTTCGATATATAAAATAGGATCCATCCTAAACCTCTTCCTTACAAAAACGCTGACATTGAGGACATCCATTTGCTCAATAAAAGGCGAAAAAATCAGCGGATATTCTTTAAATAATACTAGCAAAAAACAAAACGTTAACAGTTAATTAATTTACACACATACGCCGTAATGTAAACCGAGATCCTGTGACTTACATTCCGTTATATGCAACGTCACAAAATACGTCCTATGAATGTGTCATAATCTTGAAACTCAGGCGTTATTTTTCAAGGAACATCATGACTGCAACGAACTATCTCAACCAATTAAATCAAGATTATCTTGCGACTCACAAAGCAAAAGAAGACTTCTTTTGGGATACTTACATGGGAATAAGTGATGACCACGATGGGTCAACATCTGCACAAACCCAGTGGACCGAGTTTCTTAGTTCTGCCGAGCAAATTACTGCTATCCAAAAACACATTGATGCAATCGGCGAGATTCAAGATCTTGAAGAAAGGAAGAGCACACTAACCGGATTAAATGGTTGGCTAGCGACCTTTAGATCTCACTCGATCGAATCAGAACCATCTCAGAAGTTGAAAGCCGAACTCATCAAATTTGAGGCCGAATTATTTGAGAAAAAACAAAACCATGTCATGACTTACGTAAATGAAGCGGGTGAAGAGACCGAAGGATCATTGCCGGTTCTAGGTTCAGCCGTCAGAAGTAATGGCAATGAACAGGTAAGACTTTCTGCACACCAAGCACTATTAGATTTAGAACAATGGCTATTAGCTAACGGCTTCATCGAACTTATCAAAAAGCGCAATCAGTTTGCTCAATCGCTTGGTTTCAAAACCTTCTTTGATTACTCAGTGGTTAAAACTGAGCAAATGACGACACAACAATTGTTCACGATATTGGATGACTTCGAAGCACGCACGCGCGATAACAATCTAAAAAGCCTAACTAACTTAGCTGAGAAAAAAGGCCAGAATGCACTGGAAGCGCATAACTTTATCTACTCTTTTGCTGGTGATGTTATGAATGACTTGGACCCTTATGTTCCATTCTCAAAGTCACTCAGACGCTGGATAGAGTCTTTTGGCCGTCTCAACATCGAATATTCTCAAGCAACACTGAAACTGGATCTCCTTGAGCGTAAAGGTAAATACCCAAATGGGTTCTGTCATGGGCCTATTCCTTCTTTCTATGATCAAGGTGCTTGGGTTGCTGCTAAAGTAAACTTCACTAGCAATGCCAAACCCGATCAAATTGGCAGTGGTTATGATGGTATTAATACGCTGTTTCACGAAGGTGGACACGCCGCACACTTTGCCAATGTGAAAATGAATGCGCCTTGTTTCTCTCAGGAATTTGCACCAACCTCGATGGCTTATGCCGAAACCCAATCGATGTTCTGCGACAGTCTGCTGACAGATGCCGATTGGCTAAAACAGTATGCGCTGAATTCAGAAGGCCAACCTATACCAGATGAATTGATTAAAGCTATCATTGATAACAAACAACCATTCAAAGCCTATGAAGAACGCAGCATTCTTGTGGTTCCTTACTTTGAACGAGCGCTATACGAATTGGCGGATGAAGATCTGACACCTGAAAAAATCACGGAGCTCGCACGTCATAGTGAGAAAACGATTCTTGGATTATCTTGCAGTCCACGCCCATTAATGGCGATTCCACATTTGCTGTCCGATGAAGCTTCTTGTGCTTACCAAGGCTATCTATTGGCTCATATGGCGGTTTACCAAACTCGTGCCTATTTCACTGACAAGTTTGGTTATTTAACCGATAACCCAGAAATCGGCCCTTTGTTGGCTAAGCACTACTGGTACAAGGGAAATAGCGTGAATCATAATGGGACAATCGAAAGCCTGACAGGAGAAGGTTTTAACGCCAAATACCTCGCCGACGAGTGCAACTTATCGCCAGAGCAAGCTTGGGCGATTGAAGAGCAAAAAATAAAGCAGCTGTCGACAAGAGAACGTGCACCAATTGCTGATTTGAATGCTAAGATTTCGATCGTTGATGGGGCAGCCGAGCTAGCTAATAATAATAGCTCAAACCATCAGATGTGTGATGAGTTTGAGCAATTCATCGTTGGGCAATACGGTCGATAGCAGGTGCTAAGCACCTTTAACCTAGGTTGAACCAAAAGACCAAACGAAAAAAGGACGATCAATGAGCGTCCTTTTTTTGCTTTGTACCCGAGTCTACATCGTCGCACATACAGGTTGAATGTCATTCTCGAAATCAATATCGACAGAATCAACACTGCGTAAAGACTTTCTGTGAATACCAAATACTTGTCCCGTCAAAACAATATAAAACTTTTCTGTTTTGAGTAAATGCCAAGCTTCATCAAGAGTTTCGGCATAAACCTTATTCTTGAGATCTTGTGGGCGAGTACCTGCAACTCTTCCATGTTTACGTGCTAACTCGAAGAATCCATTTCGATTAGGCTTACACGTAAATAGGGTATCATTTCCATAAATAATACCCTTAGCCGTAATGCTCTTAACCATTACATTTCTCCAAATAATAATTCCACTCGTGGTATTGAGTGGCATACCACATGTCGATTTGTGGATGCTTAAACTGCATAAAGAAGAGAATACGGTATAACGACCAGGCAAGCGATTACACCATAGTGTTCAGTTTCAGTATTTGAAATCTTAGAAGTAGTAGTAAGCGGCTGCGAATACGTGTGTCTCTTCATCGTATTGCGCGCTAGCCTCGCCAACACGGTAACCGTCTAAATCTTGCTTGATATCGATACCCATGTCAGCGTTATCAGCGATACGGTACATTGCCGCAATATTGATGTAAGAAGAATCTACGTCAGATTGACCATCTAATTCATTACTGTTAAATGCGTAACCCGCTGCAATTGTTAGATCGGCAGAAACCGCGTAACCACCTGAAACGTAGTAACCAGTGTCTTTCTTAGAGTCACTTTCATCAATCCAAGAGTTCATACCTAGCGTAAGGTCGCCAACTTTTATATTACCTGACACCGTATATACTTCGTAATCAGCATCGTTATCACGCGATTCATAACCAGCGTAAATATTGAACACTTCTTGCTCTAAACCGATGTAACCGTTAATACCTTTGTCAGCATCGTTATGATCATCGTCAGTTTCAAAGTAAGAAACGCCGTAAGCAAAGCCATTGGTTGCACCTTGGAACTTGATAACGTTGAACGCATCAGAAGCGTCGCCAGCAGAAGCCCCAAACTCGTATGTTGTATCACCAGCGCCATCTACTTTGTCTAATGCAGTATCGTTTTCCCAACCGAATGAAGCGATACCGAAACCAGTATCAAAACCAAGCCACGCTTTATCTACGTCAGTTGCTGGACCTGTATCGATACCGTTTGTCCAACCCGCCGTTGCTGCGTCATTTGCAGAAACGTTGTTGTCTGTCGTGTAATTCACCATTAAGTCAGTTTCGAAGTAACCGACAACACGGTTGTTGCGGTAGTTTACTGCAAGCGTAAGGCCTGTCGCCCAGTCATCATAAAACGCTTTAGAGCCCGTGTCGTAGTAACCACCAACACCAAAAGAGCCTGATACTGAGAATTGATCTTTATGCATTGAATCAAATGCAAACATATCTTCGTTCTGGCTGTTTTGGCTGCTTGTGTTTACAGCGAAAGCTGAGCTTGAAATACTCGCAATCGCAAGTGCTACTAATGTCTTTTTCATGATAACCACTACCTGTATATATTGATTCGGCCTTGTTAGTCCGGCCTTTTGGAGTGGCGCTATTGTTCAAAAAATTATGTTATTGATATACCGTAAATTTACTGAAATTTTATAGCTTTGGTGAATTTCATGAAATAAGAATATATTAATGTGTCGTTTATATAGAAAAACGCAATCCGAGTGTAAAGCCGATGTCCGTGCTGTTATCCATGTTACGGATGTTTTCGACTATCAAGGTTTCAACCGCGAGTCGATACAAACGATATCGATACCCAACGACCACTTCGTTAGAGGTTTCTGAAAAATCAGGATCATTACTCGCCCAACCTTGATAGTTGAGAGACTCTATAACCAAACTGTGTTGTTGGTTAAGCCGGTATTCATACCCTATCGCCCAACTTGTACTTAGGTTTTCAGGGCTTAGGTTTTCATCTCTCACAGAAGAGCCATCGCTGTTTCGATGTACGAGCCCGAGGGTGGAGAATATGCTATGCCTTGGCGTGATATAGCTGTAGTTGAGTTGAATACCTTGCTCGAAGCTTGTTCTCGCAAACAGCCCATTTTTTACATTGTTATAAAACAGCGAACCACCAGCCGAGAGCGACATTGGCCCTCTAGAATACAGCAGTAGTTCATTGTAAAAAGTCAGCGCATTAGTTAAATCATCACTTTCAAAGTCAGACACATGAACACCCGCATTGTTAAAATCCATGGTGGATTGATTCTGATAATAATCGAGTGAATAAGTACCCGTATGAGCCCATATACTCGCCTGAGTATAAGAGGACTTGAATTCAATAGTGCCTGCTCTGTTAGGTTGAGCCGAACGAAGCTGAGTTGAAAGCACATTTGAATGTATTGGAGATTGTGCATAAACAAACAGAGGAGACGCTAGTGCTGTACGAAAAGTTAGCATCAACAATGATAAGGTCAGTAGTGTTCTTAAAATAATCACAGGGTTATATGGCAGAATTAAAATTCTTGAGCCTATAAAAAACACCGTTCAATTGCTGCAGTAAAAGTACGGCTTTTCGCCATGCCTCATATAATAAAGCGTTATAAAAAAAGAGAACTTAGAACACCTTCGCGATCTTGTAATGTTAACTTGCGCTGTCGTGCTTTAGCGAATATCTTCAGCGCGTGAATGAGTAGCCGAACGATTGATAAGGAAAAAATGTGAGCGCTTCTAACTATAGCTTTGAACAATTATTAATGAAGCAATCTGCAACTTTGATCAATAGTGACCCAAACAACTTTCAAACAACTTGGTCGCAAGCGAGCTTTGACGTACTTGATTGGTTTGGTATTGATCGTCTTACACTTTATCCAAATTCAATGGTCTTATTAGAAGATGGCAAAACGTGCTCAGTCTCCAAAAAACACATTCCTCCAGTTAACAAGAAGAACCTCATTGGTGGTAATTATCTTGATTACTTAAAGCTTTTGAAGACTAACGAGACCTATCTAACCTTCTCAAAAGATGAGCTCATAAACAGCAATAACTATGTATTAAAGCAGTTGTACAAAGAAGGGGGACGTTGGCACTGTATCATACCACTACAGCTATTTAATCAACGTTGGGGAGCATTGTCTTTTACTAATTTTCACGATGCCGACACCAATTTCGACTTAGAAGACATCAAACGCTTAAAGTTAGTCTGTGAAGTTTGGCTTTGTTACTGGCAACATTCCACACTAGCTAGAACGCTAAAACAGAATGAGAACCGACTAGAAGACGACAGTGATAAGCTACTATTACTGACAAAAAAGCAGACCAAAGTTTTAGCGCTGATTGCTCAAGGGTTTAGCGCAAAAGATTGCGCAGAGCAACTTCACTTAAGTTCAAGAACCATAGAATCTCATAAGTATAGAATGCTTGGACTGCTCAATTTAAATAACCATAACGAGCTCATTCAATTCGCCTTACGTAATGGCCTAGGTCTTACAGAAAACATACACACGACACGTTAAAATAAGGCACTAGATATGTCTTAAGCTCGATACCGCCTGTTACTCGTTACCTTCACTCAGAGCAAATTTGATCTCATCAGAAGAGAAACCTTTTCGACTCAACATTGCATAAGCTTTAGAGCGTTCTTTATGGTCATTAAGATCATAGGATTTTTTCTGTAACTGCTCTAAACAAGAAGAGTAGAAATCCAGTTGCTCTTCATTAATCAATCGGTCGATTAACGATGGCAGTTCACTGGTATCGATTTGTCTTTGTCTCAACTCTTGCTGGATAGCAGTCAAGCCTTTACCCTTACGAGCATACTTAAGCACTTCTTTCTCTAAGTCAGCCTTCTCTGCTTTAATTTGCATGTTACTCATAAGTTCATGGGCTTGCGGGTGCTGATCAATCGCCACTTTAACTTGTTGATAGCTAAAGCCGCGCTTTTGCAGTGTCGCCACAAGCTTTTCACGGCTCATGGTAAAGCTTGTGTAATAGTGGTTAATTCGATCTATTAAGATGTTTTGTTCATCAATTGATTTCTCAAAGGACACCTTATGGATGGCATCAGAAATCACAGAGTCCTTTAGGCCCTTCTTCTTCAATTTTTCAACAATATATCGAGAGCCAAATTCACCAGAAAAAGCTTGCTCCACAAATTGTTCTGCAAACACTTGGTCAGACTTGAGATACCCAAAGCCTTTCAAGGTGCCCAAAGTTTCATCGATCCATTCTTGATTGTCGGTTTTCACTTTGAGCTTTGCAATCAGCTCGCTTTCTGTCATATCTCTCTGAGTTAAATGCCACATCGCAGAGTTCATAACACTTTCGATTCGTATCGCTTTTCTTACCGTTGTATTTCTAGTATTCGTTTTTTGCTGTAAATCATCCATTCGGTTTCAACTGTCCAAACTAAGCCTACCCCATCATAACTTAATTCTCAGGCGGGTGAAGCTAGATACAGAAATGCCGCTCAAGATAAGCGGAAACTCAGTAACAATAGTACCCAATAAAAATGGACGCTATTCAGCGTCCATTTGATATAGCATTAAGAATACGGCCTCCAAACCACTCTTTGGCTCTTCCGGCTAATTCTCTTCGTGATTGTAAATATGTACATCGCGTTGTGGGAATGGAATCGTGATGCCTTCTTCATCAAAGCGTTTCTTTACAGTTTCCGTCACATCCCAATATACATCCCAGTAATCCTCAGTCTTAACCCAAGGTCTCACTACAAAATCAACCGAAGACGTATTCAAGGTGTGAAGCTTGATCATGTGTTCTGGTGTTTTAAGCACTAAAGGATGCGCAAGAATGATGTCATTTAACACACCTTTTGCTTTATCGATATCATCGGAATAACCAATACCAAAAACCATGTCAACACGTCTAACACGCTCTGCAGTAATGTTATTGATCACATCACCCCAGATCTTATTGTTAGGGATCACCAAGCGTTGGTTATCGATAGTTTGAATCGTGGTTGACACTAAACTCATGTCCTTTACCGTTCCTTGCACGCCAGCCACTTTAACCATGTCACCAACATCGTAAGGACGATAGATTAAGATCATCAAACCTGATGCAAAGTTAGACAAAGTATCTTGTAACGCAAAACCAATGATGACACCCGCAACACCAAAACCAGTAAGTAATGGTGCAAGCTCTATTCCTATCTGAGATAGGGCAATAAGCAAACCAATAAACACAACAGCTTTAGAGGCGATGGATACAAAAAATTCTTGCATCAATACGCTGAAATCCATTTTTGAATGCGAAACACTCTTACGGACCGTCTTACGAGCAACATTGGCAACAAGCCGAGTTACGTACAAAATACCCAAGAACAGTGCAAGCTTGACGACAAAAGAAGGAGTATTTTCAAATGCCCATGAACTAAACGAACGCAACCAGCTATCCAATAGATCTAATGCGACATCAACATCCAGTACGTCAGCATTAATGTCCCCTGTCGTCGCCAATAGGATGCGCTTGTAAGACGTCACATCCACACCAAATGGCGCCATCATAGAGATGTTTTTCTCTAAACTGGCGACCATGACACTGGTTCGTTCGCTAAAGCGTACTAGTTCAGTTTTGATCGTCGCTTTTTCTTCTTCACTAACAAAAGACAAGCGGCGTTCTAGATCTTGACGCTGAGTGTCTGTGTAAAGAATCGCATTAGTGAGATATTGAGAACGAGAAAGCAATGCCGCTTTTAACTGGCTTTCCGCGGCCGTTACATCGACGCCTCTTTCTTTCGACCAACTTAAAGTTTTAGAGAGTTGTTGATAGTAGACATCCATCATCCCAATTCGTTTTTGAATCAGCAGCTCAAGACGCTTTTTAGCATCCCCTTCAGCCGAACGATTCTCTTTACTCATCGAGACAATCTTAACTTCGTTCAATGACAGTAAATGTTGTAAAAGTTCAACCTGCTGAGCAAGAACGGTATCTAACCCTTCCTCTTTATCGGAGGATAACTGGGAAAAAATCTCCTCACGAAGTGCTTGGTTCTTTCGTCTTAATATATCTTCTAGAAACGGCTTCTCAGCATCATGCGCGGTTTCTAATGTTGTTAGATCCAGCATTAGCTGATCTTGTGCTTCTGCAATTTTATCAACGCCTTGTGCAAAACTTCCAAATGCGACAAGCGTCAACATCAACAATAGACAACGCCAAACCTTCATCATATTAATTCCTATTAATGTCTAAATTGACCTTATAAATAGTAGTAAAAAGAAGATGGATAACAAGCATTTAAACGTATGTTGTGCTAAAAATTAGCAAAAAATAAACCCGCATCTAATATTTGACAGTTCCAATCCATCTTTATGACCTGTAGAGTACGCATCCAACAAAGAACAACGACCAATATCTTCACTCAGGCGCAGCACTAAAACGCCTCTAAATACGATATTGGCTCACAGTAAGAGAGCATAAAAATGAACAACGAACTTGATATTATTGAGTCTCTAGAAGAGCTAGAACAATTCCTAATTTCAGTTGAAGCTGGCGGTCTCGGCCTAGAAGGTGTTGAAGGCGTGGGCATGGCAACCAATAACGCTGATGGTCGCCACTTCGTTGCCGTATTCAACAGCAGCCATAAAGTTCTGCTTGCTCGTTGGATCACCAAAGAAGTTTTTGACAATGGCAAAGAGTTAGTTCGTAACGGCCCACGTCGCAATCACTAAGACACTCTCGTAATGCTTCGTAGTTCAAAGCATTAGATGACAAAGCCGAATAAAGTAAGTCCAACTTAATTCCTAACGAATGGTTGGACTTTTTTGTGCCAGCTATTAGCGGCTTGCTCACGCTACTCCCCGGCACCCCTCCTTTGCTGAAAAAATCAGCGAAAAGGGAAAAAGAGAAGATTATTGTGAACTTAAGTCAGACCTCGATGCCTGAGTTGTTAGAGCTGACGTTTATGCAGCCCTTTTACTTTGACAATTTTATAACTTGTGGCACGTATAAAAGTTATCTAAGCTAGCAGCAACTCGACTAGCTTGCTAACTATGTCAATTACTGGCTATTTCAATTACTGATTTGATTACTGACTGATTTGCAAAGCACACCACTACGTTTTTTATCCCAACAGAACCGCCGGCAACAGCATTCACTCTGGGCGCTCCTCCTTACTGGACTGGTTATCGTAACCTGTCTGGCGAGTACGCTGTCTTCAAAAAAAGTAATGCTACCTTCATCGGCTGGTGATCAATCAATCCTAATTAGCACAAAAACACAGGCCCTCACGGAAACTAAGATTCTGGGAGAAAAGCCGGCTCACGCAGAAACCAACGCCTCTAAAACTCAAGTTACATTTTCAGACAACATGGCAACGCTATACGCCAATTTTTTTGGTGCTGAAGCGTCTAAAACACTGACAACACCAAATTCAAGTTCCTGCAGTCTAAGTTCAAAAATGCTAACTTTCGCCACTCCTAAAACGGGCTGGCTGACCCCTTTTATCCTACTTCTCGCTGTCGCATTCAACTTGCCACCTCACATCTCTAGATTATCCAGAGACAACCATCGCTCTTCTCGACCTACAAAACTTCGGTTACATCTAAAGCACTGTATATTTAGAGAATAAATAACCGGGCTATTCCACCCTTTTATTTATTTTTTGGAGATACATTTGTGTACAACACACTACTAACTAAGTTTGTCGATTCGTTGGCACTCTGCATGCGTGCATGCACGAAAACTATCGTCGTTGCCATTTTGGCTATGGCGTCATTTACTGCTTTAGCGCAAACTACGGGCTGGATAAGTGCGCCAGAGCATCCACCTGTAAAAATACGAATGATGTCGACGGGTGAACAGTCAGATGACGGTTCAACAGTTCAGACGATATTGGATGTTGAGCTAGACGGCGACTGGAAAACCTATTGGCGTAGCCCCGGTGAAGGCGGAATCCCACCAAGCTGGGACTGGTCTGATTCAACGAATATAGAGTCTGTAAACTGGCACTGGCCTATTCCTAAGTACTACGAGCAGCTCGGTGTGATGACGTTAGGTTACAAAAAACACGTCAGCTTTCCGGTTACCTTAACGCTAAAAGACAACACGCAACCTGCGGTATTCAGAGCCTCTCTCTCGTTTCCATCTTGTACGAATATCTGTGTTTTGACTGACTATGACATCGAACTCCCTATCGACACGCAAACATTGCAGCTCGATGAGGAAGCAATGTTCCTCTTCAATCAAGGCATGAGCCAATCTCCAAGAGAAGCGAATCGCACCTCAGTTAACGGACTGTTCTGGGACAAGAGTAAGCAACAACTGGTGACCCAGTTAACGAGTAAAAAAGGTTGGGATAAGCCCCAGGTGCTGATCGACGGCCAAGAAGTAATCGATGACTTCTTCGCTCAACCAGCGATCTATATTACAGGTAATACGTTGACCGCTGTCTACGATGTTAGCAACTGGCTTGGAGAGGTCGACTTAACCAGTCGCAGGGTGAGCATCACCGTTTCTGACACCAACTTAGCGGAAGAGATGATTGCACCGGTTGGATCTACCCCAATCACTTACCAAGAGAGCAATAATGGCTTAGGGGTAATGCTTGGATTTGCCCTAATTGGTGGTTTGATACTCAATATTATGCCGTGTGTACTGCCAGTATTAGGAATGAAATTAAACAGCATCATTCACAACCAAGGCGCATCAAATCGTCATATCCGAATCTCATTCTTAGCCTCGGCTATGGGGGTGATTACCTCGTTTGCATTGTTGGCCTTTGGCATGACCGTTCTAAAAATGGGTGGCAACGCGATTGGTTGGGGAATCCAATTCCAAAACGTCTGGTTCATTGCATTCATGCTGATCATCACTTTGCTGTTCTCGGTTAACTTACTTGGGTTAGTCGAATTCAGACTACCATCGGGTTTAAACACTTGGATAGCAACCAAAGGCGATGACTCACATTCAGGCCACTTTGTTCAAGGCATGTTTGCGACGTTGTTAGCAACACCATGTAGCGCACCATTCTTAGGTACGGCTGTGGCTTATGCACTAGGTGCGAGCTATCAAGAACTGTGGGCGATCTTCATTGCTTTAGGCATAGGCATGAGTGCGCCTTGGTTAATCTTCGCAACTTTCCCTAATTTGACTAAGCTACTACCAAAACCTGGAGCGTGGATGTTCAAGGTCAAACTGATCTTTGGTTTGATGATGTTTGCCACCAGCTTATGGTTAGCCAGCTTGATGACGCCGTTTATTGGCAAGTTTTCAACAATATTAATGTCACTGTCCATCGTGATTTCAGTATTGATTTGGATTGGCCGTAAGTTAGGTCGCAAGGTCCTTATCCCTATAGTGGCTACCACTACTCTTGTGTTTGGTGCGGCTTTAATCATAGGCAGTGTCACCGCTGATAATTGGGCAACGCCAATTGTTGATGACCTTGCTTGGCAGAAGCTTGACTCGAAACAAATCCCTCAGCTCGTTGAGCAAGGCAAAACGGTATTTGTTGATGTAACAGCAGAATGGTGTATCACCTGTAAAGCCAACAAGATCGGCGTCATTCTTCAAAATCCTGTCTACAACCACCTACAACAAGAAGACATTGTCTTGATGAAAGGCGACTGGACAACACCTAGTGAGAGTGTCACTCAATATCTACAAAGTAATGGGCGATTTGGTGTGCCATTTAATATCGTCTACGGGCCAAGCTATAAAAGCGGTATCCCATTACCTATCATTCTAGACAGCGATACTGTCGTTCAAACTCTCGATGCTGCGAGGTAAGTAATGAAGGCTCCCAACAATGAAGAGAAATCTCGCACGACTGAAAACTACGCTGTAAAGGGTAAAGCCAAGAAGTCTAGTAGCCTTAAGAAGTGGGGAAAGGAACTGGTTTCAATGATACTGATCGTTGGCGTAGTTTCATTTGCGATGGATTTTTATCATAGCAGAAGTATGCCTCAGGGCAACGCCGTTCCAATCGTGGGGAAATCGCTCCAAGGCGAAGATATTGACGTTATCGAACTAAGCAAAAATGGTAAACCCGTGATTGTCTACTTTTGGGCAACATGGTGTGGTGCCTGCAAATTTGTGAGTCCAACCGTCAACAGTTTCAGCGACACCCATCAAATAGTGTCAGTCGCCTTGTCATCTGGGCAAGACGAACGTGTTCAGCGGTTTTTAGATGCCAAAGAATATCAATTTCCGACCATCAACGATGTCTCAGGTTCGATCAGTAGAGATTGGAGAATCAATGTCACTCCAAGCATTGTCATCATCAAAGATGGAAAAATAAGCAGTATCGCAACAGGTGTTACTTCCCCTATTGGGCTTTGGCTAAGAGCCTACTTTTCCTAATAAAAAAGGTAAAAGTTAACCCACTTATAACTAGAATTAAATCGCTATAGGCACAAACGAACCTCTAGCGGTCACCAAAATTAGAGAATTGAAATGAAAAAGCACATTATAAGCACGTTGATTATTGGCTCACTGATGAGCGCCAGCGCTTTTGCCGAATTAAATAAAGAACAAACTCAACAACTTGAAGAAATTAACCAATTTCTAAAAGACAACCCTGCGACCATTTCAGGCCTACATACCAGCCTACAACGATATGTTGCAGGCCAAGAGCAAGCTAAAAAAGCCCAGGAAACCAGTCATGACTGGCTATACAACAATGACGCTCACCCAGTATCAGGTAATCCAAAAGGCAAATCGATTATCATTAACTTTACAGACTATAACTGTCCATATTGCAAACGCTTAGAAAAAGGCCTATCTCAACTCACAGCTGAAAATAGTGATATTAAGATCATCAATGTGTTCCTGTCTTTTAAGCAGCAACAAGTTAATGGTCTCGACACAAATGCAGCTCTGTATTCGATGAAAGTATGGAAAGAACAACCGGAGAAATTCCAAGAGGTCAGTCGGTTACTTATGGCCAAAAGCGGTAGTCACACTAAGAACTCACTACAAGCAGTCGCTAAAAGAACAGGAACTGAAGACCAATTAAACACAACTGCTGAACAGAACCAAACGCTAATGACAAACCACCAAACTTTTAGCGCTCTTGGTTTAACAGGGACACCGACTTTAATGATAGATGGGCAAGTATTACCGGGTTATGTGCCTTACGACCGACTTAAAGATATTGTAGATGACGCTTTTTAATCGAGCCTAATAGAGACAAAGACTCAAAAGAGAAGTAAATAAAAAGCCGACTAGCGTAACTCGCAGTCGGCTTTTTGATGAGCTTAAGATAATGTTTTCAGTATTATATTTGAAACAGAAAAGCAGTCGAAGTGTCACTATCTTGCAATGGGTTCTTAATCTAGCCTCGCTACCCTAAAAGTAGTTCTGTCGAAGAGTCAAAGACGTGTTAACTCTAGACAACTGCCCTTTGACCGAGCCTCGCTCGGTCTTTTTTTGCGTGTTTAAATAGCGACACATCGCGTTAACACGGAAACATCCAATAGATATAATCCTAACTTAACAAGCGACAAACAAGCGCACCCGGCTCCCTTAACGCATCGACATTATAGCTGAGTACACGGCCAGAAGATGGCGCGCGATAACGACGACATTCATTGCCGAAAGCATCATACTGGATGGCCAACAAATCATCTTGTTCTACGCTCTGTAGAAGTTCAACCTGTGGCAATACGAAGCCACCAATATCAGCGCGGATAGAAACCACGTCATTACCCTCTACCCAATCTATGCTCGGCAATTGCATTTTGTCTGGGTTATGTCGGTCTATCTCGAACATTTCATAATAAGACAGCATGTTAAAAACACCGCCTACTGCTCGTTGAATCATGTCAGGTTGAGTAAATTTCCCCATACCCACTTCCACCGTGACACTCGGAATTCCACTTCGATTCCAAACCGTTTCTAAAATACCGGGGTCGCCAGGGTCATTCAGAACGCAATCGGGTTGCATCAGTCTCGCCATCTCCAAACATTGTTCGACTCGGTAATCAGCAAACACATAAAGCGGGTAGACTGCACCACGAGTTTGAGTATGGAGGTCGACGGCGAAGGTAGCATTATGCTTAAGCAAACGCTCCCACAAAGACGCAACAAAGCGCTCCGCAGCTAGGCCATTCGCATCCCCCGGAAAGAGCCGATTGAGGTTGGCCGGGCAAGAACCCGGATCCGAAGATATAAAATCACGGCTATGGTTCAGCAAACCAGACAAATTCACAGTAGGCACAATCGTTACCGTACCTTTGAGAGTTTTACCTACTAAGTCTCTGATAATTTGCTGAGCAGCCAACACACCATTTAGCTCATCACCGTGAATACCAGCAGTAATCATCAGCTTAGGGCCTTCTTGACTGCCTTTAAAAACAGAAACAGGCATATTCTTAGGTTGCCCTAACCCATCACTGGTTACTTGAAACCAAAACTGATGCTCTCCAGCGGGTAAGTCTTCAACATTCAAGGAACCAATAACCTGCCTACCTTGTAAAACATCGCCTAAGTACTCTGTTTTCATCCAACGTCTCCATCTTGTTGAGCAAAACTATTCTTTCTAAGTTGTTGCATCATAGAGGATATATTAACCAGCACAAACAGTTAATCGGATGAGCAAACCCGAATCTGAGCGTAAAAATCACTCATCCTGTCACCACTGATCCAAAAACGTCTTTTCGAAAGTCAGCACTCAAACCCACATGATTGACCGTACCATTCACAAACCGTTTAGGTATTGGAAATAAAAGTGCAATAAAATCAAAACGTAAAAAGTTCCCCATTCACGAAAATGTAATTTTATAGAAATGAAAGCGTAATTTAGCTGCTCTAAATTAGCTTCATATCGAAACGGAGAGCACATTGCTCACGGATTTTAAAATACAAGGTAAGTGATTATGAATAAGGCAGTTTTAGCTTCTGCAGTCGTAGCGGCACTAGTTTCAGGTTCGTCTCTAGCAGCAACAGTTTACAGCTCTGATGGTACTGAACTTAAAATTGGCGGTCGCGCAGAATTCCGTGGTGATTTCATTGGTTCAGGCGGTGAAGAAATCGAAGGTACAATGGAAAATAAAAGCCGTTTTCGTTTGAACGTTGGCGGTACTACAGAAATCAATAGTGACCTCTCAGGTTTTGGTTTCTACGAAGCAGAACAAAGCGTGAAATCTTCAGCTGATAACGATAAGACAGATAACTTCAAACAACGTTATATGTACGCAGGCCTAGAAGGTAATTTTGGTGCTGTTTCGGTAGGCCGTCAAGATACAGCTGCTGCTCAAATTTCGGAAATGTCAGATGTTACTATCTACTCTGGTGACCAAAAAGCATTCATCAACGCTGGCGACGAACAGGTAAACAACACGTTTGTATACGCTTACGACGCTGACGCGCTTTCTTTGAAAGCAAGTTTTATCGCAGGTGAAGATAAAGACACTGACGGTTACGGCATCTCTGGTATTTACACACTACCAATGGGTTTAGGCTTTGGTCTTGGCTACTCAGGTAATGACAACGGTACTGGTAATGGTTCGGCAACGGCTGTAATCGCTGGTATTAATTACAAAATGGATGCTTTATACCTAGGTGCGACATATACAATGGGCGACCTAGACGACAAATCAAAAACTGAGTTCTCAGGTGTGGAAGTTGCTGTTAAGTACAAGCTAACAGACCAATTTGAACTGGCGGGTTTGTACCAAAAACAAGAAGAAGACGCGACACAGAACTTAACTGTAGACACAGCTGACTTCTTTGAACTAACGGGGACTTATAAATTCAACAAATCTATCCGTACATACGTTGCTTACCAACTAAACAACCTAGACGATGTGAAGGTTTCAGGCCTAGAAACACAAAGCGAAGATTCTCTGCGCCTAGGTCTACGTTACGACTTCTAACCTAAATCGACTTTAGATTGAAAGTAAAAAGGTTGGGCAATCGCTCAACCTTTTTTCATATTCAAATATTATGACGAACTTCATCAATGCTTTTTCTGGTTAAGTGGTGCTAAATCCGTATCATACGCAGACCACATCAAAGAATTAGAAGCATCATGTCACAACATCATCCGATCCAAGGCGCTAGCTGGATGCTAACCGCAGGCTTAGCCTTTGCCGTTATTAATAGCTTAACCCAGGTCGCCAGTATTCATTTCGGACTTACTTCTACCACCGTCGCCGTTATCCAATATGCCATTGCATTGTGCGCCATTCTCCCATACCTAAAAACACTGGGGATTCGCCGTGCACTCAGAACCGACAATCTAAAAATGCACGTATTCCGTGTTTTCTTATCAGTTATTGGTATCCAACTCTGGATCTGGGCACTTGCTTACCCTGTACCCATTTGGCAAGGCATAGCCCTGCTCATGACCTCACCACTGTTTGCAACTATAGGTTCTGGCCTTTTCCTGAAAGAAAAAGTGGGGGCAGCTCGTTGGGGGGCAACTTTAGCCGGTTTCGTTGGTGCGATGGTCATCCTTGAACCATGGGGCGAAGACTTTAGTTGGGCAACACTATTACCCGTTGGCGCCGCTTTTTTCTGGGCTTGCTACTCTCTGATGGTGAAGAAACTTTCGTCACAAGATAGTCCTTCAACCATGGTGGTTTACCTGCTTCTCTTGATTACACCCTTTAACCTTCTTCTTGCTGTGCCTGATTGGCAAACTCCAAGCGGAGGCACTATCTGGGGAATATTAATTATCATTGGCATAATGACTGCGCTTGCACAATGGGCAATCGTGAAAGCTTACTCCGTGGCCGATGCCTCTTTTGTTCAACCATTTGACCACGCTAAGCTTCCACTCAATGTATTAGCAGGTTGGATCGTGTTTAGTTGGGTTCCACCTGGTCGTTTATGGCTAGGAGCCGCTATTATTATTGCATCAGTCGCGTTTATTACCCATTGGGAAACAAAAAAGCCGGCGAAAATAAAGTAAATTTAGGACCAATGAAATAAATAGTTCTGCTGTCCGTTCTATATTGATAAGAGAATTTAAACGAGGTCGTAGCCATGAAGAAACCAGTCAAGATCACACTATACCGTTGGGCAGGCAGCTGGGGTCCATTTAAAATAAACATCCCATGTGGAGAATGTACCCTCACCAAAGACATTCTGAAGGATACTTTTGAGAATGAGTTAGCAGGCGTTGATGTAGAGCTGGAAGTGAAAGATTGGTTATCTCACTGGTGGGAACCTTTAAAACTGGGTTCTTGGCATGCTCCAATCCTAGTTGTAGAAGGTAAAGTTGTTAGTCAAGGTGAAGCACTTAACCGCGGCGTGTTAGTTCAGTCGGTCATTAAAGAGTGGACTAAGCGAGACAGCTTGAAAGGCAACATTGTTTACGGCAAAGCGACCTGTCCATTCTGCGTCAAAGCAAAAAAAATGCTTGATGAAGCCGGCGTCGAATACACATACCACGATGTTGTAAAAGATAGCGCAGCCTTATATCGAATGATCCCTGAAGTGAAAGCGCACATTGGTGAGAAAACACCCGTCACCGTACCTCAAATCTGGCTTGATGGAAAATACATCGGCGGTGCCGACAACTTGGAAGCATGGATGAAAGAAAATGGTTTAGACACCATTCCTAACAACGTTGTCGACTTATCCAGCCAATCGGTTAACGAATAAGATGATTAACATATAAGTTTTTTGTGTCCATCCACAAAAAAGCTCGGCGATGACATTCATCCATCGCTAAAACGAAAAAGGCCTTAAACTTCATCGAGTTTAAGGCCTTTTAAAATTCCGTTTCTGAAAATGCTTATTTAGCCATTTTCTTCATCATTCGCTTAAAGAATGATGGCTTCTTTGGCTTTGATGTACCATACAATGCTTCATGCATCATGTTTTTTGCTGCCATTTGGCCAAGGTATGCGTGGCCCAATTCGTAATTCATGCTTATCTCCGCACATCATCTACTTTTCTTGTGTGCGGATTCTACACGTAAAACCCCCAAAAACAAGATCCAAATCACACTTTAATGCAAAATTACTAATGACATTGCAACCAACAGGTTCCCACCGCAGCTTTCATCAACATCATCAATTTTATACTAACGAGTTAATACAATTCATACTAAACCTAGCGCATTAAGTCTATTGAAGTTAAAGAGGTGGATTCGAAATTTATAAAAAAAGCAGCTCATTTGAGCTGCTTTTAAAATATTTCACTTAGAAACCCTAGCTACGCTTTGGCTGTCTGTAAGTTTTTCCAGCAATTTGGTACGTATCTTTTTGTTTCAATTCAAACATAGTTTCAAAGAACCAAGCTGCAAATTTAATTAAGTCATCGCCTTCATTCATGACATGTTCGATATACTCTTGCTCTTCGCCTAGTTCATTTTCTTGAAGCGTCACGTGGTAAATACGCTTTTCGCCTTCAACTTCAGCTAGCGAAAATTGACCAGTTAGTGATGCAGCAGCCTCAGCGACTTCTGTATCCTCATTGGATTTCAATAGCTCAAGTGCTTGAGGCAGGCTATCTAGTGCGCAGATAGCTTTTACCAATACTTCAAATTCATTTTGCTGCATGTTGTTTTACCTATTAAATGGACCGGAGCATTGTAGGAAACCAGCAGCACAAATACAACGCCTAACGATATTACGTTAGAGCATAGTAAGCTAAGTGCTTAACTGTACTCCACTTCAGTCACGTCGAGTTTCTTATTCAATCTCGTTGAAGACCAAAGAACCCAACCCATCCCTACACCAATGACCAGGTAAAACACACCAAGTTGCAGGTGAGTTGTCACCCACCTTTCGACCAAGTACCCACCGAATAAGCCAGCCAAGCACATTTGAATAGAGCCCGATAAAGCCGACACGGCACCAGCTTGCTTCTTGTGGGGTTCCAACAACATGCTAATCGATAGAGGAAAAGAGATCCCCTGAGCTATCGCTAACCAAGTAAAAGCCCACACGAGGTTAAAAATGGTTAGCTCGTGCGTAAGCAGCCAACCTCCAGAAGCCAAAATAATCAAAATCGCAAGGCTCATCAATTGCGGCGTACTGAACCTACGATTGAGCAAATTTAACGTAACACTACCAATCAACAATCCAGCCGAGGGGACGATCATCAAAGAGCCATATTCAGCAGCCGTCAATCCCAATTGTTCTTGCATTAAAAATGGGAATAACGAAAGCGACACCAAACTCGCCAGATAACTCATCCAGTTGTAACTCGCACTACTGATTACTTGTCGATTGGTCAGAAAACGTCCATAGTTCTTAATAACTTGAGTCGCATCAAAACGACTTTTTCCATAAGGAAGAGTCTCGGGTAACACAAAGTAGCCCAAGATAAATATGGCTAACAAATACAGTAAAACGAATAGGAATACCGCCTGCCAACCTAGATGAAATGAAATCCAACCACCAAATACTGGCGCAATAATTGGCATGATAGACGCGGTCATTGAAATGTAAGATAAAGCTTTGGTTAACTGAGGGCCATCATAACTGTCTCTAAGAACACTACGCCCTAATACGGACGCACTGCCCGCCCCTAAGCCTTGAAGTAACCGCCCGACTTCCAACGCTGTCATATTGTCAGAAAAAGCAAAACAAACGATTGTGCCAACCAAGTAAATACCTTGACCCAATAAAAAAATCGGCCTTCTTCCTACAGCATCAGACATAGGCCCATAAAAAAGCTGAGACAATCCAAATCCGACAAGGAACAGCGTAACTAGTAACTGAACGTCCACTTGGGTAACACTGAGGTCTGTGGCAATTAATGGTAATGACGGAAGATAAATACTCACGCCCACCTGGCCCGTCGCGATGATCATCATTGCGAGAAGTAATGGTGTTTTTTTAAAGGTCGATTGGCTCAAAAACTTTCCTCATTGTTTGATTTTTACTCGTAGAAATGAGTTTACATTCAAAACCAATAATTGATAATTGACCTAATTGGAATTTGATTAGGTCTTGACAGGAAACAATATGGATTGGATTCTTAACGTACAAAGCTATGTAAGGGTCGTTGAAGAAGGCAGCTTCAATGGTGCTGCACGTAAGCTGAATACCACCAGCTCAGCGATTAGCAAACGGGTTAATTGGTTAGAAGAACGTATTGGTACTCAATTACTCAAACGCACTACCCGCTCAATTAGCCAAACTGAAGCCGGGGCACTCTTTTATCAAAGAGCTAAAGATCAACTCGATAGTTGGCAGTCAATTATCGATGAAACTCGTTCGGTCAACCAAACCCCTGCTGGCTTGTTAAAGATAGGAGCAACCATTGCTGTCGGGTCTAAATTTCTCGTGCAATATCTGGATGACTTTTTGGAAAAGTACCCAGATATTAAGGTGCAGCTCATCACTACTACACCGGGTCAATTACCCGAACTGGGTTTGGACCTCGTGATCAGTCGTGAACTGGAACAACTCAATTCCTTAAGCTTTAAAAAAAGCGCTTTGTTTGAGCACAAAACTGGATTCTACGCCGCGCCAAGTTACTTAGCCCAACATGGCTACCCAACATGCGAGCAAGATTTAGAGCAGCACAATTCGCTAATATGGGGAGAACGCCCTATTCGAGAAGTAACACTAACCAAAGGCCAACGCATTACTCTCAAAGGGAATTTTGCCACCACAAACCCAGAGGCCTTATTTCATGCAGCCAAGAGAGGGATGGGCGTACTTTTAACCATTAAGGCAATGATAAAAGAGGATCTGAAACAAGGGACATTAGTTCCAGTATTACCAAATATAACGGCGGATGAGGTGATGGTTTACGCGTACTATCCTAAGCTTGATTACTCACATACACGAACAAAGCTATTTTTGGATCATCTTAAAGACAGGCTAAACAAAGAGCGTAGTAATCAGATTTTTGAATTAGATTCTGTGAAATAAGTCGCAACTGAGTTTGAAAAATTATATAACACGGCCGATAATAAACTAGACGCATATAGATTAGACATATTCAAGATTTAACGATATGGCTTGTACAAACACAGTTTATATACTGATTCTGGTTAGCTACGGATGATGACTATGACTCAACATGCACACAACAGAATGATAGATACCGAGCGTATTGGACGTTTACTTAAATTGGAAGGTATCGACCTTTTAGAGTCGGCCGTGCTTACTTTGCATCAAACATTTGGTACTCAATACACCAGTATCATAGAGAAAAAGTACTTTCCGGATCAAACGGTTCCCTTAGTCATAGCCCATTCGGACCATGTCTTGCGTGACAAAATCAACGCACGTCATAGGCATATCTATCAGCAAGCAGTTAATCAAAAACACCCAGACTGCTCATTCGCTCAACACATCGTTCAGTCGCTACCAACATCGGCATTTAGACAAGAAATAACATCACAGAATTCAATCGCGATTCCCACTCGTACTCAGAGTGGTGAAGTGATGGGGGTGTTATTTTCAACATTCACTTCCCCTCTAACTCCGGATCAACAACAAGATGCAATTAAATATCATCAACTGTTTGCAGACATCATCATACACACACTGAGAGAAATGTGGTTTAACGATCGTTCTGAACAACTCGTCAATCAACTGAGTTATGAAGTCTCACACGACAGTCTTACTGGCTTACAAAACCGCAGTTGCTTATCTGATACCTTAGAGTCGATCACTCAACAAAGCGTCACACCATTCACATTAGCGCTGCTAGATATCAACAGCTTTAAAGCAATTAATGATATTCACGGCAATTATATTGGCGATAAAGTGCTGCAGCACCTCGCCGAGATCTTGCGCCGGACATTGCCGGAAAGCAACTTAACGTTTCGAACAGCCGGAAATGAGTTTGCTTTTATCACATATCATTCCGATCCCATAGCCGTATGCGAAGAGGTGTTAGCTAAGATAAAGCAAGGATACAGTAGCGTCGACATCAAGATTGAATTCGACGTTAGCATCGGTATTGCTAGCTCAGACGGCGATAATAAAGATGTAGAACAGATAATATTCAACACCAGTTTGGCGCTAAAAGAGTGCAAACGAAACCAAGATGTCCACATTCAGTGTTATGACACTCACCTGAGAGTTCGCTATCAAAGAAAAACAGAGTTGATCGCAGCATTACGAAGTGAGCTTGCGAACCCGATTTCACAGAGCCTTCACCCTAGCAACAATGGAATGTACGTGGTGGTGCAACCAATCGTTGATCAAGGCGAAACACAATGGGGATATTTTGAGGTACTTACTCGCTGGAAGACCGCCAAACACGGAGATATCTCTCCGGTAGAGTTCATTCGAGTCGCGGAAGAATCAGGTCAAATTGTTGAACTGGGTGAACGTATTATAGAACTAGTATGCCATGCGAAAACGATATTGGAGCAAGGATTAGGCTACAAAGTTAAACTTGGGATAAATTGTTCAGCACATGAACTTACCGACTCTAAGCGCTATATCTCCTACCTAACTCGGACTATCGAACAGCACCATTTTAAGGCTGATGAATTTGTTATTGAGTTGACAGAAACCGTGCTTCTGTCTCCGACACAAGAGACGAAATCAGCGCTAAACTTCCTAAGAGGGCAAGGTTTTACCATTGCACTCGACGATTTTGGCACAGGTTATTCAAGCTTAAATTACATTCACAGCTACCCTATCGATTGCATTAAAATTGATGCCACTTTCATTCAAAACTTACTCACTAACTCGACCTCAGAAAGCGTCGTATGGTTGATCATTCAGCTGGCTCACAGGCTAGACGTATCATTGGTTGCCGAGGGTGTTGAGAAGCGTGAACAATTAGAAAAGTTGCACGCAATGGGATGTAACAAAATCCAAGGGTATCTCTACTCGCCGCCTATGCGACCAGAAGCGATAGTCAGTCATGTGACTCACTCAGAATCTCTTGCGGAGTAACCGTAAGCGTTCATACTCCAAGAAATCAACAACAAGTGGACCTCAGCGCAACCAATAATCAAAAAAGCCGCGGTATATCAACTAAACCATTTAGCTGTTTAGCATATTACTCACGGCTTTATTAGGTAGCTTCATTCAACGATATAGACAAGTAAACCAGTTAACGTTAACTATTGTTAGATTGCGTTTCTAGGGCTTTCTTTAACAGCTTGTCGGCTTCATCTCGAGCGGCAATGAAGGTTGCTTTTTCCTTTTTAGGCACTGAATCTGCCATCGGAATATTCGCAGTCATCGCGTTAACAGGGCGACCGCGCTCAATAAGTTCATAGTGCAAATGCGCACCCGTCACTCGGCCCGTTTTACCCGATAAACCAATACGTTGGCCACGCGATACCGTTTGTCCTTTACGCACGAGAATCTTACTTAAATGCAGGTAACGCGTTTTATAAGTGCTGCCGTGCTGAATCACCACGTAGTTACCCGCGTAAGGGTGTTTACGGGTCATGATCACTTTGCCGTCACCCGTTGCTTGAACTGGCGTACCAATTGGCGTCGCGAAGTCTGTACCGTTATGTGGTGAGATTCGGCCTGTCACAGGATGTAGACGTTTCGGGTTGAATTGAGAACTTTGACGCCAGCCGCTACTCACGGGATAACGTTGGAAAGCACGCTGTAGGCTATCACCGTCCGCATCATAATATTGGCCATCGGTATGAAGATAAGCAGATACAACACGGTTTCTGTTGATGATCTTGATTGCTTCAATTTCACGTTTTCCGGTAGCAACACCATCAACAAATTGAGCTTTCTGAAGCACTTCAAACTGATCGCCAGCGCGTAAGTCTCGGCTAAAGTTCAGCTTGTCTTTAAGAAGAGTCACAATATGGTCGATCTCTATGCTGCTCAAACCGACTTTATTCGCCGACATCGAGAAACTACCTTGAATATCGCCGACTAGAGGCTTTTGTTTCCATTCACCAGGAATAGAGATATCTTCGAATTCATAGTTGCCATCTTCAAGTCGTCGATAAACCACTTTATCAGCAACACTAAATTGAAGTTCCATTTTGGAAAGATCACCTGTCGCCTCATTACGCCAAAAGCGCAATGTATTACCAGGACGAAGCGTATCCAACGCAAGGAAGTTTAGATCGGTTTCCATCACACTCATCATCGATTTATATGAAAATCCAAGCTGAGTGAAAATGCTACTCAAGTTATCACCAGTTTGTATCTGATACTCAAACGTCGGCGGTTCAATAGCAGTAACAGAAGAAGATGACAGAATTGACTCAATAACCGTTGAGTCCGGTAAATTCAGATCGACGGTTTTCGTCAGATCCGATGGCGAAGATTGCAAAGCAACACCAATCGCTGCAATAAGTGGCAGTCCTAAAATCGCTACTTTTTTTACAGGTGAAAGCTCAGCAAACGGAGAGGAAAATATTTTTGAATACACGGTAAACAGGTCTTTCTACGATATAAAAGGCTAGGATATGCTTTTCAAACGCATAAATCATCAATGCATTGTCATAATATGATGCGAATCTTACTCTGTATCGCTAAGTCATTGAGTTACCGTTAATGAGGAAAGACATTTTTATGAAAAAATTAACCGCTGATTTTGGAAACAAAAAAGCAGAAACGGCTAGCTTCTGCTTTTTATTGATTTACGTTATTCCGTTTCGCTTGATTAATAACCGAAGCGAATTAGTTGTTTATTTAAGTAAAAGAAGTACCTAGAACAACAACGCCTCCTTCCCGAAAAATAAGCAAAACGTAAGGTGCCGTCGTTAGGCGTTAACTGTCGAAACTAGACAATTATCTTCACCAAACTCATTCGCAATATAGCGATCTGCATCCGCATCATTCACCCATTGTTGGTCATCAACTAGGTAACGGAATTGAAATTCACCATTTTTAGGCAAACGAGTTTTAAATTTGTAAACTTTACCTTTTGCCAATTTTTTCATTGGCGTCGCCTTCCAATCAAGAAAGTCGGCAACGATGGATACTGAATTCGCTTCTTGAGCTTCTAGCTCAAAAGTCACTTCCACTTCATCTTTCGTCTTAAAAAAACGTTTATTAATCATTCGCAAGCTCCATTTGTAAAAATAAGCAGACACAAAGCAAAGTGTGTCTAAATTTCATTCGTCTATTTAAGATAATATGTAATTTAGCTCACATAAACAACAGATCCTTCCGCGAACAAAAACCTTATTGCTTACCAATTGATTGCGTATCAAAAGAAAAGCTCATTAATACCTTTTCAGAAGGTGGTTCTGTAAATGATTGTTCCAAAGAATGCTGAGTAAAGCCGATAAAACCTTCCCCAGTGAGTTTATTTTCCGTTTGAAGATTTTGTGCATTCGTCACTTCTAAAGTTTGAATCTGTATGCGATCACCCAAAAAAAGTTGATCGACCAACACAACTCGGCTTCGTTGTTTATCGTGTTTAAACAGACCTAGGTAGTAAAATACGCCGCTACCTTGATTCGACACCCACATAGGTGAAACAAAGAAGTTCGCCTGCCCTAACGTAACACCTAAAAGATTTTTAGTGTCGACCGTCACCACACCACGTTCTGCTCCCGAATCGTAACGACCAAAAGCAATTGATCTTGTTGTATCCAATTCCTTGATAAAAGCAAATGCGTTGGTTTCAGGCACTTTAATTGTCCATGGATTGGTCGTCTTCAAATCAAAAACTTCTTCAACCAAAGAGTCATAAGTGACTTGAGATGAAGGAAACTTCGCCAAGATCTCTTCATCACTTAAGCTAAAGCGATAAATACCCGCCAAGATCACCACTACTAGCATGACAATGGGAATCAGTAAAATCAGAGGTATTGGTAAGATTTTCTTTTTCATGAGCAATTATATTCTTTTGTTTTCATCCAGTTGTGCAGACCATAAATGGCTTTAGTATAATTATCAATACAGGGTTAACCAGAAGTGGAGCATGGATGGATATCAATCATATTAAAAATAGAAATATCAGAAGTTGCGAATGCCGCTGTGGAGCAGTCAACCTAGTATGCAGAGGTGAACCTCAAAAAACCTCTATTTGTCACTGCTACGAATGCCAGAAACGAACTGGAAGTGTATTTGGAGTTCAAGCTCGATACCCATTAGATCAAGTGACATTAAACGGAGAGGTGACTCGTTTTTCTCGCATAAGTGACACTGGTAATGAAGTCACCTATCAATTTTGCCCTAAGTGCGGCACTACCATGCTTTTACAATCCGTTGCCGCCGCCGATTTTTACATCGTCCCGCTAGGATTATTTAAAGAACAAGATTTCCCGCTACCGAGCTTTTCAGTTTACGAGGAAAGAAAACATGGCTGGGTTAAGTTTGAACATCAAATGAACCAGTACAGCTAACAGTAATGTTTCGACAAACTGCTATGCTAGAAACAAATGCAATACTGTTGCCTAAGATCAAATATGATGGCTAGACAACGCTAGCGTATCTTTTTGCTAGCGTTATAATCTTGCTCCTCTTTTAACCCGGAATGAACCACATGATTTCAAAGCTACCTCGCTGGGTTGAATACGGCGCTTTACTGTTAGCAGGCCTTGCTGGCAGCGTTAACGCTATTGGGCTGCTCGGCTTCCAACACCAAGCCATCTCACACATATCGGGCACCATGTCTTTGTTGGGCAGTAGCTTACTCACCCCAACGTCTGCATCTATACATCTTTTGTTGGTTGTTATGAGCTTTATGTTGGGTGCCGCGTTCAGTGGGTTCTTTATTGAGAATCAAGCATTGAAACTAGGACGTCGCTATGGTGTCGCTCTGTGTATCGAAGGCGGATTGCTATTCTTATCACTATGGGCACTGTTACAAGGCTACACGTCAGGCCAATACTTCGCTTCAGCAGCATGTGGCTTGCAGAACGCTATGATCACGACCTACAGTGGCGCGATCATTAGAACAACGCACATGAGCGGTATCATCACAGATCTCGGGATAATGATAGGGGCAGGCTTAAAGGGAGTGCCTTTTGACCGTCGCAAAGGCAAGCTACTGATGTTCATTGTGGTTGGCTTTTTATTTGGTGGCTTAACCGGAGCTTGTCTATTCCAGCGCTTTGAAATTTTGGCACTGGCTTTCCCTGCCTCTTTTGCTTTCATTATTGCGTTTATCTATTGGCTCTATCTTACCTATCGAACTGAAACACAGGCCAACCTATAAATATCTGGCAATATATTCTTAAACTACGTAACATCCGCAACACTTTATTCTAAACTATTAATGAGTTTCAGAATATCCAGTTTGAATATTTAGCGGTATTTGATGAATAGTATTGCAAGAACTATCAATACTGGGTAATCTTGCAGCCAATGAGAAAATACGGATGTTTAGAGAATAAAATGCCAAGGATATGGCTTTTTTACATGTAGAAATACGAGAACAATTAACATGTCTAACAACACGAATACTGCTCAACCAGAGAAATCTAAAGGCAGTTTCTGGGTTTTCTTAATCCCATCATTGATTGGTTTATTCCTTTTCATGGCACCAATTAGCTACCAAGGCGATCTAACCATCCCTGTTGCTATCTTAGCCAAGTCAATTCAAGCGGTTTTCGGTGAGTCTCTAGTAGCAATTATCACTGCAATCGTTGCTTTCATGTCTGTAGCTTCCGTTTTAAGCTCCATTTTCAAGCCAGCATTCATCACATCAAGTTCATTTTTAAACGGCCTTTTCAACCCATCTCCACTTTGGTTGCTGGTTCGTATGATTGGTGGTGCTGCCGCATTCATGGCATTTTTCCAAATCGGTCCTGAGTTTATTTGGGAAGAGAACACTGGCGGCTTAGTGCTAGAAGGCCTACTTCCAACCCTGTTCTCGGTATTTATCTTTGCAGGTTTGCTACTACCTCTTCTACTTAACTTCGGTTTACTAGAACTTTTTGGCACATTATTAAGTAAAATCATGCGTCCAATCTTTAACCTACCAGGCCGTAGTGCTATCGACTGTATGGCTTCTTGGTTAGGTGACGGCAGTGTTGGTATCCTACTAACGAGTAAGCAGTACGAGAAGAAATTCTATACTCAGCGTGAAGCGGCTGTTGTTGGTACGACGTTCTCTGCAGTCTCTATCACGTTTAGCCTTGTGGTTATTGCTCAGGTCGAGTTAGAGCACTTGTTCCTACCTTTCTATGCAGCTATCTGTCTAGCGGGTATTGTGGCTGCGGTAATCATCCCCCGCCTTCCACCACTAAGCATGAAGAAAGACACCTTCATCGATGGTAGCAAGCCGCACAAAGACGCTGATGCAATTCCTGCTGGTTACTCAACATTCTCTTGGGGTCTTAAACTAGCGGTAAACAAAGCATCACAAGTGAAGTCGGCTAAGTCTGTATTTGGCGAAGGCGTTCGTAACGCAGTAGATATGGTCTTTGGTGTACTACCTGTTGTTATGGGCTTAGGTACGATGGCACTGGTTATTGCTGAATACACCTCTGTATTCTCATTTTTAGGTCAGCCTTTCATTCCTTTCCTTGAGCTACTTGGTGTGCCTGAAGCGGTAGCAGCCTCTGAAACGATCGTTGTTGGCTTTGCGGATATGTTCATTCCAGCAATCCTTGCAGCCTCTATCGACAACGAGATGACTCGCTTTGTTATTGCAGCCATGTCGGTGACTCAGCTGATTTACATGTCTGAAGTAGGTGCTTTACTTCTAGGCAGTAAGATCCCAGTGAACATCTTAGAGCTATTTATTATCTTTATTCTGCGTACTCTAATTACGCTTCCGGTCATTGCTGGTGTAGCCCATCTAATATTCTAAATTAGATGTAGCACGATAAATATGTAATTTATAAAGCCTTACTGTTGTGAGGCTTTTTTATTTATAATTAATATACTTAGTCTTTTAAGTTATAATCTGAACAATATATAAAATTCGGCATATCATTTAATTTCATATTCATTATTGCCCTCCTCTCATTTGAATAGAAAACCATATTCATAAACGCCTCATTAATAAATTATTAATTCCCAAAGACTCAAGCTTGCTTAAGTTTTCAACTCATTGAACAAAATACTAAAACTCGTAATTTTGCAATAGAGTGAATTTTACATCGTATGAGTTGTTGTATTTTGTGGTCTGATTTGTGAAATTACATTCAAGTAAATCCAAGTCTCGTCGATATATATAATCACAGAAACAATATTTACTTTAATCTTCGCAAAGACAGTGAGAAGGGGAAAATTCAATGAAATTTAGCCATAAGGTGGTTGCTGCATCATCAGCCTTGCTGCTAGTGACAGTATCATTGCTTTCAATACAACAACTTTACACCGTGAGAAGTGCGGTAGAAAACCACGTCAGTGCGAGCGTTAATGAGATGGTCTCAGGTGTTAAGAACACCGTAGTATCTGAAATGAACGCCAAGAAAGCATTGGCTCAATCAACAACTGAAGTCATCGAGATCGCTCCTCAAGATCATGCTTATGTAAAAACTATCCTAGAAAAGCCTAAGCTTAAAAATAGCTTTCTCGCAGTTGGTTTTGGCTATGAGGCAAACGGTTTCGTCATTGAAAATGATGACGGATGGGAAGCCGGCCCAGATTACGACCCACGAATTCGCCCTTGGTATATTGATGCTAAATCCAAAAACAGTTTAGTAGTTACCGCTCCTTATGTGGATGCATCAAGCAAAAAGGTCATCATCTCAGTAGGTACACCCGTAAAAGACAACGGCCGCTTCACTGCTGGCATGTTCTACGACTTAGAGCTGACTAACCTAGCGACCCTAGTAAATCAAGTAAACTTGTTTGATGCAGGTTACCTATTCCTAGTAACAGCCGACGGTACGACCATCGCCCACCCAAATGCAAAGAACAATGGTGAAATGCTCTCAAGCTACATGCCACAAGCTACGATTCGTGAAGGCTCTCAAGAAATTGAAGTCGATGACAAAACGTTCCTAGTAAACTTCACTCACATTCCAAGTGAAGATTGGTATATTGGGGCAATCGTTGATGAAGCAATAGCTTTCCAAACCGTTGAAGACCTGAAAAACAGCTCGATGATTTACTCGTTGATTGCCGTAATTCTCAGCATCATTGCACTAACGGTTCTGATTCGTGTATTAATGCGCCCACTTGATGCACTTAACGAAGCAATTCAGGACGTAGCAAGCGGACAAGGTGACTTAACTAAGCGCCTAGATACCAACACAGACAAAGAGTTCTCTGACCTAGCGAAAGGCTTCAACACCTTTACCGAAAACCTACAAAGCCAAATCATTCAATCTAAAGCAATTGGCGTTGAGATTAAGCGTGGTACTGAAATCACAGTTAGAGGTGCAGGTGAATCAGCAAACGCAATGAATACGCAATTGCAAGAACTTGAACAGCTAGCAACCGCAATGAACGAAATGGCAGTGACTGCAACAGAAGTAGCAAACAACGCTCAAGGGGCGGCTGCAGCAGCTCGTGAAGCTGACGAAGCAACACTAGACGGTACTTCAGTAGTAAGTGACACCACGCAAGCCATTGATAACCTCTCAGCTCGTATCGACCAAGCCGTTGCAGAAGTACAAGTACTTGAATCAGCAACAGCAAACATTGAAACGATTCTTAAAGTAATCAACGACATTGCTGACCAAACTAACCTACTGGCATTGAACGCTGCGATTGAAGCCGCGCGTGCGGGTGAATCAGGTCGTGGTTTCGCAGTTGTAGCCGACGAAGTTCGTACTCTGGCGCAACGTACTCAAGAGTCGACAACTGAAATCCGCAACATGATCGAGCAGCTCCAAGCTGGCGCAAGCTCAGTATCTAACGCGATGAACCAAAGTAAAGACACTGCGACTGACGCCGTTGAACGCGCGCAGCAAGCGAACTCTTCACTTGACCGTATCCGTGACGCGATTCAGCGTATCTCTGATATGAATATTCAGATTGCTTCAGCAGCAGAAGAACAGAGCTTGGTAGCGGAAGAGATCAATAACAACACGGTTAAGATCAAAGACCTTTCAACACAAGTATCAAACTCAGCTCAAGAAGCGAATACGGCAATGCAAGTGCAAACTGATAATGTTCGTGCGCAGGATGAACTGTTGAATAAATTTACCGTGTAAGATTGCATCTAAGATGAAACCAACAAAAAAGGCATGCTCAATCATTATTTGAGCATGCCTTTTCTTTTGCGAATCAGTAATTACAAACCTCTGATTTCCTAACTATTTTAGCCTAAATGCAACCATCAGCTATTAGTAATCAACATCATACATTGGTTAGGTTCAACCTTAATGGTTAAAGCCTTGTCTGCACATTCAAACACGTTACCGGACAATAAATCCGTCACATCACCCGTCCAAGTTAGTGATGCCGTTTTACATCGCTTAGATTTATTAATCACCACAATGCCTTTGTCTCCACGAACAAACACCAACAAATCATCATTCGCTTCAACCACACGCATTGCTTCGCCATGAACATGATTATGAAATTGAATCATATTTTTCATGTAAGGCGCTTGCCAGTCGTTAAGCCATCGAGGCTGGCCGTTCTGATCCAGAATACCGCTTGTGCTCAACTCACTGTAAACAAGCGGTACACCGCCATCTCGACCCAGAATGAAAGCATGTGCCAATCGTTCGTCCACTTCATCCATCACATGTTCCAAAAACACCTCGTTGTTTGGAATATCATGAGTCACAGCAAACGTAATGGCTCGCATGTTCGATAGCGCCTGACCAAAACAGTACGGATTGATAAGAGACTTAAAGCTGCCCTGCTCTTCAAAGGCTTTGAAAATGGTATTGAACAGCGGGAAATCATAAGCGCCTAAGCGAGTGTGTTTGAGGTATGGCTCAAGGAACAACTCATACTCTTCTTCCGTCGCACCACCATCAGTAATGATCTCGCCAAAGATGTGCATTTCTTCGCAGATGTCATCAGTCCACACCTTACGCAGATGTGACAGTGTCATGTGCTTTGCGGCATCAATACGGAAACCTTTCACGCCAATAGCTTTCAAGGCTTTGAGATAAGCTCTTTGCTGCGCGACCACATTGTCATTATCTAATAGCGTTGGTAAGCCGGGATCGCTCGCTCCACCGGTAATACGTCCATTTTGTACTTCCCAAGTATCTTTCCAATTCTTAATACCAAACGCTTCTACAAAGTCGTTTTCATCAAACAGAGTTTCAGAAAGATCACCAAACAAACGTATGGATTCGTAATACTCAGAATCTTGCTGGTAGGATGCCATATCTTGTTGATTGGGATACGTTAAATCACCTCGGATGCCAGATTCGTTGGCCATGTGATTGAACACGACGTCCACATAGGTACGAAGCCCATGTTGTTTTAACGTGTTCACCATCGTGATGAAATCTTGCGTGTCGCCAAGTTGATTATCAATCACACGATAGTCTTGTGGCTGATAACGTTGCCACCATTCGGTACCAGACTCTCGGTCACAACCTTTGGGGCCGCGTAACGACTTCATTGCTGGTGAAACTAAAACCGATTTATAACCCAACTCTTGAATCAGTGGGGCGTTCTTCATTACGTCAGCGTAACACCAGTCAAAGGCATGCAATATGACATCTGTCGCTGGGTTGCTTAACATAGCTGAACTCTCCATGTTGTTCTCCTACCAAACTTGTTTACAGCTTTCTAGATAAAGACAAGGCTAAAAGGCAAAGCTGCATAAATTTCCTTAAGAATGGCATTTATTATATGACTTACTCATTAAAACCCCTCCTCCTCCTATCAATTAGTCACGGCGGATAGTTGAGGGCGTAGCACCAATTATCGCATAACGTCTGGGATGAACACTCAGCCATCATGCTTTTAAATACGCCAAAAAGTGACAAAAAAGGAGCGTACATACGCTCCTTTTATTCCATTGCACACATATCTTACACTAGGTTCTGTAAAGAACCTTAACCACGTGCCAACCAAATTTTGTTTTTACCAGATGTGGTACCAACGTCTCACCAGAGAAACAAACCTTATCGAACTGAGGCACCATTTGACCTTTTTGGAACTCGCCTAAGTCACCTCCCTTTTTACCCGATGGGCAAGTAGAGTGCTTCTTCGCTAGTGTTTGAAACTTAGCGCCTTTCTTAAGCTGTTTAATGATGTCTTCTGCTTGTTCTTTATGCTTCACTAAAATGTGAAGCGCTGCTGCTTTTCTTGCCATGATAATTCTCAGTTTGTTTCTGTCAGTTCGTTACTGCTAGTTCTAACGATCAGTTTATCGCGATTTGCCCGTCGACTAGCTTCATCGACAGAAATTGTTCAGCAACTCGCATTTAGCGTGATTTTAACCCAAGAACCACTATTCTTCACTCTATAACCGAAAACAACCCTCTTAAAGGCCCTTAAAAACGGGTTAGTCACTTGCCCCTGCTTCCATTTCCCTTTAAATTAATCCTTATAAGTTAAGCGCGTATTAAGTAGGAGCCACATATGGCTAAAACAATCAGTAAAGCGAGTCAGTCACAGGGAATGTTGATGTTCAAGTTATCCCTCACTCAAAGTTTTGCGATTGGCACGCTTAAAGTTAGAGAAATCGTTCCTTTCCAACCAATGACCCAAATCCCCTACTCTCATCACCACGTCATTGGCACCGTCACTATCCGTGATCTTACGGTTCCTGTCATTGATATGTCTGCGGCGATTGGCTTTCGTCCTATCACCCCTTCTGAATACCAAAGCTGTGTACTCATCGTCACCGATTGTTTAAGAACCGTTGTTGCATTCTTGGTTCGTTCGATTGATAAGATCATTGAGTGTGACTGGAAGAGCATTGAATCGCCGCCCACCAGCGTTGGTCGCAATGTATTTGTTACGGGTATTACACGTTTTGAAGATCGTATCGTGCAGATGCTCGATGTGGAGTTATTGCTTTCTAAAATCTACCCACATTACGAAAATGCGCATATTCCGATGCTTACCGATGTCGAGAGAGAGCGCCTCAAAGCGCTGAATATCTTGTTGGTTGATGATTCTTTGATCGCGCGAAAGCAGCTGTCTGATGCCTTAGACAGTATCAACATCCCATATAGCATTTGTAACAACGGGTTAGACGCAATCGATCTGATGCGACGAGAGGCTAGCAAAGGTAATGCGATTGATCTTCTTGTAAGCGATATCGAAATGCCGGGGCTCGATGGTTATGAGCTTGCGTTTGAAGTACAAAACGACAACGCACTGAGGCATGCTTACTGTATTTTGCACACTTCACTATCGAGTGAGATCTGTGTCGACCGTGCCAATCAGGTAGGGGCTCATGAAGCACTTGAGAAGTTCAATGCAGGTGAATTAATCGAAGCCATGCTACGCGGTGCAAAAGTTTTAAACGAAGCATCTTCGGCTGCTTAGACGCTATTTTAGAAGCTAAACCTAGCATCATGCTTAATGGTTTAGCTTCTTAAGCATCAGAGATAAATCAGTGTAGAACTCTTCCTTAAGATTTCTTTGGCATAGAATAGCTCTTACTCACAAATTCCACGTCTTCAACTTCATTGACATGATTGGTAAAAGACGCCAATGCATAGAGTGTGTTCGCGACTAAGTTAGCGTATTTAAAAAGAATCGGATCTGGCGATTTTTTACTTTCATGATGCTCAATACTCACTAAGGCTCGCACGACTTTTTTAGCCTGACAACGACATAAGTGAAGCTCGCTGGACACTCGGTGCCCGCCCGGTAAGACAAACCCTTTGAAACCACCTTCTAGCTGATCGCGAATGTGATGATAATCTTGCTTGAGATCGACCAATTCAGATTCGGTGATGGCGAGCTTACCGCGCACAGAACCATTCAAGTGATAAATGTTCGGCTGCAAGCGTTGCAAGATCTCACGAACCTGAGGCTCTAGGTCTAAAGACAGTACTAATCCAATACGACAACAAAGTTCATCCGACAAAATTTCAAAATCACAGATAGGACTGTCTTCATAAATAAATGGGTAACAGAACTCATCCCAATCTCGACTTACTGGTTTCACGTATCGATCCTTACACACAAAATATTAATCAGATGCCAATATAGCAAACTCTTTGATTTAGACATAAAAAAGCCCTCACATTAGAGGGCTCTTAAAACAATAGCTTAAGCTAAGTTACTCGTTAGACACTTTTTTGTGGCCTTCTTGTAGGTGAACGAAATCCACCAGATCGTCACCTGACACTTGGTATGCCTGACCAAAGCCTTTAACGAACAGACCGTTCTCTGCTTTAAGGTTGAACAGAGAGAAATCTTGAAGCTGGCTCAGACCATCGATGATCTCGCCGAAACGCTCTTGCATCTGGCAGATCACTTGAGTCCAAAGCTCCGTTTCACGCTCTACAACACTTGCCTGAGCATCAAACGTTAAACGCTTACGTGCGTAAAGCTGCTTCGAGCTCTCTTCGTCTTCAATCATCATCAAAGAGACTTGAGGGTTTGCTTTCAAGTTACGAGCATGACGAGCAATATCAGAAATTAGAATAAAGTAACCTTCTTGGTTCTGAACGAAAGGCGCGTAACTTACGTTCGGGCGACCTTCTTCATCAACCGTTGCAAGTTGAAGGGTACGGCGCTCTTGGCGAAATTCTTTAATTTCTGGACCTAGGCGACCTTGTAGACGTTCTTGTTTTACTTGCTGTTCCATGGGTAATTCCTTTATTCACTTTCTCTGATTTATTATTTTTCTCGAGGTTGAGCGATCATTAGCGAACTAAACGATCCTCGAGCATTGATGTTCTGTTTAAACGAGTTGGCAACCTTATTTAAGCTTGCCGTTAAGTCTGCTTAAGCTTGTTCTTTTAGTGCTTTGAAGCGTTCTACTTGGTCGGCAATAAGCTCACGCTTTTCATTGCGACCTAGGTAGATCTTAAAAATGTTCTCGCCCGTTTCACTGAAGAAACCGAAGTAATGACTTTCACGACCCATGAACGCTTTGCTCACCAAACCAACATGTTTGATGTTGTCGAGTTTCAGGTGGCCATGAAGCTCGCCCTCTTTGCCCATCAAGTTGTAGTAACCACGCGCGACTTTACCTTTAGGGAAAGGCGCTTTTACTTCGAAGATTGAACCGAATGAATGCATAATTGTGGTCACAGGGCCCCAACCAACCAAACCTTCTAGAATCTCTTGAGCACGGCTGCCATCTAGCATTACCGCCATGTCGTTTGGAAAAGCAGCAACCACTTCAACTTCTGAAACACCTAGCTTCTCAGCAATCGCAGTAGGAAGCAGTTTTGGTTCTTCTTCTAGAATACGTGCGACACGTTGTTCTAGGGTTTGTGTCATTTCTAATGTTGTATCTGTCATTGAATATGTGTCCGTATAAACGAGTAAGTTATAAACTAAAAATTCGATATTAAGCGTGCTTCAAACTTGCATGCGGGTGAACGCCTGAACCTGATGCTTTCGGTGCAGGGTGCATCGCTTGATATTCAGCGTTAAGCACTTGAATCACACTCTGAGCTAGGCTTACTGCCCAGAAGCTACCAGCAATAGTCAGGCTCAGGTAATTCTCTGAAAGTTCAACCAAACCATTCTTCTCCCAATGTGAGAACAGAGGCTTCAAGTAATCGAAAGTGTCTTGTCCCATAAAGGTCGGCAACGTACTTCTTCTAACAACACCAGAATCAAAACCGGCCTTTAATGTCGAGAAGATTGGCTCTAGTGAGCTTTGCTTCGTCATCATGGCAATAGGTAATTGACCTTGCTTTATAGACTCCATGTAGCTGTCTAAAGTTCGATGTTGCATCACTCCATGACCACCGATGTTGCCACCAGCACCACAACCAATCGGCAGAACTTCGGCATAAGTTTTCGCTAAGCTGTTGTAAATGCTGCGTTCTCGGTTATCACGAGTCCAGTGATTCACGCTCAGTTGCTTGACCTTATTTTTTGCCATGAACTCGACGCCCGCCAAGTACATGCTCGCTTTATCTGGCGTATTCGCTGGTGGTGGAATTTTTCCTTTCTCAACGAGATTAAGCATAGGTGCATTACCCCCAACAATCAGTTGGTAGAGGTCAATGCCGTGCGCGCCAGTAGACATGTAATCTTCTAAGTCTTGTTGGAACACGTCCATAGACTGGTATGGCAGTCCGTACAGCAAATCCAGAACGATGGGAGCTTGCTCGGTGCGGCTCAAAGCACTGATACGTTCCAACACCACTTCACGGTCATCTAAGCGCTTGGCACTGCGTCTAACTTGAGTGTTGAAACTTTGAATACCGAATGAGAAGCGATTGAAACCACCTTCAAGCGCACGATCAAACATCTCGTCGCCAAAGCGATTGATGCGCCCTTCTAAAGTCATTTCCACATCGTTTGCTAGTGGGAAATATTGGCGAATAGCCTTGCCTAACTGCTCTACCTGTTTAGGAGACAAATCGGTAGGTGTTCCGCCACCAATGTAGACGGCGTGAAATAATCCAGACTGAGCCCAAGGCGTTTTGGCTTTTTGCTTCAACTCAACCATCAGCGCATCAAAATACTCATCGACTAATTTGCGACTTGCGGCATTTTGGAAGAAGTTACAGAACGTACAGCGCACACGGCAGAAAGGAATATGGATATACAAGCAACGCTTATCCTGTTTTTTCCCTTCGCTTAGCATCAGTTCATCAAAAAGCTCCAACTTCTTACTCGGGTCGACCGGAATTGTACTTCCTCCGGCGTGTGCAGAATGCTTTTTAGCAAACGCAAAACGAAGCGGATCTGGGGTAGAAACCCCCACAATTGATTCGTCAAATTTATAAATATCAAGACTCATATAATCTCTCTAAACACTTACATAGCAAAGTCTGAAAGACTATTCGCTAAAACTGAAAGAATCATAAATAGACGCAAATGATAATGCAATTGATAATTGATCTTATTTAGATTCTGAGCGATAATCCGGTACAGATTTTAGATTTGGTAAAGGATTGAAAGTGAACGTTCCTAGATATGTTATTGCAGGCGGTGCATCGTTAGTGATTCATGCAGCGCTATTGTTTGTCGCTCAAGAATCCAAAGTATTCGCGATGCCTGCAGGTAGCCAATCGAACACGGTATCGATCAACTTCACGCCTAAGAGCACGCCTTCTCAAGCTCAACAAAAAACCATCACAGAGCCGGTTGAACCAGAACCAATCAAAGAAACAGTCTCACAAGCTGAACCTAAACCTGTCGAACCCAAGGCCGTTGAGCCAAAACAAGCCAAACCGACGCCAAAGAAAAAAGCGATCACCAATAAGCCTCAACCCAAGAAAGTAGAGAAAAAGGTTGTTGAAAAGAGAGTCGAAAAGAAGCCGATTCAAAAGAAACCAGTGACTCAGAAAAAGGTCGTTAAGAAAGAACGCCCAGAACCAAAGTCCAAACCAACGCCTCAACCAGAAAAACTGGCCGACAAGAAAATCGATAGAAATCTGGCCGAGTCTGCCAACCAACCTCAGGAAGTAAACCAAGGCGTATCAAACCAAGAGCCCGTATTAGTGACTAAGCCCTCTTTTTCTTCACGCCCGACACCACCGAATTACCCACGCCAAGCGAGACGTCGTGGGGTTGAAGGTGTCGCAACTTATGAGGTCTGGTTAGACGCTGAAGGCAAACAGATTAAACAAGCATTAGTAAATTCATCAGGCGCACTAATGCTCGACAACGCCGCTTTAGACGCCATTAAACAATGGAAATTCTCACCTCACACTGTCAATGGTCGAGCGATTGCTCACCGTGTACAAATACCTGTTCGTTTTAGGTTGGATTAATCATGCAACAAATCAGTTACTTACAAGATCAACTTGGCTTAATGACTTGGCCTCTTCTTATATGTTCAGCATTAACCGCAATGATCATCGCTGAACGAGTCTTCCAAGTGATGTTAAGCATTGGTGTTGGCAAGCGCGCCATTCGTCGCGAGCTCAATCAAATATCACCAACCAACAACAAAGAGATTGAAGCGCTTGCTCAGTCTATTTCAGGGAAAAGACCGCTGCTGTACAAGGGCGTCTCGATGTTGCTTGCTCACCACTCTTTTTCGAAAGGACTACGTGAAGATGCAGCAGGCATCTGGCTACAAGAAAAACGCCACCAGCTTCATGCAGGTTTAAGGTTGCTTGGTTTAATCGGCGTGATCAGTCCACTAATTGGCTTGCTTGGTACGGTGCTTGGTCTTATTGAGATGTTCAAAGGTGTAGCTGCTACCACCGGAAGTATTACACCAAATGATCTAGCTGACGGCCTTGGCTTAGCAATGAGAACCACAGCTGCAGGTTTGATGATTGCACTGCCTGCAATTTCAGGCGCACAGCTATTAGGCCTTTGGGCTGACCGAGTACTCGCTCAGCTAGAACATACCCTGAACTATGTGAATGTGTGGCTAGAAGGTATGTCGATTCAAACCAATCAATCTGATGATAATCAAGGTAAGCCAGTCAACAAAGCCTCTATCGGTGATGTGAGCCAAGCATGATTAAGACGCCCCACTCATCTCACACACAGAGCCTAGCGCCGGACTTAACACCGCTGCTCGACATCATTTTTATCGTGATGGTTTTTCTATTGCTTACGGCATCAGTAAAGCTGGAGTCACTGGAAGTTGAACTGCCTAGTTCTGACGTTAAAAACGTTTCTGAAGTCCACAAAGACTCGATTAGCGTCAACATTCTAGACCATGAACCCTACTGGGCGATTAACGGCCAAGAGTACATCGACTGGGAAAACTTCAAGATTGCCTTGTTAGAAGAGACAGGTTCAACAGATAAAAAGCCGATCATCATTGGCGCGGATAAAGCCGCCAACGTTGAAAACTTAGTGAAGCTGCTTTCATTTCTTCAAGAAAACGGAATACCAGCGACTCAATTGCTCACTGACGATGGCTAAAACAAGACTCAATTTTCACGAGGTTTGGCTTCTGACCGATAAGACTAAACAATCAGAGCTAAGCCTCTCTATCGACTCGAACTCACAATGCGAACGGACTGCTCACTGAGTATCTTCGCGATACAAAAAGAAAATATAAAGAACTTATTATGAACAACTTAAACGTGCTCAATAAATTAAAGACCAACAAGCATTTACTATCAATCGCTGCGATGAGCTTGGCTCTGACCGCGCCAGCAGCAATGGCCAACGATACAGAACAACCTCGAATCATCAGCGCGGGCAGTGCTGTTACCGAATTAGTTTTAGCGCTGGGTGCTCAAGATCAGTTAGTGGCGATTGATGTAACAAGCCATTTCCCTCAAGCAGAGAACCTGCCGAAAATTGGTTATCACCGAAACCTGTCAGCAGAAGGCTTGATAGCATTACAGCCAACAACACTGGTTGGCTCAGATGAAATGGGGCCAGATAACGCAATATCTCAATTGAAATCTGCGGGCGTCGATGTAGAGATCGTCAATACCGAAGCGAATGTTGAAGGGCTATTACAGCGAATAGACCAAATCGCCAAGATTACCCATACCGAAGCACACTCACAGAAAGTTAAAGCCGAAGTCAATCAGAAGGTTGCAGCACTGAAAGCAAACCAAGTACCAAGCAACGAAGCGAAGAAGGTGCTTTTCCTGTTGTTGCATGAAGGTCGCCCTGCGAACGTTGCCGGTGGTGAGACTTCACCAAACGCGATCATTGAATTGGCTGGCGGTGTTAACCCTGCAGCTCAAAGCCTAACGTCTTACAAGCCATTGTCGATGGAATCTCTGATAGAAATGCAGCCAGATGTCATCTTAGTGAGCGGACGTAGCTACCAGAAAATTGGCGGCGCTGATGCCATTCTTAAATCGTTACCTATGCTAGCGGCGACGCCAGCAGGCATGAACAAGCAAATTATTACTGTGAAGGGCAGCGCTTTAGTTGGAGGGCTTGGCCTTGAAAGCCTTTCTGAAGCGAAGCGATTAAACGCACTTATCTATCCGTTATAACTTATCTACCCGCTATAACTAGACTACCCTATTTCTACTGTTGCTTGCTTAATGCTCATCACCGTCTCGCTTTTTGCGAAGTCGGTGATCAGTATTGAAGCTAGTGATAGACATTGAGGCCCTTTATGTTGCTACGATCCGTCCCACTGAAAACATCGATGTTAGGCCTAGGAACTGCCTTAGTCTTCGTCGCGCTGTACTCGATCACTGTTGGGCCAATGAACATTAGCTTGGCTGACAGCGCAGCCAGCCTGCTCCAACTAAACAATGACTTAGCACCTCACATCAATTTGGTGATTCAAGAAATTCGCTTACCCAGAACGATATTGTGCATGCTAATCGGCGCAATACTCGCTTTATGTGGCGCAGTCATGCAGGGCTTATTTCGAAACCCGCTTGCCGAGCCTGGAATCATTGGCGTGTCAGCCGGATCTGCATTGGGTGCCGCATTAGCTATTGTCCTTTTTTCAAAAATTTCCGTCCAATACCCAGCATTTATGAATTTTGCTGCGGTCCCTGTCTTCGCCTTTCTTGGTGGCGCATTAACTACGCTATTGGTGTATAAGCTGGGTACAGGCAAATTTGGCACTTCAGTCACCATCATGCTGTTAGCGGGTGTAGCGATCAGTGCACTATCTGGCGCAGGTATTGGCTTTTTGAATTTCATTGCTGATGACCAAATGCTGCGTGATCTTTCATTATGGTCAATGGGTTCATTAGCGGGTGCTAAGTGGTCTGGCATTTTACTTGCTGCTGTCACGCTCGTTGGATTGTTTATTATTTTCTACCGCCAAGCGATGTCACTGAACGCCCTGCTCTTAGGTGAGTCAGAAGCGCAACACCTTGGTATCCCAGTACAAAAACTTAAACGAAAGTTGATTCTACTGACCGCCGCAGGCGTAGGAATCACGGTTAGTTTGTCTGGGATGATCGGTTTTATCGGGCTTGTGATCCCTCATTTAGGTCGCATGTTAGCGGGCCCGGATCATCGAGTTCTACTTCCCTTATCTGCCGTTTTAGGTGCATTGCTGTTAACCGCCGCAGACATGTTCTCACGCGTGATACTTGCTCCAGCAGAGCTACCTGTAGGTATTGTCACCGCAATAATCGGCGCACCGTTCTTCCTGTACCTACTATTTCAACAGAAAGGGAGAATCCTTTAATGTTTCCTTCAGCGTTAAAAGCGACCGATATCGAAGTGAAGTTCGGCAATAAAGTGATATTAGATGGCGTTTCTATTGAGGTTGAAGCGGGAAAGGTAACCACACTGCTTGGGCCAAATGGCGCGGGTAAAAGCACACTACTCAAAGCCTTGTGCCAAGAAATATCAAGCAACGGTGATATCCAATATTTTGGACACACTAAAGACAAGTGGCCTTCTCATAAGCTTGCAAAGCATCTGGCTATGCTTCCTCAACACAGTACGTTAACCTTCCCCTTCCTAGCACATGAAGTTGTTGAACTTGGTGGAATCCCTCTGCAAGAATCCCACAAAAACCTCAAAAGCATTGCTAGCAAAAAAATGGATGTTGCCGATGTGACTCACTTAAGTGAAAGGCTCTACCCTTCTCTATCTGGCGGTGAAAAACAACGAGTTCACTTGGCTCGAGTGTTAACTCAGCTTCACTATTCTGGTGATCAATGCATATTAATGCTGGATGAGCCTACGTCTGCACTGGATCTCGCCCACCAGCACAACACCTTAAAGATCGCGAGAGAGTTAGCCGACAATCACAATGCTGCTGTTATCGTCGTGCTACATGATCTTAACTTAGCCGCACAATACTCAGATAGATTGGTAGTCTTAAAAAACGGGAACTTGATTTGCGATGGTAGTCCTTGGGAGGCACTTAGACCTTCGATGATTGAGGATGTATATGGCTATAAGAGTATCGTAGAAAAGCACCCAACCATGAGTTTTCCTCAAGTTCACCCCGCTCAATAAGCTCGGTTTAAGGCCTACTCATTTCAAGCATTCGTTCTTAATAACAACTAAGTCATACTAAGCCTCGATTTTTTCGAGGCTTTTTTATTGGCTCATAGCCTCTCTCGCGTCTCAAACTCAACTTTATTAGCAACCATAGCAATAAAGTCCAAACGTCTCATCCTAAGCGTTTGAGGCTCTAAATATGAACCATAGCCGTTGGTGGTACGGAGATTTGACCATTATTAGTAAAGGCATGGAAAACGTAAGCATATAAAAAGAAAAGAAATAAACGCTATCAAGACGGAAGTAAACCGACGAAAACAAGACCAATACATTAGAGGAGAGTAATGAAAAGTGAAATTACAGCCATAAAAAAAGCCCCCTCAGGAGCTTTTTTTATGGCGTGTTGATTATTGGCTCATACGAATTAATGACTTGCCAATCAACCACTCTAGTTCTTTACCGCTAGTCTCACCAAACTGAGTTTCCGTCAGTTTGTATAGACGATCAATACCGTTTGCAGCAAATTCGTGCGCGCTTTCAGCTGTAACGATATGATGGAAAAGTAGACGTAAGATAGCCAGGAATTCAGCGTCTTCAAGTGCGCTAACCCAGCTAGCCGAAAATGCGTCAAGACCATTTTCAAAGTCAATGTGTTCCATGAACATCTTAAAAATACGACCGTCTAGTGCAGCTGTAAAGTCAGTTTTCTTTGGAAAATGGTGGCTTATACCTGTACGAGAAACGCCCGTTTGCTGACTCAACGTCGTGTATGACATCTTGTCGTAACCCAACCTTAGCAACTGGTCTACAACGGCATCCATGATCTTCTGGATAGTGATTTCTGTATCTTCTTTACTACGCTTTGGCATATTCAGGCTCTTCTCTTTGTAAATCCATCTAACTCAATCAAATGAAGTCAGAATGCAAATCGTTATCAGCATTATGTGAGCAAGGTATTTTTTCGCAAGTATTTATAACTAATTTCACACAAATACTATGTACGAATAATTCTACAGTGACGCCTCTCTGGACGCTTTGTCTAATTATTCTTCGAATAATCACCTTACGATCCTAAGTCTGCAATTTTAAATAACTACTTAGAATATGAAATACCCAACGAAAAATTCATTGTATAAATACCTATCAAGCGATAGATAGTCTTATAAAATCATTCCTGGTGCAACTAAGTGAATGATATTCTGACAAATTAATAACATTAATCTTCGACAAAACATGATGGAGATCACATACATATTTTGCGTCGCGAATGTTGATATTCATTTCACCTCTAAACAAACAACATAGCATACCAGTATAAATTAGTTCAAAGATTTTAATTTTTGTAGATACCGTTCAAATTGCTCGTTAGAATAACCTCAGACTTTGTAAGAGGATTATTTATGAGCCAAGATAACGGTAACAATGATGTATGCGAAGCTTGCGGTTGTGCAGGTGAAATCGGCTTTATCATTAAAGAAGGCGACGAAGTTGCTGAAGTAAAGGTTTACGGTAGCTCTAAAGCCCTTATTGAAGCTGAGTTTGCTAAGTACGTTGAGTTAGCAAAACAAGTGTCTAGCAATGTTGAGTTTGAAGCGTCAGAGATGACAGAAGATAGCACTGAATTGCAAGCGCGCTTTAAATTTGAAGTCAGCGCTGAAAAAATTATTTTTGAACTTAAAACTCGCTCTTTAGCGCGTTAATATAAGCATCAATATTCATACAAATAAAAAGGCGAGCTTACTGCTCGTCTTTTTTTATCATTTCAACCCAACCAAGTGCCCCATTAGTTTCAAAATCATTTTCCGCTGTACATTTAATCACCACTCCTGAAACCTCAACGACAGCACCTATGCTATAAGCCTTATCATTGTAATAACAAACTCGTTGCTGTGAACTACTCTGAGTGACGACCACAGCTGCTTTTGCGGGCGTTGATATTATTTTATTAGCATTCGCTGATATTGAACAACACATAGAAGTTAGAAGCATAAAAGCCTGTAAAGTTTGACGCTTTGTTCCAACCCAAAATTTACCTATCATTGTCGTTCTATTCCTTTTTTACCTACCAATAAATGAGTAAAACACTAGGCGAGAATAATTTTTTCATTATAGTGTTATCGTTTATCGTAATAAAGAAGCTTGTTATGATCCGAATAATTGCACTTATTATTGGTTATTTAACCATAACAAATGTGGCAGCAGAACCCCTCGATCAGTATCAAATATTGAACCATTTGGATAATTACGGAAACTTATATTTACGTAATAAGCCGTACACATCACTTCCTAGCGGCCTGATTGTTGATGGTAATCTAAATATAGAGAACACCGCAATTACCCGTTTACCGAAAGGTTTAGAAGTGAACGGCAGTCTTAAAGCGTCTAACAGCCAACTGACAAGAGTTCCTACAGGCATTAAGATAAAGGGCTACGCCGACTTGATTGGCAGCCAAATCACCAGTTGGCCAAGAGGTGTGCGCGTCGGTGGATTTATTAATCTCACAGATACTCCACTACAGAGGCTTCCAAATGGCTTTAGAGTAAAAGGTGACTTAAGCGTCATTCGAACTCCTTTGACGGAACTTCCAAACGGTATCGTCATTGACGGTGATTTGTATATTGGCGGCTCTGCCATTACCGAGTTTCCAGACACCATGACGGTCAAAGGCAATATCTATCTAGGTGGTAACGCCGTGACGACATGGCCAACCAATTTAGAACTCGGCGGTGCTGTTGCTCGCTAGTTTAGACGAAGTTCGTTTTTTGTTCTTATGGGCAATAAAAGACCAAAACCAGACACAAAAAAGGAGCCCAAGGCTCCTTTTTTTAATTCATTCACTTGTTAGTTAGCTAATGCGCTCGTTCGCCTAATCATCATAAGCAAACTAGCCATAAGTGAACGCGAACTAACCAATGTTCTTCACAGGGTTCGCATAGCTATCAATCAAGTACTGACGAGCACCTTGTGGCAAGATCGATAACTTTTCTTCAAACTCTTTTTTAACCGAATCTGTAATTGAGTCATCTTCTTTTTCGGCTGCTAATAAGTTTACTGGGAACAGTTTGTAGTTATCGTGTATTTGACGATCGATTTCTTCGGCAAGCGCTTCAGGCGTATCAAAGTCTTGGTCAATAACCTGACCAAAACCAACGTGCACGCGCCCTTTGTTACCGATAATGCCTTGAATGATACTTTCGATATCTTCAAATTCACCCTTTTCATAACTGCCGTTTACGTCTTTCTCAAAAAGTTCTATCGCTTTCGCGGTGTCACACGGATCGTTTTCGTATGAAATAGCAACAGGCACGATCTTCAACGACTTCACATATTCAGGGAATGCGATTTTTTGCTTACGTCCTTCTACGTGGAACATTTTTAGAATTGCTGGCTCAGTGAAATCATTACCATCTTTAGCTCGGCCTTCTTTTTGAGCGATCCAGATAGAGTTACCCGTTTCTAAAGAGTGCTTAATGTAAGAAGAAAGCTGGCTTAACGCTTTCATCATTTCACGCGGCCCTTTCAGAGAACGTTTTACGATGAAGCTCTTGTTTAGACGCATCAATTCAGTCGCACATGGCTTCTTCAATAGGTTGTCACCAATAGCAATACGACAAGTCTGATGGTTCTTTTGATGCAAAGCGTAATTAACTAGCGCAGGATCCATAGCAATGTCACGATGGTTTGATACAAACAGGTAAGCTTGATCAGTATCCAATGACTCTAAGCCAGTGTATGTCACACCATTGGTGGTTTTAGCTAGCGTGTCACGTAAGTATTTTTTCACTTCAATCTGAATGGATTCGACGCTAGTCAGCTTGCTCCACTTCATTTTTAAGTAAACGCGTAGAATTGGACTCATTAACGTTTTGAACCAAGACGCATGGTTTGAAAAACGGTAGTGCAAAATCGCACTGATAAATTCTTCATCATTAATAAGACGGTTTAGTGCCGCAGGAATTTCATCATCGCCGTAAGGACGAATATCAACATATGGATCGCTTGGAGAGGTCATTTTTTAATTCATATAATAAAAAGCTGGCTCATTCTACGCGTTGTTTTGACTTCTCGCAGCTACAGAGCCCATACTTTTGACAAGGTCAGACCAGAAACATTGAAAATCCCCTGTTATTGTTGGCATTCTTACAGATTAACGGTAATCTTGACGCCCCAAAATTAAGGTACTATCTATGAACTTCGCTATTGAATATACATCGGCTTACTTTTCACACTTGGTGATCACACCACGCAAGAAAGTACTTAAACATAGCCTTGTATCGGTTCAAAGTGGCTTGGTTTTGATAAAGCTAGGTAAACAAGAGTATGCCGTTGAGCCAGGTCAAAGTATCTGGATTCCCTATGACTGCTTAACGTCACTGACCTACTTTCCAAATACCCAAATTAATCGTGTCGATTTTTCTGTGCGTTTAACGGATTCTTTCCCAAGACAAGCGGGTTACATCACTCAAGCGAACCTGTCTTCGGCGCTATTAGAAAAACTAGAGATAACCAAAGCTCGCGCTTCAAATGCTAATAATACCGAGCAAGCATTCAAAGATATGCTTTCTGTGCTTAAACAAGAAGTGTTAGCGTTCAAACCATTACTTTGCGAAAGCGCCCTGTCTCAGCGATTCAATCAATGGAATATTGATGACTCTAACCTGCCACAAGAACACACCTTGGTGATGGTAATGAGGGAAGCAAAGAAACGCATGCAATCAGGTCAAAAGCGTGCGTTGGTGATTGATGACTTGTTCTCAGGTAAGGAAGAGGAGTTTGAGCAACTGTGTATGCTAGTGTTCGGTGAAGAACTCTAGACAAAAGAGTCCGGTCCCCGTTCTTTACTCACTAAATTCAGACGTAAACCAGTCTATGAGCTAACTATTAAACCAAGCCAAAAACACTAGATACTAAAAAGCCGCAAAAACTCAGTTTTTGCGGCTTTTTTAATTCTTAACATTTCAACTTTGAATTCTTCGCATCTCAACATCGACTAATGGCCTTTCGGTCTAGAATGGCAATTCAACCTGCATCATCAAGTCTGCGTCTCGTGAGTCATGCCAACGGTAATCAAAGCGCATACGAGGTTGCCCTTCTACTTTCTCACCAAAACCGATACTCAACTGAAGACCATGGTTCATTAACCATTCTTCTGTAGACATGTCATATTGCTCGTCTTCCAGATCTTCAGGGAACCACATCCCCAAGCCAACATAGTTTGATTCAAGGCTTTGTGTTAACAGAGGGGAATCTTTACTTTGGATAACCCAATCGGACCAATAGTCAGGTTTACTCTCTGAGTCTCCGCCTGAAAATCCACTGATTTCTAGCATACGCTGACCAAAAGATTCGATGCTAGTAGAAAAATTTAGACAACTATTTTCATCACCAGAAGTCAGCATGATCGAATCTAAACTAAAAAAATCACAATCAGCGTACGCAGGCATACTGCATGCAGCAATAATTAACGTCGCTGGTATCGCGCCCTTCAGCATAGTCATCAGACCTCTTAAAATAGTGAATCTATATTATTGTATACAGTTCACTGTCTTGCAATATTCTTGTAACTGACTTTGTACTCAGTTTTGCTACATTGCTCCCATTTTGCAAAGCGTGGCGAATATCAGTGCTTCGAATCTTTACTTTTTCGGGGCAAGCCATAACAGACCAGCGTTCTGTTATTTCATCTGATTTATAAAACGATGAAAACTTAAAGAAATTATCAGGCCCGATGACAAAGGTCAGTTCGGCCTCTGGATGCTGCTTTTGAAGCTGACTAAGGACGGCATAGGTCGTGACACTTTCACCAGGAGTAAATAGTCCTTTCTCAACTAATGACAGTTCAACTTGATCCAGCAATAAATCAGAGATAAACGCCTCGACAAGCTGACATCTCGTATCAAAGTCTAGCATCTCTTTTCCCCAAGCATGGGCAATGCTTGGTACCAGTAGAATCTTGTCAAAGTGAGCCAACGAATCAATCACACTTTTATGCCCTAAGCTCGGTGGATTAAACGCACTACCGAAAATGGCTATTTTTTCCATTATTAATTACTGCCTTCTCTTTCTAAGCTTGTGCAAAGAGGTTTTTAAATCGAATGATTTAGGTATGATAACACTAGATTTTTAATTTGCTTGCAGGAAAGGAATACGAATGGAACAGTTAATTCGTGATGAAATGCGCGTACTACCTTCAATTGACCCTCACTTCGAAGTGACTCGTCGTGTGGACTTTATTAAAACGAAACTACAACAGTCAGGCTGCAAGTCTCTGATCCTTGGTATCAGCGGCGGTGTAGACTCAACAACCTGTGGCCGTTTAGCACAAATGGCAATTGATAGCCTGAATGAAAGCTCTGGCAGTAACGACTATCAATTCATTGCTGTTCGCTTACCTTATGGCGAGCAAAAAGATGAAGATGAAGCACAGCTTGCTCTGTCTTTCATCCAGCCTTCTCAGTCCGTTTCTGTAAACATTAAGGCGGGCGTTGATGGGCTTCACGCAGCATCTCATGTTGCTTTAGAAAGCACAGGCTTATTACCAACAGATTCGGCGAAAATCGACTTTGTAAAAGGCAATGTGAAAGCTCGAGCTCGCATGATCGCACAATACGAAATCGCAGGTTACGTCGGTGGTCTTGTTATTGGTACCGATCACTCAGCAGAAAACATCACTGGTTTCTACACTAAGCACGGCGATGGCGCATGTGATTTGGCTCCTCTGTTCGGTTTGAACAAACGACAAGTTCGTGAACTGGCTGCAACATTAGGTGCCCCAGAATTGCTGGTGAAGAAAACCCCAACCGCTGACCTAGAAGAACTGGACCCACAGAAAGCTGATGAAGCAGCATTGAACCTTTCTTACGATCAGATCGACGATTTCCTTGAAGGCAAAGAAGTGTCTCAAGATGTATCAGATCGCTTAGTTAGTATCTACAAAGCAACACAGCACAAGCGTCAACCTATCCCAACGATCTACGATTAATTTTAGTTAATTAGTGATAACGTAAAGCTAGTGGGATTATACAACTAGCAACGCAGTAAGAACCAAAAAGGCCGGAAGTTCATCTAGACGAACTTCAGGCCTTTTCTACTTGAGGCACTTTTTTATGGTCTAACGAGTCGCTAATCCACAACTTCGATATCCGTTTGCGGAACACTGCAACACGCCAGTATCTGGCCCATGTTACGTTCATGCTCTTGCAGTGCTGGTACGTCAGGTTGGTGAACCTGCCCTGATTCAAGTGTCACTTTACACGCGCCACAAAAACCAGCACGACAGCTAGAAGCAATAGGCACACCCGCCGACTCTGCCTGTTCTAGAAGCGTTGATTGGTTATTACCTTCAAACAAGTAGCCGTTTACACTCAACTGCAGTTGCTTCACAGTTTCATCAGTGGATTGGGCAACACCAAATGCTTCTTGATGGTAATGCTGAGGGTTAAGCCCCATTTGAATTAACAATTTTTTTGCGTTATCCATAAAACCATCAGGGCCACACACAAACGCTTGGCGCTTGTGCAGTTCTTCAATTTTAGCGATATGCGACACACTCAAGCGCCCAGACAAACCATCCCATTCTTTGGTTGGCTGACTCAAAGAATAAATCACACGCAGACCGGTATGCTCGCTGGCAATCTTATCAATCTCAGCTTGATAAGGAATATCCTCTTCGCTGCTGCATTGGTGATAGAAAACCACATCATCGATTTGACCATGATCAGCTAAATAACGAAGCATCGACAACATTGGGGTTACACCGCTACCGGCAGACAAAAGCAGTAACGGGTGCGTTGGATTTTCTTCTAAATAAAATGCACCATCTGGATTTTTCGCGACTAAGGTATCGCCTACGTGAAAGTGATCATTGAGCCAGTTAGAAATTTGACCATCATCTACACGCTTAACTGATATAGCTAAACGGCCCAATCGTGATGGGCTTGAAGACAGTGTGTAACGACGTGAAACCGTCTCGCCATCAATAACCATTTCAATCGGCAAATGCTGACCAGGTTGATAACTTGGTAATGCGTGATTCTCTTTCGCAGGCTCTAACCAAAAAGTTGTAAAATCACGTGCAATCTCTTCACGCTCAACACAGGTTAAATGTAACGACTCTATCCAAGTATCTTCGTAGTGCTCTTTCTCTTTAGTTTCTAATACTTCAACGACATCACCTGCTTTGACTAAACCTTCATTTTTAGCAACTAGGTTTTGACCAAAGAAAACGCCACCACGCTCGTTGGCTCTAAATTTAGAAAAAGTGTTAAGCGGCTCTTTTGTTTCTCTAAACTCACCACGTTCAACGTCAACCGTTGTGAGAATGCACCGTTCACAAGGCTTAACGGATTCAAATTCAACCTCACCAATTCGTATACGCTTCCAGCCGTCTTCAGCAAATGCTTCGGTATTAGAAACAACAAAGTTGGTGCGGAACTGATCCATCGAATGAGTTTCAGGACTACGACGATTGAGTTCATCAAGAGAGGCTTGGCTAATCACTAACATTGGGTAACCGTCGGCAAAGCTCACATTGTGACCGAGCTTTTCACGAACACGATTCGATTGATCTCCAGAGAACAGAAGCTCAACTCGAACCCCCAACACTTCACTGAACCAATCGTCAGCTTCGTCGTTGGTCGTATACGCCGTGAAACTGTCTTTCCAGACCGTTGCTGGCGCCTCTTGCATCTTAAAGCTTGTGTACTTTAAACGCAGCGGCTCTTTACCTTCATAAGTAAAAATCAAACCATCAGGCTGCAAACTTGAAGATACCTTGACCATTTTCGGATACTTACGGGCCGTCACCATTGAACCGTCAGCTAGCGCTAACATAAAACGTCTGTCGAAGGTGAGACCTTGTTTTTCGACCCAAGCAGAAGAGAGTGAAATCCCACCTACTGATTTAACCGGAAACACATTGATTTGAGATAGAGAAGGCACTTGCTCTGAAGCCTTTTGATCTGACGGTAGCTGCGACATAACGATTCCAATGTTTTGTTATTTGTCCTAATGCTAACAAATGGTTATAAATAGATAAACTGACAAGCACTAAACACTTGATACCAAGCTATTATCTTGAGATGTTTATCCTAGTATCCCATATACATAAAAACAGCAATGTATTAACACTCTCCATACGTTCTATAATTTGAACACGGTATCGCATTAAACTTTCATTGAATAAAAAGGATTTATCATGAACAAACTCGTCATTATCATCTTATGTGTCCTGCTCCCGCCTGTTGGGGTGTTCTTCGCTCGCGGCGCAGGTAAAGATTTACTGATTAACATCGTCCTCACTTTCTTTTTCTGGGTGCCAGGAATGATTCACGGACTATGGGTCGCCACTCGCTAGCCCTTCGACTAATCTAATACAGAATAAATACCTATAAAAACAGGCTCCTAACCCTGAAGAGTTAAAAATAGGATGAAATGAAAGTGCTTTTCCACTATCATCCTGTCGCCTAAACGTAAGCGATTGCTTTCACAGATTTCGCCGAGTTTAGGCTCCAACTACATAACACTTCAATTGGTGGGAGCCTTCAATGACACAACTTACGATTACTCGTCCTGACGACTGGCACGTTCATCTAC